>DASPST010000005.1:0-130027 GCA_035623795.1 Terriglobales bacterium
CATGGATCGATGTCAGCCGAACCTTGCGATGTGATCGTCGTTGGCGCGGGTATGGCGGGAAAGGCGGCGTCGCTGCAGCTTGCCCGCGCTGGTCTTAAGGTCATTTGCATTGCCCCCGCTGAAAGCACGCGTCCGCCGGTCGGAGAATCGCTGGACTGGTCGGCTCCAGACTTACTCAAAGCACTGGGCTTGCCTATGGAGTATCTGCTCGAAACCCAGATGGCGACGTGGAAACGTCACGTCACGCTGAAAATGCGCGACGGATGCTCTCAGCACTACGTTCCTACTCCCTGGCTGGGAGAGCCCCCGCTCAACATCGAGCTCAAAACCTTGCATCTGGATCGCATGCGGACGGACCAGGAGATGCTGAAGCGCACCGTTGAAGCAGGTGTTACGTTTGTATCGGACAAGGTCGTAAGTGTTGAACGAACCGGCAAACGCATTTCTTCCGTTCATACGTCGAGCGGCGCCAAATACTCCGCTGCCTGGTTCATTGATGCTTCGGGAATTGGGGCATCAATGTTCGCTCGGGAATTCAATTTGCGGAAGCTCGAGTATGGTCCTGCAAAAGTTGCCATGTGGGCCTATTTTCCAGTGACCGATCCGGTCGAAGGCACCACGTTGTACATGGATCCCTCGCCCACGGACTATCTGGACTGGGTGTGGGAAATTCCCGTAAATCCGCAGACGGCGAGCGTCGGCGCCGTCATTACGGGTGACTTCATGAAAGCCAGGCGTGATCATGGTTTGGCGGTCGACGAGATTTTCCGGCAAGAACTTGCGAAGTTTCCCCGCTTCCAGAGCTTGCTCGGCGAGGCGCCCATCGGTCAACTCAATGTGACCTCGTTCAAGTGCCGCGTCCATTTAGGCGTTGCGGGATCAAACTGGCTCATTTGCGGTGAGGCTGCCTCGATGGTCGATCCGATTACCTCCAACGGAGTCACCGCCGCGCTCAGGCATGCCTCCGAGGCCTCGTCGCTGATACTCAAATATCGATCGCAAGGTCGGATCCCACTCCTGGCAAGATTCTGCTACAGCAGTCGCATCTTGCAGACCGCAAAATTCTTCAACAGCGGAATCGAAAGAATTGTTTACGAGCCTCCAGTTCGAAACCGGATTGGCTTGCAAAAATCGGGATTCGTTTATACCGGCCCGGCTTGGAGTATGAATGTTGTCTACGCTCGTCTCAAACCGTTCGGTGCCATAAAAACTCTCTTACTGAATTCGATCCTCGGTGCTTTTCGACTGAGTGCCTGGCTGTTGTATATGTTCAGTTTGCTAAAACCAAAGAGCAGACTTCCAGGCTCGAGCGATCAGTGCAATGCGGGCGCATGACTAAGATTTTCTTCTATATACTTTGACGTTGCCTCCGTTGCTCGATGCGTTGGCATTGCTTGCGCTCTACTATGCATACTTGTCATGAAGGCGGGCTCAGGAATGTTTTTCTACTCTTGTCTTTGGGAATGTTGATTGTTCTCCCAACGTGCAGTTCGCGGGCGAAATTTCCTGCCCCGGATTCGAAAGAGTATAAAGATGTCGTCTCCGCTTTCTACATTGGGCTTTCGGCGCTGCAGGTGGGCGACGATGTTCACGCCGAAGCCAAGCTGTCGGAACTGACGCAGATGGTGCCAGGGGAGCCCTCGGGATGGGCAAACTGGGGGATTCTTGCGCTGCGGCAACGTAACTATGACCAGGCTTCGCAGAGACTGAACAAGTCGCGCGATCTCGCACCGAAAAACGATCAGATTTACAACCTGCTGGGAATTCTCGAGAGCCAGCGCGGCAACTCTGCTGCAGCGTTGACTGATTTCCGCAAAGCTTCCGAACTCAACGCGCAGAATCTGCGGGCGGAATACTCGCTGGCGGAGGAAACCGAGCGCGAAGGCGGCGCGAATAGCGATTCGGATTTTCAGGCAATCATGCAAACAATTCTCGCCGCACAGCCCGGGAATCTGGCAGCTCTGCTGGAACTGAGCCGCGTGGCGGCGAAGCGTGGCGATGGCGAAGCCTTGAAGTCGTCGTTAGCTCAACTCAGCAGCCATTCGGCATTATGGCCGGCAGAGGCACAAAGACAGTTCTCAGCACTGCAGACTGCTGTGTCGGCAAACGATCTGCGAGCCGCCGCGACGCAAACCACATTCTTGCGTAATGTGCTGATGCGCGATCCCGATTACCGGCATAGCTTGAGGATCATCAAAGCGGCGCCGGGAGAAGAGGCTGAGCCGTTCACACACTTTCTGCTGATGCCAACTCCGGCGTTCAAGCCTGCTCCAGCCGACATGTCGATGACGTTCAATGCCCAGCCGCTGCCTCAGCCTGCAGGCGCGCAGTGGTCGGCTGGAAATTGGAAATGGACGGGCGCGGTTTCGTTGGGCAGTGCGGGCGCCCCAATTGTTGCCGTGGCGAATGGTCGTGAAGTGCGTCTGGCCTCTGGCGCAACTCTCTCGTTCCCTGGCGGGCCGTCGGCGATGTCTCCCCGGCCGGATGGAATTGTGCCCGTCGACTTTAATTACGACTTTAAAACGGACCTGGTGCTGGCGGGCGCCGGCGGCGTGCGCTTCATGCGTCAGGACAAACCGGACGCATTCACCGATGTGACCGCCCAAACGAAACTGCCGAAATCGGTCGTCAACGCTCCATGCACCGGAGCATGGGCGGTCGATATCGAAGCGGATGGCGATCTCGACATCGTGCTTGGCGCATCCAGTGGCGTACCCACCGTTCTTCGCAATAACGGCGACGATACGTTCCTCGCAATTCATCCGTTTGCGGGGATCTCCGGCCTGCGCGGTTTTGCTTGGGCTGATCTTGACGGCGACGGCAACTCCGACGCCGCGATCATCGATGGCGCGGGAAAGCTCCACGTCTTCATGAACGAACGTCAGGGACAGTTTCGCGAGCGCGCGCTGCCGGGAGATTTTTCTTCAGTGAACGCGGTTGCCGTGGCTGACGCGAATAACGACGGAACTTTGGATCTGCTCGCCGTGCGCAGCGACGGCGCGATCGTCCGCATCTCGGATAAGAACGATGGACAGAGCTGGGACACGGCCGAGATTGCTCACGTTCCCGATGCGGCGCGTAATCTCGCTGGCGATGTGCGCTTGCTGGTTGCAGATCTCGACAATAATGGAGCGCTCGATCTGGTGCTGTGTCCGACGGGCAAGGCCGACGCCGCCAGCGCTTTGGTGTGGCTGGGCGACGATGAAGGCAAGTTCACATTACTAGATCATCCGGGTGGCCCGCCGTTTGTTTTTGCCGTTGCCGACCTGAAAGGCACAGGCCGTCTCGATCTGCTTGGCTTCTCCGCGGATGGGCAACCCGTCGATGCAGTCAATCAGACCACTAAGAATTATCACTGGCAAGTCGTGCGGCCGCATGCAGTGCAAGCCGTTGGAGATCAACGCATCAATCCGTTCGGCGTGGGTGGAGAGATCGAAGTCCGTTCTGGCCTGCTGGTGCAGAAGCAGCCCATCACGGGTCCGCTGCTTCATTTTGGACTTGGCGAGCAGACCGAAGCCGAAGTGGTTCGCGTGGTGTGGCCGAACGGCACGGTGCGCGCCGAATTTGGCGTGAAGGCCGACCAGGATGTCGTCACCGAGCAGCGGCTCAAAGCTTCGTGCCCGTTCCTGTTCGCTTACAACGGCAAAAAAATGGAGTTCGTGAAAGATGCGGTACCGTGGGGCTCGGCGATCGGATTGCGCATCAACACGCTGGGCTCGGCGCAGATTGCGGCCACCGGCGAATGGTACAAGATCGGCCGGGACCAGCTGGTGCCGCACGACGGCTACTACGACATTCGCATCACTGCTGAACTCTGGGAAGTGTATTACTACGACTACATTGTCCTGACCGCGGTCGATCATCCGTCGAACACGGAAATTTATGTCGATGAGCGCTTCGTGATTCCTCCAGCGAAGCTCGGCTTCACGACCGTGTACGCGCCCCACGAAATCGCCCGTGCCGTTGACGACACAGGGCAGGACGTGACCGAAGTCGTCCGCACGCTCGACGGAAAAGCGGTCAGCAGCTTTGGACGCGGACAGTTCCAGGGCCTGACGCGCGATCACTGGCTCGAAGTCGATCTCGGCAGCGATGCTCCAAAGAGTGGTCCGTTGTATCTGATCGCGCAGGGCTCGATTCATGACACCGAATCGTCGGTGAATGTTGCAATCACGCAGGGTAACCGCTGGCACGCTCACGGATTGAGTGTCGAAGTCCCCGACGGTCACGGCGGGTGGGTGACCGCGCAGGACAATCTCGGATTCCCCGCCGGCCGCAAGAAAACGATGCTGTTCAACCTGACCAATATTTTCAAGCCTGGAACGCCGCGCCGGGTGCGGCTGCGTACCAATCTGGAGATTTACTGGGATGCGATCCATTGGGCCCAGGGTGCGCCCGACGCTCCATTGAAGCAAACTACTCTCGACCCTACGGTCGCCGACCTTCATTATCGCGGCTACTCGGTGATGCACATGCCGACCACCGCAGCGCGCGCGCCGGAGGTCCCCGACTACAACCAGATCGAAGGCACGAAGCAGCGCTGGCGCGACCTGATCGGCTACTACACACGCTACGGCGATGTCCGCGACTTGCTGAAAACCATCGACGATCGCTACGTGATTGTGAATTCAGGAGACGAAATGTCGTTGCGTTTCGCCGAACTGCCGCCTCCTCCTGCGGGGTGGGTGCGCGACTTCGTGATCAAGGGCGACGGTTGGATCAAAGACGGCGACTACAACTCAACTTGGTCCAAGACGGTGTTGCCTCTGCCCTATCACGCCAAGAACGAATACACGACGCGGCCGGGAGCACTGGAAGACGAGTTGGTCTACCGGCAGCATCCCGAGGACTGGCGCACCTATCACACGCGCTACATCACGCCGGAAGTCTTCAAGAATGCGCTGCGGGGCGGGACAGCGCAATGACCACTGGACGATTCGCAAGGGCTCTCGTCTCCATCTTTTTCATCGGTCTGCTGCTCACCCCGCTGGCCATGCGGCGCTATGAAATACGGCGTGCTTCCGATCGATCTGCCGCCGATATGCAAACCGCAATCGCCCGCCACGGATTTTATTTAACCGAAGTTTCGCATGCGGCAGGCATCGACTTTGTTCATCAGGCGCCCACGCTCGATCCGCAGCTTGAGCCGATCATGCCTGAAGTGGCCTCGATGGGAGCGTCGGTCTCGATTGTCGATTTCGATCGCGATGGCTGGCCCGACATTTACGTAACCAACAGCGCGATCGGCAGCAAGAACGCACTCTATCGCAACATGCACGATGGCACATTCAAAGACGTCGCCCCGGAGTTGGGAATTGCCGACGTAAATCAGCAGGGCACGGGTGTTTCCACCGGAGCAGTCTGGGGCGACTACGACAATGACGGGTACGAAGATTTATTTCTGATCAAGTGGGGTCGGCCGGAGCTTTACCACAACGATCAAGGGCATGGCTTCACGCGCGTCACAGAACAAGCCGGTTTGCCGCCGTGGATTAACGCCAACACCGCCATCTGGTTTGACTACGACGGAGATGGATTGATCGACCTCTTCGTCGGCGGCTATTACGCCGAAGACATCGACCTGTGGCATTTGAACACGACTCGAATCATGCCCGACAGTTTCGAGTACGCGAAGAATGGCGGAAGAAAATATCTCTTCCACAACCTCGGCAACGGCAAATTTGAAGAGGTCAGCGAGAAAGTCGGCATCAACAGCCGCCATTGGGCGCTGGCGGCTTCGGCTGCGGATCTGCGCGGAACGGGCCATCCCGATCTGTTTGTAGCCAATGACTACGGCGTCTCCGAACTTTATTTCAACGATGGTGGAAAATTTCGCGAAGTGGGCGAGCAGACCGGCGTTGGCTTTGCGCCCAAAAGCGGAATGAATGCAGCCTTCGGCGATATTCTTAATGATGGCAGGTACGCGGTCTATGTTTCGAACATTTCCGAAGATGGCATTCTGATTCAGGGAAACAATCTATGGATGCCAAAGGAGGGAACCTCCGGCAGCGGGTTGCAATTTGAAAATCTGGCGCGCGATTTCGGTGTCGAGCTCGGCGGTTGGAGTTTCGGCGCACAGTTTGGCGATCTGAACAACGACGGGACGCTCGATCTTTATCTTGCGAACGGCTACATTTCGCTCGCCCGCAATCGCAGCTATTGGTACGACTTTTCGAAAGTCGCGGGCGGCAACAGCACGATCATCGGCGATGCCAAGAATTGGCCGGCATTCGACGGGCGCAGCTTGTCGGGTTATCAGAATAAGAAAGTCTGGCTCAATGACGGTGCGGGGAAGTTCATCGACGTCGCGCAAGCGGTGGGCGTGACCGACACACACGACGGCCGCGCGGTGGCGCTGGTGGATTTGTGGAATCGCGGCGTGCTGGATGTGGTGGTTGCAAACCAGAAGGGTCCGCTGCTCGTCTACAAGAACACGGTTGCTTCCGAAAACGAGTGGATCGAGTTTCACCTCGAAGGAACGAAAAGCAACCGCAGCGCTATCGGCGCAGAGGTTACACTCTACTGGAACGGCGGGAAGCAGGTGCAGGAAGTTTCCGGAGGCACCGGCTTCGCCGCGCAAAACGACCGCCGCTTGCACTTCGGGCTGGGAAAGAATCCGCACATGGAGAAGGTCGTGATCCGCTGGCCCTCGGGAAAGGTTCAAACGATCGACGAACCGGCCATTCATCAGTTGCACGCGATCAAGGAACCGGCATGAGCCAGATGACCACGCCCGTGATTTCTCCGCCGGCAGCGGCGCCACGCAAGCCATTCTTCAGCCTTGATAACCGGTACATTGCGCCCGCATTCATCACGTGCATTTTGCTCGCCGGACATCTGTCGTTTGGGATTCTCGAAAGCTACCCGAGAACGCTTCTGGCCATCGTCACCAGCATCGCGCTCGAACTCGCACTCGGGCGAATCTATTTCCACAAATGGGTTCATCCCGCCAGCGCCTACATTTCCGGCATCAGCGTTGGCATTCTTGTGCGCTCGCCAGCCTTCTGGCCCTATGCGCTATGCGCTGCGATCTCCATCACCTCCAAGTACGTTCTGCGCGTGAAGAATCGTCACATCTGGAATCCGTCGAACTTCGGGATTTCCGCGATGCTCTTCCTCGCCGCTGATACCGTTGCCACGCTCAGCATTCAATGGGGAAATTATCTTTTGCCGATGCTGGTGATCTGGATATTAGGCGCGGTGATCATTACGCGGGTTCATCGCGCCAACATCACCGGTACTTACGTTGCGTCATTCGTTGCCTTCGCCTTTCTTCGGAGCTGGATCACCGGCAGCCCGTGGCAATCGGAAGTCGCGCCCATCACCGGCCCGATGTACCAGCTGTTCATCTTTTTCATGATTACGGATCCCAAGACCACACTGCGCTCGAAGCGCGGACAATGTATCGTCGTATTCCTGGTTGCGGTTGTGGAAATGATCCTCCGCCTGCGCCAAGTCGTATACGCGCCGTTTTATGCCCTCTTCCTGGTTGGTCCGGCGGCGATGCTCGTTGAGATTTGGATGGACTCCCGTCGCACAAATTCCACGCCGGCAGTGCCCCCAAAGTGATCGTCTGCCACCAGCGGAAACGGCGTCAAAGGACGCGAGCCGCGTCCACCATTCTGCTTTCCATCGGCATGTTCGCGATGGCCGGGTGCCAACGACAACCAACAGCGTCCTCGCAGGCGGCTCTGCCCTCGTCGCAACCCGCATCTGCGATCGCAACCCCAACGGCCGCACCGGCCGCTCCTCTCGAAAAAGCCTCGCTTCGCCCATCCGGAGCAATTGAGTTTACCGACGTGACCGCGCGGGCCGGCATTCACTTCAAGCACAATACCGGCGCCTTCGGAAAGAAATATCTTCCCGAGACAATGGGAAGCGGCGTCTGCATCATTGATTACGACAACGACGGCTGGCAAGACATTCTGCTGGTCAATTCGATGGACTGGCCCGGGCACAAGACTGGCAAATCTTTTCCGGCGCTCTATCACAACAATAAAGATGGAACTTTTACCGATGTTACGCGCCAGGCCGGACTTGCCATCGAAATGTACGGACTCGGTTGCACTGTGGGGGACTTTGACAACGACGGCTATGACGATATTTACATCACGACGGTCGGCTCAAATCATCTTTTCCGCAATCTCGGCAACGGAAAGTTCGCCGACGTGACTGCCAAAGCCGGCGTTGCCGATCCAGGATTCTCGGCAAGTGCCATATGGTTCGATTACGATAACGACGGCAAGCTCGACCTCTTCGTCGCGCACTACGTCCAGTGGTCGGTCGATACAGACCAATATTGCTCACTCGACAACAAGAATAAGTCTTACTGCACGCCGCAAAGATTCAAAGGAGAAAGCTCCACGCTGTTCCACAATCGGGGTGATGGAACCTTTGAGAATGTCACGAAGAAAGCAGGACTCTACGATCCCACCAGCAAGGCCCTGGGCGTTGCCCTGATCGACTACGACAACGACGGCTGGATGGACCTTTTCGTCTCGAACGACACCGAGCCGAACAAGCTGTACCACAACAATCGTAACGGCACGTTCACCGACGTCGCCGTTGCCTCCGGGTTGGCGTACGGCGAAGCCGGCACTGCGCGGGCGGGCATGGGCACCGACGCTGCCGACTTCGACAATTCCGGCTGGCAGGGATTGGTCGTCGGCAATTTCACCAACGAGGGCATGGCACTTTACCACAACGATGGATCGGGCCTGTTCACTGATGCAGCGCCGGCGAGCGGCATTGCACGGATGTCGACAAAGTCACTCACCTTCGGTGCGCTGTTCTTCGACTATGACCTTGATGGCTTGCCCGATATTCTCGCCGTCAACGGCCACGTTTCCGACGACATCAGCGTCGTGCAACCAACCGTGAAATACGCAGAGCCGCCGCAGCTGTTTCACAATCTGGGCAAGGCACGTTTCGAAGAAGTGACGAACAGGATCGGATCGGCCTTGCCCCGGCCCATCGTCGGACGCGGCGCCGCGTATCTTGACTACGACAACGATGGCGACCTTGATCTGGTGATCACTGCCAACAATGGAGTCGCCCGTCTCCTGCGCAACGATGGCGGAAATCAAAACGATTTCCTGCGTGTCAAACTCGTCGGGACAAAATCCAATCGCGATGGCATCGGAGCGAAAGTCACGGTGAAGACGGCGAGCGGCACTCGTCTATTGGGGATGGTGAAAAGCGGATCGAGCTATCTCTCGCAAAGTGAATTGCCGCTCACTTTTGGTCTGGGCAAGCCGATATCTGGAGAGCTCCTAAATGCGGAAGTGATCTGGCCAAGTGGCCATCGCGATTCTTTTTCAAATATCAAGGCAAATCAATTCATCACAATTCGGGAGGGTGAGCGATCAATTCGTGTTGAACGGGGCCACTGATTGATCGCAGTTCGCGCCCCAATTGTACGAAACAAAAAGACGTCAGCGAAAACTGCTGATCTCAAAGCAGTTGAGAGAGGCGGGTAGGAACCCGCGCAAAATGTCCGTAATTGATTGATAATAAAAGAGATACTGGTGGAGGCGACGGGAGTCGAACCCGCGTCCGAAAATGTCACTGGTCAAGAGACTACATGCTTAGTCCAGTTCATGCTCCAGGCATTACCCTGGAACTTTCGCGGCTCCCGCTCAGAATGGACAAGAAACGGCAGCCGCTAGCCTGTAGATCTTGTTCCCCCGGCCCAGACGTAGCCGGGAAAACCAGCCCGCTGTGCGACGTCCTTCGGCGGCCCACGGGCAAAGCCACCGGGAACGGCTACCTAGATTTAGGCAGCGTATGCCATCTGTTGATTGGCACTTATCGTTTTGCACGCGATCACGGGTGTGTGCACCCCGACATGCCTCTTGGCCGCAAGCATCTCCGTCGAAACCGTGACGCCCCCACTGGTGGGATGGGCCTGAAAAGATCCACTTCCACTCTAGGTCGCAAATCCGTCCAAGTCAAACCTCACCTGTCCCTAGCCGTATTTTGAGGGGGTCACGTCGAAAAAAGCCCTAGCCACAGGAAACCTGCATCTCCCGGCTACGTCCAACATCTGATCTAGTTGCACTCAGTAGAATGGGCCGACACCGAACCATGAATGGGATTGCCCAGCGATGTCAGGAGAACCGCCGGTGAAGGCCCAGTGTCTGCCGTTCGAACAGATCCCGCACACCACGCGTCTGTTCACCGATTATTTGGCGGATTTCCCCAAGGTCAAAGCATTCTTCTCCCGCTCCGCCAACATGTCGGAGTGGCTTGCCGAGGAGGCAAGTGCGCTTCGTTATGACCTGGATCGGCGCAGCCGGGTGGCCGACGTCCTCGAGCAGCAGAACCGCTCCTGGGGTGTGTCTGAGCGGACGCTGGCCAATCTCGACCGGTTTCGCAACGGGGCTGGCGCCGTCGTGACCGGACAGCAAGTCGGGCTATTTGGCGGGCCGCTGTTTTCCATCTACAAGGCGCTTACCGCAGTGAAGCTGGCCGCGCAGGCAACCGCGGCCGGCGCGGAGGCGGTGCCGGTATTCTGGCTGGCGACCGAAGACCATGACCTCGCCGAAGTCAACCACACTCTGATTCCCGGCCCCGACGGAACGCCTCGTCCGCTGACGACGCCTTCCCACGGATTGCCGGATGCCCCGGTGAGCGCCATCAGCTTGGGCGGTGAGATTGAGCCGGTGGTTGAGTCGGTCGTCGATCTTCTGGGCGCTGGCCCGGTGGCGGAGATTTTGCGATCAGCCTACCGTCCGAGCGAGACCCTTGGTTCTGCGTTTGCCCGTTTGTTCTTGTCCCTGTTCTCGGAATGGGGGGTGATTCTTATCGATCCTTCTGACCGGGACCTGCACACGATCGTGGAGCCTCTCTATCGCGCCGCAATCGAACGGGCTCCGGAATTCGACGAGGCGCTCCTGGCCCGCGGCAAAGCTCTGGAAGCAGCCGGGTATCACCAGCAAGTGAGGGTAACGCCCTCCTCAACCCTGCTGTTTACGCTGAGAAACGGTGCGCGGGTGCCTATTCACCGCCGCAGGAACGGCCACGGAGAATTCCTGGTTGAGGACGAGGGGTTACCCCAGGAGGAGTTGCTGCGCCGCATCGCGGCCGCTCCGCATCACTTCAGTCCCAACGTGCTGCTGCGTCCGGTTGTACAAGACTACCTTCTGCCCACTCTGGCGTACACGGGTGGCGCGGCCGAGGTGGCATATTTTGCCCAAGCGGCCGTGGTTTACGACCGACTGCTGGGCCGGGTCACTCCGATTCTGCCGCGCTTCTCGGCCACGCTGGTGGAGCCCAAGGCGCAGCGCCTGCTGGAACGCTACGGCCTGGCCGTGAGCGACGTGCTTCACGATCCCGAAGTGCTGCAGCAGAAACTTGCGGCGCGAACCTTGCCCCGGGAACTGCAGGCGGCGTTTGACCACGCCGGTCATTCCCTGGAGGATTCGTTGGCGAATATCCACACGGCTCTCGCGAAGCTGGACTCGACCCTGGTCGAAGCTGCGACGCACGCCGCAACCAAGATGCAATACCAGCTAGAACAGCTGCGTGCCCGTGCCGCTCGCGCCGAGTTGAGACAGAGTGAACTTATCGGCCGCCACGCTGTTCTGCTGAGCAACGCCCTGTTTCCCAACAAGGCCCTCCAGGAGCGGGAAATCGCGGGCGTCTACTTCCTGTCGCGCTATGGCAGGGAACTACTGCGGGACCTCTACGCCAATCTCCACACCGAGTGCCACGATCACCAGGTCATCGAGCTCTAACCCACACGCTCGGCCTCTCCTTGCTTGTCGCCAGGTAGGTTCCCAGTCCGATCATGACCACGCCGGTCGCGGTGCGCTGCCGGCGGCGAAAGCGCGCCGAGGACCGTATGCGGTCGCCCAGCGGCCCTGCGAGGAGGGTTACCACCAGGTCGGCGGAGGTATTCAGCATCACCGACATCGTTTTCTCTGCCAGCCAGCAATTCTCTGGGCACCCGGACATCAGGATGGACGAGCCTTTCAGAGACCGCTGACGTCCAGGGGAAAACAGGGTAATATCACGATTCGGTCGCGAGAAAGCGGTCCAGGCGGCGAGAGATAAGGTGGTTCGCAGCAGGCATCCGTGGACTCCAACCGGCTCCGCCGGGGGCTGGGGTCTCCTGTTGACGCCGTTGCGCGCCTTGGCACTGCGAACTGACCAATGAACCCATTCTCTACCCTGACGCCGCTGGCCGCCGCATTACTGCAGTCGTCCGACAAGAAGGAAGATGTCTACAACATATTGTGGGCGTTGGTGTTCGGCTTTGCCACCCTCAACATCCTCAGCTTGGTCACGAAGCGCTTTGAGCCGGAACGTAACCGCATGACCTACGGCGAAATGCTGGCGGTTGGCACCGTCTGTGTCTCGGTATTGCTGTTGGGCTGGGAAATGCTCCACCTGTTCAAGATTCTGCCCATTCGTCTGTCCCCTCGGTAGGCAGGCTTTTGCGATATCATTCTTGGGGATGCCCAAGCCTGTCTCCATCTTCGAGGTCACCTGCCCTTGCTGCGGTGCTGTGTTGAAGGTCGATACGGAGACCAGAGCGGTCGTCGCCCACACTGCCCCGGTGGTACCGAAGACGTTCAACGATATCGAAGAGGCTGCCCGGGCGATGAAGGAGCAGGACAGCCGCCGGGAATCGATTTTCCGCCAGTCCGTCGAGGCGCAAAAACACGCCTCCGACCTGCTGGAAAAGAAATTCCAGGAAGCTGTGAAAAAGGCCAAGGAATCACCCGACACGGGCAAACCGATTCGGGACTTCGATCTCGACTAACGCGCGTAGCGCAGGCCCGTCTTGCCCGCGTGATCTCGACCGTTACCATGGATTCCATGTGCCGGCCTCTCCTGCTCGGTCACCGCGGCAGCCGCGCGACCCGGACCGTCCCCGAGAACACCATCGCTGCCTTTGACCTGGCGCTCGCCCACGGCTGTGATGGCTTCGAGTTTGACGTCCGGTTAACCCTCGATGGGCAGGCGGTCGTCTGCCACGATGCCCGCATCCACGGAGTCGAAATATCCCGCACCGCCGTCGGGAATCTGGCCTCTCTTCCCCTGCTGGCGGAGGTGCTGTCCCGTTACTCCCCACGAGCCTTTCTCGACATTGAACTAAAGGTTGCCGGGCTGGAGCGCACCGTCCTGGAGGTGCTGCAGGCGAGCCCGCCCGAACGCGGGTACGTGTTGTCCTCTTTCGTTCCCGAAGCACTGACAGAGCTCGGGAGGCTGGGGAGCGGACTTCCGTTGGGGCTGATCTGTGAAGACCGCACGCAGCTGGCAAACTGGGAATGCTTGCCGGTCTCGTGCGTCATCCTCGAACGCCGACTGGCGGAGGAGAACCTTGTCCGGATCCTGCACGCATCCGGCAAGAAGGTGTTTGTCTGGACCGTGAATGAGAGAGAACAGATGCGAACCCTGGCGCGCTGGCAGGTGGACGCGCTGATCTCGGACGACACCCAGCTGTTGGCCGAGGCCCTGAGGGGAGGGAAGGTCTGAGGTCGGGCTCTCAGTCCGCCGCCGCTCGGAGCCGCATCTCGGTGCGGGGCCTTCTCAAAAACGCCGCGCGTTCCATTTCGAGTCCTTCCAGGTTCGCGCCTATCGCGTCCTCGTTCCAGCCCAGCACGGCGCCGATGCGCAGCGCTGCCTCACGGCTGCACGCCTCGGACCAGCATGGCCCGAGAGCCACGGGCACGCGGCGCAGCAGGACATCGCCTAGCTTGACGGCGCCCTCGTGCACGTAAGCCTGGACCGCCTCTGCCACAATATGATCGGAATGGGGGCAAATCGGGGTGCGCAGCTCCACGCTGCTGCGCGCCATGCGGGCAACCGCAAGGGCCCGTTTTCCATGCCATTCCACCATGGCCCGCGCTGCATCGTCGTGGATGCCGGCTAGGGCGGAAATCTCAGCGGCCAACTGATCCAGGAGCAGGTCCAGGCCGGCACCGGCTGCGACCGCCAGCACCTGGGGCTCGGTAACGCGGATCCCCACCTTACGCGCACAGTCGCGCGCCACCTTTGTGGCGGTGGCCAGCGTCCCACCCACCACTGAGATCAGCCTAGCGGCGCCGTCGGAAGTATGATCGTGAAGGCAGTGTCGGGCGAATGCACCGTCCTCCCGGGTTCCACGGGGCACCGCCCGCACGCCCGCAAAGGCATATCGGATGTCTTGCTGGGAGAGCCTCGCCCTGGGAAACAGCTGGCCCAGGGAGCGCAACAGGTATTCAATTTCATCGAGTGCTGGATGCACTTTGCCCGGGTCGGAACCGTCTTCTGCCTCCGTCGCGCCCACCAGGACCTGCTCATTCCACGGAATCACCGACAGGGGCCGTCCATCGATCCCTATGCTGTACAAGGGGATGGCGGGTGCCCCGGGAAAGTGAGAGAGCACAATATGGGACCCGCGCACGCCCCTCACCATCGGTGCGCGCGTCTTCACCGAGGAATGTTGACAGAGTCGGTCCGCCCAGGCACCGGTGGCGTTGATGATCCAAGTCGCCTCGACCTTTTCTTCACGGTTCGAGATCCAGTCTCGTAACCACAGACCTCGCGCACGCCCATGCGCCAGGTCGACCGCCAATACCTGAGTGTGGTTCCGCGCCACGGCGCTCGCCGCCACGGCTTCCCCCAGCCACTCCGCGGTCAACCGTTCGGGGAACTCACATTGCGCATCCTCATAGTCGAAGATCGACCAGCGCTCGCCTGCATCCAGCGAAGCTTCGAGCTTCTTGCGCTCCATCTCGACCCCGGCAGCATCGGTGGCGCTGCCTGCCAGCCGCCGATACAACCACAGCCCGGTTCGGACCGACAGCGCGCTGCGTGTACTCTTGCCGCGCAGGGCCAACAGGAAATGTGCCGGGTGAACCAGGTGGGAGCGCTCGCGCAACAGCCGCTGCTTCTCGCGCAGCATCTCGCGCGCCAGCCCAATGTTCCCCTGTTCTAGGACTCGCAGACCGCTCACCAGGCGTGTCGATCGACTGGTGCTGCCGCTGGCGAAGTCGTGCTGTTCCACCAGCAGCGTGCGCTTACCCGCCCGGGCACACTCCCGCGCAATTGCGACCCCCACGATGCCGCCCCCGATCACGGCTACCTGGAAGTGCTGCCCACTGAGTGGTTGGCGCTGGTTCGCGTTCTGGCTCATGGAGAGAAGCGTCAGTGGCTGAAAGACAAGCTCACCTTCGTGCCCGGCACCCCGAATCGATTGTTACTCCTGTGCCATACGCCGAGATAGATAACCTTGGTGATGCGGCGCCGGTGACAGCCGGGGTTCCGAGAGAGTTGTTCGTAGGTTACGTCCCGTAAGTTACAGCACTCTGGATAGTTGTCGGAGTTGCGGTGTCGTCCCTGGCAAAGGTACGGCGTGGGCCGTGCCGACTGCCGGAGGTTTCCCGCGGCTTGCGCCTGCCGCCCCTGTCCTCCCATCCGCCTCGTTGCTCTGCGCCCGAGCTCTCATTTAGATTGGTTGCCGATGGCAACATCCACGGGAGAACGCTTCGAACGCGCCGTGGCCATTATGGCTCGCCTGCGGGCGCCCGGCGGTTGCCCCTGGGACCGCGAGCAGACTTTCGATTCCATCAAGCCCTACACTTTGGAAGAAACCTACGAGGTCCTAGAAGCCATCGATCAGCGGGACTGGAACGAACTCACCGGCGAACTCGGCGACCTGCTGTTGCAAGTTCTGTTCTACGCCACCATGGCCAAGGAGCAGGGCAGCTTCACCATCGACGACGTACTGGACCGGCTCTCGAGCAAGTTGATCGACCGGCATCCCCATGTGTTTGGCAGCGTGCAGGCCGAGACCGCCTCTGAGGTCGTCCGCAACTGGGAAGCGATCAAAGCAGAAGAAAAGAGGAGGCGTCTCGCCGCCGGCGGGGGCAAGTCCGTAAAGGATACCGAGCCCGCCCAGTCTGCGCTGGCCGGCGTTTCTCCCGCGATGCCGGCTCTGCTCGAGGCCCACAAGCTCAGCTCGCGGGCGGCGCACGTCGGCTTTGACTGGCCGAATGTCCAAGGATTATTCGACAAGCTGCGGGAGGAGACCGCAGAGCTCGAGGACCAGCTGATGGAGTTTCCGGCCCCCGGCCCCCGGCCGCAGGCGCGCGGCGTGGCCGGAGCCGGACGCCAGCATGTTCCCGAACCGCTGGGTCAGCGTTTGGAGGAAGAGGTTGGAGACCTGTTTTTTGTGCTGGTGAACCTTGCCCGTTATCTCTCCGTCGACCCTGAGTCCGCCCTGAGGAAAACAAACCGAAAGTTCAAGCGCCGCTTTCACTGGATCGAGGAGCAGTTGCGCGTCTCCGGACGCGGCCCCGAGCAAGCCACGTTGGACGAGTTGGAATCTCTATGGCAACAGGCAAAGCGGCAGGAAAAGACTTAGCCGGGACCTCCGTGACCATCCGCTTGTGCCATGACCTCGAGGAAATGCGCACTGCGGTGGCTCTGCAAAAGGAGGTCTGGAACTTCACGGATGAGGAACTGGTCCCCCTCCGCTTGTTTGTAGTGGCCGAGAAAGTCGGCGGCCAGGTGATCGGCGCTTTCGCGGCGGGCGAAATGGTGGGCTTTGCCCTATCGGTTCCCGGGGTGCGTAATGGTCGCGCCTATCTGCACTCGCACATGCTCGCCGTGCGCAAGGACCACCGCAATGGCGGACTCGGCCGGCGCATCAAGCTGTTTCAGCGCGAGGATGCCATCGCCCGCGGCTTCGAACTGGTGGAGTGGACCTTTGACCCGCTGGAAATCAAGAATGCTTGGCTGAACCTGCAGAAGCTGGGAGCGATTGCACGCCGCTACACCATCAACCAGTACGGCATCACCTCCTCACCCCTGCAAGGAGGCCTGCCCTCAGACCGTCTGATCGCGGAGTGGTGGCTAAAGTCCAACCGGGTCCAGACCTTGCTCACGACCGGCACCATCCCCCGCTTTGACGTCATCTGCGGAATCCCTGTGCCTGCACTCATTTACCAGTGGAAGGCTTCTCCCCAGACCCGCCGGCGCGCCCAGGAGGTGCAGGACAGCAACCGCGCCGCGTTTCTCCAGGCATTTTCTGAGGGCCTGGCCGTGCTCGGCTATGAACGCGACGACCAGGGCAACGGCAAGTTTCTCATCGGGAAATGGGACGAGCCATGGTCCTACGCAAGCCAGTAAACCGGCCGCGCCGCGATGCGCATCCATACCTCGCCCGACGCACCTTATGAAAATCGAAGCCATCACTCTGCGAGAGATCCAGATGCCCCTCGTCCACTTCTTCGAGACGAGCTTTGGCCGCACCCACCGTCGCCGCATCCTGCTCGTCACCCTGCACTGCGAAGGCATCAACGCCTGGGGAGAGTGCGTGGCCGGGGAAGATCCCTTCTTCAGCAGCGAGTGGATCGAGAGCGCATGGCTTACCCTCACCCGCTATCTCGCGCCGGCGCTCGTGGGCCGGTCGGTCAGACAGGGCAGGGAAGCCGGCGCCCTGATGAGCCGCGTGCGCGGGCACCGCATGGCCAAGGCCGCACTGGAAAACGCCCTGTGGGACGCGGAGGCACAAGCTCGAAAGATGTCCTTGTGGAAGCTGCTGGGGGGCGCACGCCGGCAGATCGCATGCGGCGTCTCCATCGGCATTCAGGATTCACCTCCGCAATTGCTCGATAAGATCCAGAGCGAACTCGCCGCCGGCTACCGCCGCATCAAGCTCAAGGTAAAGCCCGGCTGGGACCTCGCGGTCCTCGAAAAAGTCCGCTCTCGCTGGCCCGACATTGTCCTCAGCGTCGACGCCAACTCCGCCTACACACTCGACCAGGTGGAGCATCTCCGCCGATTCGACCAGTTCAATCTGCTTATGATGGAACAGCCCCTGTGGAGCGACGACATCTATTACCACGCCCGCCTGCAGAAGGAATTACGCACCTCCATCTGCCTCGATGAATCGATTGGAAATGCGCGCGACGCGGCTTGCGCGATCGAAACCGGCGCTTGCCGCATCATCAACGTCAAGGTGGGCCGGGTCGGGGGTTTCAGCGAGGCCAAGAAGGTGCATGACGTCTGCCACGCTCAGAACATTCCGGTGTGGTGCGGCGGCATGCTCGAATCCGGCATCGGCCGGGCCCACAATATCGCGCTCTCCGCCCTCGAGAACTTTCGCCTCCCGGGCGATGTCTCCGCCTCCCGCCGCTACTGGAACGAGGACATCATTGATCCGGAAGTGGTGGTCTCGCCCCAGGGAATGATCGCCTTGTCGGAGCAGCCCGGAACCGGCTACCGCGTCCGCGAGGAGTTGATCGAGAAACTGACGGTCCGGAAAGAAACGCTGCGCCCTGCCGCCTAGCCTGATATGGGGATTACCTGCGGCTTCGTTCCCCCACCCCGTTCTCCGCCAGTTCCCGCAGTTGCTTCTTGAGCAGGTCGACTCCCTGCGCGAAGCTGAGCTCGCCGGGCACACGCCGGAAGTTGCTGGAAACCTCGGTCGAGTGGATATCGAGACGCTTGAACAGCAGAATCTTCCCGGTGAAGGACAGGCTCATGCGGTAGATCTCCCAGCCAACATCGCCAACGTCGCCCTGCTCCACCAGGAAATGCCCGCCCGGGTCAAGATGCCCGAGGATTCCCCACCCGAACGCCACCTCTTTCTCCAGCCTGCCGTCGATCTGGGCGATGCGGTAGGCGTTCTCATCGACGAGCAGGTGGCCCTTCATGCCAGCCAGCACCTGCTCCACCCGCGAGGGCGGCTCGTACTGGGGGTTGGGGCGGAATTTCAGCCGTACCAGTTCGCCACCTTCTTTGCCCACGCCCATCCGGGCTGGCTCGGTACCGTCGTAATCAAAGAGGAATGCGTCCGGGAGAGCCCGCACCATGCGGCTGACGCGGTCGGCATCCGCCTTCTCTTGCGCTTGCTTTTTCCTCAGCGCCGAGGGATCGCTCAGATAGCTGTTCAAGCGCGCTTCTTCCTCCTTCAATTCAGCAGGAGTGAGCGGCTTATCGTTGTTGGCGACGGTCAGCCCTACCATCGCCTCCCTAGTCTCGCAGTACAGACGAGTCTGTGAACCGGAGGAGGTCTCCTTGCGGGTGCGAAACGTATGGTTAATCCCGCCCTGCTTGGCGGCGTTCAGTTCGTTCTGCACCACCTTGCGAACCAATTCCTGGGGAGGGATCGGCGGCACTTGTCCGCCGTAGGCGGCATGACCGCACAGCAAGGACAGGAAGAGGCCCCACCGCATCCACACCTGTTCCCCCAGTTCCGGCAGATCCATGGTTATGCCTCTAGTGTAAACCGATCGCTGCAACCGCTAAATTCTTGCCCCTGCACTTTCGGCCCGGATCCCAGCCCGGCCGGCCCCCGCGCAGGGCGGGGCGAGGAGAACTTCTGCCCGCTTCCCGATTGGCCCTGCGTCACTTGCCCAGCGCTCGGTTCCTGTATAGTCTGAACTGCGGTGCGCTCTGCTTGGCTGCAACGTGCGGTTGCGGTTTGGTTGCTCCACGCCTCGCCAGCTGCGGTCCACGATGGTTTAGAATCGAGCCCACCGTCCAACCGATCCTGTGCAGGTTCCTGGGCTCGGGCCAGGGAACTCGCGCGAGAACCTTAACCACCAGCGGTCCTAGTCCCCGCTGCAACCGTCGCGACGGCGAAGGAGGCTCATGGACGTCCCCAAAACGGGTGAGTTTGCACACATCGGGAAGTCAGTGGTCATCAAGGGCGAGCTTTCCGGAAGCGAAGATCTCTACCTCGATGGGCAGGTGGAAGGCAGTATCCTGCTCAAGGGTAACCATCTGACCGTGGGTCCGAACGGCCAGGTGAAAGCCAACGTGGAAGCCAAGGGTGTGATCGTGCAGGGCAAGCTGGAGGGCAACTTGCGTGCCACGGAGCGTGTGGACCTACGCAAATCTGCGATCGTCATGGGCGACATTGTGACTCAGCGAATCGCCATCGAGGAAGGGGCTTACCTCAAGGGGAAAGTCGACATCAGCAAGGACGGCGCCAAGTGATTCCTGCCGTCTCCCGTCCGCGACCGGCCTGCCGCCTCCACCGCCTGTTGACTGGTGGGGCACCAAAGGCGAGCGCGGCCCGCTTTCGCGCTACACTGGGATGGTTGGCAGCGAGTCCACCAGGGCTTTGGATCGGGCGTCGGTCTCGCAAGGGTTCATGAAACTGTTTCGTGGCTCATCGTCCGGAACGCAACCGGACACGGCAAAGGCTCCAGGCAACCGACTCACTCGTCGCTCCAGCGGCCTCGCCGAACTCGCCCGCCTTTGGCCTGCCCAGCAGAACCTGTGTGTGCTCGACCTGGGCTCCACCTCGCCGGCCAATATCAGCTTTTTTAGCAGTCAGTCGCACAAGATTTACAGCGAGGATCTGCTCGTCGCGTCCTGCGATCAGACCCTCCTGGTTCGCGATGAACAGGGCGCCTTTTCCCTGGACAGCCGCCGGTTTCTGGAAGAGAACCTGGTCTACCCCGCAGCCCATTTCGACGTTGTGCTCTGCTGGAATCTACCGGATTACCTCGACGAGAGCCTGGTCAAGCCGGTGGTCGGGCGCCTCTGGTCGGTACTCAAGCCGGGAGGCATGCTCCTGGCCTTCTTCCACACCCGCGACGCCGGGCCGGACGCGCCCTGCTACCGCTACCACATCACCGGCCCGGATCTCCTCGAGATGCAGCCGGTCGTGCCGCAGAGAGAATTGCGGCGTGGCCCCACGGGAGCGGTCCACCGCTCCATCGCCGCCGGATTCCGCTTGCAGCGGGTCTTCAACAACCGCCACATCGAGAACCTCTTCCGCGACTTCGCCTCCATCAAGTTTTTTCTCAGCCGTGACAACATCCGCGAAGTGCTGGCGGTGCGCTGAGCAAGCGGTGGAGGGACGGCGTCCCCTCGCGCCCTTGAGCCTGTCGGGCGTCAGCGCGTCTTCACCGCCATATACCGTGTGACCGCGGGCGTCCCCTCCAGAAACCAGGCGATCGAACGCCGAACCGGCCGCGGCAACGCCAGCAACCGCCGGATCCAGAACGAATGCTGAAACACAGGGACAAGCTCCCGCCGGTATTGCTCACGGTAGCCGACCACCGCTTCCTGCTGGGAACGCTGGCCACGTAGGAAGCGAACCAGCCATTCCGCCGCGAGTGCGCCACTGCGCAAGGCCAGTGAAATCCCATCGCCCACGAACGGGTCGACAAACCCCGCTGCGTCTCCCGCGAGCAGCACCCCATCCTGGACTGCCTGCGGCTCCCGAAACAGGAGCGGCGCTGTGCTGACCGGCTCCATCAGGGGCTGCCAGCGGCGTGCCCGTTCCCCCAGTTGCGCATGCTGCCTAAACACTTCCTCCAGCGTGCTGGCGATATCGCTCCGCACCATCGCGCAGACATTGATACGGTTCGGTCCGCCGGCTTGGCTCAGCCGCGCCGGCTGCACGCCGCAGTAGCCCCCCTCGAAAAAGTACAGGTCGACCGATGCCGGCGCAGAAGTTTCGGCGAAGTGTGCTTTCAGCCCCACGTAGGTGCCCATCCTGCAGCCTTCCCTCGTTCCCCGTTTCGGGCCCGGGCCCCGGCTAAGGTTTGACCAGCGGCCGCCGGCCTGAACGACGGCGCGTGCTTCCCATTCCCCCGCCGCCGTGGCCACGCGAAACGGTCCCGTGCCCACGATGCTCTCCGCCGTTAGCTCAAGGCGCGCATCCACGCCCGCCTCACGGGCAGCGGCCCAGAGAGCGGCATCGAGATCAAACCGCGCGATGCTCGCGGCGGGCGGATCAATTGCAGTCGCGAGAGTCCGACCTTCGACCAACAGCCGCGCTTTCCCGATCCGGGGTGCAGCTTCGAGGAGTCCCGGGGAAGAGCCGGCCAACAGCGAAGCCAGCAAGGCCAGCGATTCCGCCGACACGAACTCCCCACACACCCGGTGCCGAGGGAGCCGCCCCCGTTCCAGCAGCAGTACCCGGATTCCGCCGCGGGCGGCGGTAATCGCCGCCGAGGTAGCGGCCGGACCACCGCCGATCACGATCAGGTCGCAGTGCCCGACGCCTGCGGGAGAATTGCTCGGCTTCACCCCTTCCATAGGATGGCACCCATGCGGAAAAGGTAGTGGCGCGCGATCTCCACTCGGCCGGCCTGCGTCCGCACCAGCATGGCGCGCATCTCCTCCACGGTATAGGCCTGGCGAACCGACGCTGGCCCATCATGTCGCGTCAGCCGGCCCCGGTAGAGCGGCATCCCGGCATACACGGCCACCAGGTGCAGGGGGTGCCGGACCAGGTCGTTGATCAGTACCGCCAGGCGCGCCACGCGCAGACTTTCGTCCGCGAATCGGACCAGCGGTTCGGGCGCAAGATGGTGGGCGAACAGCCCGCATCCAACCAGGTCGAAACTGCCATCGCGAAACGGCAACGCCAGCCCATCCGCCACCACAGCGGGGTTGGCCTTGACCAGGTGGGAGGGGGCGCGGTCCAGCAAGGTGACCTCCAGGCGAATCCCTGCCCTTGCCAGCCGATCGCGTGCGCTCTGGGGAACGTCCCCCGAGGCGGCCGCTATTTCAAGCCAGGAGAGGTTCGCCTTTCCCGTGGATCGCACCACCTGGCGGATCATCGCCATGGTGGTGCCGATTCCTCCAAACCAGCGATTGATCCGCCGCAGATCCGCCAGCGCCGTAGCCACTTCCTCCGCGCTGCCGGCATCGTGGTCAAGAAGTTCGGTCGTCGGGACTCGATCCATGGGAAGAGCCAGCGGAAAGCAAATGCTGTAAGAGCAGTCCCAAGCCAGGCTCAGGCGAGCTGATGGTGGCCACGAACGATGTCCACCGGGCAACTGCAAATGGGGAATTCGAGATCACCAAGGCCTACACTTCCGCCAGTTCCTCTTCCAGCAGCTGCTTGTTGTACAGATCCGTGTAGTAGCCGTTGCGGGCCAGCAGTTCCGCATGCGTGCCGAGCTCAACGATGCGTCCGCCGTGCAGCACCGCGATCTGGTCGGCGTTCCGCACGGTGGAAACACGGTGCGAGATGAAGATCGTGGTGCGTCCGCGCATGAGTTCCCGCAGGTGGTTGAGGATCTTGTCTTCGGTTTGCGTGTCCACGCTGGATAGCGCATCGTCGAGGATCAGGATGCGCGGATTCCGCAGTAGGGCCCGCGCAATCGCGGTTCGCTGTTTCTGGCCGCCGGAGAGCGTGATGCCCCGTTCCCCCACCACCGTCTTATACTGCTCGGGGAAGCGTTCGATCTCTTCGGCAATGTTGGCTGCATCGGCTGCCTCCCGTATCTCGGCGTCGGTGGCATTCTCCCGCCCGAAGGCGATGTTCTCCCGGATCGTGTCACTGAACAGAAACGTCTCCTGGGGAACAAAACCGATGCTCCGTCGCAGCAACTCCAACGGATATCGCCGGACCGGCTGGCCGTCGAGCAGCACCGTTCCCGCAGTTGCGTCATACACCCGGGGAATCAGGTTGACCAGCGTGGTCTTGCCCGACCCCGTGGGCCCGACGATGGCAAGGCTGCTGCCCGCGGGCACGCGCAGGTTAACGTCCTCAAGGACCGGTTTCCCGTCGTAGGCGAAGGTGAGCCCGCGGAACTCGATCTCGCCCCCCAGTGCGGTCGGCACCCCCTCCCCGGTCGCAGCCTTCTCGTCGGCGATCTGCGGCTTCTCGAGGAGAATCTCGTTGATCCTGGCCAGCGACGCCGTGCCGCGCTGGAAGATGTTGATCACCCAGCCCAGCGCAATCACCGGCCACGTCAATTGGATCATGTAAGTCAGGAAGGCCGCGAACTGGCCTACGCTGATCCGGCCGATCAGGACTTCCCGTCCGCCCAGCCAGAGCACCAGGGCCACCGCCATTCCCAAGGTCAATTCGAGCGTCGGCCATAGCAGCCCCATCAGCCGCGCCAGGGGAAGGCTGCGCTTAATGTATTCCCGGTTTGCTTCTTCAAACATCCGGATCTCGGCCTGCTCCTGCACGTAGGCACGAATCACGCGCACCCCGGAAAAATTCTCCTGCGCCCGCGCCGAAATCTCCGAGAACATCGCCTGGATTTTCTCGAAGCGCTCGTGAATCTGCCGCCCGAAGTACTGAATCACGATGCTGGCCACCGGCAGGGGCAGGAAGGTGTACATCGTAAGCCGGGGACTGATCTTGATCATGTAGGCCAGCGCCCCGGCCGTGAACACCAGCGTATTGGCCGAGTACATGATCGCCGGCCCGAGCAGCATGCGCACGGCGTTGAGATCGTTGGTCGCCCGGGCCATGATGTCGCCGGTGCGCGTACCTTGGTAGTAGCCATGGGAAAGCGTTTCCAGGTGAGCGAACAGGTCGTTGCGTAGATCGAATTCGATGTCGCGCGAGATCCCGATCACGATCCAGCGGGTCAGATACTGAAAGATCCCCTTGCTGGTAGCGATCGCGATCAGCAATAACGCGTACGTGCCCAGCTTGCCCGGCACCTGGACGCCTGACTTCAAATAGTCGAACGCCCTCTGCAACACCTGGGGAAACTGCACCCAGATGCCGTTCAACAGCAGCACGCACAGCACGCCCCAGGCATAGCCACGGCGGTACTTGTTGAAATACGGGTATAAGGGACGGAGACTCTTGGACATTGCCTCTAGAGATGCGATTCTAGCAGTTTGGGGTTCACGCGGGTCAGTCAGTACGTCGGTAATCTTGCCCTCATCGGCCGGCTGTCATACCGTCGCGGTAAGGCCGAACTTTGGGGAAGTCCCTTCTTCGATGGGGAGTCTGCATGCTGGGGACAGCACTGCCTGGGGCGCGATGCGGGAGGCGCGGACTACGCCTGGCGTGCGGTCTGGTACTCACGGCGTGCTTGCTGGGAATGCTGACCGCTACCCCCGCACCGGCGGCCGGGCAAAGCTCGGACCAGGTCGCTCCCAGGAAACTCCTGTACAAGCAGAACCCCAGCTATCCGGTGGCGCTTCGGGAGGCTCACATCGGCGGCATTGTGCGTCTGGAGATCGCGATCTCGCGCCGTGGCACCGTGGATTCGGTTCTGCCCCTGGGGGGCAGCCCGGCGCTGGTGGAAGCGGCCACCGCCGCGGTCAAGAAATGGAGATATGCGCCCGCCGATTCGGAAACCAGAACCCAGTTGGTATTCGCTTTCGATCCCAGGCGCTGACCGTCGGCGCTCGACTCACAACTTGCGCCCGCTAGGCTTGGCGAAATTGGCGCGCATGGTCTGCAGTTGCTTCGGCCAGAACACCGAGGCACACGCCACCAGCAATGCGATCGCCCACCCCAGCAGAAAGAACCATCCCAATCCCATCAGCAGCGAGTACACCGTTTCGCTATCCATTCCACCGACTCCCCAAACTACGCCGCGTACCCACCGGTCGGATGAGCACCCTCCGCCATCGGCTGCCGGTAGTTATTGACGATCTCGCGGACAGCATTCAGCCGGCCGAGCGTGGTCAGGCGCGGATCCTGCAGCACGCTTTCGAACTGGATCATCCAGAATTCCAGAGCGCACTCGATGCCAGCAGCTATCTCGTTCGCGACCGCCTCGATCAGAGCCCGATCTCTCGCCGCTGTTGCCAAGACGATACCCACCCTTGTCTGCTGCGCCCTGACCTTCTGTGCGCCGCTGCCGCTCGAGGGTCCTAGCACGTTCCAACCCGGGGTCTGCAGGGACCGCTAGCTCGGTTGAAAAAGCGGGGCGGGCAGGGAGAACCCCGCCCCTGTGCAGAGGACAGTGTTATGGATTCTCCGCGGGAGCCTGCATGTGTCTCTGGAACCTCTGTTGCCGCCGGGCCGCGAATTTCGCCAATTTGGCTTTTTGATCGGCGGTGAGGACCTGCATCATTTCGTTCTTGATGTGGGCCTTGCGCACGATCAGCTGGGTCATGGTTTGAGATTGCTGCGTAGCCACCGATAGGACCGCGGCTTCGTCGAGAGGACTGGCGGATTGCAGCTGTTCGAGCTGCCGGCGGCTTGCGGCCAGTTGCTGCATGAGCGGCTGGATCGTTGGTTTCTCCTTGGTCATGATGTCTTTCATCTGGGCCTGCTGCGCGTCCGTCAGATCCAGGTAGTCCGTGTAGAAACCCAGCATGCGGCCAAATCCTCCCCGGCCGTGCGCTGCCACGCCGCTCGTCGTCTGCCCCACTGCGGCTATCGCTACCCACCCCACCATCAGAACCGCGAACATTACCTTCCACCGATTGGATGTCATCGCTGCCCCCATCCCCTGATCTCTTGCCAGAGGTCTTGCTTTCTCAAGCAACTATGGGAACACGTCTGCGAGAAAAAATGCGGTAAAAAGTCGGTAAACCCGAGTAAAGTTTTGTCAATTGGGGCGCTCAAGGTTGACAATTCTTTACATGGCCGGCGGAAAGCCTGTTGTAAAAGGTAAAGCAGCGATGGAACGGCTGCTCATCATCGATGATGACGCGGAGTTGTGCAGCCTGCTCACCGAATACCTGGGCAACGAAGGCTTCCAGGTGGACTCGGTGCACGACGGAGAAAGGGGCTTGCAACGCGCCTTGGGCACGAATTATCTGCTCATCGTGCTGGATGTGATGCTGCCCGGCATGAGCGGCTTCGACGTGTTGCGCCGCATTCGTGCAACCTCCCGCATTCCCGTGCTGCTGCTCACGGCCCGGGGCGAAGATGTGGACCGCATTGTGGGTCTCGAAATCGGCGCCGACGATTACCTGGCCAAGCCCTTCAATCCTCGCGAGCTGGTCGCTCGTATTCGCGCCGTCCTGCGTCGCTCTGCTGCCGATGCCAAGGCCGTCAGCTCTGCCCCCGCGCCGGAGATCGTCCAGGTCGGCGACATCGAACTGGATCCGGCGACCCGCACCGTGCGCCACGCCGGCCTGCCCGTGGATTTGACTTCGGTCGAGTTCAACCTGCTCGAAGTGCTGCTGCGGGACGCGGGGCGGGTGGTGACGCGGGAGCGGCTGGTCAGCGCGGTGCTCAGCAGGAAATTTTCCCCCTTCGACCGCAGCATCGATATGCACGTGAGCAAGGTGCGCAAAAAACTCGGCGACAACGAGGGCGAACCGGAGCACATCAAGACCGTGCGCGGCGTGGGCTATATCTTCGCCCGTCCCCGGGAGAAAGTCCGGAGCTCCTGATGCGAAGTCTCTTCCTCAAGATTTTCCTGTCCTTCTGGTTGACCCTGGCCCTGTTCGTGGCTCTGGCCATGGTCGCTGCCATAGCCTTCCGTCCCCAGACCGAGACCCCGCACTGGGAGTACCTGCGCACGAACACCGCACGCCAGTTGGTTCACGCCTATGAGACCGCGGGTGCCGGCGGCTTGAACCGGAGCCTTAGCGAGATCGATCGTGGCCTGCGCATTCGTGCCTTTCTCTTCGATGAACACGGACAAGAGCTCTCTGGCCGGGCCGTGCCGCAATGGGCCACGCAACTCAGCCAGGGCAGGGAAGTGAAGTCCGGCGGTTTCTGGCAGCGCTTCTCGCCGCGGCGCTACGTGAGCCAGCCCTTCACCTCGGAATCGGGCCGCCATTACGACATGGTGGCCGAGGTCCCTCCCCGCCCCTGGCCCCTGCTTTTGCGAGAACGCCCGCCGGACTGGCTGGCCATCGCCGTCCTGCTCTCGGGCGCGGTCTGCTACCTGCTGGCCCGCTACCTGACCGCCCCGGTCACGCGCCTGCGCGCCGCCACGCAGCAACTGGCAGGCGGCGACCTGACGGCGCGCGCTCCCGTCCCTCCCTCTTCTCGCCGCGATGAGATCGCGGAACTGGTTCGCGACTTCAACACCATGGCCGGGCGCTTGGAGAGTCTGGTCAACGCCCAGGCCCGCCTGCTGAACGACATCTCCCACGAGTTGCGCTCCCCTCTGGCCCGCTTGAACGTGGCCCTGGGCCTGGCCCGTCAGCGCGCCGGAGCCGAGGCGCAAGGCGTGCTCGAACGCATCGAACTGGAGACCAACCGCCTCAACGAACTCATCGGCCGCCTGCTGACCTTGGCCCGGCTGGAGGCTGGGGAAGAGGGAGTGCAGCGTACTCCGGTCGTCCTCGACGAGTTAGTCCGCGACATCGCCAAGGACGCCGATTTTGAGGCCCAGGGCCGTCGTTGTCGGGTCCACCATGTCATTCAGGACGAAGCTACCGTGCTCGGAAGCCCCGCTCTGCTGCATAGCGCCATCGAGAACGTGGTCCGCAACGCAACGCGCTACACAGCGGAAGGGACCGAGGTCGAGGTCCGGCTGGCTCGCGAAGCATCCAGTGGCGCCGAACAGGCTCTGATCCGGGTCGTCGACCGCGGCCCCGGCGTGCCCCAGGAGGAACTCGACAAGCTGTTCCGTCCTTTCTACCGCCTCGACGACGCCCGCGGGCGCAGCACCGGGGGCGTGGGCCTCGGTTTGGCCATCACCGAGCGGGCCGTCCGCCTTCATGGTGGAACCGTGCGCGCCGCGAATCGCCCCGAGGGAGGCTTGATGGTGGAAATCCGCCTCCCCCTCGATTCCTCCTCCGAACCCGCGGTCCCCGTCGGTTCCCACGAAGCGCATCCGGTACGAGTACCCTGAACCACCACCCTCCATGGTTCAAGGTTTTTTGCCTTCCCTGGAGCCCGGACCCGAGACTTGCGGGGGCTTGGCGAAGGCGGCTCTGAGGAATCCTTCACGGTCTGCGCCCGGGCAACTCGGCAATCCCGTGGTGAGTCCAATAAGTCGTTGCGCAGTTTGCTCTTCCAACCGATTCCTGATACACAAATGATTTGCATTCATTGCTTAAGTCCACCACGCGAGGGTTCTCTCTCCCGGGAACTGCCGCCACTGGGAAATCAACAGGAGCGAGAATGGCGATGAGGTCCGGCTGGTTGCTGTGCGCGATCGCAGTCGTCGTGGCGGCTGGGTTGTGGTTGAGTTGTGGGTCCGGCGCGACCGGGTTCATCTACGTGGCCAACCAGGGCTCGAACCCCGGGGCGGTGACGACCTTTGCCTTCGGCTTGTCCAACGGACTCCTGCGCGTTGCCAACGACGTGCTGAGCCCGGTTGGACAGCCGGCTCCCACCGGCGCCCAGCCCACCGCCCTGATTTTCAACCCCGCCCAGACTTTTGCCTACGTCGCCAACACCGCTTCTAGCGATATCTCGGGCTACACCGTCAATCATGATGGCTCGCTCGCCCCCATGTCCGGCACGACATCGATCGTCGGCCACAATACGCCTGCGGCCAATCCGGTGGCTTTGGCAACCGACTCCGGCGGGCACTTTCTGTTCGTGGCCAATCAGGGTTCTGCTGCCGCCACCCCGCGGATTCCCGGCAACATCGCGGTTTTTGCCATCGGAACGGGAGGGAACCTGTCCCCCATCGCTTGTTCCTCGGCAACTCCCGACTGCTGGCTCGTTTCCGTCCCCGTCCCCCCGGGGGCATCCTATCTGCCAACGCCATCTGCGCTCACCGTGAGCAATCAGGGGAATTTCCTCTATGTCACCGACGCGGCCAACGGAACTGTCGTCGGCTACCCCTTCGATCCCACTAGCGGCTCCCTCCAGAGTCCTCTGGCCAGCACGCCCGTCACCGTCGGAACCACCCCCAGCGCTGCTTTCTCTCCACCCACCACGGGCACAACTTTCCTCTACGTCGCCAACTCCGGTTCTGGCGATATTTACGGCTTCCAGGTCGGCTCTGACGGCACGCTGCTGCCCAATGCCACCTTGAAAACCAGTTCCGGCATTGCCCCCGTGGCTATGCTCTCGGATCCGCAGGCTCGCTATCTGTACGCGCTCGACAATGTGTCCAACCTGGTTTTCGAATTCCGCATCAACGCCGTCACCGGACAGCTGACCCCGCTTAGCCCGCCCTCCGCCTCCACGGGTGCCAATCCCGTGAGCTTCACGCTTCGCTCCGACGGCACCGTGAACGGAAATTTCTGGCTGTTCACCTCGAACTTCACCGCCAACTCCGTGTCCACGTTCCTGCTGACTTCGACCACCGGCGTTCTCTCGCCCCTGCCCCAACAGATAACCCCGCAGGCGCCTTTCGGCATCGCCAGCCGCTAACTCTGGTTCCGGCCGGTGTAGCCCGGGCGCTGCCCGAAGACCAACCATGGCATGGGGTTCTTGGGGACCAGCGCCGAGGGTGGGCGGCTCAGGCGGGAGAAAGACGACTTCCTAGGTCGGCACTTTCAAAATCATGTACCCGCCCACCAGAGCGAAAATCAGGTCGGGAGACCATGCGGCCAGCGGGGGCGGAAGCTGGCTCAGATTACCCATCGCTTCGAACAGCCCGGAAACCGTCCAATACACCAACCCGATCCCCACCGCGGTGGCCACCCCCTGGATGGCACCGCGCTTGCCCGCCGACAGGGCAAAGGGAATGGCCAGCACTGCCATCACCAGCGCGATGGCGGGAAAGGCAAACTTCTTCTGCAGTTGCACCCGCAGCCGCACCACGTCAAAACCGCTCTGCTCGAGGTCATGGATATAGCGGCGCAGCTCTTCGTAGTTCATCTCTGAGGACTGCTTCACTTCCTTCTTGAAGTAGGCAGGCGGCTCGCTGAACTGCGGAAACGTGCTGACCTCAAACGGTGTGTAGTTCGCAATCGCCGATCCGCGAAACGCCCGCTCCCAGCCCTGCTCGAAAATCCAACGCTGGGTAGCATCCGACCAGTGCGCCCGTTCCGCGTAAACCCGCCGGTTGATCTCCAGGGTCCTGGGCTCGAACTGGAATACCGAGATGTTGGCGAACTGGTCGCGGTCGGCGTCGAAGAACTGATAGTAGTAGATGTCGGAATGTTCTCCGAAAATCCACTTTCGGTCCGGGCGCAAGTACGTCTGCGGCGGCCGCCCTTTGATCTGATTTCGCAGGGCATCCTGCCGCTTGTTGGCGTGCGGCAGGTAGAACTGGTCGAAGAAAAACAGGCTGGCCCCTATCAGCGCCGCCGCCACCACGACCGGGGTGATGATACGGTAAATGCTGATTCCCGTCGCCTTGACGGCGGTCACCTCGTTGGAGCGTTCCATGAGCCCGAACGTCACCAGCACCGCCAGCAGCATGCTCAGCGGCGCGATGTTGTAGAGAAAGAACGGCGATACCTCCAGCAGGTAGGCACCCACCACCAGCGGCGAAATGTGGTTCCGCAGGATGTCCCCCAACAGCTCAAACAGGGTGAACACCAGCAGCAGCATCAGGAACGTCGCCAGGATCATTCCCAGGTACAGGAAGAAATCGCGCAGCACGTAGTCGTCGAGAATCATGGGGAAGTTGCCGCTGAACACCCGCCTTCGCGACGAAGCCCGCTCAAACGCGCCCTCGGCCCGATGCCCCCGCGTCTCCGTGCCCCCATGCCGGCGCCGGAGAGGATTGCGCACGGCCAACCATGCGCCGATCTCCAACGGGCGCCGCTCCGCCCGCCACAATAGCGCCGCGCCGCCCACCAGGAACAGTGCGTCGGCCAGCCAGACCCCCATCCCCGGCGAGAGCCGCCCCTGTCGCGCCAGCGAAACTCCGATCAGGGACGCCGAGTAATAGGCGAAGACCAGCCCGATGGTCAGCACGAAGCCCGACGATTTGCCCCCCTTTTTCGATGACAGTCCCAGCGGGATTCCCACCAGCGCCAGCACCACGCAGGCCGTCGGCAGCGCCAGCCGCCGGTGGAACTCGATCAGGTACCAGCGCGCGGTCATCGGGTTCGCCGTGCGAGCCTCCTCCCGGAGGCCCCGCGTGCTCACCTGGCCCACCGGCACCGGTTCGTTGTCCGCTTTGTTGTCGCTGGCCGGCAGTTCGATGGGAATGTCGGTCTGGGCGAAAGTGGAAATCTGGTAATGATCGGCAGACTTCGGATCCGTCTCGTGCGTCGAACCATGGCTCAAGTGAAGATGCAGCGTGGTCGGGCCCTCGCTCACCAGGATGCCTTGCTCGGCCTGGGTCACGCGTGGCTGCCCGGGCGCGCTCATGTCCGCCAGGAACACCCCCTTCCACACCGCCACCCGCGGCCCGGAGTGCACGTCCTGGACGTAAAGCACAAGCTTGGGGAAGCCCTCGTAGAACACTCGCGGCTGCACTTCGAAGGATGCCTGCGAGGTTTTCAGCCGGTCCTGCAGGCGGGCGAGCTGGGCCTCGGAGCGCGGAGCCACGTACACTCCGTTCACCAGCGCCAGGAGCCACGCTGCCAGGACGAAGAGGGAGAGCATGCGCAGAAAGCTCCACACCCCGATCCCGCTGGCCCGCATTGCGGTGACTTCGCTATCTGCGGCCAGCCGGCTCAAGCCGATCAGGATGCCCACCAGTACCCCGGCTGGGATGGTGATGGTCAGCGCCACCGGCAGCGTCAGCAGGAAAACCTCCGCCACCGCGGGTAGAGGCGCGCTGTCGCGCACCGCCAACTCCAGAATCTTGCCCAGATCTTTGGTGAACAGGACAAACGTGAAGATCAACACGCCGATCGCGGCATGCGCCGCCACTTCGCCCAGAATGTACCGTGTCAGAATCCGCATGGCTGCGGCCTGTGTTAACCAGAGGAGAGCGATCAAAGGGGAGCGCAGCGCTCGCCCGCGAAACCCTCGCGTACTTCCTGTGGTCTATGCCTGAGTACGGGCTCAAACTTTCCGTGAGGCGAGTCTAGCATAAGGCCAGTACTCCCTTGGCAGATGGCGCTTTAACTGAATCACCTGCGCATCCGCGCGAACAACCGACCCGGGGTGGGTAGGAACCGGTTCGGAGCACTCGCGGCGGATGGGGGGAGCGACGGACGATCGTTTGCTCGATGGGTCCCCGGGAGCGCGCCGCGTGTCCGGGTCAACCACGACGCAGGGAAAAGTGGAAGCAACTGCAGCCCGTCGTGGCCCATCCTGGCCGTGCGCGCAGGCGCAGCCAAAGTGAAAGTGGAAGGTAGCCAAAACGGGTTGCGAGCAGAGTCTCGCCTTGACCTCGGGTGACTGTCTCATCCAAGGTCGCCCAGACATGGCTCTGGCGGGAATGTCGGCCCACTGAATCCAGTCCTAACGGCTCCCCGGAAGTGTGTAGTAAAGATTTCCTCGCCGGCAAACAAGTAGGGCTCTTTTTTGCACAGCCTCCTGTAAGTGCTTGGCAAATTGGGGAGGCATTTTGGCAATCTTTCTGCAGGGGCCTTGGGGCATTCTCCCCCTAAGTCAAGTCTGTCGGACCGTGCGAAAGGACCCATCCCCATGCCACTTCGCAAGTTGCTTTGCGTCGATGACGATCCCCTGTTCCGTCACCTCTACAAAACCCTGTTTGGCAGCCTGGGATATGAAGTCACCCTGGCAGCCAATGGCGAGCAGGCTCTGGCTGAACTACGCTCGCGCCGCGTGGATGCTGTCCTGACCGACTTCCGGATGCCGGGCATGGACGGGCACGAACTCACCCTCCGTCTGAAGCAGATTCACCCGCAACTGCCCGTGATTCTGCTTTCCGGTCTCAGGGAGCTCCCCGAGGAAGTTTGTGGATCGGCTGACATTTGTATGGAGAAGGGAACACCCGTCTATCAGTTAGCAGAAAAACTTGAAGATCTACTTGCAGCGAGGACGCCTCGCCCCAAGCCCTTCAGCGCAGTCCACCTCTTGCCCTTGGGTTCGATACTGGCCTCAATCGCCATTGCAGCCTACCTGCTCCCCCGAAAGTAGCCGGGTTCTTTGGACGATTGACGCCGCCTGATCGGCCTACCCGCTTCGCCGCAGAGGGGAGTGGGTTGGCTGTCTTTATGGGGACATCGTCCCAGGGGAATATCCCCGCCCTACCCGGTCGAAGCTAACCATCCCGACGACCGGCGAGTGAGGGCAGCGAGCTAAGGACTGGCTGGTTTGAAGAACACTGCCGCCAGCGGCGGCAATGTCAGCTCCAGCGAGAATCTGCGTCCGTGCTGGGCTTGGTCTTCCGCCATTACTCCACCGTTATTCCCAAGTCCGCTGCCCGCGTATTCTTTGCCGTCGCTGTTCAGCAGTTCTTTCCAAAAGCCGCCCAGCGGAACTCCCACCCGGTATTTCTGGCGCGGTACCGGGGTGAAGTTGCACGCGGCCAGGATCACTTCGCGCTCGGATTTGCCCTTGCGCAGCAGCGTGATCGTGCTGGTTGGAGCATCGTTGCAATCCACCCACTCGAACCCCGCCGGATCACAATCCAGTTCATGCATCGCCTTCTCGCGCCGGCACAAGTGGTTCAGGTCCCGCACCCATTTCTGCGTCCCCAGGTGTACGGGAAACTGCAACAACCACCAGTCTAGGGAGCGGTCATGCGACCACTCGTTGGACTGCCCGAACTCACCCCCCATGAACAGCAGCTTCTTGCCCGGCTGCGCATACATGTAGGCGAAGAGCAGGCGCAGGTTGGCGAACTTCTGCCACTCGTCGCCCGGCATCTTGTACAGCAGCGAGCCCTTCCCATGCACCACTTCGTCGTGCGACAAGGGCAGGATGAAGTTCTCCGTGAACCCGTACAGCATGCGGAAGGTCAACAGGTTGTGGTGGTATTGCCGGTGAATCGGATCGTGCCGGAAATACTCCAGCGTGTCGTGCATCCAGCCCATGTCCCACTTCATCCCGAAGCCCAGTCCGCCCACGTACACCGGCCGCGACACCATGGGCCACGCCGTCGACTCTTCGGCGATGGTCTGGATGTCGGGATGCTCCTTGTACGCTTCTTGGTTGAACCGCCGCAGGAAGTCGATGGCCTCCAGGTTTTCCCGCCCGCCGTACTTGTTCGGAATCCACTCGCCTTCCTTGCGCGAGTAATCCAGGTACAGCATCGACGCTACGGCATCCACTCGCAACCCGTCCGCGTGGTACTTGTCCAGCCAGAACATGGCGCTCGACAGCAGGAAGCTGCGCACCTCGGTCCGCCCGTAGTTGAATATGTGTGTCTTCCAGTCGGGATGGAATCCCTGTCGTGAATCCGAGTGCTCGAACAAATGAGTGCCGTCGAAATAAGCCAGCCCGTGGCCGTCGGAAGGGAAGTGCGACGGCACCCAGTCCAGAATGACCCCGATCCCCTGCTGGTGCAGGTGATCCACCAGGAACATGAAATCCTGCGGTGTCCCGTAGCGGGCGGTAGGGGCAAAGTAGCCCGTCGTCTGATAGCCCCAGGACCCGTAGAAGGGGTGCTCCATCACGGGCAGAAATTCCACGTGCGTGAAGCCCATGTGGTGCACGTATTCCGCCAGCTTCGGCGCAAGTTCCCGGTAGCTCAGCGGCCGGTTGTGCTCCTCGGAAACCCGCATCCACGAGCCGAGATGAACCTCATACACCAGAACCGGCGCTTTGATCGAATCCCGCCCGCCGCGCTCCTTCATCCACTCCGTATCGTTCCACGCGTAATCCAGATCCCACACCACCGACGCCGTCCGCGGCGGCTTCTCCATGTACAGCCCGACCGGGTCGGTCTTGTCCGCCCGGTGCCCATGATGGTGAGACTCGATGTGATACTTGTAGTGTGTCCCCTTGGGGACCCCGGGAATGAACCCCTCCCAGATCCCCGAACTCCCGCGCGCTTGCAACTGGTGCCGCCGCGTATCCCAGTGATTGAAGCTGCCCATCACCGAGACCGCCCGCGCGTTCGGTGCCCACACCGCGAAGCAGGTACCCATCTCGCCCCCGGCATCGACGACGTGTGCGCCCAGCTTGTCGTAAATCCGGTAGTGGCTGCCCTCGTTGAACAGGTATAGGTCCTGCTCCGTGAGCAGGGTAACGTCATGTCGTACCGCTGCAGGTTGTATGGTCGGGCCCATAAGCGAGGAAAGTGTCCGTTTCGGAATCTAAAGTGTACCGGAAAGCAGGTGCGGTCGAGGTCCGGCTTGGCACGCTCAGCGCGTGGGCGGCGCCCGGCGGAGCTTTGGCCGGATCGCGGCTGACATCCCATCCTCAGTTGTTATCGAGCCACGGCCGGCGCTTCCGGCTTGAACGCCCACACCAGCGCCACTACCCATCCGATAAACGTCCAGCCCAAAAACAAATTCAGCAGGAAAATGGACAGCGTGTCCCGCCGGCTCTTCAACAGCGCCACCATCACCGGCAGGAAATACATCACAAAGCTGAAACCCAAGAATGGATGAAAAAACATCCCCGCCAGATGCACCGCGCACCTCCCGTTCCTGCATGTTACGGGCCGGCGTCGGTTCGCGCAACGAGTCGCTGACCCCTGGCTTCCGCTTCAGGTTCCCGTCCACCAGCTTTTCTCTCCGGCTTGGGGGGCATGCTAGACTAACGTTTTTTTCGCCAGATGCCCGTCCTTCGTGTGGTCGTGCTGTGGCACCAGCATCAGCCCTTTTACAAGGACATGGTGAGCGGCGACTACCGTCTCCCCTGGGTTCGCCTGCACGCCCTCAAGGACTATTACGGCATGGTCAAACTGCTGGACGAATTTCCTACCGTCCACCAGACCTTTAACCTGGTGCCTTCGCTCATCACCCAGATCCAAGACTACGTCGCCGGCACTGCCGAGGACCCTTTCCTGCATGTCGCTTCCCGGCCCGCGCGCGATCTCACTGCAGACGAGCGCCGCTTCGCTCTGCAGTACCTATTCCAGGCCAACCCCAGCAACCTGATCGGCCGCTATCCCCGTTACCGCGAACTCTACGATCGCTTCCGCGGCGCCGGCGATTCCGCCGAGCGCGCGGAAAAGTTCTTCCAGCCTCAGGACTTCACCGACCTCCAAGTCCTCTCGCAGATTGCCTGGTTCGACGAATTCTTCCTGGAAGATCCCGACATCGCCCAACTCATCCGCAAGGGAAGTAACTACTCCCTGGAAGACCAGCGGTTCGTCATCGCCAGCGAACGCGAACTCATGGGCCGGGTGCTGCCCGCCCATGCCGAGGCCGCCAAGAAGGGCTTCATCGAGATCTCCACTTCCCCTTTTTATCACCCTATCCTGCCGCTGGTTTGCGACACCGATGTGGGCGCCGTCTCTTCTCCCGGCTTGCCCCTGCCGCAGAACCGGTTCCACCACCCTGAAGATGCCCGCACCCAGTTGCAGCGCGCCCTTGACCTGCACGAAAAAGTCTTCCGCGTGCGCCCCCGCGGTGTTTGGCCTTCCGAGGGCAGCGTCTCGGACGAAGCCCTGGCCATCGCCCACGACCTCGGCGTTCACTGGATGGCCACCGACGAGGGGGTACTGGGGCGCACTCTGAACCTGCACTTCGGTCGTGATGGCAACGGCCGCCTGCCCGCAGCTCTGGCCGAGAAGCTCTATAACATCTATCGCTACGACGGCGGTCCCACCCAGATGCACCTGGTCTTCCGCGACCACACCATCTCCGACCTCGTCGGCTTCGTCTACTCCGGCATGCCTGCGCAGGAGGCGGCCGACCATCTGCTGCGCAGCATCCAGCAGGCGGCTCAGCCCGTCCTCGACCAGGGCCATGATGCCATCGTGCCCATCATCCTCGACGGCGAGAACGCCTGGGAGTATTACCCGCGTTCCGGCCGCGAGTTCCTGCGTCGTTTCTATCAGAAGCTGGCCGACACTCCCGGCACGGAATCCGTCACCGTCAGCGAGGCCATCGCTCGCCACCGTGACTTCGCGCCCTTGCGCCACCTCGTCCCCGGCTCCTGGATCAACGCCAACTTCAACGTGTGGATCGGTGCTCCCGAAGACAACCGCTCCTGGGACTACCTCTCCCAGGCCCGTAGCTTCTACGAGCAGGCCGCCCCCGGCGCCAACGAAGCACAGCGCAATCTGGCCTACGAGGAACTGCTGGTCGGCGAAGGCAGTGACTGGAACTGGTGGTACGGCCCCGAACACCACTCTGCCAACGACCGCGACTTCGACGAGCTCTACCGCAAACATCTCTCCAATGTCTACCAGGCCCTGGGCGCAACTCCACCCGACTATCTGTCTCAGCCCATCACCGGGGTCCCGGCGCGCCCCGCCTTCGTTCACCAGACCGCCTACATCCATCCCCGCATTGCCGGCGATATGGTTCGCTACTTCGAGTGGATGGGTGCCGCCATGTATACCGCCGACCACCGCGCCGGCGCCATGCATGGCAAGCAGTTCCTGCTTGACGCCGCCTACGCCGGCATCGATGAGAACAACGTCTACGGCCGACTCGACTTCAAGGGAAAGCTCCCCCAGATGCAGTTCGAGATCGTGGTCAACCTCGAGTCCTGGGCTGAAGGCCAATCTCACCCCACGCGTGCCGTCCGGATGGAGGCCATCGTCGAGAGTGCCTTGATCCGGAGTTGGAAGGTGACGGGAGGCACCTACGGCCTGGCGTCCTCCCACCGCCCCGACGAAGGCGCCGTCAAGCTGGCTCTGGTGCGCGATTTCGAATTCCGCCTACCCCTGGCCTGGCTTGCGGTCAAACCCGTTGCCGCAGTCGACCCCAGCCTGGCGGACACCTCTCCTCCCCGCCTCCACCTTCGCTTCAGCCTCTGGCACAACCGCCTCCCCGTAGACGCACTCCCCGCCGAAGGCTGGATCGAACTGCAACTGCTAGAGGAAGGTGACCTGATGGCACTGGCGTAAGCGCAGCCGTCAACCGTTGGTCGCTGGCAGCGAATGTTTGTCGGTCCTGCGTCGTGGGCGGAAGGGGTTCGCTCGCGCCGGAGCACTGGCTCCGGCTCTGAGACGGTTTTGGCCTCACACGAAAAAAGAAACCGGAGCAAACGCTCCGGTTCAGACTGACCAGCAAACCCGAACGGCGGAGGACTACTCCCCCGTCGTCGGCGTCCCCAACACCATCGCCCGGTTCAATTCCATGGTCAGTTCCGTTCCCGAAGGCAGCACGGCGGACTTCCTCTTCGAGAGCCAGTGTCCTGCCGTCGCGCCGCCGCCAATGGCGGCTCCGATCAGCAGCCCCTTGCCGCCTCCCGCCAGCCCGCCGATTAGCATGCCGGCGCCCGTCCCCGCGCCCATTTCGATCAGGTCTCCTCGGTTCTGTCCGGCACCTTTGAACTGTCCCTCATCGTTAACGTCCGTGCCCTTGCCCGCATTCGTATCCACCAGGGTGGCGTTCAGCAGGTAACGCTCCCCATTGGGTAGAACTACCGCCTCCGGGAAGATCGCGATCGTCGGCTTGCCCTCGTACCGCCGCGGCTCGCTGGCCTTGACCACGCGTCCCTGTACCGTCGTCCCCGCGGGCAGAACCGTCTTGCCGTTGACCATCACTGGCTCCATGATCCGCCCCTGGAACGGATCGCCGGCCCGGCTGGCAAAGGTGGAGAGCGTGGTCTCCAGCTTTACCTTCAGGGAGGTTCCCACGGGCAACGAAGGCGCCGCCTGCGCCCAAGCCGAGCCCGCCAGCAGCAACCCACTGATCACTCTCACCAGCTTCTTCATCACGCCTCCTGTCTCCATCGAGAATCCTGTTGGTCTTAACGCTAGTCGCCTCAAAACCACTTCATTCCAACCCCGCCCCGGCCGGAAGTTGCCGGTCCATCGACATATGAAGCATGAAGATCGACAGTCAGCGTCCTCTCGCCGAAGCCAGCACCGGGTCCAGCGGCGCCCGGTCATATTGGTTTTCACCCCGATAGATGTAGCGCACCAGCCGCTCGCGATCGATGACCAGTGTGGCCGGGTGTGCGATGTTCAGCGCATCCATTCCGATTCTGTGGTACAGCCCGTAAGCCTTGGTGATGTGGCGGCTTTCATCCAGCAGGAATGGAAATGACACCGGATGTTCCCGCAGAAACTTCACCGGCTTGAACACCCCGTCCCGCTTCTCCGCTGCGATGTAAGCCAGTTCCGCTCCCGTCTGTTGAATCGTGTCTTTCCTGGACTCCAACTGAGCCATGCGCTTCACGCAGTTCGGTCACCAGGTCCCGCGCAGAAACTCCAGGATCAGCACCCCACGCCGCAAAAACCCGGAAAGCGTCAGGACGCCGTCCCGGTTGGCCGCTTCCAGCGAAAACTCCGGCGCTCGCGCTCCCACCGCCAGGGTTTCCGTGCGCTCCTGCATCTAGTAACTAACTGTAAAACAGCTGGATATCAGGAACAACCACAGAGAGCCGAGACGAACCAGCATAGGCACTGTGAAAGGTACGTGTCGCTCGGTGCTGCGCCTGCTCCCCGGGAGGGCGGGCACTAGGGTCCCCCAGGTTGAGCGCAAACCCCGCTTCGCCCGGTTGCAAATTCGCTGCAGCCGACGGACAGCCTGCCTGAGCCTTGAGCTTTTCCCGTCCCGCCCAACCCGACGTGTTGCCCGTCACATTCCCACCTGCAGCCATCCGATATAATCCCGGTTTCAGGAAACCGCATGGGCAAGACCCATGCCATGTCCGCTACCTCGGCCGCTGTTTTTCATTGCAGGTAACAGGCACAAGGCACCCGCAGTCATCCCCAGCGAGGAACGAAATCATGAACATCCGTGAAATCACCGCCCGCGAAGTGCTCGACTCTCGCGGCAACCCCACGGTCGAAGCGGAGGTCCATCTTGACTCGGGTAAGATTGGCCGCGCCATCGTCCCCAGCGGCGCGTCAACCGGCGAACACGAAGCCGTCGAACTGCGCGACGGCAACGCCCGGCGTTATTTCGGCAAAGGAGTGCAGAAGGCGGTCAAGAACGTTACGGGCGAGATCGCCGACGCCCTTGCCAACTACAACGCCTCCGATCAGCGCGCCCTGGATCGGAAGATGATCGAACTTGACGGTACCGAGACCAAAGGCCGACTGGGCGCCAACGCCATCCTCGCCGTCTCCATGGCCGCAGCGCGCGCCGCCGCCGCCGAGTACGGACTCCCGCTCTACCGCTTTCTCGGGGGTGGGGGCGCCAACACTCTGCCGGTTCCCATGATGAACATCCTCAACGGCGGTGCCCATGCCGACAACAACGTCGACTTCCAGGAGTTTATGGTCATGCCCGTCGGCGCGCCCAGCTTCTCCGAGGCCCTGCGTTGGGGCGTCGAAGTCTTCCACACGCTCAAGGGGGTCTTGAAAAAGCGCGGTTACAACACCGCGGTCGGCGACGAAGGCGGTTTCGCACCCTCCGTCAAATCCAACGTGGAAGCCATCGAGGTGGTGCTCGAAGCCATTCAGCAGGCTGGCTACAAGCCCGGCGCAGACATCGCCATCGCCCTCGATCCCGCCGCCAGCGAATTCTTCCAGGACGGCAAATACGTCTTCAAGAAATCCGACAAATCGTCCAAGAGCTCTGACGAGATGGTGCGCTTCTGGGCGAAGTGGGCCAACGACTATCCCATCGTCTCCCTCGAAGACGGATTGGCGGAGGATGACTGGGAAGGTTGGAAGACTCTCACCGAACTGATCGGCAAGAAAATCCAGCTGGTCGGCGACGACCTGTTCGTCACCAATACGCAGCGCCTGCAGAAAGGCATCGACCAGGGCATTGCCAATTCCATTCTGATCAAGGTCAACCAGATCGGCACGGTCAGCGAGACGCTCGACGCCATCGACCTCGCCCGCCGCAACGGCTACACCAGTGTCATCTCGCACCGCTCCGGCGAGACCGAAGACACCTTCATCGCCGACCTCGCCGTCGCCACCGGCGTCGGCCAGATCAAAACCGGCTCCGCCTCCCGCACCGACCGCGTTGCCAAGTACAACCAGTTGCTGCGCATCGAGGAGGAACTGGGACCGAGCGCCCGGTTCCTAGGGCTCAAGGCGCTGAACTACACAGGCTGACGGTATCCTCTACGGAGCTGCTGAGCTGCCGGCGGCTAGAACTAGGAGCTGAATGCGTCCCAAACCACTCGTCCTCATCATTCTCGACGGCTGGGGATACAGCCCCCAGAGCGAAGCCAACGCCATCGCACTTGCCCGCAAGCCCACTTACGATCGGCTGTTGCGCGAGTATCCCAATACGCTGATTCACACCTCCGGCCCCTTTGTCGGCCTGCCCGAGGGCCAGATGGGCAACAGCGAAGTCGGCCATCTCAACATCGGCGCCGGGAGGATCGTGCACATGGACATCACCCGCATCGACCTGATGATCCGGACCGGCGACTTCTTCTCCCAGCCAACGCTGGTCGCGGCCATGAAGCACGCCCGCAGCGGAGGCCGCCGCCTGCACCTGTTCGGCCTGGTCTCCGATGGTGGGGTGCACTCGCAGCAGGAGCATCTCTACGCATTGCTGAAGATGGCCAAGCAGCAGGGCGTGGACCGAGTCTTCGTGCACTGTTTCATGGACGGCCGCGATACGCTCCCAACCAACGGCGCCGGCTATCTACAACAATTGCAGCAGAGAATGCGCGAGTACAACTCGGGCAAGATCGCCTCGGTCAATGGCCGCTACTACGCCATGGACCGCGACCGCCGCTGGGAACGCATCCTCAAAGCCTTCAATGCCATGGTGTTCGGCGACGGCGAAGGCGGCAAGTACGTCGACCCGGTGCAAGGTATGAAGGATTCCTACAACAAGGGCGTGACTGACGAGTTCGTCGTGCCTTTCGTAGGCGTCGACAACAAGGGTGCGTCCCTGGCCACCATCCGCGACGAAGACGCTTGCATTTGCTTCAACTTCCGCGCCGACCGCGTCCGTCAGATCACACGTGCTCTCGCCCGCTCGAGCGGCCTGAATCCGCAGGAAGGCCGCGACCTGCCGGGCGCCGAAGATCTCGACCGCATCATCCCTCGCGATCGCGTCCCCAAGAACCTGCACTACGTCTGCATGACCCGGTACGACAAGAACTTCAGCCTGCCCGTGGTCATTCCCCCCGAATCGCTTGCCAACATCCTGGCCAACGTCATGGGCGACGAGCACCTGCGCAACCTGCGCGTGGCCGAAACCGAGAAGTACGCGCATGTCACCTACTTTTTCAATGGCGGCGTGGAGCAGCCCTTTCCCGGAGAAGACCGCGTGCTCGTCCCCTCGCCGAAGGTCGCAACTTACGACTTGAAGCCGGAAATGAGTGCCGCCGGCATCGCCCAAGCCGTGGTGCAAGCAGTGGAAGAAGGAACCTTCGATGTGCTGGTCGTGAACTTCGCCAACGCCGACATGGTCGGGCACTCGGGTAAAATCGAGCCCACGATCAAGGCCGTCGAGACCGTCGATACTTGCCTGGGCGAGATCGAGAAAGCCGTGAGAGCCAAGGGCGGAGCCCTGTTGATCACCGCCGACCACGGCAACGCCGAGATGATGATCGACCCCGCTACCGGAGGTCCCCACACCGCCCACACCACCAACCCCGTGCCCTTCATCGTGGTCAGCGAGAACGCGCAGCTGTTCACGCTCAAACCCAACGGCTCGCTGCGCGACATTTCGCCCACCATCCTCGGCATGCTCGGCTTGCCCGAACCCAAGGAGATGACCGGGCAGGACTTGCGGCTAGCAAACATCGGGTCAAGTCGAATGGGGTGATCGGGGGCATGGGCGGAAGTCTGATCGGGTCGCGCGAGGAAGAGAAGCTCTGCACTCCTCGGGGTACGCGATGGCCCGATGCAGTGCGTGATCGGCGTTGGTCGCGACGCACACCCAGGTGCGGACATCGCCCTTGTGCACCCAGATATCTCCTTCCCCGCATGACCCCGGTAGCGACGGCAACGTCTCCGTGAACGTGCACGTCCATGAATGCAGGGGAGACCCGCTGCCGCTGGCGGTCGTCGCCAGGACGCTCGCCAGGAATTGTTTCTTGCTCTCGATGCCGCCATCGACGTTGATGAGACCGAGTCATGCCAGGGTGACAGGCCGTCAGACCTCGGTCGCAACCGTGCGGGAACCGGTGGCCACCGGGCGAGGTAGCCGGAAGCTAATAAGCACGGCGGGCGGCCATGGGTCCCTCCAGCCAGGCGAGGAAGAGCTTGTAGCCCACCGACAAAACGATCGCCCCGACGAACAGGCCGATAATGCCCACGGCCAGGAATCCGCCGATCGCCCCGAGAAACACGACGGCGATGGGAACCGCCGCGCCTCGCCCTAGCAGGAGGGGCTTCAGCACGTTGTCCATCACGCCGACAAGGATGCACCAGATCAGGAATAGGGTGGCCTTTGTCGTGCTGGCGATGGTGAACACGTAAATCACCGCGGGAATCAGCACCACCACTCCCATCTGGAGTACGGCGGCAAAGAGGAACAGGACCGCCCACAAGCCTGCTCCGGACAGTCCGACGACCACAAAGCCGAGCGTGGCAAAGGCCGACTGGATGAGCGCCACGCCGAGAATGCCGGTGGTCACGCTACGTATGGTCGATCCCACGAGCTGCTCAAATTCCGGGCCCTTGTCGCCAAAGAGGCGGTTGGAGAGGGCGCGCGTGGCCTCGGCCCCGCTGTGGGCGTTTGCCAGCAGGGCGCCGGCCACCAGGATGGAGAGCACGAATTGCAACACGGCGAGGCCAACTCCGGCGGATACGGAAAGCACTCCGGTGACCGCCCCTTTGATCTGGGGAGCGAAGTTTTTCAGTAGATCGGTCAAGTTGCTGGAAGCCATGCTCCAGGCGTTCTTCAAGGGAACGCCGACGACCGGCCAGGTTTCCAACCCGGCCGGAGGGGGCGGGACCGTCAGGGTTCCTTCCTTGATGTGAGCTGTGAGGCTTTGGGCGCCTTCGACCAACGTGCCCGTCAACAAGGCAACCGGAAGTATGAGCACGGCCAGCAGCAAAAGCGTGAACAGAACCGCGGCCAGACGCCCGCTTCCGCCGACGACCGTCTGCAGCTTGCGGTAGGCGGGATAACCCGCAATGGCGATGATGATGCCCCAGGCAATCAGCGGGAGAAACGGGTACATGATCAGAAGGCAGGCGGCGGCCAACAGAACCAGCAAGCCGATGTGAATGAAAATCTCGAGGGCACGCTGCATGTGAGATCTGTCTTGGTCGGAAACGGATGGTTGATCGGTCACGGCAGAGTCCTCCTGGAGAGGCGTATCGGGTCTGCGGCAAAGAGAGCCCACGCCGCTCAGCCATTGCCAGCGCTTCAGCCTAACCCAGCCAAGCCTGGGGGGCTACTGTTAACATTTCCCTTCCATGAAGCTGCTGATCGTGGTGCATCACCGCTTCGAACTGTGGAAGGCACCGGCGTGGGTCGCGGAAGAGCTGCGCCGGGAGTTTCCCCAGGTCGAAGTCGTGCACCTGGCGGGCTACGACGATATCGAGGAGCAGATGTGCGACGCGGAGATCGTTGTCGCGTGGTCGCTGCGGCCGGAACAGATCAAGCACGCCGCCCGCCTGCGCTGGATCCACTCTCCCGCAGCCGCCGTTCATCAGCTCATGTATCCGGAGCTGGTGGAACGTGACATCGTAGTGACCAACGCACGAGAGGTACACGGACCGGTGGTGGCCGAGCACGTGATCGCCCTGATTCTGGCGCTGGCCAAGAAGCTACCCCAGGCGGTTCGCCTGCAGGCACAACATGTCTGGGGGCAGGAGGTGTTGTGGAATGACCGGCCACGAGTGCGTGAGATCGCGGGTGCAACCCTCGGCCTGGTTGGCGTAGGCAGCATCGGCCGGGAAGTGGCCAAGCGCGCCGCAGCCCTCGGCATGCGGGTGATGGCAATACGCGAGCACCCGGAGAAGGAAAGTCCGGAAGGAGTGGAGCAGGTCTTTGGCCCCCATCAGCTCGACGAGTTTCTGGGGCAGCCGGATTACGTCGTTCTCGCCGCCCCGGTCACTCCGTCCACGGCCAGCCTGATGAACGCGGCGCGCCTGGCCCGCATGAAGCCTGAGGCGTGCCTGATCAACGTGAGCCGGGGCCCGCTGGTCGATGAAGCTGCTCTCGCCGATGCGCTGCGGCAGCGCCGCCTGGGCGGCGCGGCGCTCGATGTGTTCCCCAAGGAGCCCTTGCCCCCTGACTCGCCCCTCTGGGAAGTGGAGAACCTGCTCATCACCCCGCACAGCGCGGCGCTGACCGACCAGCTGTGGCCGCGGCACTACGCGCTGATTCGCGAAAACCTGCGCCGTTATCTGGCGCACGAGCCGCTGCTGGCCATGGTCGACAAAGGCAAGGGTTATTGAACCCTTGTGATGGCGGTCACTGCCGGCGGGGTTGGGGCGCCGTACCATCGCGCTGGCCGCAAGGAGAGCCCTGTTGTCCGTCACCGCTTTCTCACGCCGCCTCTGGTGGCGCTACCAGCAGTACCTGGCCGCCACTGCCGTCGCCGCTTACGGCATCCTGTGGATCAACGGGAACCCGGCGGATCCCCTGGTGGTCTTGTGCTACACCTTCATCCTGGGGAATCTTGACTTCCTGGCCCTGGACTGGTTCTGGGTCCGGCATTCCGGTCGCGGTACCCTCCAACACTGGGGGATCTTCCTGATCGTCGAACTGGTCCTCATCCCTCCTCTGGTTGTCATCGCGACGGCGATCGGCTTCGTGGTGTTGGGTCCGGCCCACATGCCGGGTCCATTCTGGTTCTACCTGGCTACTGGCTGGAAGATTCCCGCCTTCCTGACACTTCTGTTCGGCACCGGATATGCCTTCTACCGACGAATGGAAACCAACCTGGAGCGCCGCAACCGCGAACTGCAGCGGACCGTGGCATCGGTGGTAGCGGGGAAGGAACAGCAGGAACAAGAACTGGAACGGGCCCGCGAGATCCAGGAGGCGCTGCTGCCCAAGGAGATCGCGCAGGTTCCGGGCTTCGAAGTGGTCGCGGCTTGGCAGCCGGCCCGGATAGTGGGCGGCGACTATTACGACGTCATCCGCCTGGGCGACGCCCGTCTGGGCATCTGCATTGCTGATGTGGTGGGCAAGGGGGTTTCGGCCGCGCTCCTGATGGCGAACGTGCAGGCCACGGTGCGCGCCTATGCCTCAGAACCGGCGCCACCTTCGTGGCTGTGCCGCCGTGTGAACCAAGTGCTGTGCGACAACCTGGCCGCAGACAAGTTCGTCACGCTGTTTTACGGCATCCTGGATGCCGGACAGCGCACGCTCGAATACGCCAACGCTGGCCATCTTCCGCCACTGCTGCTGCGCGCTGCCGGATCCACGGCCAGGCTGAACCTCGGCGGGGCTGTTCTTGGTGTCTTCCGCAATGCAACCTACGAGGATGGCCTGGTCCATCTCGCTTCCGGCGATCGACTCCTGCTGTTCACCGACGGCATCAGCGAAGCCATGCGCGAGGATGGCGAAGAATTTGGTGAAGCCGGGTTGCTCGAGGCCGCGCGCTCTGGTGCTCCCCTGTCCCCCGCCGAGCTGAAGACCCATCTGCTCGCCGAGGTAAACCAGTTCTGCCATTCCCAACTCCACGATGACGCCACGCTGCTCGTGATTGCCGCCGAGGCCACAACCCGGGAAAGCCGGAGCGATCAGGTCGTGACGGCGGCTAGCCAGTAACGGTTCGCTCGCGACTCCTCATGGTTTCATGGCTCGCCGCTCGGAACCCGGTGCCGAGCCATCGGCAGCCAGTCGTTAGGAGCTGGTAGCCCGTTGCTGCTACACTCGGGCTCACACCGAGAGGAATCGTCATGATTTGGCGCTTTGTCTGGCGGTTGCTGCTGGGAGTGTGGCTGATGGTGCAAGTATCCCGTACGCAGACCATGCAGCAGGGTTGGAGCGGTCCCTTCGTGCTCGTCGCCAACAAGGGAGACCAGACGCTGGGCCTGATCGATCTCAGCTCGGGCCGGCAGGTGGCGACGGTGGCGGAGGGCGGGATCACGGGGCACGAGGTCGCGTCTCCCGACGGTCGGCTGGCATACGTGCCGATTTACGGCGACTCCGGCGTGGGATTGCCGGGTAGCGATGGTCGGAACCTGGTAGTGATCGATCTGGCCGCGCGCAAGGTCGTGGGCAACATGGATTTCGGGCATGGCGTCCGGCCGCACTGTCCGCAGTTCGGGCCGGAGGATGGGCTTCTCTATGTCACGACCGAACTGGACAACACCGTCACCATCATCGATCCCAAGACGTTGAAGGTGGTGGGCACGGTGCCGACCGGCAAGCCCGAGTCGCACATGCTGGCCATCACGCGCGACGGCAAGCGCGGCTATACAGCCAACGTCGGCTCGGGAACCGTGTCGGTGCTGGACCTCGTGGCGCGCCGGACGATAGCGGTGATTCCGGTGGCGGAGAGGGTGCAGCGCATCGCCGTCTCGAAGGACGACCGGCTAGTCTTTACGGCGGACCAAACCGCACCGCGCCTGGCCGTGATCGATACCACGGTGAACCGCATCCAGTCCTGGATCCAGCTGCCCGGTGTGGGATACGGGACGGCTCCCACACCAGATGGTCGATGGCTGGTGGTGGCGATGCCTGCCGCAAAGCAGGTCGCCGTCGTGGATCTGCGCACCATGAAGGTGACGCACACGGTTGAGGTGCCCGCAGCTCCGCAGGAGGTGCTGATGCAGCCCGATGGGACAAGGGCGTACGTTTCCTGCGACGTGAGCCGCAAGGTGGCGGCGATCCGGACATCGGACTGGACCGTGGAGAAGCTGATGGATGCGGGGCCATCCGCGGACGGGCTGGCATGGGCGGGGAAGTGAGGTATCGGCCATTCCGGGCGATTGCGGGCCAAGACGGCCCGGTCGAAGGAAAAGCAGCTGCTGCGCTTTACTCAGCATGACAATTCCTGAGCGGCTTCACCGGATGACACCAGCGCATGCCCCCCGATTGAATCTGATCCGATCTCACTTCGCCCGATGATCCGGTCACTCGATCACCCCATTTCTCGCTGGCCTTTGTGGGCTGCGATTACGGTGTTCGCAGCCGGCGGGCTGCTCTCGGAATCCAAGCCCGCCCCGACGTTTTACCGCGATGTGTTGCCCCTTCTTCAGACCCATTGCCAGAGATGTCACCGGGCGGGGCAAATTGCACCGACGCCACTGGTCACCTACCAGGAGGTGCGGTTCAAGGCCAACGTGATCCGCAACCGAATCCAAAGGAAGATCATGCCGCCGTGGTTTGCCGATCCCTGTTGCGGGCATTTCGCCAATGATCCGTCGTTGACGGACGAGCAGATCGCGCTGATCTCGGAGTGGGTAACGGCCGGCGCTCCGGCCGGCGACCCGAAGGATGCGCCGCCGGCGCCAGCCTGGACGACGGAGTGGAACATCCCGCAGCCCGATCTGGTGCTCAAGATGCCCCGGCCGGTGCCGCTGCCCGAGCATGGGGACGTGGAGTACACGTACGAAATTGTCCCCACCGGCTTCGCGGAAGAGAAGTGGGTGCAGATGTCGGAAGTGCGTCCCAGCAGCCCGGCGCACGTACACCACGCCGTGGTCTACATCCGACCTCCGGATTCTGTGTGGTTGCGGGGCGCGCCGGCTGGGGTGGCCTTCACGGCCACGAGCCTGAAGGATCCGAAGCTACGTCACCAGGCGCATGAAACCACCAGTGACCTGCTGCTGGTGTACGCGCCGGGCAGCGCGCCCGACCAGTGGCCCGATGGGATGGCCAAGTTCGTTCCGGCCCAATCCGACCTGGTGTTCCAGATGCACTACACCACCAACGGCGTGCCGGCCTCAGACCAGACGAGTGTGGGGCTGGTCTTCGCGAAGCAGAAGCCGAGCCAGCGCGTGCTGACGCTACAACTGGCGAACGATCATGACACCATCCCGATTCCGCCCCAAACCGACAACTACCGGGTCGAGGTGCACGGCACGCTACCGCACGAGTGCACGTTGCTCAGCTTCTTTCCGCACATGCATTTGCGAGGAAAGCGCTTCGAGTACCAGCTGGTGGAGCAGGGCAAGACCGAGACCCTACTGCGAGTAAACTACGATTTCTTCTGGCAGCTGAGTTATCGCTTGGCCGCGCCGCGGGTGCTCAAGGCGGGCATGGAGTTGCAGGCGGTCGCCTGGTATGACAACTCGAAAAACAACCCGCATAATCCCGATCCCGACAGCCCGGTAAAGTGGGGAGACCAGACGTACAACGAGATGATGGTGGGCTTCTTCGACGTGGCAGTACCAGCCGGAATGGGGAAAGAGGAGTTCTTCCGGCGGCGCTGAGGGACAGCTGAGGCTGCTGAAAAAACTTCTAAACCGCAGCGATCGCAAGGGCATACAGGATGGTTTTTCCTGTGTTCTTGCAGTTTCACTCGGCGCCTTCCCCGGTTAGGCCTTTCCGACAAATTCATCGGCCGGGCGGGAGGCTGTGGGCCATGCCGATTCCGAGGGTTCTCGGATATACTGCCGGGCGTAGAGTTTTCCGCGCCTTGTGGGCCCGGAGGTTCTCCGTGATCGGTTCGGGGCATCGCGATTCGGGGAGGGCGGTCGGGATCTGGGTCCTTCTGGCTGCGATGTGCGGGCCGGGAAGCGCACGGGCGGCGCAGGCGAATCCGGCAACCGTCAGTCCGGCGGCGAATAATCCCACCCCGGCAAATCCTGGTTCCAACAATCCGCTACCAGTCGGTTCGGCGCCCGTCGCTTCCAGCAGCCTTCCACCGGCTGGAGCCGCTTCCACCGGCCAGTCCGCATCGGAAATCAGTTCGCGCGATGAGATGACGACGTTCAAAGTGCGGGTGAACCTGGTGCTGCTCCGAGTTGTGGTACGCGACGCAAACGGGCATGCCGTGGGGAACCTGCACAAAGAGGACTTCCAGCTGTTTGATAACCGCAAGCCGCAAATGATCTCGCACTTCGCAGTCGAACAGCCGGGAAGCCAGGCTCGCAAGAAAGGTGGATCCAACGGGGAGAATGAATCGGCAACCACGGCGGCGCCGGAGCGCTACCTTGCGTATGCGTTCGACGACGTGCACCTGGAGTCGGGGGATTTGACGCGGGTACGCGACGCGGCGGACCGGCACATCGCCGCCTTCGAGCCCGAGGATCGGGGAGCCATCTTCACGACATCGGGGCGAGGCAACGTGGATTTCACCGATGACAAGGCCCAGCTGCGCGCGGCGCTGCGCGCCCTGCAGCCACGTCCCGTGGCGCGGGTTACCCCGGGGAATTGTCCTGAAATCACCTTCTACATGGCGGATCTGATCGAAAACAAGAACGATGCGGTGGCTTATCAGACGGCGACCATGGAGGCTCTGAGCTGCCGGTTCAATAACGACAAGACCAGCCTGGGGCAAGCCCAGCAGTTGGTCGAGTCGACGGCGCGGATGGAGTTGCAGACGGGAGAGGCGGAGAGTCGTCTCGCCCTCACGACTTTCTACGACGTCATCCGCCGGGTGGCCGAGATGCCGGGGCAGCGCACCATCCTGCTGTTCTCTCCGGGATTCCTCGTGCCGGAGATGCAGTGGGACTATGACCAACTGATCGATCGTGCTGTACGGGCGCAGATAACGATCAGCGCCTTGAATGCGCGCGGTCTGTATACGGTCGATCCGATGGGAGACGTTAGCCAGGATGCACAGATCACATCTGCGCTGGTCGGCCAGCGCGCCCAGTTCGCCTCCGCCAGCGCGGTCGCAGAGGAGGAAGTTCTTTACGCGCTGAGCAACGGCACGGGCGGCACCTACTTCCACAACAACAACGATCTCGACGCGGGGCTGCGGCAGATCGCGACTGCGCCCGAGTATTTCTACGTGCTCGGCTTCGCGCCGCAGAACCTGAAGCTGGACGGGAGCTTTCACAACCTGAAGGTGACGTTGAAAGATTCGCCCCCGCTCGCCATCCAGGCGCGGAAGGGCTATTATGCCCCACGCCACGCTGCCGATCCGGCGGAAGAAGCCCGGCAGGAGATCGAGGAAGCGCTGTTCTCGCGGGAAGAGCTGCACGATCTGCCGGTGCAGCTGCACACGCAGTTTTTCAAGGCCAACGATCTCGACGCCAAGCTGGCCGTCCTGGTGCACGTGGACGTGAAGCAGTTGCACTTCCGCAAGCAGGAGGGCCGCAACCGCAACGATTTGACCATCGTCTCCGGCCTGTTCGACCGGAACGGACGCTTCGTTACAAGCAGCGAGAAGGTTGTGGAGATGCGCTTGAAGGACGACACCCTGGCTCACAAGCTGGGCTCGGGGATTACGCTCAAGACTAGTTTCGATGTGAGGCCGGGAAGCTACCTGCTCCGGCTGGTGGTGCGGGATGCGGAGGGACAACTCGCAGCCACCAACGGGGCCGTCGAGATCCCCTAGTAGGGTGGGCCGGAAATCATCTGCTGTAACGATGGGCCGTGAACGTAACCGAGTCATATCGCCGATAAGTGGGCCGCCAGACCCGAGGAAGGGTATTGCCATGCCATTGCGCCGCCTGATGTTTGTCATCGCCATTGCCGTATTGGCCGCACTTGCTGGATGGGAGCTGGGGCTGGCCACACCGATCGTGCACGCGCAGCAAGACAACGGCCAGGGTCCGACCCCGCTGATCAAGGCTGAGGCTCGCCTGGTGCTGGTCGACACCATTGTGACCGACAAGCAAGGCCACTATCTCGACGACCTGAAGCAACCGGATTTTAAGGTCTACGAAGACGGCAAGGAGCAGCAGGTCAAGAGCTTCTCCGTGGAGCATAACGGGAGCGGGAGCGGCGACGAGCAGAGGCGTTACCTGGTTCTGTTCTTCGACAACTCGACCATGGACCCGAGCGACCAGGTGAGGGCGCGACAGGCGGCCGCCAAGTTCATCGACGCCAATGCCGGTCCCAATCGCCTGATCGCGCTAGTGGACTTCGGCGGGTCGATCCGCATCGCGCAGAATTTCACAGCGGATGCGGAGCGGCTGAAGAAAGCAGTGGCCGGGTTGCGCACGTCGTGGGTAAACCCCAACGCGTCGGCGCCCATCGAAGTGGCCTCACTGGGGGGGCCGCCTCTTGGGAGTGCGGAGGCCGATTTTGGAGCGTACACGGTGTTGCTGGCGTTGCGTAGCCTGGCCAAGAACCTGGGTGCGGTGGCGGGGCGCAAGAGCCTTGTCCTGCTCACCGCGGGATTTCCCTTGACGCCGGACCGGCAGTCGGAGCTGACGGCAGTGATCGACGCATGCAATAAGGCCAACGTGGCCATCTACCCCATTGATGTGCGCGGCCTGATCAACCTCACCTTGCCGGGCGCACCCACGGGGGCCAAGGGAACCACCCCGAGGCAGCACGCAGGGCACATGGTTCCGGCGAGCCTGCCCTCGGCGGGCGGAACTCATGCCCCAGCCAGCCGGCCTCGCCTGCTGTTTGTGGCCCAGCATGGCGGGAGTGGGGGGGGCGGCGGAGGACACGGCAGCGGTGGCACTGGGGGCACGGGCGGTGGAGGGAACGCGGGCGGGGGAGCAGGGACCAGTGGCCACGGGACGAGTGGCGGGAGCGGAAGCGGGGGCAGCCGCGGTGGCCCTGCCTCTTCCGGCGGGTCAAGCGGGAGCCGGGTCACAGGCGGCGGAAACCCGATGAACAACAGCATGTACTACAGCAATCCCTACAACCAGCCGCGCCAGATCGTTCCCCAATTTCCGCCCAGTGTGGCCGACAACCAGCAGATTCTGTACCAGCTGGCCGATGGGACGGGAGGGTTCGTCATCGTCAACAACAACGACCTGCTGGCCGGGCTGGAGCGGATTGCCAAGGAGCAGACCCATTACTACGTCCTGGGATATTCGCCGGAGCCGACGCCGGAGGGCAGCTGCCATACGCTGCGGGTAAAAGTGGATCGGGGCGGCACCGTGGTGCGCTCACGCAGCGGCTACTGCAATGTGCGGCCGGCGGACATGTTGGCCGGTAAGCCGGAAGAAAAGGACCTGGAGAGCCGGGCCAACGGGTCGCAGCCGGGGAATGTGGCGGCGTCGATGACGCTGCCGTTCTTCTACACCACGCCGAACACGGCCCGGGTGAACCTGGCCATGGAGATACCCCCGGGATCATTCAAATTCGACAAGCAGAACGGTAAGCAGCATGCAACCCTCAATGTGCTCGGGCTGGTGTATAAGGCCGATGGCACGGTGGCGGCGCGCTTCAGCGACACGGTCGACATCATGCAGGACGGCAAGAAGCAGGTAGAGGAGTTCAACCGGGAGCCGTTTCACTACGAGAATCAGTTCGACATTGCGACCGGCCAGTACACGCTGAAAGTCGCGCTGACCTCGGGCGGCGATCACTTCGCCAAGCTCGAGGCCCCGCTGGCAGTGGAGGCCTATGACGGCAAGTTCGGACTGAGTGGCCTGGCGCTGAGCAAGGATCTGCGGCCGGCGAAAGACATGGCAACCGGGCTGGACTCAGAGCTGCTGGCGGACCGGACACCGCTGGTGGCCATGGGCATCCAGTTGGTCCCCGCGGGCTTGTGCCGTTTCAAGAAGACGGACCGTGCGGCCTTCTACGCCGAGATCTACGACCAGTTGCTGGCCGGCGCCGACTCCACCAAGGTGCAGGTGGGAATGCAGTACGTGGTGGTGGACCGCAAAACCGGAGCGACGAGATTCGACACAGGGTTGAGCGATGTCCGGCCATTGATCCGCGCCGGGAATCCGGTCATCCCGATGGCGCTCAAGCTTCCGCTGGACCAGCTGGAGCCGGGCCTCTACCGAGTGGAAGTCAAGGCCCTGGACAACGCCGGACAGAAAGCCAACCCTCGCAGCGCCGATTTCGAGGTGGAGTAGGAAGAGAGCCCTTCGCGGCAGGGCTTCAACCACGAAGGGACATGCAAGGCATGCTCCGGGAAGACGGGGGGCGGTGGCGGGTGGATTGCAGTTTTCCACAGGAGGAGGCGTCAACTGAGAGGGGGGCCGTCCTCCTCGGGACAATTTTTACAATCTTCTGACAACTGCGCTGGAAAAACGGGAGAGAATCCGGAGATGGCGATAGCGCGTGAATGCGTGCCGCCGGATGCAACTTGGCGTGCCAGCGCGCCATCCCACAAATCTTGCGGGAGCGACCGTCCCGCCCAGTCCGCCTGGAGGATCTGGGCGAAGACGGGACTCCTGCTCTCAGGCGAAGGTTCCACCCTACCTGGCGTTCCCGACCTCAGCCGGAATGCCGGACGGAACCTTCGCAATTTTTCTTCCCTATTCTCCATCAACGGTAGGGGCCGGCCTTGATTGTCCCAGGGTGACTTGCCCTCGGCCTTCAGCCACACAGGCGAAAAGGATACCGGTGCAAGCCCATACTGGTCTGTCCGACACAGGCATGCCAACAACCCGATGCCCCGGCTAAGCTCCAGATTGCTCACAGCAATACTTGTGCAAGCTGGCCACTGGTCAGGACCTGGGCGATGCGCACAAAATCCGGGTGCATGACCCGGTCATGGTCTACGCGGGGACTGACGGCGCGGATGGCCGCGTGGGCGGTCTGCAGGCGGCGGGAGGTCTTCAAAGGCGCCAGAAGATCCAGAGCCTGGGCGGATGCCATGGCTTCAATAGAAAGCACGTGGGTGGTGTTCTCGACGATCTTCTTGAGCTTGAGGGCGGCGGTCATGCCCATGGAGACAAAATCCTCCTTGTTGCCGGAAGTGGTGATGGAATCGACGGAGGCAGGGTGGGCCAGGACCTTGTTCTCGCTGACCAGGGCGGCAGCGGTGACTTGCGGCATCATGAAGCCGGAATTGAGGCCGGCGCCGGCGGCCAGAAAGGGCGGAAGGCCTTCGTTCAAGGCGGGATTCACCAGCCGTTCCAGGCGGCGCTCGCTGATGCCGGCCAATGCGCTGAGGGCGACGGCCAGGAAATCGAGGACGAAGGCGACGGGTTCGCCGTGGAAGTTGCCGCCGGAAATCACATCACCGGTTTGGTTCGTCCCCGCTCGGTCGCGGAAGACGAGGGGGTTGTCGACGGCCGAGTTCATCTCGGTTTCAAAGACTTCGCGGCAATGAGCCAGGGTGTCGCGCACCGCTCCGTGCACCTGGGGCATGCAGCGCAGGGAATAGGCGTCCTGGACGCGGCCGCAGTCGCGGTGCGATTCGCGGATGGAGCTTCCGGCGAGGAGCTTGCGCAGATTTTTCGCGGTGGCAATCTGCCCACTGTGCGGGCGCACCGCGTGGATGCGTTCGTCGAAGGCGGCGTCGGTACCTTTTAGAGCGTCGCAGGTCATGGCGCCGACAACGTCAGCAGAATCGACCAGGACCTGGGCCGCCAGTAACGACAGGCAACCGATCGCCAGCATGGCCTGCGTGCCGTTGATCAGGGAAACGGCTTCCTTGGCCTCGAGGACCAGGGGCTTGATGCCTTCGCGCTTCAGGGCTTCCGAACCGGGAATGCGTCCGCCCCTGGGGTCGTGACCTTCGCCTTCGCCGATGAGCACCAGGGCCAGGTGGGCGAGCGGGGCGAGGTCGCCTGAGGCACCCACGCTGCCTTGCGAAGGGATGATGGGCGTCACGCCGCGGTTGAGCAATTCGCAGAGCGTGTCGATGAGAGCGGCACGAATGCCGGAGAATCCCTTGGCGAGGGAATTGGCGCGCAGCAGCATCATGGCTCGCGTTTCGGGGATGGAGAGCGGTTCGCCAACGCCCACGGCATGCGAGCGGACCAGGTTGACCTGGAGTTCGCGGACCTGGTCGCCGGCGATGCGGACATCGCTCAGCTTGCCGACGCCCGTGGTGATGGCGTAGGACACCTGGTTGTTGGCGACCAGGCTGTCAACCACCGCTCGGGACGCATTGACGCGCTCGCGGGCGTCGGGGTCGAGCAGGACGGGCTGGCGGTTGACGGCGACTTCGCCGACCGCTTCCAGGGAGAGGTCGTTTCCGTTGAGGTGAAGCGCTTTCAAGGTTTTCTGGTCTCAGTCTTTGGTTTTCAGTCGTCGGGTCCGAGGGTCCTTGTCGCCATCGGGTTACAGTCCTGTTTCCCAGTCTTCCTTGGATCCTGGCTTTCCTGCCGCCTGGCGGAAGACGGTCACGTATTTTTCCGGCAGTGCGGCTTTGCGCATCTGGGCGTCGGCCACGATGTGAGTGGTCTCGCCTTCGGCGAGCAGTTCGCCATTGCCGGCCCTGACCAGTTCGTATCCAAAATGAATCACTGATTCGCGGACATTCTTCAGCCAGGTGCGCACCACGATCTCGTCGTCGTAGCGGGCGGGCGACTTGTAGCGGCAACGGGCATCGACCACGGCGATGAAGCAGTTGTCCTGCTCCTCCATTTCCCGGTAGGAGAAACCGAGCTGGCGCAGGAGTTCTACCCGGCCGACCTCGAACCAGATGAAGTGATTGGCATGATAGACGATGCCCATCTGGTCGGTCTCGGCATAGCGCACGCGCACGCGCGTCTCGTTCACGGCGGGATAGCCGTTGGCGCCGGTCTTCGCCCCGGTCACCGGGAGCTCCATTTCGGTTTGCGCTTTTCCAGGAATGAGGTGATGCCTTCGCGGAAATCCGCAGTGGCGCGGATGGCCGCATTATGGCGGATGGCCGCCTCGATCTGCGAATCGAGTTCGGCCCGCGCGGCCTCGGTCAGCAGGCGCTTGGTGGCACACAGGGACGTGGGGCTGTTTTCCAGCAGCTGTGAAGCCAGTTCACGTGCGCGATCCAGCAGTTTGCCGGACGGAACGATTTCTTTGACCAGGCCGAGGCGCCGGGCTTCCTCGGCGTCGAACAGGCGTCCGGACAGCAGGAGGTCGCGGGCAATCTTCTCTCCCACCTGCCGGATAAGGAACATGGAGACGATGGCAGGAACAAAGCCAATGCGGACCTCGGTGTAGCCGAACTTGGCTTCGGGCACCGCCAGGGTGAAATCGCAGAGGAGGGCCAGCCCAGCCCCGCCAGCGATAGCCGCTCCGTTAACGGCGGCGATCGTCGGCTTGGGAAACTCATAGAGCGCACGAAAGAGGCCGACCATGGTGCGCGAGTCTTCCAGATTCTGCTCCGGTGTGCGGCCGATGAGGGTCCGGAGATTGTCGAGATCCATGCCGGAGGAGAAGGCCTGGCCCGCGCCGGTGAGAATCAGCACGAAGGCGGGGGACTGTTCAACTTCGCCGAGCGCGGCGAGAAGGTCCTCGATGAGTTGGTAGCTGATAGCGTTGCGCTTGTCGGGACGGTTGAGGGTGAGGATGGCGATGCCGGCATCCTGAGCGAGTTGGAGGGTTTCGAAAGCCATGGTGCGTTGCCGTGAAGACCGATCGAGTTCCTTTGAGGCGAGGCCTGCCGCTCCGTCTCCTGCGTTATTTCTGCCGCCGGGGATGAAACTCTGGGTGCAACCTTCACCTGAATTGTTTTTTCGCCGAACCGGCATTCGCTCAGCTCTTCCCCCTTGGGGTTGAGGGAGCGAATCAGTCCGACCCTTTTCTCGCGCAGCAATCTCTTTGCTCGCGATCGCCTTCCCCAAAACATTGGAGCGACACGTAGTATACAAGGCGGCGGACCGGTACCTGAAGCCGGGAAGGAAGCAGGTCCTTCTCAATCTGCCGCCGTCGAACTTGAATATTTGGCCTCAATCCCCGCGGTCGCGCGCAATAGGACATCGAGAGAGCGCGTGATGGGCGGGGTGACCCCGCGTAGCGCCAGCGCCTCCAGAACTCTTTCGGTAGGAGTGTTGCCAACCAGCGCGTCCTGCGCGAAGGGGCAGCCACCCAGGCCGCCGAGCACGGAATCGAAGCGGCGGCAGCCGGCGTCGTAGGCTGCGAGGATCTTCTCCACGGCCTGCTCGGGACGTGAGTGCAGGTGCACCCCGATCTCCAGATAACCGTATTTCGCCAGCACCGCTCCGACCAGTTCCTGTATTTGCGGCGGCCCGGCCAGGCCCACCGTATCGGCGAGCGAAATCATTTTGACCCCGTAGGATTCGAGCAGGTCGACGGCCCCAACGACTTCGTCGGCGCTCCAGGCGTCGCCGTACGGGTTGCCGAAGGCCATCGAGATATAGACCACGGTGTCAAGACCAGCCTCGTCAGCCTTGCCCTTGATCTGCTCCAGTTCGTCGATTGCCTCATCGAGCGTCTGCCGCTGGTTGTGGCGCAGGAACGTGGGCGATACGGAGTACGGAAATCCCAAAGTATGTACCGCGTCGGTATTGATGGCCCGCTGCGCCCCTTTCCCGTTGACCACGATGCCGATGATTTCCACGTCGTCCGGGGGATCGAGTTCGTTGAGCACCTCTTCCGAGTCGGCCATTTGGGGCACGGCCGCGGGCGACACGAACGACACCGCGTCGATATGCTTGAAGCCCGCGCTGATCAGGGCTTGCAGGTAATCGGCCTTGATCGGCGTCGGAATCTGCCCCTTCAAGCCCTGCCAGGCATCGCGCGGGCACTCGATCAGCTTGATGGAATCGGCAGTCGGCATTTAGCAATTCGCTTCTGGCTTCTGGCTTGAGCCGTGAGCCGTCCCTAGAGCACCTCAGGCGTGAACCAGCTCAAGCCTCCCATGACAACAGGCCGTTCGTGCGTGATCGGATTCGCCTGCGTTGCCCACGGCCCCTGGGGCGCATCGAAAAGCAACCGTCGACCATCTCTCCGGGTGAATCATGTTTGCAGGACTCCTACCTTGAACTCCGGGACGTCGGGGTTGAGGGCGGCCGCCTCGAGGGCCAGGACAATTGCGTCCCGAGTCTCAAGCGGGTCGATGATCTTGTCGATCCACAGCCGGGCTGCGCCGTAGCGGGGATCGGTTTGCTCGTCGTAGGTCTGTTTCACCGATTCGTAGAGTTGCTTCTTCTCTGCTTCGCTCAGTTTCTTGCCGCCGCGCTCCAGTTGCTTGACCTTGATTTCGACCAGCGTTCCGGCTGCCGACTCGCCGCTCATCACCGCATATTTTGCCGTCGGCCAGGCGAAAACGAAGCGGGGATCGTACGCTTTGCCGCACATGGCGTAGTGTCCCGCGCCGAAGGAGCCGCCGACGATGACGGTGATCTTGGGCACCACCGAGTTGGAGACGGCGTTGACCATCTTGGCGCCCGCCTTAATGATGCCGCTCCACTCCGCGTCGCGGCCCACCATGAATCCGTTCACGTCGTGGAAGAAGACCAGCGGGATGAGGTTCTGGTTGCAGTCCATGACGAAGCGAGCGGCCTTTTCCGCGGACTCGGTGTAGATGACACCACCGAATTCCATCCGCTTGTGGCCGCCCTGGTCCAGTTGCTGGGCGTGGAGCTTCTGGTTGGCCACGATGCCGGTGGCGAAGCCGCCGACGCGGGCGTAGCCGCAGACCAGCGTCTTGCCGTACTCCGGCTTGTACTCGTCAAAGCGTCCGGCGTCCACGATGCGGGCGAGCACTTCCTTCATGTCGTAGGGGTGAGTGGGCGAGGAGTCGTAGATGCCGTAGATCTCCTCGGCGGCGAGCGCGGGCTCCTCCGGCTTCCTGCGATCCCAGGGCGACTGGCGACGGTAACCCCACTTTTCGACGATGGCGCGGATGCGTGCGATGCAGGCCTCGTCGCTCGCTTCGCGGTAATCCACGGTTCCGCTGATGGCGGCGTGCATAGCGGCTCCGCCCAGCTCCTCGGCGGAATATTTCTGGCCGATAGCAGCTTGCACCAGCGCCGGCCCGGCCAGAAACAGCCCGCTGCCGTCGGTCATCAGGACGTGGTCGCACATGACCGGAAGGTATCCACCGCCGGCCACGCACATGCCCATGATGGCGGAAATCTGCGGGATGCCCGTGGCCGACATCACCGCATTGTTGCGGAAGACGCGGCCGAAATCGTCGGTGTCGGGGAAGACGTCTTCCTGCAGGGGTAGGAACACACCCGCTGAATCGACCAGGTAGATGGTGGGAATGCGGTTGTCGATAGCAATGTTCTGGGCGCGGATGACCTTCTTCGCCGTCATGGGAAAGAAGGCGCCGGCTTTGACGGTGGCGTCATTGGCGATGAGCATCACCAGCCGCGTGTGGATGCGGGCTAAACCGGTGACCACGCCCGCGCCCGGAGCCCCACCCCATTCCGGGTACATGCCATGCGCAGCGTAGATGCCGAGTTCAAAGAAGGTGCCGGGATCGACCAGCAGGTGAATACGCTCGCGCGCGGTCATGCGTCCCTTGGCATGCTGGCTCTCGATCGCCTTCGGGCCTCCACCCTCGCGGATCTGTTCTTCTTGGTTGCGCACCTGCGAGACCAGGTCGGCCATGAAACGCATGTTGGCCTCGAAGCGCGCTGTGGTGGCGTCGATCCGGGAAGGCAACAGGGTGGAAGCGGCGGTGGACTGCGAGGTTGCGTGACGGTCAGCCATGGGGCGGTTACTGCAAACTGTTTACGGTATACCAGCGCAGCGGGAGGGCGCAACGCCAGTCCACAGACAGGAAGGCACGGAGAAAACGCCTCACCCAACACATTCACCACCGGGCCCAGAGGCAACCGGAAAGTCTTAGGATCCTATGCGAGTGCCGGGCGGGCTTTGACCTCGGAGGGGTCTTATCGGTCGGCGGGCGATGCCCGGAGCGGCGAGAACCGAGCTCAAGAGCCTGTGTTCCCGCTTCCCGGAACCTCCGCCTCTCCGCGGTGGGTTCCCGGGGCCAGCCGGCGAACGGCCTCGGCCACGGGATCTTCGGCGATGGCCTCGATCAGGCCGATCCGCAGGGCGTCGGTGGCGTGCAGTTTCTGCGCGGCGACGAGCATTTCCAGCGTGCGGCCCTTGCCGATCAACCGCGGCAGGCGTTGGGTTCCGCCCCAGCCGGTCAGCAATCCGAGGGCGGCTCCGCGATGGCCAAAGACTGCGCGCGGCGAGGCAATCCTCCGCTGACAGGCCAGCGCCAGGTCGAGCCCTCCCCCCATGCAGTAGCCGTGGATAGCGGCGCACACCGGCGCCGGGTAGCATTCGATGAGGTGCATTAACTCTTGACCCATCCGGGCGAAGATCAGGGCGTCAGCTGCACTCAGCTGCGAGATCTCATGGAGATCGGCGCCCGCGGAAAACAGGGGATCGCCGGCAACGATCAAGGGAAGAGAAGCCTCTGGGGTCACGAACCCTTGAATTTTCTCTTTGAGGGCGCTGACGCTACGCAGGGTGAGGCGGTTCGTGCCGTCGCCGGAGACCAGGGTCAGGAAGAGAATTCCCTGGGCCTGCCGGAGAGTGAAGTCAGCGGAACCGTTGTCACGGTTCGGTCGCGTCATGGAGATCGGAGATAGGTCGTCGATTGGCTGGCGGCTCTGAACCACAATCTTCACCCGAGCGGGCTGCACCGCAAGTTCGCGAGCGAGCCCGCGCCACCCGCCATGACGGCCTAAGCGCTGTTTTTCTCCATCCACCGCTCCAGCCGGCATCCGTCTTCCTTGAGCACGAACGACCCCACGCCAAAGCACTCGCCCACGATCCGGTGGGACTCGGGATCGCGGATGGCACGCGTGATCCACTGCGGGCCGACCCGGTACTGGGCGGCAGTGAACCAGCGCTGCGGCAGCACCTCGACCAAGCCCGCGTGCGGGTAGAGAACAAACAGGGCGAAGGCGGGATCATCCTGGCTCATGGCTTTGTAACTGGTCGGCGCGATCAATTCGTCGACCGTGGCCAGCTGGGGCGGGACCTCGATCCTGTGCGTGCCCGGCTCCAAGGCCAGCGGGAGCTCGAACTCGGCCACCGGCTCCGTCTTCGCATAAATCCGGTCGGGCGATTGCTTGAACCAGCCCGCGATCTCGGCCAGTTCAAAGGCTTGCAGGGTGTCGGGATCGAAACAGGTAAGCCGCAGGGCACGTGCCTCGGGGCACCACACCCCGAGATAGGAAGGCGGAACCAAGAACGGCCGGCTGTAGGTGTTCAGCGCCAACCGAGCCGGCTCCGTTGGCTGCTCCGAGCCGAGGGTGACGACATAGCCCAGCGCACCTTGCTCGCCGTGGTGCCTCCACAGCAGGCGCTCTCCTCCAGGCAAGGCGAGGGCAGGAAAGCCTTTCCAGTACCAGGGCGCCGGCCCGATAGCGCGGGTAACAGTCTCGCGTAAACGGGTTGTCGAGGTGCCAGCCACGGGAAGCGAAGAACCTGGCTCGGAAGATCACTGACTGAGAACGGACCACCGGGAACTGAGAACGGTTTATGTGGGAACGCCGCGCGGCTTCACGTTAGCGCGGATGAACGTCACGATATCGTCCATAGCGGTACCGGGTTGAAAGATGCCGGCCACGCCAGCCTGCTTCAGACCGTCGACGTCCTGGTCGGGAATGATACCGCCGACCAGCACAAGGACATCGTCCATCTGGTTCTGTTGGAGCAGTTCCATCACGCGCGGCACTATGGCTCTATGAGCACCCGAGAGAATCGAGAGGCCGATGACGTCGACGTCCTCCTGCAGGGCGGCGTTGACCACCATTTCTGGAGTCTGTCGCAGGCCGGTGTAGATGACTTCCATGCCGGCGTCGCGCAGGGCGCGCGCGATCACCTTGGCACCGCGGTCGTGGCCGTCGAGTCCGGGCTTGGCCACCAGCACCCGGATTTTGTGCTCCTCGGGCATCAAATTCATTTAACCACAGCGGACTCCGGCAGCACAGGGAATTTAAGATTGTCCATTTTCGATCTGTGAAGGCGAACCCCCGGGCACCTACATGGTCTTCATGTCCATGCTCTTCCACAGATACCAGCAGGCAATGGAGCGGTAGGGTTCCCAGGCGCGGGCGATTTTTTCTATGACGTCGGGCCGGGGGAGTTTGCGCTTGCGATAGTGTCTTTTGATCGCGACCTGTACGCCGTAGTCGCCCGTGGGCAACACATTGGGGCGCCGCAGCGTGAACATCAGGAACATCTGGGCCGTCCACAGGCCCACGCCTTTGACCTGGGTGAGGTGCCGGATGACTGCTTCGTCGGTTTCGTGGCAAAGCTTTTCGAAGCTGAGCGTGCCGGCTTGGGTTTTGGTGGCGAGGTCGCGCAGGTAGGCGGTCTTCTGCCTGGAGAGCCCGACGGCGCGCATCTCGCCATCGCTCAGCTTGAGGATGCCTGCAGGAGTGAGGGGATGGCCGGCCGCGGCGGTGAACCGATTGAAGATCGTGACCGCGGCTTTGCCGTTCAATTGCTGGTAGAGGATGGCCTCGGCCAGACTGTGGAAAGATGGCTCGCCATACTCAATGCGGTAGGGGCCGACGCGCTCGATGATGGCTCGCAGCACCGGATCGGAGTTGCGGAGGTGATGAATCGCCTTGCGCATCGGTATATGTGATTCCTCTGCATGCCCGGAGGTCTCAGGGTTTTTGCCCTGGCCCCGAGGCCCTCGGCTAGGTCACGCTCACCTCGGTATAGGTTCCATAGACCTGCCGCAAGGCGTCGCAGATCTCGCCCACGGTGGCGTAGGCACGGACAGCCTCCAGGATGAGGGGCATGGTATTTACAGCGGAGAGAGCGGAGTTGGTGCCGGCCTTGGGGTCCTGGGCGGCGGCTTTCTTCAGGGCTTCGAGACGGCGGCCAACCTCCTCATTGGAGCGCCGTGCGCGCAGGGCTTTGAGTTTCGCGGTCTGCTGCCGGGCAACGGTCTCGTCGATGTAAAGGATCCTGGGCGGCTCTTCTTCGATGGCGAATTCGTTGACGCCCACAATGATTTTCTCGTTGGCCTCGACGGCACGCTGGTACTGGTAAGCGGAGTCGGCGATTTCCTTCTGCGGATAGCCGCGCTCGATAGCCTTGACCATACCGCCCATCTGGTCAAGCTTTTCGAAGTAGTCGAAAGCGCCCTTTTCCATGTCGAGCGTGAACTTCTCGACGAAGTAGGAGCCGCCGAGCGGGTCCACCGTCTGGGCCACTCCGCTCTCGTGGGCGATGATCTGCTGGGTGCGCAGAGCGATACGAGCGGCTTCTTCGGTGGGCAGGGCCAGGGCTTCGTCGTGGGAATCGGTGTGCAGCGACTGCGTGCCGCCGAGAACCGCGGCCAGCGCCTGGAGCGCAACCCGGGCGATGTTGTTCATGGGCTGCTGCGCGGGCAGGGAAACCCCCGCGGTCTGGGTATGGAAGCGCATCAGACGGGTGCGCGGGTTTTTCGCGGCGAAGCGGTCCTTCATCAGCCGGTACCAGATTTTGCGGGCGGCGCGGTACTTGGCAATTTCCTCGAAGAAATCGTTGTGGGCGTTGAAGAAGAAGCTGAGGCGAGGTCCGAACTCGTCCACATCGAGGCCGCGGCGGCGCGCCCACTCCACGTATTCGGCACCATCGTATAGGGTGAAGGCCAGCTCCTGGAGTGCGGTCGAGCCAGCCTCGCGGATGTGGTATCCGCTGATGGAGATGGTGTTGAAGCGGGGCGTGAACCGGGAGCCGAACTCGAAGGTATCGATGACCAGGCGCATGCTGGGCGCGGGCGGGTAGATGTATTCCTTCTGGGCGATGTATTCCTTCAGAATGTCATTCTGAATGGTGCCGGAGATTTTCTTCCAGTCGGCGCCCTGCTTCTCGGCCACGACCAGGTACATGGCCCAGAGCACGCTGGCCGGTGAATTGATGGTCATCGATACGGTAGTCTTCTCCAGATCGATGCCCCGGAAGAGGATCTCCATGTCTTCGAGCGAGTCGACAGCCACGCCGCACTTGCCGACTTCGCCCTCGCTCGCGGGATGGTCAGAGTCATAACCCATGAGGGTGGGCAGGTCGAAGGCCACGGACAGGCCGCCGCCGCCGTGCTCGAGCAGGTACTTGTAGCGCTGGTTGGTTTCTTCCGGCGAGGCGAAGCCGGAGAACATGCGCATGGTCCAGAGCTTGCCGCGGTATCCGCTGGCGTGAATGCCACGGGTGTAAGGCGGCTCGCCGGGATAACCCAGGTACTGGTCGTAGGTCCAGTCTTCGGGCAGGTCGGCTGCACTGTAGAGGCGGCGCACCGGTGCACCGGAGAGCGTGGTGAAGCGGGCATGGCCGTGCTCGTCCCGATTGATGCCCGTAGGCGCGCCGATGGGCTTCTCAGCAGCCTTCTCCAGCGCGGGCGCAAGCGTCTGTTCCGCCCATTGTCTCTCGCGGGCGGAAGGGTGGCGGCCTTCGAAAACGTCGGCGATCTCGGTCTCGGCTACTTGTGGTTTGGCGTAAGGCTTTTTCTGGTCAGCCATTTGGGCGCCCACGTCCCCCGACACTTGATGATAGAGGAGCCGGTGGAACGGGTACAAGGCAGGGCACAGGCGGCCGAGGCGGAGGTTGGCGGCGCATCCACCACGGAGATACCGAGGCCATCTGTATCTTCTTCATCCCTGGGACGCCTGCTCGGTGCGCGCCAGTTCCCACGCCTTCGCGTACTTCCACGATACATAGACGGCATGGTAGAGGTGCAGCAGCAGTCCTTCGCGACCGTCGAGGAAACCGAGGCGGAAGATGTAGTTGTAGACGAAGGTCGCCAGCGGGCGAAAGACGATGTTAGCGACGCTGAAGCCGCGCTGCCCCTTGGCCAGGGCGTCCTGGGCACCGAGCGAGGAATAGCGGTTCATGTGGCCGATGTAATACGTCAGCGTGGGATAGGTGTAATGGACGAGGGCGTTGTGGAAGCGCCGGGTAGGCGACGCGACTCCTGGCCTGAAGTCGACCCGGTCATGGGGGTCATGGCCGGCTACGACTCCGAGGCCACGGCGAAACAGGCGGAGCTTGGGGTCGGGATAGAAGCCGCCGTGCTTGATCCAGCGGCCGAGGAAGAGGTTCTTGCGCGGTGTCCAGTAGGCGTTCAGGGCGTCGGGATCGGCCAGCACGGCACGAATTTCTTCCGCCAGGCCGGAGCTGACCTCCTCATCGGCGTCGAGCAGCAGCACCCAGTCTTGGCTGCAGAGGCCGATAGCATACTGCTTTTGCGCCACGTAGCCGCGCCAGGGCTCGACGATCACCCGGGCGCCGTATTCGCGCGCGATCTCGCAGGTACGGTCTTTCGAGCCGGAATCGACCACGACGATCTCGTCGGCCCAGCGCACACTGGCCAAGGTGCGGCCGAGGTTGGCCTCTTCATCCATGGCCACGATGGCTACGGAAAGGGTCTGTGACGGGTTCGACATGGATTTCGACGCGGTATTGTCTCACAGGGAAAACTGCGGGTTGTGATCGGCTGCGGCCAAGATGCCCGCAGGACAGCCGGCGCTGGTGCTAGATGCCGCCGCCGTCGGAGTAGGTCCCCCATTCCTCGTCGAGGTTCAGGTGGGGCTCCGGAGGCAGCTGGGCCTGGGTATGCTCTTCCAGTTGTTTGCGAATCTCATGGACTTCGGAGGCCAGGCGGATGAAGACATCCGACATGGGGTCGCTGATCTCCTTGGGATCGGTGATCACAACGCGGCGGCCGTTGCGCAGGATGATGTGGCCGGGCACGCCCACGATGGTGGAGTTGTCGGGGATGCTGCGCAGAACCACTGATCCGGCGCCCACGCGGCAGTTGTTCCCTACGGTGATATTGCCGAGGATCTTGGCGCCGCTACCAATGACCACACCGTTGCCGATGGTGGGATGGCGCTTGCCTTTCTCCTTGCCCGTGCCGCCGAGGGTGACGCCCTGGTAGAGGGTAACATCATCGCCGACGATACTGGTTTCGCCGATGACGACTCCCATGCCGTGATCGATGAACAGGCGGCGTCCAATTTGGGCACCGGGATGAATCTCGATTCCCGTGAACCAGCGTGCCCATTGCGACAGCCAGCGGGCCACGAAGTGCAGCTCGAGACGCCACAGCCAGTGGTTGACGCGGTGAGCCCAGAGCGCGTGCACGCCGGGATAACAGAGCAACACCTCCAGGTAGGAGCGCGCCGCGGGATCGCGCTCGAAGACCGCGGCCACGTCTTCGCGCACGGATTGGAGAAAGGAGATCATGCCAGACACAGCGTGGGCTCACGACACACTGGGAAGAAAGCGTGTCTGCGGCCCGCCAGAGGACGGAGTTCGCATGCGGAACCAAGGCTCTTGGTGGCAGCCCCGCTCGTTCTGCTCCACCTCGAATCGGACTTTTCCCCCGGGTATTCCGGGTTCAATTCACCATAACCGCGAACGACACCAGCCAAAGAAAAAGCCCCTCACCCGCCGGGAAAGCAAGCGTAGGGTGGTCGTTGGGTACGCCTCAGTCGTTGGGCTTTGACGGGACTTGAGGCGCGGCTTGAACCTCCGAGCGTGGCACCACATAGGGCACGGTCGGGATCTTGGTCACGACTCCGGTTTGGGCGTCGGCCAGGTCGATGTTGTTACGCTCCAGCAGCAGGCCGGTGGCGCGGTCCAGTTCCACACGGGATTTCTCGTACGATGCCTTCGCCGCCACCAGGGTCGAGCGTGCGCTGGTGAGCTGGCTCTGCTGCTGCAGAACCAGCGTTGTCGTCGAAGCGCCGAGCGCGTATTTCTTCTGCTCGGCCTCGAGCGACTGCTCCGCCAGCGCCACGGCCGCCTGCGCTGCATCCACGCTGGCGCGATTCTGTTGCAGGGCAAACTGCGCGTTGCGAACTTCGATGCGGATTTCGTTTTCCACCTGTTGCAGGCGCATCTGGGCCTGGCGATATTCCAGCTGAGAACGGATGTTGTTGGCCTGAGCCAGGCGGTTGCGGATCGGGATGTTCAGACTCACGCCGACGCCCTTATCGGGAGCCGTGCCGTTGACCAGTTGATTGAGAGTGTCGCCGTAACTAGTCGAGGGCAGGGCTTGATCGGGCGGAGTGCAGAAGTTGGGATTGGAGCCGGGATTTCCGCACACATTACTTGAATTCTGGGCGCCTCCTATGCCCGATCCTCCGTAGTAGGCAAACAGGTCGAGTGTCGGCAGAAGGCTGTTCTTGATCGCCTTCATGCTGGTGGCACGATTGCTCAGATCGATGCGCGACTCGGCCAGCTCCGGGCGATGACTGAGGGCGTCGTTCATCAGGTCCTGGGTGGGGAGAATTGGCTCCTGGGGAGGAATGCCCATGGTGTCGGTCGGAATCACCTCCGCCTCGATCAGGACCGGATCCACCAGGGTGCGACTGAGGGCGTTCTTCATGAGCAACTGCTGCAGCTCGAGCTGGGTCTTGGCCGTGATCACCGCCTGTTGGCTGGAGGCCACCTGGCTCTGGGCCCGCACGATCTCGAGCGGTGCGAGGGTGCCGATCTCCACTTGTTTCTTGTTGTCGGAGAGGGTCTTTTCTGCCAGTGCGAGGGCGTCCTGCTGCACCTTCACCTGCTCGTAGGCGTTAACCAGGTCCCAGTAAATGTTCTGGATCTGGTCGACCGTGTCCGTAACCTGCAGGCGGAAGCCAACGTCAGTGAGTTCCCGGTTGTTTTTCGCGATGATGATGAAGCGCCGGTTGGGCAGCAAACCGAAGCCCTGCAACAGGTGCTGCGTCACATTCGCCTTGAAGCCCGAATTCAAAATCGGGCTCAGGTTGGTGAAGGGAGAATTGGTGGTCTGACGCGTATTATTGAAGCCGACCGAGAGGTTTGTGCCCGTGGCGAATCCCTGGTTGTACAAGAGGTTGGCCGTCCCGGTGTTCTGGCTGAGGACGGGCACGCCGACGAAAGCGCTGGAGGCTACCTGGTTGTAATGGTCGAGTTGCAGGGTCCCGGTCAGGATCGGATCGTAGGAAGGAACGGGGGAGCCCAAGCCGAGGGTGGAACTCACCAGACCGAGGGTACCTGTACCGGCGCCGCCCCCACCGATGGTCGTGCCGCCCGCTCCGGCTCCACTGGTGAGGCCGGTGGCACCTCCGAAGCCGCCCACGCCGCCGCCGGGCGTGCCCAGCACCACGCCGGTGTTGACGCCGAGGATGCTGGCGCCGGACTTGGCGCGCAAAATATCCGTGTCGGCGATGTTGAGGTTGTACCGGTAGATCGCCAGATCGAGGTTGTTTTCGAGCGCCAGAGCCAGGGCGTCGTTCATGGAGAGCATGAGCTTGCCCTCTCTCAGCAACTGCTCCAGCCGCGGCGTGTTGGTGAGGTTCGGCGGGATGACGTTCGTAGTCTGGTAGGGAGCGATGGGGTTAGGCAGGTGGCTGCGGCCCTGGGTGTAGTCGCCCACCACGAAGGGACGGGCGGCGGCCTGGCTGGCCGAAGGAGCCTGGGGAAGAGGCGCGGTGGATTGCGACGGGATCGTCTGGGCGCGAGCAGCGCCGACTAGGGTTGTGGCCAGCGCCAGCGCCGCCAAAAACCTGGAGGTAGAACTCGAACATAGCAGTCGCATTCAAATATTCTCCGTGCATGAGGACTTTTGCAGTGGTCATGAATCGTGGCGAGCGTGGCTCCCCTACACGCCAAAGCTACGCAGGGCGCACAGGAAAGGTTCCGTGCTCCGCAAATTACATAACATCAAATCCCACCAGTCCGCCACTCCTAGAGAATGGTCAGTATACGACTCCCGTCCCGTTCGGCAGCGGGCGAAGACGAATAAAACTGTAAGCCTCCGGCTTGCGATTTAGATGCTCGCGGCTGGCGGAGGACTCGGAGCGTGATCCGCAATCTCAAAGTGACTCTCGCCTACGACGGCTCAGACTTCTCCGGCTGGCAGATCCAGCCGGGCAGAGCCACGATCCAGGGGGCGCTGGCCTGCGCTATTGGACGGGTTACGGGAGAAAACGTCTTGCCCCAGGGGTCGGGTCGGACCGATGCCGGGGTGCACGCTCTGGCGCAGGTGGCGACCTTCGCCACGTCCTCGCCCATTCCGGCCGAGAACCTGGTCAGGGCCCTGAACGACGCTCTGCCGCCTTCGATTCGCGTGCGGGAAGCGGTGGAAGTGGCGACGGGGTTCCATGCTCGCAAGTCGGCCCGGGCAAAAACCTACTGCTACCGCATGTTCCGCGGCCCTATCTGCCCACCGTTTCTGGCGCGCTATGTATGGCATTTCCCTTATCCCCTGGACGAAGAGCTCATCAAAGGGGCTGCCGGGCTGGTCACCGGAAAGCACGATTTCAGCTCATTTGCCGCGGTGGACCCGGAGGCGGATCGCCAGCCGGACGCCGAAATCTCGAAAGTGCGGACCATATTCTCCTCTTCCTGGGAGCGAGATGGGGAGGAGTTCATCTACTACGTGCGGGGAGACGGATTTCTCCACCACATGGTCCGGAATCTGGTCGGGACGTTCGTGCTCGTGGGCAAAGGAACTTTGCGGGGAGAGGACATTCTCCGGATTCTCGCAGCCCGCGACCGTTCGGCCGCCGGGGCTACGGCGCCCGCCAGCGGCTTGTGCTTGGTGAGCGTGGAATATGTGCCGTAAAGACGCCAGTGATTGACTGAGACTTTGCAACCGGACGCGCTTCAACCAGGTTGTCAACAGCTCTTTCACCGGGCTCCCGTGCTCGAACAGAACACGGCAACCTGGGATTTGCCTATAACCAGTACTTCCCGCTGGGCACCAACCTGCTGGTCGGTTTCAACAAGATCCGAGTGACCACCAACTCCATGTTTGCCAGCCTCAGCCCCTCTGCCCGCAATTCAACTCCAATTTCAACGCCACCCTGACCCAGCACCAGCTGCAGGGTTTTGCAGCCTACGCGCCAAGCACGGTCGCTGCCGACCAGCAGGCCCTGATCCTGGCCCAGACCAACCTCGAACTGCAGCACTGGCTCGCCAGGCCTAGGTGCGTCTGCAGCAATTGGAAAACCAGGTCCGCATCGGAGTGCAGAATGCGCAGTTCGGCTTGCTGTGGGGCGGTTGAAGCGGCGTTCGACGACACGCATCCGTCGCTGTATGCGAGCAACGGAAGCTCGAAGCCGCCCACGCTGGTGTTGCAGCAGGAGTCGATCATGACGACGGCATAGTCGAACCTGCACAGCCATGGCTAAAGTGCCGGACGTGATCGAGCGCCGGGAGGCTCCAGCACCCCAACCGCAGCCGTCGATGCTGATGTTCTGCCGCACCGAATTGGTCTAGACTGTCAGCAGGTAACGTTTGGCCACCGATCTCCAAGTCGCTGCTCGGCGGGTGGTCTCGGTCAATCCGGCGACCGGTGAAGTGCTGCGAGAGCTTGACTGTGCGGACCAGGTTGAAGTCGCGGCCGCGGTCTCCACCGCGCGCCTGGCGCAACCTGCCTGGGCGGGCCGGAGCGTGGACCAGCGGGTGGCAGTCCTGCGCGAATTTCAGCGCCTGCTCCACGAAAAAAAGGTCGAGGTTGCCCGGCTCATCACCCGCGAGGCAGGCAAACCTTACGTCGAGGCGCTCACGACCGAGGTGGCGGTGGTGCTAGACGCCACCCGCTTTCTGATCGAAGAGGCGCACGGTTTCCTGCGCGATCAGCCCTTGCCTCATGGCAACATCGCTATGAAGGCCAAGCGCGGACGTATCCTGCGCGAACCGCACGGCGTCATCGGCATCATCTCCCCCTGGAACTATCCCTTCTCCATTCCGGCGACCGAGGTCCTGGCTGCCCTGGTGACCGGGAATGCAGTGGTGTTGAAGCCGTCAGAACTCACCTCACTGGTGGCGCTGGAATTGGCCTCGCTGCTGCACGCAGCCGGGATCCCCCAGCCGGTCTTGCAGGTGGTGGCGGGAGACGGCATGACCGGTGCTGCCCTGATCGACTCCGGACTGGACAAGCTCGTGTTCACCGGCAGCGCCGTCACCGGTAAGCGCATCGCCCAGGCGGCGGGACAAAGAATGCTGCCCATGCTGCTCGAACTGGGCGGTAAGGATTCCATGCTGGTGCTGGACGATGCCGATTTGGACGTTGCTTCGAGCGCGGCCGTGTGGGGCGCATTCATGAACGCAGGACAGACTTGTCTGTCCGTAGAGCGCTGTTACGTCCACCATTCCCTCTACCCGGGTTTTCTGGAGGCTTGTGTGGCGAAGGCGCGCCAGCTGCGAATTGGCGACGGGATGGATCCGCAGGCGGAAGTCGGTCCTATGATCCACGAACGGCAGCTGCGGATCGTCGAATCGCACGTGGAGGATGCGCGAGCGCGTGGAGCGCGGGTGCTGGTGGGCGGAACCCGGCTGCCGGAAATCGGGCCGAACTTCTACGCTCCTACCGTGCTGGCAGACGTCACCCAGGAAATGCAGGTCATGCGGGAGGAGACCTTCGGTCCCGTGCTTTCTGTGGCTCCCTTTGAGGATGACCAGGAAGGGGTCAAGCTGACCAACGAAACTGAGTTCGGGCTCGCGGCCAGCGTCTGGACCCGCGACTCGCGTCGGGGCGAGAAGGTGGCTCGCCGCATCCACGCCGGGACCGTGATGGTAAACGACATGATCTCCTGTTTTGGCATCAGCGAGGCGCCGCACGGTGGGGTGAAGGCCAGCGGCATCGGACGTGCCCACGGCCGGTTTGGACTGGAAGAAATGGTAAGGATGAAGTACCTCAACGTCGACCTGCTTCCGGGCATGAAGAAGGTGTGGTGGTATGGCTACGGCGAAGCTTTCACGCGGCAGGTGGAAGCGGTCATCGATGCGCAGTTTGGGCGGCGGCTGGGCGAGCGGGTGCGGGGAGCGCTGCGCTCGGTGGGCATGGTGACCAGTCGCAAGCGGTAACGGCTTGTTGTCCAGTCCCGCCAGAGCTCGAGTAAAATGAGGAGGTTCGAGCCCAATCGCGCGGCTGCGCGCCGCCTAAACGAGGGTATATTCTTTGGCCACCGGCGAAACCGTGACAGCACAGATTCCCAAACAACTTCCTAACCACAAGGTGAAAATCAAGCAGGCCGGGCAGCGCGCCTGCAACGAAAAGGACGAGAAAGGCAAGTTTTGCGGCGGCCACCTGAAGCGGTGGTACTACGCCGCCGACGTGCTGGAACAGGAATGTGGCTGCGCCGAGAAAGCATGGGGTCCGGACGCCGAGGTGTATCGTTGTGAGCATTGCAAGACGCTATACCTGCCACATCCCGAGGACACACGTGGGGTGAACGTGGCCGGGAAGGGAAGGATTTCGGTCTTCGGGTTAACGGTTCCGCCGAAAGACGGGAAGTGATCGCGTAAGTATTAAGTGGGGTGTGGGGTCTCGTCAGGCGTCCTAGGTTGGCTCGATCGCCGGGTCATGTTGGGTAGCTACGACACGATCCCGGCGGGCGAAGCTGGAGCCGCTGCCCCAGGGATGGCGCGGTTTCGCGCCGCGGTGTAGGCAAGCCCGGCTTCTGTGAGAGCAAATCAGAAACCGACCGCTTGGCTAGGCCGCCTGCGAGTTTCCTTGGAGACAGGAGGACACTCCTAGCCAGCGCTTCCGAGATGAAGATCTCCGAACTCATCTACGACTGGAACACAATCTATCCCAAATCCTTGCGGCCCTCGGGGAGGGTGTTGCTCAACGACGAGACCCTGCGCGATGGGCTGCAGTCGCCCTCGGTGCGCGATCCTTCCATCCAAGCTAAGGTCGAAATCCTGCACTTGATGGAGGCTTTAGGGATCCACTCGCTCAACCTGGGGCTGCCCGGGGCGGGGCCGCGCGCGGTTGAGCACGTGACGGCGCTGGCTCACGAGATTGTCCGCCACAGGATGAAGATCCGGGCCAACTGCGCGGCGCGCACCCACGAGAACGATATCCGTCCGATTGCGGACATCGTCGCGCGAACCGGACTGCCGATCGAGGCAGCAATGTTCATCGGCTCCAGTCCGATCCGCCGCTATACCGAGGGCTGGACGGAAGACTTCCTGCTCACGACCACCGAGAGGGCGGTGAAGTATGCCGTGTCACTAGGCCTGGACTCGATGTATGTGACCGAGGACACCACCCGCTGCGACCCGGAGATGATCCGCAAGCTCTATTCCACGGCGATCGGCTGCGGCGCGAAAGCCATTGTCATCTGCGATACCGCGGGGCACGCCACGCCTATGGGCACCTTCGCCCTGGTGCGCTTCGTGCTGGACGAAGTGGTAAAGCCTTCGGGTGCGACCATCCGGGTGGATTGGCATGGACATTGTGATCGTGGCCTGGGTTTGGCCAACGCCATGTCCGCGCTGGTTGCGGGCGCAGACTGCGTCCATGCCTCGGCTCTGGGCGTGGGCGAGCGGGTGGGCAATACGCAGATGGACCAGATGCTGGTCAACCTGAAACTTCTGGGGATTCCGCCCTGGAAGGATCAGGATCTTTCCCGGCTCAAGGATTACTGCCAGGCCGTTTCCCGCGCCACGGGAGTACCGATCCCGGCCAACTATCCGGTTGTCGGCGAAGATGCCTTCCGGACCGCGACCGGGGTTCACGCTGCCGCGGTGATCAAGGCCTACAAGAAGAACGACGTTGAGCTCGCCAACGCTGTGTATTCCGGGGTGCCGTCGCACGTGTTCGGCCTGGAGCAGATCATCGATGTGGGCCCGATGAGCGGCAAATCCAACATCCACTTCTGGCTGGAACGCCACGCGATCGCGGCCAGCGAAGAGATCGTGGACAGGATCTACGCCCGCGCCAAGGCAAGCGATCACACCCTCACCGACGCCGAGATCCTGGAGTGCGTGCAAACGGCGGGAAAGAGGGGCTAGGCAGCTGCCTCCTCCTCTGCGAGCAGCAGGACAGCGGGGCGAATTTGGCGGGCAAGGCGCCCGCCGCATCGTGTGCGGTTGGCCAGGAATCGTCGTGCAGCAGCGCTCTTCTACCCGCTCCTTGTGAAAACCCTGAAGGGAAGTAACGGTTACCGACCGGAGTAATCCCGGTAACCTCCCGAATCCGGGTCAAACCTACCACGACGCGTGTAAGATCAAGGTTCAACCTCATGTCCTCCAGCGCGCGCTCCGACATGCCGGATGTGTATCCCAGCGTCGCAGACGAAGTCGCGCGTTTGTCGGCATCGCCCGAAGTGCGCTCGGCGTTCAACTGGTTCCGTTCCCACGAGCCCCAGTTGGCGCACTGGCAGGTGGAGATGGCGCGCATCGCCGCCCCTCCCTTCGGGGAGGCGGCCCGCGCAGCCTGGCTGGCAGAGCGCTTCCGGGAACTCGGATTGGACGATGTCCGCGTGGACGATGTGGGGAACGTGTTTGGAATCCATCCCGGTTTTGGGCGGCGTTACGTTGCGCTGAGCGCGCACATCGACACCGTGTTTCCCGCCGGGACACCCTTGAATGTCCACCAGCAGGGAACCAGGCTCTATGGCCCAGGGGTATCGGACAACGGCGCCGGCGTGGCGGCCATGATGGCCATCGTGGCCCTGCTGCGTTCGGTGCGCCTCCGCCATGCCATGCCATTTGTGTTCATCGGCAACGTAGGCGAAGAGGGGGAAGGGGACCTGCGGGGCATGCGCCACATTTTCGCCACGCCTCGCTGGAAGGACACGATTGCCTACAGCGTGATCCTGGACGGCGCGGGCTGCGACACGGTGGTGGCAGAGGCGCTGGGCAGCCGCCGCTTCGAGGTGATTGTTCGCGGGCCCGGGGGCCACTCCTGGAGCGATTTTGGCGCCCCCAACCCGATCGTGGTGCTGGCCCGGGCCATCGAGAGTTTCTCGCAGACGCCGGTGGCGGGCAGCCCCAAGAGCACCTTCAACATCGGCGTAATGCGGGGTGGTACTTCGGTCAACTCCATTCCCGAATCGGCCAGCATGCGAGTGGACATCCGCTCCACCTCTACCGCCGAAATGGAGCGGCTGGAGGGGGCGCTGCGGCTTTGCCTGGACCGGGCCGTGGACGTTGAACGTCAGGCACTGGCCGTGCGGGGCGCAGCACCGCGCAAACCGCAGTCGGTGAGCTGCGAAGTCGTCCCCATCGGGGACCGCCCGGCGGGGGAACTGGAACCGAACGCCAGGATCCTGCAGGCCATCCGCGCCGTGGATGCTTACCTGGGCAATGTGGCCCAAGTGCAGCGCGCCTCCACCGACGCCAACGTTCCGCTGTCCCTGGGGCGTCAGGCAATCGCCATCGGCGGTGGCGGCTCCGGTGGCGGAGCGCACACCCTGCAGGAATGGTTCGACTGCACGGGGCGCGAACTGGGGCTGAAGCGCATCTTGCTGACGATGCTGGCGCTGGCCGGGGTGGGGGAATGAGTGTAAAACCCGTCTGGTTGTTGTGCGCCATCAGCCTGGTGGCCGCGCAGGAGCAGCCTGCCTTGCCCAAAGCCGATGTCATCTTCGTGCACGGCAACGTCTATACCGGGGTTGCGGTGGTGTCCTCATTCCGGGCGATGAAGCGCGCGGAGGCCATTGCGGTGCGTGGCGACCGCATCGAGGCCGTGGGTGAGAACGCCGACCTCCTCAAGCTGCGCGGCCCGCAGACCGAGGTCATCGACCTCGGCGGAAAATTCGTCATGCCCGGCTTCAATGACGCCCACCTACATCTCGCCGATGCGGGCTTCGAACGGCTTACCGTCAACCTGGTGGGCGTGAGGTCCCTGGATGAGTTTCGCGAGCGCCTCCGCGCCAAGCTCGATTCGACGGCTCCCGGCGACTGGATCTTGGGTGCGGGCTGGGACGAAAACCTGTGGCCGGTCAAAGCCCTGCCTAGCCGCTGGGACATCGACGAGGTCACGACCGAACATCCTGTGTTTCTGACCCGGGTTGACGGGCACATTGCCGTTGCGAACACGCGTGCCTTGCAACTGGCCAGCATCACGATCGCCAGCCGCGACCCCCGGGGCGGAAAGATCGACCGTGACGAAAGCGGGCAACCCAACGGCATTCTGCGCGACCGCGCGCGCGAAGCCGTGGTCGCGGTGCTGCCCCAGCCCACGCATGACAAGCGCAGGCAGGCGCTGGAAGCGGCGCTGGCGGTGGTGGCCGAGTCTGGTATCACCTCGGTGCAGGACAATTCTGATCCGGAAAGTTCCGAGCTGAGTTGGGAAGACTTCAAGATCCTCGAGGAAATCGAGAAAGACGGCAAGCTGACGGCCCGCGTCACGGAGTGGTTGCCCTTCGACGATTCGCTCGACCAGCTGGAGACCAAGCGCAACGCCCACCCGGCCTCAGACAACATGCTCCACACCGGCATGCTCAAGGGCTTCATGGATGGCTCGCTCGGTTCGCGCACCGCGGCCCTGCTCGAGCCCTACGCCGACGACCCCAAGAACTCCGGCCTGCCCGGGTATGAACAGGCCAAGCTGGATGACATGACCCGGGAGCGTCTGCTGGCCGGGTTCCAGATCGGTTTTCACGCCATTGGCGACCAAGGCGTTCAGATGGCCCTCGCGGCTTTTGCCGCCGCGGAAAAGGCCGCGAAAGAAAAGAAAGCCAGAGCCGCCGACGGCGGCGAAGACTATCGCCTGCGCATCGAGCATGCTCAGGTCACTACACCTCTTCAGATTGCCAAGTTCAAAGACCTGAAAATCATCGCTTCGATGCAGCCCGGCCACCTGCTGACCGACATGAGCTGGGCGGAAGCTCGGTTAGGCGCGAAGCGAGCGGCCCATTCCTACGCCTGGGCGGAGTTCCTGAAACGGGGCGTCACGCTGGCCTTCGGCACCGACTATCCCCATGAGCCGGCGACTCCCTTCCGGGGCCTTTATGCCGCCATCACGCGCAGCAGTGTCGACGGGAAGAAGGAATATTTCCCGGAACAGAAGATCAGCACGGACCAGGCCATCGCCGCCTACACTGCGGGTGCGGCGTTTGCCGAATTTGCGGAGAAGGACAAGGGCAAGCTCGTCCCGGGAATGCTGGCCGATTTCGTGGTTCTCGATCGCGACGTGACGGCGGTTGCCCCGGCGAAAGTCCTCGGAACCCAAGTGCTGCGAACCGTGGTCGGCGGCAAGACGGTGTACGAGGCGAAGTAGTCTCTCTGGTGGAAGTTCGCTGCGACGCTGGCGCAAACCGGCCGGCACGGCCGGCATTCGTGGGCCGGCGCGGGAGGAGCCAGCGCGGCCTCGTTGCCGGTTAGACTGGGCAGGTGGACCGGCAGCAGCGGGAGCGATTGCTCTATTGGGGTGCACCCCTGGCCCTGGGTCCGGCGCTCGCCTTGCTGCCGGCAATCGTTCACCTGGTAATGGAGCCAGCCATGCGTCACCCCACTGCCTGGGCGGTGGTTCTGTTTCCGCTGCTGGCCGTCGGCGAATACCTGGGTCTTTCGCGGCTGGTGCGCTGCTGTGTCGGGCATCCACTGGACTTGCTCGCCATGCTGGCGTACGGCGTGATCATGGTTCTGCTGGTCATCTTCGCCTACACTGGACTGCTTCTCGCCCTGCTGGCCGGCCTGCGCTGAGTTCTCGCACCCAAGGACTGAGCGGCTGCCGGAGAACCGGGGACGCGGCCCTTAAAGTAGTTCGCAATCAACGTTTTTGCGATTTGCCGCGTCTAACCGAGAGATCCATTGGCGCGCCGCGGCAATGTTCCCGTCCCCGGCTGCCAAGCGGGTATAATGAATAGGTTTTGCAGTTTCCGGAGGGAAGTGGCTATATGGAATCGCGCGCAAGCGCCTTTTGGGTGCGCCTGAAGGGCCGTGGCTGGACCTACAGCCTGACTGTTCTGGTCACCCTGGCAGTCGGCATCCTCATTGGCACGGTTATTTCATTCGGAGTGAAAGGCAAGGAGGGTCAGAAGGGAGCCGAAGCAACCGCGCTGACCGTGCCTTCTCCGCAGCAGATGTCGAGTGCCTTTTCCCAGATTGCCAAGCAGCTGGAACCCGCGGTAGTCAACATCAACACCGAGCAGACCATCAAGAGTCCGCACAAGCGGCGCGGCGTGCGTCCCGGTCCGGGTGACGACGATAACGGCGGCGGCAGCCCGTTCGACGAATTCTTCGACCGCTTTTTTGGAGGCCAGGGTGGCCAGGACGGCGGCGGCGAGATCAAGGAGCGCTCGCTGGGTTCCGGCGTCGTGGTCGACTCGAAGGGTTACATTGTGACCAACCGCCACGTGGTGGAGAAGGCGGATCGAATCCGCGTTCGCCTGCAGGATGACCCACCCGGGGTGCAGCACGATGCCAAGGTGATCGGCTCCGACCAGGAGACCGATCTGGCGGTGATCAAGGTCGAGGTGGACCGGGCGTTGCCGGCTGCGAAAGTCGGAAACTCCGATGGCATGCAAGTCGGAGACTGGGTTCTGGCGATCGGCAGCCCCTTCGGTCTGCAGGAGACGGTCACCGCGGGCATCGTCTCTGCCAAAGGGCGCAATATCGTCCCCAACCGGCAGTTCCAGTCCTTTATTCAGACCGACGCCGCCATTAACCCGGGCAATTCCGGGGGTCCGTTGGTGAACATGGCGGGCGAAGTGATCGGCATCAACACGGCCATTCTGACCGAAACCAATGCCTATGCGGGGGTCGGTTTTGCCATGCCGTCCAACACGGTGGTACAGGTGTACAACCAGCTGATCGGCCCGGAGCACCGGGTCACGCGCGGTTCCATCGGCGTGGAGTTCGCCGCCCAGCCGGTTCCGGCGATCGCGCGGGTGTACGGCGTGCAGTCAGGGGTGACGATCTCCAACGTGGTGCCGGGCAGTCCGGCCGATTCCGCAGGCCTGAAGGTGGGCGATACCATCACTTCGGTTGACGGCAGGGATGTCAAGAACGGCGACGAACTTGTGGCCGACATCGCCGCTCGCAAGCCCGGGAATAAGGCCAAGATCGGCTTCGTCCGCAACGGCAAGAAGGAAGACACCACGGTTACGATCGCCGACCGCTCGAAGCTGTTCGCCGCGCGCCTGGGCGAGGACGAAGCGGGCAACGACGAGGAGCAACCCAAGGCCAGCAAGTTCGGGCTGACGGTTCGTCCTCTGACCAACGATCTGGCCGACCGCCTCGACATTCCAGCGGGCAAGGGCGTGATCATCCAGGATGTGAAGGGTGGCTCCTTTGCCGATGACATCGGCCTCAATCGCGGTGACGTGATCCTGGAGATCAACAAGCAGGCGGTCAACACGGTCGAGGACTATAACCGCATCGAGAGCGCTCTGAAGAGCGGCCAGGATGTGGTCTTCCTGGTGCGTCCGCGGGGGGCGGGCCGCCAGGACGGCACGATCTTTATCGCGGGTACACTTCCGTAACCTGGTCCAGGCCCAATGGGCACTGGTTCCGGAGACCCAATTCGGGGATGATCTCCGGAGACGCCCGTTGGGCTTGTCTTTCCTGCGACCTTCCGTGCTGGCCCGGAGGGCGGCGTTGTCCTGTATTTCTGGCCGGATGGCGACGATGCCGAGAATTGCTGTAGGTTCAGTTTCGGGGAGAGTTCTGGGCGCCGGGTGCGCTCTCGCCCTCTTCTGCAGCCTCGCTTCAGGACAGACTGCAAAACCTTCGCCAAGCCCCAACAAAACTACCAGCCACTCGGCGACCAAGAGTTCGAACTCCGGGGCCCGCTCGAGTCCATCGACGTCGCACACCACTACGACGGGCAGCTCCGGCAAAGGCAAGAAATCGAAGCGGTCAGTGGCCCACCACGGTCAGCAGAAGATCGACTCGGAACGAGCCCGGCAGATTCAGCAGGCCTTGGTGCGGGAGCACTACCTGGGTGGCGAGCCCAGCGGCAAATGGGACCCCGCCACCGAAGAGGCGCTTCGGCGCTACCAAGCGGACCATGGGTGGCAGAACAAAACGGTTCCCGACTCGCGCGCCCTGATTACCCTCGGTCTCGGGCCGAGCCATGATCACCTGTTGAATCCCGAAAGCGCCATGACCACTGCGCCGCAAGCGCCGCGCGGTAATGCGCCGTCCGCGCCGCCCCCGGGAAGCACTGATCCCGCCGATCCTCCCACCACCGGGCCAAAGGAATAGAGTTCAAAATACAAGCAGTTCCGAGCTTTCAAAGTCTAGCAGGGAATGCCCTCGGGCGGTGCCGGACCAGCCGAAGACGAGGTGAAAGTCTACACCTTGAACCATGAGACCTTCCCTATCCCTTGACGACCGGCTTGGGCGCGTAGGGAAGGGGAAGCCCGCTGACAATGGCGCGTGGGTTGTCTTCGACCAGGGCGCGCGCAACGTCAGGACCGGCCATTGCGGCGACCGCATTCCGCGCTTCCGACAGCACTGGCCGACGGTGTTTGGGGTCGTGCGCATCGCTGGCGAGCACGTGCACTGCCTCGCGTTCCAGCAGCCACGCGGCCACCCGGGCGGCGCGCTCTCCCCAAAAGCCTGTGAACGCCCCGGCGGTGATCTGCACCGAGCAGCCCAGCTCCACCCATTCCAGCACACGCTGTGGATTCTGGCGCAGCATGGCATTGCGCTCCGGATGGGTGATCACAGCCGTTACACCCCGGTCCCCTAATTTCAGGAAGCAGTCCGAGACCTGCGTCGGGATACTGAAGTCGCTCAGCTCTACCAGCAGGTAGCGGGCCCCATCGATGGTGTAGCGCGCCGGCTGCGATAGCACGCTTTGCAGATTTTCGTAGGAAAGATGGAAATCACAACCCAGGCTCAGCCGCGGGGCATCGCCCACCATCGACTGCAGGCGTTCAACGCAATCCGCCAGGCGCTCTCGGTTGTAGGGGTAGCGGTCGTTGCAGTGCGGAGTGGCCACCATGTGGGTGATGCCGTCGGCGGCGGCGATGCGGCACATTTCCACCGAGACCTCCCACGACTTGGGGCCGTCGTCCACGTCAGGCAGAATGTGGCTGTGGATATCGATCACGCGCGATCCGGAAACACGTCTCCCTCGCTCGATTTAAACAGATTCAGCCGGAAAGATGAAGCGAGCACATCTCGCTATCGAACCCCTGGTGAAGGCGGTGGAGAAGTGCGGCTGGGATGGAAAGGGCGGCGCACTGCGGCCAGGCCCAACCGCCCAGGTGCGCGGGCGGCAGGCGAACGGGCGGGTGGCGGAGTTGAAGAAGTTCCATTTGTCGCCGGATCGGTTTTCCTGGGACGAAGGCCAGCCAGAGCGAATCCCGGAAATACCGGCGACTGAGGCCAGGAAGGGCCGCGGCCCTGAGCGCTCCAGGCGAGCCGGCAAAATCGCACAAGACGCCAAAAGTCGAAACCCTGACCTTTCCACACGGCCCGGAGCAGTCCCCCACGACCCGCGGGGCCGTGACCGCGGTCACTGACCATCCGGCGCAGTTGTGGGATGTAAAGAGAAGAAAAGCCGCGAGGTGCGTCATGAACGACAGCGTCTTCCTGGCAACCTTCGATCCTCTTTTCATTAACGCACCGGAAGCCTGCGCTCTCTGCCTGGCTCAACCCCCGGTGTTCCAGTATGAATATTGCATTGAACAAAGCGGCGGCGAGCGCCACTACATCAAGGGCTTCTGCTGCTCCGCGTGCGCAGCCGGTTTGCTCCAGAAACTCGAAGGCAAAGAGGCCCAGGAGTGGGCCCGGGAGGAGGCGGAACTGCAGGCGGATGAAATGGACGTCACTGACCTGCAGAAACGCAGGCTGGCAACTTTCGGCAACCTTTCGCGATAGCAGAGATTCGGCGCTTTCGGCAAGGGGCCCCAGCTGGCTAGCGTCTTCGGTCGCTGCTTCGACGCAAGAGCCCGCTTAGTGACTCTTCTGGGAGGCGCCCGCCTGGTGAGTGAACCGGGGTGGAGCGTCGAAGATGACCGCCGTCGCATATTCCCCGGAAGGCTGCGTGGCCACGCGCAGCACAGTTCCTCTGGCCGTGATCAGCACTGCCGTCTCCGGGGTGCCCTGCAGGTCAATGGCTAACTCTACCGTCGCCCCCTCCGCTATTCGGAAGCGGCTGGAGAACAGCATCCCGCCCATGCTGATGTTTTCCGACTGAGCCGTCACCTCCGCCTGTGCGGTTCGAACCTGCACCGGCAGCCGCAAGGGATAGCGATCGCTCTTGCGCAGGTCAGTTTCGTGCGTGAACACGGTCACCCCCGACTTGGGAAGGTAAGCGCCCGGGCCTTGGCAGAACAGGTGCCCAAAGTACAGGGGGGCGGGGAAGAAGGGGTGGGTTCAGGCCAGTAACGGGTTACCAGCACCGGTGGTGTTTCCCAACGCTGACGCGAAAAAGAATTCGTCACTTGTAGCGCTCCCGCAGGAGGTCCCCCATCGCGGCGTAAGCCGAGTTCAGGGTGGACTCATCCGGCAGGAAAACGATGCGGAGATGGCGTGTCCCCGGCTTCTGCCCGAAGCCCGAGCCGTGGACCACCAGCACATGCTTCCGCTGGAGCAGTTCCTTGACGAACACATCGTCGCCTTCCGGGATGTCCAAGCGGGGATACGCGTAAAAAGCACCCCGCGGCGAGACGCAGCTGACCCGTTTCGTCGCATTGCACCATTGCATGGTCAGGTCGCGACGGGAGCGAAGCTTAGCCTTGACTTCGCCGAGGTGATCCTGCGGCCCCTCGAGCGCCGCTTTGATGGCGTACTGCTCGGGGTGATTCGCGCACAGCCGGGCACGCAACAACCGGTGGATGCCTTCCACGTAGGGCTTCACCGCGGCCGCGTCGCCGCTGACCATCCCCCACCCGATGCGCCATCCCGGAGCCAGGTAGTTTTTGGAAAGACCTCCGAAAGTTACCACAGGCACGTCAGGAGCCACGGCGGCCATCGCCAGGTGTTGCTCGTCATCGAGAATCAGTTTGTCGTAGATTTCATCGGCAAAGATGACCAGATTATTCCGCCGTGCCAGCTCGGCGATCGCCTCCAGCATGCGCCGCGTGCACACCGCCCCCGTGGGATTGTTGGGGTTGATCAGCACGATGCCTCGCGTGCGTGACTTGATCTTCTTGTGCACGTCAATCAGATCGGGCTGCCAGCCGTCGTCTTCGTTTAACGCGTATGTGTTCGACGGAATGCCCAGCTTCGCCAGCACGGCCGAGTAGAGCGGATAGTCCGGACTGGGCGTGAGCAGGTTGTCACCTTCATTCAGGAGTGCGGTGAGGCAGATGTCCACGGTTTCGCTGACCCCCGTGGTCACGAACACGTCCTGCAGGCTGGGGATGCCCTTGCGGGCAGCCTCTCCGCGGATGGCCTCCAGTGCCTCCTGGATGCCCGGGGAGGGAGCATACCCGTTCTTGCCGTTCTTCATGGCCTGGTAGACCGCCTCGATCATGTGGGGCGGAGTACGGAAATCAAAACTCAGCGGGTCCCCGATATTGAGGGGCAGGATCTTGTGTCCTTCTTTCGCAACCTCATCGGCCAGGCAAGCCAGGTCCCGGATCGCGTAGCGCACGTTTTCCAGGCGCCGCGCGGCAGCGACTTCACGCATGTGGGTGACCGGCATCGAAACTCCCGCTGTGGCGTCTGCCGCAGCATCTCCCAACAATTTACCGCAGACCGCGCTGAACCCGCCGTGCTTCTGCAGGCAATGCACAGCGGACAGTGGCCGGAACAGAGTTGCCGCCCTGCCGCTGGCCGACGGCCAATCGGGCGATGCTGCCGCCTCACCACTGCCTTGTCAATCCGCTCGGTCGATCTGCGCCTTCTGCAATCTGTCGGAATAGTCCACGTATACCGTCTTCCACTCCGTGTAAAAGTCGATTGCGCCCAGACCGCCCTCGCGGTGACCATTGCCCGTCGCTTTTACCCCGCCGAAAGGTAGGTGCACTTCGGCGCCGATGGTCGGAGCATTGATGTAAGTGATGCCGGCATACAGATCCCGCATCGCGGTGAATGCTTTGTTGACATCCTTGGTGTAAAGCGCCGACGAGAGTCCGTATTCGATGCCGTTCGCAATCTCGATGGCGTCCTCCAGGCTGTCGCAGGGAATCAGCGACACCACCGGCCCGAAGATTTCCTCCTGAGCAATGCGCATTCTGGAATCGACCTCCAGAAACACCGTCGGCTCCATGAAGAAACCATGCTGGTAGTCGCCCCGATCAAGCCGGTTGCCGCCGCAGGCCAGCTTGGCGCCCTCGTTCCGTCCGATCTCCACATAGCTTAGGTCGGTCTTGAGCTGGTTCTCGTTGATGGCCGGGCCCATGTCGATGATCTCGTCCAGGCCATTGCCGACTTTCAGCCCCTTGGCACATTCGACCAGCCGGTGGGCAAACTGGTTGTACACGCCTTTCTGCACGATGATGCGGCTGGTCGCGGTGCAACGCTGCCCGGTCGTGCCGAACGCGCCCCAGACTGCGCCTTCCAGGGCCAGGTCCAGGTTGGCATCATCCAGCACGATCATCGGGTTCTTGCCCCCGAGTTCCAGGGAGCAGTGCTTGAAGCTCTTGGCTGCAGTTGTGCCGACGACGCGTCCCACTTCGGTCGAGCCGGTGAGGGAGATCGCACGTACATCGGCGTGCTCGGTCAGCGGCCCGCCCACACTCGAACCGGAACCGGCCACGATGTTGATCACACCTTTGGGTAGGCCGGCATCGGCCAGCGTGCGCACCAGATTGAAGGTGGAAAGCGGCGTATCCTGCGCCGGTTTGATTACGCAGGTGTTGCCGCAGACGATCGCCGGCAGCAGCTTCCATGAGGGAATGGCCATCGGAAAGTTCCACGGAGTGATCATGCCGCAAACGCCCAACGGCTGCCGCACGGCCATGGCGAACTTGTCAGGCAGTTCCGACGGCGTGGTTGGCCCGAACATCCGGCGGCCTTCGCCCGCCATGTAGTATGCGGTGTCGATGGCCTCCTGGACGTCGCCGCGTGTCTCCTTGATCACCTTGCCCATCTCGCGGGTCATGTCCCGGGCGTACTCTTCCTTGCGCTCAATGAGCATCTCCGCGGCGCGGTAAACCAACTCGGCGCGGCGCGGGGCGGGCACCAGGCGCCAGCGGGTGTAAGCCTGGCGAGCTGCCGCTACGGCGGCGTCGACGTCCGCTTTGGCCGATTTCTGGAAGATGCCGACCACGTCCCGGACGTCGGCAGGATTGCGGTTCTCGAAGCTTTCCCCGGTGGTGCTTTCCACCCACTCGCCATCGATGTAGTTCTTATAGACTTTGGACTTGCCGCTGCTCAGGATGGACGCCCCGGTCAGAGTATCGGTTGCCATGATTCCTCCTCATCCGCCCCTCGGACCAACCATGCTACCGTCCCGGAAGGTACCGGGCAAGTTGATCGCCCGGAGTTCATTTTGCCCGCCGCAACTGCTTCATAAGACGATCGAGACCGCCAGCTTCGGGCCACCGAATCCAACCGCGGGTCACGCACCTGCCCAGTACAGGATCGTCCGTCACCAGGGAGACGATCGTCGCGCTGCCCGGATCAACCGCCCCGCATGGCTAAGTCGGGAGGTTGCAGTTACCTCTGTAACCGCTCTGCCGGGAACCCAGGTTGCTAACAGGGACCGAGCCGCTTAGGCTTGTGATAGGGTTGGAAGTACCCCATATTCTCTAGGGTTTGGCTGAATCTACGTGGCCCCTGTGTCCGCCAAACGTAAGCCGGGAATCCACATTGCGTGGACCACCGTGACCTATCGGAGCGTGTTCCTGGCGCTCCTGGTTGTGGGCCTGATGTTTCTTGCCGCCATGCACCTGGCCTTCCCGCAGTTCACCGACTCCACGGTGAAGGCGGCCGGTGGCATGGCCACGAATCTGCTGGAGAAGGTGGCCGGCATGGCCCCTGCTCCCGACAAAGCGATCACCGGGACGGCCCAGCAAGCGCGCTTCACCGCCCTCGACGGAACGGTGAAAATCAAGAAGTCCAGCAGCAACACCTGGATCAACGCGGACTACAGCATTCCGCTGGAAAAAGGCGATGTGATCCAGACCGGCTCGGAGGGCATGGCTAAGGTCGTGTTTAACGACGGCACCAACTACACGGTGAAGCAGGACTCGCTCATCGTGATCGAGGAAAATTCCGCCAACGACCAGCAGCAGACCAACGTCGCCGTGGCGGTGAGCACCGGAACCGTAGATCTGTCGACGGCGACCTACGTCCAGGGATCCAGGTCGCAGGTCATCGTGGCCGGCGCCAGGGCTTCTTTTGCTCCTGAAAGCGCGGCCAGGGTCCACAACGATCCCAAGAGTGACCAGCACGAGATCCTGCTGAAAAAGGGTGTTGGCGAGGTCGAGCGCAACGGCGAGACCGTACGCCTCTCCGACTGGGAGAAGGTGAGCTTCCGGGCGGAGTCGCAAAAGATGGCGAAGGGCAAAGAGATTGGCCCGCCGGCGCTCATCTCTCCCGCCAACATGGCGCCGATGTTCACCAGCAGCGCCAGCCAGGCCAAGGACGTGGAGTTTTCCTGGACTCCCATGGCCAACGCCGTGGCATACCGCCTGCGGATCTCGCGCAACCCGTACTTCTCCTCGACCATTGTCGACATGTCCGTGAACACCACCGATGTCACCGTCACCGGCCTGGGGCAGGGGCCGTATTATTGGCTGGTCCAGTCCGCCGACGCCAGCGGCAAACAATCGGCCGAAAGCGAGAGGAACCGGTTCACGATCATTTCCAAAGGCAAAGACAGCGCGGCGATCAACCTCGAAGTGGACCCGCTCATCCAGCACGGCCATGTCATCGAGATCCAGGGGAAGACCGAGATCGGCGCCCGCGTGATGGTCAACGGGCATGAGGTGCCGATCGTCACCGGCGACGGCAGCTTTCACTACTTCACGCCCCCGCTGCCCGCCGGGGAGAGCGTGATTACGGTGACAGCGCAGAATGCGCAAGGCGGCGTGAACACCAAGCAGCAGAAGGTTCTGATCCAGTAATGATGCTTGTTGGTGGCTCAGTCGAGGCGAGGCGCAGTTTCAACCGTGCACGCTGACCGCGCGCAACACTCGGTCCGGGAGCAAGGTGGATGAGTTGGGCGCTGCGGTTTGCTTAAAATTAACTTCAAGCTCCGGGTGATTTTCCCGGGAGGGCAAGCCCTTTCGTTCCGCCAAGCGACCGGCACGCAATATAGAATAACGGGGGGGCCCGGGCAGCCGGTTGCCAACACACCCGGGTTCGACGGGACAGGCGGCTACGAACAGAGAGAGAAGTCTCCATATGTCATCCAACGGATTCCATTCGAGCGCTGGGCGGTTCCACAATCTGCGGTCGCTGTTCAGCATTTTCTCCAGTGACCTGGCCATCGATCTGGGCACGGCCAACACCCTGGTCTACGCGCGCGGCAAAGGCATCGTGGTCAACGAACCTTCCATCGTGGCCATCAACAAGAACAGCGGGGAAGTCGAGGCGGTGGGCAAAGAAGCCAAGGAGATGCTGGGCCGCACCCCAGGCAACATCGTCGCCATCAAGCCCATGAAGGACGGCGTCATTGCCGACTTCAAGGTGACCGAAAAGATGCTCAACTATTTCATCCAGAAGGCGCACAATCGCAAGATGCTGGTCCATCCCCGCATCGTGATTGGCGTGCCTTCCGAAATTACGCAGGTAGAAAAGCGGGCGGTGATGGACTCGGCCTACCGCGCCAAGGCCAGCGAGGTCCACCTGGTCGAACAGGCGATGGTGGCGGCGATCGGCGCCGGTCTGCCCATCACCGAGCCCAGCGGCAACATGGTGGTCGACATTGGCGGTGGCACTACCGACATCGCCGTCATTTCGCTCAGCGGCATCGTCTATTCCCGTTCCGTGCGCATGGCCGGTAACCAGATGGACGAGGCCATCATGAACTACCTCAAACGGAAGTACAACCTGCTGATTGGCGAGCGCACCGCCGAGCAGATCAAGATCGAAATCGGCAGCGCCTATCCCCTCGACAAGCCCTTGACCATGGAGATCAAAGGCCGAAACCTGATCGAGGGCGTGCCCAAAACCATTACCGTCGACGACAGCGAAATTCGCGAGGCTCTGAGCGAGTGTGTCTCCACTATCATGAATGCCATCCGCGTCGCCCTGGAACGCACGCCGCCTGAGCTCTCGGCCGACATCAGCGACCGCGGCATCGTGCTCACCGGCGGCGGGGCGTTGCTCAAGAACCTCGATAAGCGCATCCGCGAAGAAACCGGCTTGCCGGTTTCCATCGCCGACGACCCGCTGTGCAGCGTCGTGTTGGGTACCGGCAAGATGCTCAGCGACTTCAAGCTGCTGCGGAAGATTTCGATTGAGTAGGAATCACGCTATGCGGCTGCTGCCTCGACCCGACGTCATGCCTTCCGCCCAGGTCGCGAGCACTCACCAGGACTCGTGCAGGCCGACACGGGTTGGCTACCGACAACCGGCAACTGAGAACTGAGAACCGCAGTCCATGGAATCTGTCCTCGGCCGTTACAAGAACCTGATCGTGCTGGTGGTCGTGCTGTTTGCCCAGGTCCTGGGGCTCGCCGTGCAGGTCAAGCGGACCACCGACACGGAATCCTCTCGCCTGATTCGCATCTGGGCGGTCAATGCCGTCACGCCTTTCGAGAAAATCCTGGTATGGATCGAATCCGCGACCAGCGGTGTCTGGCACAACTACTTCTACCTGCGCGGCATCCGGGCTGAGAACCGGGATCTGAAAGAGCAGATTCAGAAGCTCCGCCTGGAGCAGGTCCGCCTCAGCGAGGACGCGGAACAGGCCCGCCGCCTGCAGGCATTGTTCGCCTTCAAGGAGCAATACATCCAGAAGACGACACCAGCCCAGGTGATCGGGTCCAGCGGCAGCGTGCACTCGCGCATTATCTACATCGACAAGGGCGAAAGCGACGGCATCCGGCCGGATATGGCGGTTATCACCCCCGATGGGATCGTCGGCAAGGTGTTCAAGGCTTACCGCTCCACTGCTCAAATCCTCTTGATTGACGACCAGACGAGCGGCGTGGGCGCCATACTCGAGAGATCCCGTCTCCAGGGCATCCTGCGGGGCACTGCCAACGGCGAAGTGGTGCTGGAAAAAGTCATGACGGACGAGCCGGTGCAGAAGGGCGAGAAAGTGCTCACCAGCGGTGGCGACCGTATTTTCCCCAAGGGCCTGCCGGTGGGAACCGTGACCAGCGTCTCTCCGGGAGCGGAATTGTTCCTGAACATCCAGGTACGGCCGGCAGCGAACCTGGGCAAGCTGGAAGAAGTGCTGGTGGTAACTGAGGTCCTCGAGAAAGAGCCCACACCCAGTGAGAATGGTCCGGTACGGGCGTCGGATATCCTTGCGCAGCGCCTGCCTTCGGTTCCGGACAAGCCGGCGGAAGGCGGTGCCGTTCCGCCCGCGGCGGGAAGCGCCAGTCAGCCTCCGCGCGAGGCTCCGGCGCCGGTTCCGCCCAATGCGCCGGCCTCGCAGGGTGTGGATAGCGCGGTCTCGGCAGGCAGACCGGGCCCCCGCGTCGGCGCCAGGCCTACCCCCCCCAGGACCCCACCGCCAGGGTCCGCGCCAGCCTCAACCGGGACGCTGAATTCGGCGTCCGCGCCGTCCCCGATACCCAGGGCTGCGCCTCCTAAGGTGGACGGGGAGGCTGCCCCGGCCAAACCCAAGTCCAATCCCTCGCCTCCTGACAGGCGGGACGAACCGCCGTCTGAGGTCGGACCGCCGCAATAAAGTGCCCATTACCTACACATCCGGGGAACAGGTTGAGGTCTACCGGTTCAGCCTTCCGGTTACGGTGCTGGTGCCGGTATCGGCCCTGTTTTTGCAAGCCTGGCTGCCGCGGCAGTGGTCGCTCTTCGCTCTGTTCGACCTGCCGCTGCTGGTTACCATCTTTTTCTCCATCTCGCGGCGTAACCCTGTGACCGGACTTCTTACGGGCGCAGCCATCGGTATCTTTCAGGACGCATTGACCGGGCTTCCTTTAGGAGTCTATGGCATTGCCAAAACGGTCGTGGGCTACGGTGCCTCCTCGCTTGGAGTCAAGCTGGATGTTGAGAACGCCGGCGCCCGCCTGCTGGTTACCCTTTTCTTTTACGTGGTGCATGAGATCGTTTATTTCACGGTGGCGCGTGGCCTGGTGAATCTCAGTTTGCAATGGAGCGGGCAGCACGAATTGGGTTCGGGCCTGGCCAACGCCGTGCTGGGGGTATTGCTCTACTTCGTCCTCGACCGCTTCAAGCAGCGAACCTGATAGAGTCATTGGTCGTTGGCCCTTGGGCGTTGGCGTTTGCCTCTGCGAGGCGAGACAATAGAAGCGCGCCCTCTCGCGATGGGTGGGTTGAACGCCGAGGACTAGCGACTGCCTCTCCATGTTTGGCCGCGACGAAAAAGTATCCGCGATTCGCCTGACGGCGGTGCAGTACATCATCCTCGTCATCTTCCTGATCCTGGCCTACGGGTTGTGGCGGCTGCAGGTGATGCAGAGTGATTTTTACGCCCTGATGGCGGAAAAGAATCGTATCCGCAACGTGCCGATTCTTGCCCCACGCGGCAAGATCTTCGATCGCGAAGGGCGAATCATCGTCGACAACTACCCGTCGTTTTCGGCCCTGCTGTTGCGGGATTCCTCGCGCGACCTGGTGGCCGACGCTGACCTCATCGCCCTGGGCCTGCACCTGGATCCGAACGAAGTACGCGATCGCATCCGGCGCTTCAGTGCCCTGCCGCAGTACCAGCCCATTTTTCTCAAGGATGACATCACTCCTGACGAACTTGCTTTCATCGAAGCCCACCGCAACGAACTGCCGGAACTCGACACCATCATGGCCCATCGCCGCCTCTACCCGCGCAACGGATTCATGGCGCATCTGATCGGGTATGTCGGCGAAGTCACCGAAGACATGCTCAACCAGCCCCAGTTTGAGCTCTACAATCCGGGCGACGTCGTCGGTATCTCCGGGGTGGAGAAGGAATACAACCAGATTCTGATGGGAAAGAACGGCTCCCGCCGCGCCCTGGTCAACAGTCGCGGCAGGGAGGTCGGGCGCCTCGATGAGACCGCGGCAGTGCCTGGCAAACAGCTCAAGCTGACCGTCGACGTCGACCTGCAGATCGCCGCCGAGCAGGCACTGGGCGACCGCAACGGCGCGATCGTCGCTATGGATCCACGCAGCGGCGAGATTCTCGCCATGGTCAGCCGCCCCGTCTTCGATCCCAATAGCTTTGCCGTCCGCATCAGGCGCGATGAATGGAACCGCCTGGTCAACGACGACGATCATCCCCTGCTGAACAAAGCGATCCAGGCCCAGCTTGCCCCGGGTTCGACTTTCAAGATCATCATGGCTACGGCCGGACTGCAGGAAGGCATTGCCCAGGACATGCACGTCATTTGCAATGGAGGCGCGACCTTTTACGGTCGCTATTTCAAGTGCTGGGTGGTCGCCGAGCACCGCGTGCACGGCGCGGTCGACATCTCCAAGGCGATCTATCAGTCTTGCGATGTGTTCTTCTATACCCTGGCAGAAAGACTAGGCATCGAGCGCATCGCCAAGTATGCCACCGCCTTCGGTCTAGGCCAGAAAACGGGAATCGACCTTCCGCAGGAAGCCTCCGGGGTGATGCCGTCGGAGGAGTGGAAGATCCGCAACTTCAAGCAGAAATGGTTCGCCGGAGAAACCATTTCGGTGGGCATCGGACAGGGCGCAGTGGCCGCCACCCCCATCCAGATGGCCCGCACCATCGCAGCCATCGCGAGCGGCGGCGTGCTGGTCCGCCCCCATATTGCGGATCCCACCGACCTTCCGCCCGATGTCGTGCCTGCGTCCAACCTGCCTGACAAAACCCAGATTCCTCTCGATCCCCACAACTGGGAGATCATCACCGACGCCATGGCGGACGTGGTGAACCCAGGCGGTACGGCAGCGCTCTCCCACCTCCAGGGCATCGACTTCGCCGGAAAAACCGGCAGCGCGCAAACCATCAGCAACACCCTGAAGGCCAAGCTGGGAGCCGAAGGCAAGGCGAAGTTCAAGGACAACGGGTGGTTCATTGGTGTGGAACCTCGGCGCAACCCCGAGATTGTGGTCTGCGCCCTGCTGGAGGAGGGTGAGCACGGCTACCTGGCCGCCCGTACCGCCGCGCAGGTGATCAAGGCTTATGTGGAGAAGGAACGGCGCCAGCCCACGAAGATGGCCAACCGTGCCGGCAAGGTCGAGATCGGCGCCGTCTGGAACGCCCCCAATCCCGACGGTGATGACGGCCTGAAATCCGGGCGCATCGTATTAGAAATCGCCAGGGACAAACTGCCCCTGGCCACCGCCGCGCCCGGATTGAGGTAACAGTTGATGGACACGCAGGGTGAGGGAACCCGCAGCTTGTCGGATGTCGAGTTCCCGGTTTGCCACCGAGGAGCGATCACCGACAACGGACTTACCAACGACTAAAGAGTAAAGACTGATGTCCCGCTACGTTTCATACCGCGACTTCGACTGGTTCCTGCTGGTTCTCGTGCTCGTCATCTGCGGCCTTGGCGTCACGGAAATCCGCAGCGCAACCATCCACACCAAGTTCGCCGGAGCGCATATCCGCCAGCTCTACTGGATCGCTGGGGGCGTGGCCGGTATGTTCGTAGTGAGCTTGTTCAACTACCAGGTTCTGCTCGAAAAGGTGCACTGGATGTACATTGCTGCCGTCGCCTCCCTGGTGTCGGTGATGGTCTTCGGCCAGAGATACCTGGGCGCACGCCGCTGGGTGAAGCTGCCCGGAGGCTTGCACTTCCAGCCGTCGGAGTGGGTCAAGCTGATCCTGATCTTGGCAGTTGCCCGATACTTTGCCGAACTCCACCACCGGGAACTGTCCTGGTCGGACTTCCTCAAGGCGGGGGGCATCGTGGCCATCCCGATGCTGATGGTCCTCGCCCAGCCTGATCTGGGCACAGCCCTCACCTACCTCCCAGTCGCGATTATGGGGCTGTTTCTCGGAGGTGTCCGCTGGAAGCAGGCGGTTGCCGTCCTGCTTCTGGCCGGGCTCATGATGCCTGTGGCCTGGCACAAGCTCAAGCCGTATCAGAAGGACCGCCTGGTCAGCTTCCTGGAACCCGACGCCGATCGTCAGGGATCCGGCTACCAGGTGATCCAATCGTTGATCGCGGTGGGCTCCGGCGGGATCTGGGGCGGGACGGGCACGCAGACCCATCTTTCCTATCTCCCCGTGCCTCAAACGGACTTCATTTTCGCAGCTTTCGCCGAGGAACACGGTTTTGTAGGAGCTTTAGGCGTGCTCCTGCTATACTTCATTGTGCTGATGCGATTGACGCAGAACGCCCAGACGGCGCCCGACCGCGCCGGGACGTTTTTGGTCATGGGTGTGGTAGCGGTGCTTAGCTTCCATATCATGGTAAACGTCGGCATGGTGGTCGGCTTTATGCCGGTCACCGGAATACCCTTACCCTTAATGAGTTATGGAGGGTCTTCCGTTCTGTTTATGTTTCTGGCGCTGGGCATGGTGATGAATGTCCGTATGCGCCGTTTCGTGAACTAGGCAGGACGCTGGCCAGGATAAGGCTTCAGGCTGCGCCAGCCATGCGCGGCCAAGAGACTGAAGATTACGATCGCCCTCGCGTCAAGAGGGCAACTCACCGGCCAGGTAGTGGAGGCCGGGCAGGATTGCAGCACGCGTTGCCGGGCGGGTAACGGCCCCCTCCTGTGGGAGAGAGCGGTCACAAACCCGGTGCAGCGCACATTGCGATACGTGCAAAAGATTCCTACGCTTACGCAAGCGGTTCGCTCCTGGGGTGCTTTCCAGGAGGGGCTCCTACTTGCGCGCGGGCCTGTGCCCATCGCGACGCTCGATCCTCCCCATCTCTTCCGCCTGAACCGGTGAATCCTGGGCCGCTACGGCACCGGGAACCGGAGTTAGCATGACAAAAGAATTGTTTGTGTCTTCCACTCCTCACGAAACCAAACTGGGGCTGGTGGAGGACGATCAGCTTGCTGAAATTTACCTGGAACGCGAAAACGAATACACCCTCGCGGGTTCCATCTACAAGGGCCGGGTTACCCGTGTGCTTCCCGGTATGCAATCCGCCTTCGTCGACATCGGCCTGGAGCGCGATGCCTTTCTGTATGTCTCCGATTTCATGGAACTTGAGGAGCAAGACGAAGACGTCACCGAAGTGATTCCCACGCCTCGAACCGGGCTTCAGGACAGAGCCCCCCAGCCGCGAGCGCCGCGTCCGCCGGAGAGCGCGGCCCCGGCTGCGCCCGCCGGTGGCACGTACGTGATCGAGTCGGAGCCTTTTGCCGAAACGGAACGCCAAGAACCGGCGCCGGCGGCCTCTGAGCCGAACCACAACCCTAACGCCGGGCGTGATCGCGGCTGGCGCGGGCGTCGTCGGCGCCGGAGCGGTCGTCGTGGCGACCGCTACGAGCGCGGTGAACGCGACCGGGCTCCCGCCGAATCCCGTCGCTCTGCCGGGGAAAGCCAAACGCTGCGCCGTGACCCCGATTACGGCCCTCCGCCGGGTTATCAGCCCATTCTCCTGCCGGGCGAATCGATCTCAAAATACCGGCAGCGCCCCACGCCGAACGCTGTGCCCGGGGAAACTCAGGGGCAAGCTGCGCCGACCGAAACCGGCGTTCCTGTATCGAGCGCATTCCCCGAGGATGAGCCCCTGTTTGCCGGCCTTTCCACCGAGCCGCTGCATGAGCATCACGATCCGCATGAGGAAGCCCTGCATCAGGAGTGGGAACGGGAACATGAACTGCACGACCGCACGAACCTCACTGCAGCGTTCCGCGGCGAGGCCCCGGCGGTGACCGAACGGCACCTCGCGGAACCCGTCCCGGCGCCAGTCGAGCCCGAGGTCGCTCCACCTGCCGAGAGTTTCCCAATCTCCGCCAAGACCAAATCGGGAACCATCGAGGAACAGGAGATCGAAGAGGAGGAAGCTGATCTCTCTTCCTACGGCGAAGCAACGGAAGAGGACGAAAGTTTCGAGGAACTCGAAGAAGAAACCCGTGCTGCTGAGGACTACCAGCCTCACCCCACCGAGTTGGCTGCCGCTGGTGAGGCTGACGCGGCCGAACCCCCTGCGGACACCTCCGAAACAACAACCGCCCAGGCCTTCCCGGCGGAAGCAGAAGCCGGGGCCGAGGACGAAGCGGAAGAGGACAGCGAGGAAGCGGAAATCGAAAACGCCCAAGCCGAAGCCGAAGCGCTGCTTGAGGCCGAGGCCCGGGGCAACGGGACAGCCGAGGCCCGTGCCGAGGTGCGCGCTCCCAGTTCGACCGCCGGCTACACCCAGCGCGCCGTCCGTCGTCCCGAGTTTGACCGCCGTCGCGGACGCCGTGGCGGACGCCGTTTCCGCTCCGGCCCCCGCCGCGAAAACTCGCCCGTTCCCCAGATCAGCGACCTGCTGAAGGAAGGACAGGAGGTCCTCATCCAGATCGCCAAGGAGCCTATCGGCAAGAAGGGCGCCCGTATCACCAGCCACATTGCTTTGCCCGGCCGTTTCTTGGTCTACATGCCAACCGTCAACCATACCGGCGTTTCCCGGAAGATCGCCTCAGACGAGGAACGGCAGCGGTTGAAGCGGATCATCATCAGCGAACGCGAGAACGGGCAGGGCGGCTTCATCGTGCGCACCGCCGCCGCCGGAGCCTCCGAAGACGAACTCCGCGCCGACATCCGCTTCCTCAAGAACCTGTGGCACGAAATCAAGACCCGCTCCGAGGAATCCAAGTCACCGTCCCTGATTTACCACGACCTGAATGTGGTCGAGCGCGTGCTGCGCGACCAGGTTACCTCCGACTTCTCCGCCATCTGGGTCGATACTGAGCAGGAGTACGAGCGCATCCTGCGCTTCGCCAACCGCTTCCAGCCCGCGCTGGTACGGCGCGTGAAGCTCTATACCAAGGAAACCCCGCTGTTCGAGCAATTCGGCCTCAAGGAAGAGATCGACAAAGCGCTTAAGTCGAAAGTCTGGCTGAAAAGTGGTGGCTACATCGTCATCAACCAGACCGAAGCCCTGGTCGCGATTGACGTGAACACCGGCAAGTACGTAGGCAAGACGGCGCGCCTCGAAGACACCATCGTCAAGACCAACGTCGACGCCATCCGTGAGATCGTCCGCCAGATCCGCCTGCGCGACCTGGGCGGCATCATCGTGATCGACTTCATCGACATGGACGAGCGCCGTAACCGTCAGCGGGTCATGCAGGCTCTGGAGGAGGAGTTGCGCAACGACCGTGCCCCTTCGAAGGTTCTGCAGTTTAACGATTTCGGTTTGGTCGCGATCACCCGCAAACGGGTGAAGCAATCGCTCGAGCGCACCATCGGCTCACCCTGCCCGTACTGCCAGGCCACCGGTTTCGTGAAGTCGGTGACCACCGTGTGCAACGAGATCTATGTCGAGATGCGCAAGAGCGCCAAACACCTGGAACGTCCCGACGTGATGTTGCGGGTGAACCCTGAGGTGGCCAAGGCACTCAAGGCACAGAACGGGAAATGGTTGAACGAGATGGAAGAACTGACCAAGCGCACCGTCATCGTAAAGTCGGACCCGGCGCTGCACATTGAGCAGTTCGATATCAACTAGGGCCTCTGGCGGCGAGCCAGCCGGTTGGGACGGACTTCAACGCCCGTCCCTTCTGGTCAAGGTGTCTCTGCAGACAGCCCCGGGAACTCACAACCAGCACGGAGAGACGGCTGTTGGGGGCGTGATGACCTCCAGGCACTGCTCGCGCCATTTGCCTTGAGAGCCCGAGCCACGGACGCGTCCCCCTAACACCTACCCGGGTGCCTACCCTAAGCTTCCGCCAGCGTCTTCACGACTACCTCGGCCCGCTCGCGGAGCTTCCGCATCGATATTTGAACCGTGCTCCCCTCGCCTTCAGCCTGCCTTAAGACCCCTTCCGACGCCTCGTGCGCCTTGCGCGCGACCTCCAGTAGCACCATCAGCGCGTCAGCCCGGAGCTTCCATAAAGATGTCGCCGGCCGGCAACGCTTCAGCTCCTCCAGTTCGGTCTGCATGCGGGCCCCCACGGCGACATTCCGCAGCAGCGTGCGGGCTACCTTGGCCTGCTGGTCCTCTTCCTCGAGATAATCGGCGCAGTAGGCTTCCACCTCGGCCGCAGTCAGGTTCAGATTGAAGAACCGCATGGGCACCACCTGGCGAAATTTGGGATCCGCCACCCGCACGAAAATTCGGATCGACTCCTCCACCCGGGCGATCTTGGCCTCTTCGAGCGCCAGTTGCTGCGCCGTGACCTGCGGTCGCGCCAGCGGCCGGTAGCCCGTCTGGCTTCCGGCGAGCGCCGGTTTCGCCGCTGCCGCCCCACTGCGAGAAGGTGTCGCGACCGGTCCTGCCGGCTTGCGAATCCTCGGGCGCTTCTCGATTTCTTTCTTGAGCTTAGAGACCCTCCGGAACTTGTCCAGCGCCTCCACGTAGTCGAATTTCAGAAGGTCATTCTCCTCGAGCGCCCGCGCGTGCTCCACTGTCACGTCGACTCCGTCGATGTTGCTCAGGATGCTGCCGCCCAGATCCTCTACCGCCTGCGCGAAGTTCTTGATGGCGGCGATGGCCTCGTGGAACAGCACATCAAAGCGCACCCCGAAGGCATCGTTGTAGGGTGCGATGGTCGCCAGCACTCCGGGATGATAAAACGAACGGCCAAACGCCTGCTTCAGTTCCCGCACCCGGGATAGTACCCCCGCGTCAATCAGCGAATTGAAACTCAGATAGCGGCTGATCTGCTCCCGCAGCGGTTCGAATTCGCGCAGCAATTGCACATGCTCCTCGGGAAGCAGCGGTGTCTCGGTGTCGGCCAGGATTTCGATGAGCGCGATCTCAAACGGGGAAAGCGGTAGCGAACCATCCAGCCCGTAGCCCCGCCGCTCCCACTGTCCCGGCACTCGGGGATGCTTGTAGAGGAACGTCGCTACGAAATCGATCTTGTCCCGATCACGGTCCGTGAAATCCCGCTTACGGATGTAGTAGCGCAGGAGAGCCTCGGCGATCTCGGGGTCGGTATCGGCGGTGAGGGCCAGTCGCACCATGGCGGGCGTGATGGCCATGTCCAACAGCTGCAGCCAGCGGTGCATCTTGGCCAGGGTCTCGCGCGGGTTGCTGTGGACCTGGTGGATGGCTTCGTCTTCCAGGGTGGGATGGAGCGGCAAATCCCCTTGAAGATAATCCCGTAACAGCTTCTGGTAGAAGCCGTTAACGTTCGCCAGGATGGAAAGCTCCCACTTCGGGTCTTCTACCAACCGTCTGCTCCCCTCGGGACCGGTGTGTCCCCAAACGCTCGGTAATGTAAGGGTAATCGAGGCGGCGGCAAAACAAACCTTACTTCGGTGCAGGTACTTCCAAGGGATACCTTGCGATGTGCCGGCGATTACATGGCTGCCATCGCGCCTTACGCAATTATGCGGAATGGCCCCGGAGGGGAGGCCCCAAGGCCGTACAGGTTGGCGGAACGGCCCAGCCTCCTAGTCGAACACCACCGTCTTGTTCCCGTAAAGAAGCACGCGGTTCTCGACGTGCCAGCGCACCCCGCGGGAGAGCACCAGCTTCTCCAGATCTCGGCCCTTTTTAATCAGATCCTCTACCGAGTCGCGATGCGAGATGCGGACTACATCCTGCTCGATGATGGGGCCGTCGTCGAGGACTTCGGTCACGTAGTGGCTGGTCGCGCCAATCAGCTTCACTCCGCGCTCAAATGCCTGATGGTAGGGCTTGGCCCCGATGAATGCCGGCAGAAAGGAATGATGGATGTTGATGATGCGTTGCGGGAAACTGGACACAAACTGGTTCGACAGCACCTGCATATAGCGCGCCAGCACGATGAAGTCGATCCGGTTCTCAGCAATCAGTTCCCTCTGCTTTTTCTCGGCGTCGCTTTTGCCATCCTTCGGTACCGGAATATGGAAGAAGGGAATACCGTAGAAATCCGCGATCGGCTGGTTATCGGGATGGTTGGAGAGGATCAGGGGAAGGTGGCAACGCAATTCGCCGATCTTGTGGCGGTAGAGCAGGTCTACCAGGCAGTGGTCGTATTTGGAGACCATGATGGCCATGCGCGGCCGCGTCGCCGAGTCCGCCAGGCGCCAGTCCATATTGAACAACTTCGCGATCGGCCCGAACGATTTTGGCACATCGGCCAACGCGACATCGAACTCGGTCGGATCAAATTCCACCCGCATGAGGAACCACTGCGCATCGGCGTCCGTGTGTTCATCGGTGTGGAGAATATTGCCGCCATGCTTGTATATGTAATCCGAAACGGTCGCCACCAGGCCTTTACGGTCGGGACAGCTGATCAGCAATATGGCGCTGGGCTTCATGGTGGGTCGCGCCGCCGTCCTCGGCGGCCGGTTGCCGGCCCGAGCCGGCTACTTCTTCAGGTCCCTGATGATCTCACGTGCCGCATTCGCGCCGGAACCGCCCGTCAACCCCGCTCCCGGATGAGTGCCGCTGCCACACAGGTACAGGTTGGTGATCGGCGTCCGGTAGCGGGCCCAGTCGAGCAGCGGCCGCATGGTGAAGAACTGATCGAGCGCCAACTCGCCGTGGAAGATATGTCCGCCGGTGAGCCCGTAAGTGTCTTCCAGGTCTTTCGGCGTAATCACCTGCTGGTGCTCGATCAACTGCGGCAGGTCGGGGGCGTACTCGGCCAGCGCCTTGACCACAGTTTCGCCCAGCGCCGGGCGCTGGCTGTCCCAATCACCCTTGAGCTTGTACGGCGCGTATTGCATGTAAATGGACATCACGTGTTTGCCTGCGGGCGCCAGCCACGGGTCGCTGAGTGAAGGAATCGTAACCTCGAGGTACGGTCGCCGCGAGAAGTTCCCGTACTTCGACTCGTCGAAGGCGCGCTCCAAGTAATCGATCTCGTGACTGATCTGCAGGCGTCCCGCCAGCAGGGCAGTTGCTCCGTCCGGGAGTGCCAGAAAACCGGGCAGGCCGGCTAGCGCCAGATTGACCTTGGCCACCGTCCCCATCGCGCGATAATGCTGCAGCTTCTGCGCGAAGGCGGGGGCAAGATGAATCGGATCCACCAGCTGCAAGAGGGTGCGCTTGGGGTCGGCATTGGAAATGACGACCCTCGCCGCAATCTCCTCTCCGGATTTGAGCACCACGCCGACGGCGACTCCATCTTTCACCCGGATCGCCGCGACCTCCGCCCCGGTGCGGATGTCCGCTCCCGCTGCTTTCGCCGCCGAGGTCATGGCCTGGGTGATTGCGCCGGTCCCACCAGCGGCGAACCAGCAGCCGCCGGCAGGTTGCGGATCACCGGCCGCACGAATGAGCAGCACCAGCGCGCTGCCCGCCGACCAGGGCCCAAGAAACGTGCCGAAGATGGCCCGCGCCGCGACAGTCCCGCGCAGCGGCTCTGTCTCAAAGTACTCGGACACCAGGTCGGCGACCGCCATCGGCCCCCAGCGCAGCAACCGGTAGAGATCCTTCTTTCCCAGCTTGCGCAGCGCGCGTCCGGTCTGCAGCATGGCCCACAGGTCACCCGCACTCGGGTCATCGATGTCGGGCGGTGTGAGCCTGAAGGCGTCGCCGATGACACTGCCCATCTTGCGCAGCGACTCCTCGAGTTCGGGATACCGTGCCGCATCCTTGGCGGAAAACTTGGCGATCTCCTCGGACGCCCGCTTCGTATCGCGGTAGAGAACCAGCGCGCGCCCCTCGGGGGTGAGCGAAACGACTCCTACCTCGCCCGAGATCAGCTTCAGGCCATGCTTTTCGAGTTGCATGTCGCGCATGATCTCCGGCTGGATCGGTCCTGCCGAATGCGCCAGCGTGGAGCAGCTGTATCCCGGATGGAGTTCCTCGGTCACCGCCGCTCCGCCGGTAATGGCACGCTGCTCGAGTACCAGGGGCTTGAACCCTGCTTTGGCCAGGTAAAACGCGGTGACCAGACCGTTATGGCCCCCGCCGATGATGACCTGGTCGCGCTTCTCGGCCATGATCTATGCCGCTCCCTTGGTATCCTTGAGGATTTCGAGGGCGGCCAGCCGTCCCGGCGCTCCCATGATGCCGCCCCCCGGATGGGTTGCCGAGCCGCACATGTAGAGGTTCTTGATCGGTGTCCGGAATTGCGCCCAGCCCGGCACCGGACGCAGGAAGAATAGCTGCTCGAGCGACAGTTCGCCCTGGAAGATATTGCCCTCGCTTAGCCCCCACTCGCGCTCGAGATCGAGGGGCGTCACCACCTGACGGTGCAGGATGATGTCCTTGAGGTTGGGCGCATACTCGGCGATGGTGTCCACCACCGCGTCGCCGAACTTGTCGCGCTCCGTGTCCCAGTCAAGGCCCGAAGCGAGTTTGTACGGCGCGTACTGCACGAAGCAGGAGAGCACGTGCTTACCCGGCGGCGCGACCGAAGGATCCGTGAGCGACGGGATTACCATGTCAATGTACGGACGGCGGGAGAAATGTCCGTACTTGGCGTCGTCGTAAGCTCGCTCCATGTATTCCACTGCCGGAGAGATGGAGATCGCGCCTCGCAGGTGCGCTCCCTCGCCCGGCAGGCATTGGAAGTTGGGCAACGCGTCGAGCGCCATATTCACTTTGCCGGAAGACCCGCGAAACTTGTAGCGGCTGACTTCCTCCAGGAAATCACCGGGAAGGTGCTCCGCTTCGATGAATCTGGTGAAGGTAAGGCGCGGGTCCACGCTGGAGGACACGACGTCGGCGGAAATTTCATCGCCGTTGGCCAGCACCACACCCTTGACGCGGCCGGCTTGCACGATGATCCGGGCAACTCCTGCCTGGGTGCGAATTGCGACGCCAGCCTCGCGGGCGGCATCTGCGATGGCGTTCGAGATCGCTCCCGTGCCGCCGCGGGCGAAGCCCCACGCGCGGAAGGCCCCGTCGATTTCTCCCATGTAGTGATGCAGCAGCACGTAAGCGGTCCCCGGCGAGCGCACGCCCAGGAAGGTTCCGATGATGCCCGAAGCTGACATCGTGGCCTTGAGCACGTCGGTCTCGAACCACTGGTCGAGGAAGTCGATGGCGCTCATGGTCATCAGCTGGACCTGGTTGTACTTGTCGTAGCTGCTCATCGCCTGGAAGCGCCGGCCGAGGAACAGCAACTTCATCAGTTCGCGGGGATTGAGCGTAGCCGGGTCGGGTGGAACCATGCTGAGGATCGGCTTTACGAAGCGGCACATGGCCTGCATGGCCTTGCCGAATTCGTCGTAGGCCTCGGCGTCGAGCTTGGAATGGCGGGCGATCTCGCGCTGGGTCTGGCCGTGGTCATTCACCCGCCACAGGTAGTCGCCACTGGGCATGGGGGTAAAGGTGCCGTCCAGCGGCAGGATCTCCAGGCCGTGGCGCGGCAGATCGAGGTCGCGGATGATCTCCGGCCGTAACAACGACACCACGTAGGAGCATACCGAGAACTTGAATCCGGGGAAGACTTCTTCCGTCACCGCGGCCCCACCCAACACATGCCGGCGCTCGAGCACCAGCACTTTCTTCCCGGCCCGGGCGAGATAGGCGGCGTTGACCAGGCCGTTGTGGCCTCCGCCGATCACGATGATGTCGTATTGGGGCATGGGCTGCTGGCTCCTCGCCCCTGGCTTTTCAGCGCAAGGGTTTTTGGAAATAGTGACGCAGGCAACCGCCGGAGTCAGAGCCCGCTGGGCAGGACAGTCCAGTTACGAATGACACTCCAAGGCGATGTCATGGTGGAAGACACCCGAAGCGGAATTCTATCGGGAATGCAGAATTTTGTCTGCAAAGATTAGGAAGGGCTGACTCCAAGTCAGCGCCCATTGCCGCTGAAACCACAGGCTGCATATAATCCGCGTGGGCGAATTCTTTCTGCCCTGCCCAACCGCGGGGCGGGGGCAAGGTCGCTAAACCGCAATCCGAGGACTCAAACTTGCCAGTCGGAACCGCATTTCACGAGCGCACTTTTCCTCTCTGTCACAGCTTGAATTACCGCGAGTGGTCGGGATACTACACGGTCAGCGTCTACGAAGTGCATCACGAGCACGAATACAACGCGATCCGCAATGCCTGTGCCCTGATCGACATCACCCCCCTTTACAAATATCTGATCACCGGAAAGGACGCCAGCAAGTTGGTCAACCGGGTGATCACCCGCGACATCAACAAGGTGGCGAAGGGGCAGGTGATCTACTGCTGCTGGTGCGATGAAGACGGCAAAGTCATCGACGACGGCACCATTTCAAGGCTTGACGAGAACGTCTACCGCTGGACCGCGGCCGACCCCAGCCTGCGCTGGTTCCGGCAGAACGGCCTGAACCTGGATGTCCAGAGCGAAGACATCTCGCAAAAGGTAGCCGCGCTGGCCTTACAGGGGCCGACCTCAGGCCAGCTGCTGAAACAAGTCGCCGAAGCGGAAATTGCAAACCTCAAGTACTTCCGCGTGACCAGCGGCAAGATTGCAGGCGTTCCGGTCGACATTTCCCGCACCGGCTATACGGGTGATCTTGGCTACGAAATCTGGATCCCCTGGAACGACGCGCTACGAGTGTGGGATGCGCTGATGGCGGCGGGCAAGCCGTTCGACATCCATGCCGCCGGCATGCTGGCGCTCGACGTGGCGCGAGTTGAGGCCGGACTGCTGCTGATCGAAGTCGACTACATCAGCTCCAAGAAAGCCCTGATCCCGGCGCAAAAGTACTCGCCCTACGAGCTGGGCTTCGGAAAAATGGTCCACCTCGACAAAGAGAACTTTGTCGGCAAGCCGGCGCTGTGGCTCGATCAGCAGCATGGCGTGGGGAGGCAGCTGGTCGGGCTCGAAGTCGACTGGGTCGAGGTCGAGGAGCAACACGACAAGTTCGGCCTTACTCCGGCCGCTCCCAGCCAGGCATCACGCGTAGCTGTACCGGTTTACGTAAGTGGGCGGCAGGTGGGAAAGGCGACGACGACGGCGTTCTCTCCCCTGCTGAAAAAACTCATCGCACTGGCCAGCATCGAAAGTGAGTACTCGAAGCCGGGAACCCGGCTGCAGATGGAGTTGACCATCGAGGCGCAGCGGCTGAAGACGACGGCGACGGTGGTGAAGCTGCCCTTCTTTAATCCGCCGCGAAAGACGGCCGTGCCAGTGTAGCTGCCCCGGCAGGCACCAGGGCACAGTGAACGGCTTAGGATGTCTTAGGGATGGTTCACTCCACGCAGTACGCCGCCGAGGTCTCCGACCAAGACCAGCAAGAGGGCGACCGGTAATTCCAGCAGGAAGCGGTAGTCTGGCAGATTTCGCCGGGCCCGGATGTGAATCCACCCAACCACGAGCCCAGCACGCGATGAAGCAACAAAACGCCTCGCAGCTTTTGTCCCAGGAGTTGCCACTGCCAGGCCAGGGTTCCAGTCACGAGCACCAGGGGCACAAAGGCGGCGGCCGCCAAATTGGCATGAGCCGCCACCTCCAGGCTCATCCGCTTCGTTCCGCGGGCGGTTATATCGAATGCCACCCCGGTGATAAACAGCGCGATCGGGAAAGGAACGAGCACCACGTGCTGGGCGTGTTTTGCCAGCAACCACGAGCTGAAATCCATCGCGAGCATTTCGCTCTACTTCACAACCAGCTTGGTAGTCATCTTGGGGTGGATCGAACCGAAGTAGGAGTAGGTGCCGGGCTTAGTGGGCGTGAAGGAGAACTGGTCATCGGTATCAAGCGTCTTGGACTTGAACGCGCTGTCGCTGGCGACCACCGTATGCGGGACGGCGTCGCCATTCCTCCATCGGACTTCGGTTGCCGCTTCCACCGTGACCGTCTGCGGGGTGAAGCTGAAATGATCGATCCTGATTTCGACTGCTGGCGGCTTTCAGTCCGATGCAGCCGCCGCCGCCCACTGCCCGAGGCCAGGGGTTAGAGTTACCATCACCATGCCGGTGGCAACGCGGCAGAGAAATTTCTTCGCTGGACGATCTCCTTCGGATGAGTAAGGTCGTTGGTCAGTGCGATTCCCCTCTAGGCCAAGCTGGCGTCGGTTACGGCCAGCATATATTTTCCCTTTACATCGTTCACGTCCGTCAGCCCAAGCCGATTGTGCAACTGTTCTGCTCCGGTGCCCGCCCAAGCCATGCGTTTCAGAAAGCCGCGGCGGTCAATGCCGTCTTGGTTCTCGATTCGTTGTCTAGAACTGGATGCTGGGGGCTTTATTCCATAGACTAAACGGGCTGCTGGCGGGAATAAAGCGAGGGTTGTCCTGGTTTACTCTGAATAGGTGAAGGAACCGTCGCTGCCATCATCGTCCTTTGAAGAGCTGGCTCTCCCGCTTCTGGACCGGCTTTTCAACTTCGCTTGCTGGTTGACGCAAGACCGTGACCAGGCCGAGGATCTGCTCCAGGAATCTCTCTCCAAGGCCCTCAAGGGATTCTCCACGTTTCAGCCGGGAACCAACTTCCGGGCATGGATCTACCGCATTGTGCGCAACACCTTCTTCACCTCGCGCACCGGCCTGAAGACGGCGGCGACCCAGCCGCTCGAGGAGGCCGAAGCAGAGCTTTTGGCTACCGCGAGCACCCCCGAGAGCATCCTGCTTCATCGTTTAGACCAGCAGTCGTTGTGGGCCGCTCTGGAGCAGCTTCCGCTGCCTTTTCGGGAGATCCTGCTGCTGCGCGAGGTGGAAGAGATGTCGTACCAGGAAATTTCGTCAACGCTGGCGCTTCCCATGGGCACCGTCATGTCGCGTCTCGCCCGTGCCCGCAAGGCTCTGCGCCAGCGGCTGGAGATGGAGGAAAGGAGCCAGTATGGCCTGCCCAGTGGGCGCTGACAAACTGGACGCGTATCTCGACGGAGAGTTGCGCGGGGCAGAGGAGGCCCAGCTACGCGAGCACTTGCGCGGCTGTGGTGCGTGTTCCGTCGACGGCCTCGAACGCCTGCAGTTGAAGCGAGCCATCCAGACTGCCGGGCAACGCTTTCGGGCCGATGCTGCGGTTCGGGCCCGCCTTCAGCAGAGCCTCGTCACCACCGGCTCCAGAGGGCGTGCCTGGAAGTGGCTTCCCGCCTTAGCCGCGGCGACCGTGGCCGCCGGGCTGATGGTCGGAATTGTTTTCGTCAAGCGCAGCCAGCAGCGCGCCCGCGATCGGTATCTCCTGGGTGAGTTGGTTGATATGCACGTTGCCACCCTTGCCAGCTCTAACCCGGTCGACGTGGTCTCGTCCGACAGGCATACCGTGAAACCATGGTTCCAGGGCAAAATCCCTTTTACCTTCAACCTGCCGGAATTGCAGGGAACGCCCTTCGTCTTGGTGGGGGGCAGAGTCGACTATCTCAACCAGGCACCCGGCGCGGAACTCATCTTCCGCGTGCGCCAACACCAGATCTCGGTGTTTGTTTTTCAGGAGAGTGCAATGCAAGGATTGCCAACCCGAGAAACTTTGACGGACCTTTCCTTCGGCATCCGCAGCTGGACTCAAGGCGGTCTGCGCTACTTTGTTCTGGGCGATGCCAGCGCCCAGGACCTGGACCAACTAAGCAGCCTGCTCCAGGCTGCCACCTGAGCGCAGACCGTGGCTACTCGGGCTTCGCTGCGATGGGCGGCGCACCTAGGACGCCAGGGCTCGCGCCGTCTTCTGCTTCCCCCTCCCGTAAATCCACATTCCAATCGCGATCGGGATCGCGGTCAGGCCGATGACTTTCAGCACGTAGAGGAGCTTGTTGGGCTCGTCCGCTTGGGGAATCAACGACAGGATGATAGTCAGCGTCGTGGTCAAAAGGCCGACGATGGCGAGGAGGGTTGCCACCGGCCTGCCGCCGGGCACGCGAATGACATCCGCTCCTGCCGGTTCGCCTTGCAGCTTGAGCATGGACGCGAACAGATAGAGGAAGGGAATGAAGTAGGTGATCACGCTCAGGGCGACCAACACGTCATAAGCACCTTTGACGCTGGTGCCCACCTGTCCCAGGAATACAAAGAACACGCCGAAAACCGCCTGGGTCAGCAGGGCAAACCAGGGCGTGCGCCAGCGTGGGTGCAACTGGCCGAAAATCGGGGGCAGATAACGATCGATGCCGGCGACGAAGGGCAACCGGGCCACGGCGGCGAGAAACGCTCCGGCGGCGCCTAGGTTGCTGACGGTGATCAAAAGGGCGGTGAAGGGTATCGCTTCCTCAAGGCCCACGCGGTGTGCGGTCTTCAAGACGGCCTGCATCAGTCCCTGCAGGTTGCCCACCTCCGCGGGGGGCAAGGCCAGAAGCACGCCGACGGTGCCTAGGATGTAGCAGAGCGCGACCGTCGCCCCCGCGCTGAACAGAGCCAGCGGGATGGTGCGCCGCGGATTCTTGATTTCCTCCCCCATGAAGGAGGCGGCTTCGCAGCCGCTGAACGCGAAGGTGAGCACCGACCAGAAGACCATGTCATGGAGACGGGTGTTCGGGGTCATCGAGGCGACGGTGAAGGGCGTGGCCGACCCGAAGCGATGCCGGGCGACAAAGCCCATGGCGATGATGAGGAATGCCGGGATCCACATGCAGATGGCACCCAGGTTATGCAGCCATCGGCCCACATCCAGCCCAAACAGGTTCAGCACAGTGACCGCCGCCAGGCCGAGCACGGCGAACACGATGTAGTACGTGGTGTTCGACGACAAGTGCATCCAGGCATGGCGGCGCACGAACAATATGTTGCCGGCGGCGAAGTACAGCACGGTGGGGAAGTAGGGAAGATTGCAGATCCAGTAGGTCCAGGCGGACATGAATCCGGAGAAATCGCCGAAGGCGCGCTGGCTCCACACGTAGAGCCCGCCTTCGTTGGGATAGCGCGAAGATAGCTCGACCACGGAAAGCGCCAACGGCGTGTAGAACGCGAGCCAGGCGCCAACCCAGATAACCACCGAGCTGGGCCCGGAGGAAGCGGCGGTGGCGATCCAGCGCAAGCTGATGCCGGTGACCACATAGAAGAGGAAGAGATCGCGAAAGCCCATGACCCGCGGCGGGCGGTTGGGATCCTCAGCTTCCGCGATGGAGACTCCGGAAGCGAGCAATTGCCGTCCTTTTCCGTTGCCGGGTGCGTCGGCTTCGCTCAAGCGCGTGACCGCCGGAAGGTGAGCATAGGTCGGTGACGAAGCGTCACAGATATCATCGCAGCCGGGAGAGGGCAAGGCGAAAGTTCGCGCCGCTCAAAGCTCAGCGCCGGCTCCCGCCCAGGATCGAGCCCAGCACGCCGCGCACGATTTGGCGGCCCACCGAGCTGCCCACGGCACGAGCGGCGCTCTTCATGGCAGCTTCGGCCAGGGAATCGCCACGCCGGCCGCTCCTTCCCCCGAGGATGGTGTCCAGGTTGGGCAACCAGCTGGCGGGAGAGGAGGCGGATGGCTGGCCAGGCTGCGCGGCGCGTCCCTTGAGAATCTCGTAGGCCGACTCACGGTCCACAGCGTGCTCGTAGACTCCGGCCACGACCGAGGACCGAATGATCTGCTGCCGCGTCTCAGGGGTGATGGGACCGATCTGGCTGCGGGGTGGGCACACCAGGGCGCGCTCCACCGGAAGGGGAATGCCTTTGTCGTCAAGGAAGGAAACCAGCGCCTCGCCCACGGCTAGCTGCGTGATGGTCGTAGCGACGTCGAGCTTCGGATTGGGCCGGAAGGTCTGGGCGGCCGCCCGCACTGCTTTTTGATCCTGGGGAGTGAAAGCGCGCAGGGCGTGTTGCACGCGATTGCCGAGCTGGCCCAGGATCACCTCCGGTACATCCAGCGGATTCTGGGTTACAAAATAAATGCCAACCCCCTTGGAACGAATCAAGCGCACAACCTGCTCGATTTTCTGCTCGAGTACGGATGGGATGTCGGTGAAGAGCAGGTGTGCCTCATCAAAGAAAAAGACCAGCCTGGGCTTGTCGGGGTCGCCGACTTCGGGAAGCTTCTCGAAAAGTTCGGAGAGCATCCAGAGCAAAAATGTGGCATAGAGCCGGGGCGCAGTGAGCAGCTTGTCGGCGGCGAGGATGTTGACGATTCCGCGGCCGTTGGGATCGGTCTGCATGAGATCATCGAGGTTGAGGGCGGGCTCGCCCAGGAATTTCTCGCCGCCCTGCTGCGCGAGCGTGAGCAGCCCGCGTTGAATTGCGCCGATGCTGGCGGCGGAGATGTTGCCGTACTGCGTCTGGTATTCCCGGGCTTGATCGCCCACGTGCTGCAGCATAGCCTGCAAATCCTTGAAATCCAGCAGCAGCAGTCCGTTATCGTCGGCGATCTTGAACACCAAGGTGAGCACGCTGGATTGGGTGTCGTTGAGGTTCAGGACTCGGCTGAGCAGGAGAGGTCCCATCTCTGAAGTCGTGGCCCGCACGGGGTGGCCCTGTTCGCCGAAGACGTCCCAGAAGGTGACCGGCGAACCCGCGAAGCTAAAGTCAGACAGCTTGAGTTTCTTCACCCGGTCGGCGATCTTCGGATTGTCCCGGCCTGGCTGGCTGATGCCGGAGAGGTCTCCCTTCACGTCGGCGGCGAACACCGGTACGCCGATACGGCTGAAGGCTTCGGCCATTACTTGCAGGGTTACGGTCTTCCCCGTGCCGGTTGCGCCCGCGACCAGGCCGTGACGGTTGGCCATATCGGGCAACAGGTAGAGATCAGCGGGGCTTTTGGCAATCAGAAGCGGTTCTGACATGAAGACGACATCTCCGGGTTGATGGTACAGGACGGCGGGCCCATGCGATCCCAAAGCTGGGATTCTAGAAGATGCTTCGCAGCTGCGCTAGCGTCTTTTCCAGGAGACGGCGTACAGGCGGGCAGGCCTACTGCGGCACCACTTCGATGGCCGTCAGGGTTGCGTAGTAACTCACCGGAACAAATTCCAGCAGGAGCTTGCCCTGCGCGTCAGGCTCCAGCCCGGTGATCTTGCGGACTAGCGGCCGATTCTCTCCCGCCTCTGCCAGGATGTTCACCTCCCGCAGCACAAGTCTGCGGTTGCAGAACACGTTGAATACGCGTGGCGTGGATGGACCCCCCGAGTCCAGCGTCTGCCCGTGATCAGCCGCGTGCAGACGACGCTCGATGAAGTACAGCGTCACCATGTACCTGCCGGGCGTAACCGGGATCGCATAGGAGAAATGACCCCAGCGCTCGGTCGCGTAGAGCTCCGGATCGTCGGTTCCTACTGCTGGTTCTTCTGTGCCGCTGAGCTGCCCACCCTTGAAGTAAAGGTCGGAGCTCCACCAGCGGCTGTCGTCAGAGTAGTAAGGCACATCGCGGGCGACGATGCGCACGGGCCGGATGCGGCCTGAGAGACCGGGTAGAAGTTCCATCGCCGAAACCATCGCGCGCCCGCCCCTGAGCGAGGCGAAGCTGAGATGCAAGCGACCGTCTTCGGCGGGATGGATGTCGGTGAACACCTTGACGTCCGCCGTCCGACCGCCGGCAGCATCGCTGACCACATCGAAGTCGTCGAGCAACACTTTGCCGTTCGCCGTTACCTTCATAATGCGGCTGCCTTCGCCGCCTCCCGCGGCATCTTCGGGCCCGTAGTAGGTTTCGGCAAAATGCAGGCGCAATTCATAGGTGCCGGGTTGCAAGGGGATGTCATAGCTGAAGTCGCCTTGGCGGCTGTCACGGTAGATGCCTGGATCCAGCGTGCGCCAGATGTGTTGCACCCGGCTGACCACTGGGGTGCCTGCGGTAAAGTAGGCGTCAGCATTCCACTGTTTCCCGGAGCGATCGACGTAGCCGCGCGTCGCCCCGGCCAGTAGGCGGATCTCGTTTCCCACCGGCAAACCCACCGGAGACTCCAGCCGGGCCGGCGGCGGGGAAGATGACGGCGTAACCGAGCTGGGTCGCGTCCGGTCTCGGTGGACGAAGGTCACCACTCCCACCAGGCAGACGAGCGCAATAGAAACGGCGACCCACCACGCTGCCTTCGCTGTGGTAGAGCGGCGCAACGGCGCGCCAGCGGTCTGCACTGCCGGTTGCGCCGGCCGGACCTCTTCGAAGGCGGGAACATACTGTCCGATCGGGATGCTGAGGTGAAGGCGATGACCCGCGCCTTCCGTGTTGTAGTACTCGGCCAGACGCTTGCGCAGGCGGTTGGCCTGAACCCGCACAATGGAGTCTATGTCCTGGTCGAAGGATTCGCGGCGGCCAAAAACATCGACCGCGATAGCGTATTCTTTGATCTGTTCGCCCTCGCCCGCGAACTTCTTCTCACACAGGTAGGAGAGCAAGTGTGCCAGAGTAGGAGAGCGAACGAAGAGCGAGGACTGGAGCACCGCCTGCAATTCGGCTCTCTCCCGTTCCGCGGTCGCCGGTTCTGCGGTGCTGAGGGGCATGGCGATCCACCGTTCGGCTCGTAGTTTCCTTATAAGCGCTCTCAGAAGCGGATTGCAGTGACTTCGGACACTTAACCGGTTTCATCCCGCTACCGTAACGGGTTACAGGTCTCGCCTGGCTCACCGGCCGTCCCCCGAGTTTCACTGGCCAAGTCCTTGCACCAATTGAACATCCACAAGGTCGGCGGCGCGCTTCCTGCCGGTAGCGTGGAGGTAGCCCCTGTAGCGTTTTTCCGCCCCGAGCTCTATGGCACAAGGGAGTCAGCTACGGAGGCAGGACGAACCCGCCGGGCGGAACACAGCCCAGGGCCGCAGGCAGGGGACTCCGGGAGGCGAGGCGAGTATGCGAACCCTAAGCGGGAGCGTGATGATTGCGGCGGTTCTGATCGCGCCGGCCGGGCGTGGCTTCGGCGGCACAGAGACGGAGCCGCAGACTTCGAACCTGAAAACGATGACCGTGGCCGACCTGGAGAAGGCCGGCGACACCGCCCGGGCCCAGAAAGATTATGAGCACGCGATTCAGTGCTACCAGGAGGCGCTGCGCAAGGACAAGAAGAACGCAACCCTGTACAACAAGCTGGGCTTGGCGGAATTGAAGAACGGCGATCCACGGTCCGCGCGCGCATATTTTGAAAAGGCCGGCAAGCTAAACCCGCAATATGCGGATGCGTTCAACAACGTGGGCGCCGTGTATTTCATCCAAAAGAATCCAGGCGCGGCGGCAAAGTACTTCAAGAAGGCGTTGGCCCTTGACGAGACGCGGGCGACCTTTCACGTCAACCTGGGTGCGGCGTGGTTCAATCAGAAAAAGTTCGACCGTGCCATCAACGAATACGCCCGCGCCCTCGAACTGGATCCCGAAGCGCTGGAGAAGAGCGCCAGGGCTGGGATTACGGCTCAGGTCGGAACTCCCGAGGCGCGGGCCAAGTACTACTACATGCTGGCCAAGATCCACGCCAAGCGAGGAGATATGGACAGTTGCCTGCTGTGCCTGAAGCGAGCCAAGGAGAACGGCTACCGAGACCTGACAAAGGTCTACACCGACGAGGAATTCAGCCGGCTGTGGGGCGACCCTCGCTTGCAGGAGGTCGTTCCTGCCCCGGCGTCGGTTGCGAAGTAGACCGTTGCTGACGCACATTGCGCCCAGGATGACAGCCAGGCTGCGCGAGCAGCTTGGCTTTTTCTTGCGGGCGAGTCGCGGGCAGGATCATCGCGCGGTCGACGGTTTTGTCCGCCGCTTCCAGTACAGGTAACCGGGCACGCCCAGCAGCACGAGGATCGTTCCCGCCAGTGCTTCCCTCGGGCGGGCGACGATCGTGTTGATCGTCCACCCCGTTCCCAGCAGTACGTAGAGGCCCGGCAACCACGGATAGCCGGTGCAACGGTAAGGGCGGGGAATGTCCGGCCGCTTCCCGCGCAGCACGAACAGCCCGACAACGGTCAGGGTGTAGGACAGCACCATGCCGTAGATGACATAGGTATAGAGCTGGTCGTAGCGGCCGCTCAGGGTAAGCCCCGCCGCCCAAATGCCTTGCCCGATCAGGCTGAGCGCGGGGGTTCTCCACTTGGGGTGGATCTCTGCCATGCGCCGGAAGAAAACGCCGTCCTGCGCCATAGCGAAGTACACGCGTGCGCCGGATAAGGTGCAACTCGCCATGGCGCCGAAGCAGGAGAGCGCGATGGTCAGCGAAAGCCAGGTCGCCGCAGCCGGAGAGAACAGCACGCTGGCGGCGGCATGCGCGATCGTCTCGTGCTGCGCCACTTCGTTCAGCGGCATAGCGTAGACGTAAGTAACGTTCATAGCAATGTAGATGGCTGCCACCACGATGATGCCCAGCACCATGGCGCGCGGCACGTTCCGGCGCGGATCCTTGACTTCGCCCGCCACCCAGGTGATGTAAACCCAGCCGTCGTAGGCCCAAAACACCGCGATCATCCCCACGCCCATGGCGGCGAACCACTGCCCGGGTGTAAGCCCCATAGAAAGCCCGGCAGCGATCCCTGGCGGGTGGGCGGTGAAGTGCGACCAGCTCCCCTTGCCCATTCCCAGGCCCAGAAGGATGAAGGCGGCCATGGCCACGAATTTCGCCCAGGTAGCCAGGTTTTGCAGAATGGCACCCCGGCGCAGGCCTACGACGTTGATGCAGGTGACGAGCATGATGCTGGCGAGGGCAAAAATGTGCGCCCGCGTCAGTGTGATCGTTGCCCTGCCGAGGATGGGGTGCCCCGCCCAGCGCAGCCAGGGAACGGCGAAGGCGCGGACCACGTGCTTCTGGGAAATCGCCGGAATGATCTCGCCCAGGTAGGCCGCCGAAGCTACCGACAAGGCGGCGATTGTACCTCCGTTGGCTACCGCGAAAAGCATCCAGCCATAGAGGAACGCGATCAGGTCGCCAAATGCTTCGCGCAGATAAATGTATTGCCCGCCGGAATCGGGAAACATGGAACCCAGTTCGGCAAAGGCACAGGCTGCGCACATCGAGATCAGCGCCCCCATCACCCAGACCAGCAGAAACAACGCGGGATGGGGCAGGGGACCGGCAATGTCCTTCGCGGTAAGAAATATCGACGAGCCGATAATGCCGCCGGCCAGAAGCAGGATCGAGTCCAGCAGCGACAGTCCGCGAATCAGCGTGACCTGCGATCTGGCCTGCGGGAGGGATGCTTCCCGTTCCGCCGTGGGAAGGTTCATGGGTTATCCGATGCCAAGTTCATCGGGGAATTCGAGCGGCGTGCCACAGCGCCGGCAGATGACCGCGGAGCAATCGCCACAGGTGAGCGGATCGGTGACCTCTCGCGCACATCGCGGGCAGTAAAGCATAGCGGCGGAAGGACGGGACTCGGGTTCGATCTCGGGCTCTGGCGCCATGTGGTTGGCAAATGTAGCATAGAGTTGCGGCGGGCGTCTCCAGGTCAAGCGGGCGCCAGTCCAGAAAAATACTATGACGGAAAAACCGCAAAGCGCTGACGACCGGTTACAACGGGAATTCAACCGCTGGGCTGAGGCCGGCGAGGGCGAAAAGATGGAGCAGCATCATCTGGACATCACCGAAAAGACGATCCGGCGGATGAACTTGCGCTCCGGCGAGCGTGTTCTCGATCTGGGTTGCGGCTCGGGCTGGGCGACCCGACTGCTGGCTCGGCTGGTCTGCGATGGCCCCCAAGGCTTCGGACAGGTGATTGGCGTGGACGTCTCCGACGAGATGATCCGCTTGGCCCGCCAGGCGTCTAAGGATTTTGAGAACGTCATGTATGTCTGGGGCTCGGCCGCCCAGATCCCTTGGGAGGAGAACTTCTTCGACAAGGTGCTATCGGTCGAGTCTTTCTACTACTATCCGGATCAGGACCGGGCGCTGGCTGAGCTATTTCGTGTCCTGGCCCCCAAGGGCCGCTTGTTCATCCTGATCAACCTGTACCGAGACAATCCCTACTCGCTGCAGTGGGTGGACAAGTTGAAGGTTCCGGTTCACGTGCGCTCGGCCGCCGAGTACGTAGACTTGCTCAAGAAACACGCCTTCGAGAACGTGGAATACGCCCAGATTGCCGACGACACGCCTACTCCGGACGACTACGTCACCACCTCGTTCCGCAGCCTGGAAGACCTGCGCGCGTTCAAGAGGATCGGCGCGCTGCTGCTGATGGCCTCCAAGCCCGACCTGAGAGTGCCCGCGCCGGGATACACCATTTACTGAGAGCGGACAGGCCCTGCAACCGGCCCCTACAGCAGAATCAACCCCATACGAATCCCCAGCGTGACGGCCTCGGTGCGGCTGGAGGCGCCCAGCTTGTCGAGGATCGAGCTGATGTGGAACTTCACCGTGTGTTCGGAAATGGCCATCCGCGCCGCGATCGGCTTGTTGCCCAGACCCTCCGCCAGCATGCGCAGTACTTCGATCTCCCGGGGTGTGAGTTCATCCAACGCCTCGGGAGAAATCGTCATGCTGTCCGAAGGAACCCGACTTGCCAGTTCGTTGGTTACGTTCGGGTCGAGTAGCACTAGGCCACGGTGGGCTGCGTAGATGGCGGAGTGAATCTCTTCTTCGCTGGAATCCCGCGGCAGGATGGCACGCACCCTGGTGCGCAGGGCGTGAGCCGCCCAACTCGCATCCGGTTCGTCGATAAGAGCAACGATCGCGGCGTGCTCTTCAAGAGCACTCGCCGCCAGCCACAGTCCGGGATCGGGCGCGGACAGGTCCACCAGCACGATGTCCGGCTGCAGACCGCTCAGGGAAGAGCGCAACGTTCCCAGCCCGGCCACCGAGCCCACCAGCTTCAGCACCGGCGCGGATCGCACCAGAGCTTCCAGCCCGCCGCGGCGGATGGCGGACGGGGCGCTTATCAGCACCCGGATCGCAGCGCTTCCGTTTTCCGCCGTCATCAGCCGCCTACCGAATGGGCAGTTCCCCTAAAGTGATGGAGAGTTTCACCGGAGAGCCACCCCGCAGCACGCTCACTGCTACCGTGCTGCCCGGTTGGTCCGATGCCAGGAGCTCCCGGATGTTCTCGGTGCCCTCGACCGATTTGCCCCGCAGCTCGGTCACAAGGTCTCCGAGCAACACGCCCGCCTTGTCCGCCGGACCCGAGGGTTCCACATGGATGACCAACAGAGCACTGCTTACTGAGGATGCAAATTGGTGACGCAGGGATTCGGGCAGGGAAACGGGCTGCATGGCCAACCCCAGATAGGGGCGAGCCATGTGCCCTTTCTCCAGCAGTTCATCCACCGTGCGATTCACCGTCGAAAGGGGCACGGTGAGGGCGCGTCCGCGGCCCAGGCCCTGGGTGTTAATCCCCAGTACTTTACCCTGCGCATTGACCAGCGGGCCGCCAGAAAATCCGGGGTAAAGATCCAGGCTCAGCCGGATGTGCTGCTCGAGGCGTCCGCCGCGAGGCGTGCGCCACTCACCGCTCACCCCACCGACGATTCCTGCGCTCGCCACCAGGTTGTGGTTGCGGGAGCGCCCCAGGGCGAGCACAATGTGCCCGAGTTTCGCAGCCCTGTCGGCGAACGCAGGAAGGGCGAGTTCGGCCTCTCCCGCAAGCTTGAGGACCGCGAGGTCCGTGCTGGGATCGCGTCCCACGAGGGTAGCCTTGCACGGTTTTCCACCCTCGCCGACGAGGGTGATGTCAGCCGTATGGGTGACCGCGTGATGCGAGGTCACGACCACACCCTTGCGCCAATACACGCCGCTGGAGGGAAGCCAGCGCCGGGCGTGAACCGCCAATACCGATTCGCCGACGCCTTCAGCAGCAGCCGCGAGTTCGTTCGACAGAGTTTCCAGTACCGATGACGACATTCAGAGTCTCCTTCACCACATCCGCGATTCTCATCGCGCGTAGGTTCAGGGTGGGGCAAGATAGCACCGCGCGCATCCGCCAAATGCCTAGGAGGGGACTCGACCAATGACTGGGTTCGATGGCGCTCGAGAGTCGCCACTGAGGATCGAGCCGCTCACCCTATTTGCGGTAAAGCGTGACGAGCCCGTCGCTGCTTCCAGAAAGACTATCCGATTGCAGATAAGCCAGCGCTTTCGAATTATGCTTCAGGTAGGCATCCCAGAAGGCGAGGGACGATGCTTGAACGTAGGAGAAGATGGTGCCCTTCTCGCCCTCATCGCCGCCGCCTCCCACGAAGGAGAAATGATTGCCTCCCGCAATGAGGAGATGGTATTTGTCTCCCGCCGGAGAACGATCGAAGGGGATCTTTCGCCAGCTCGGACCCTTGGCCAAACCGGCGTAGTCCCGCGTACCGGTCATGGTCATGATGGGGAGGTATTGATCGTTCCAGGAATTGTCGACGAAGCCGATCTGCCCCGGGCCTTCCGGCGACATGGCGATGACGGCGGTAACGCGCCGGTCCGCCAAAGACACAGGAGGAGAATCCTTCTTGAGCTGTACCAGTGCCCCGGCGATGGCTTCCGATGTGTAAGCGCCGAAGGAATGTCCGCCGACGCCAATCGAACGCATATTCATCCTCTGCTCGAGCTGGGGAACCATGCGCTGGATCTGGGCCAGCGAGTCGATCAGAAAGGAGATATCCTGCGGCCGGTTCTGCCAGGCATTCGGATCGGCCAGGGCCTCATGCAGTGCTTCTCCCCAGCCCGCCGGCTTTCCCTGCGCACGTCGCAAGGCGATGGAATCGGCGTGCGAAGGCTGGATCACGATGTAGCCATGGCTTGCCCAATAGCTTGTCAAGTTAAGGTAGTTGTCCCTGGAAGCACCGGCGCCGTGTGAAAAAATGATGACCGGAAACGGGCCTGTCCCATCAGGGTGGAGAACATTGAAGGCCAGATCCTTGCTGCGCGCGTTGTCGCGCAAAACCAGATCTTTGGCGGTTCTTACCGCATAACCGGGCGGTGGCTGGTAGGTGGGCGGGGGATACGAACGGCGAGCCGCTGCCTGGTGGGCCTCCGCTACGAGCAAAAGGAAGGTCCCGACCAGAAGCATTGCCCAGCCCACTCGGCAGGTTGCAGAAATTCCCGGCATTCTCACCATGCTAACCCGGCTCTCCCAGGAGAGTTGCTGGGCTACAGCTGGCAAAGCATACGTGAGTAACCGCATGCCACGGGACACGCCAGTCCTAGACCCGCCGTCCGGCGCACTGAACCTGGACTCGGATGTCCGCAGGTGGTGTCCAGGGTAGGAGTGCCGCGCGACGCCCTGCAAATTGACACTCCTCGACGCCCGGTCCTAGACTGAATTGGAGACGAGAGAGTAGCGGCGGAAGTTCGCGTCGCGCCAATCCTTCAGGTACATAGAGGACGCATGGGCTGGCTCCAGAACAAGTTCGAGAAGAATTTTCTCATTACCACCGTAGATTACGTCTTCAACTGGGCCCGCAAGTCGGCACTGTGGCCCATGACCTTCGGCCTAGCTTGCTGCGCCATCGAAATGATTGCCTCCTCCACGGCGCGCTTCGACATTGCTCGCTTCGGATCGGAGGTATTCCGTCCCAGCCCGCGCCAAGCCGACCTGATGATCGTCTCCGGCACCGTCACCTTGAAGATGGCGCCCGTGGTGAAGCGCATCTACGACCAGATGCCCGACCCCAAGTGGGTGATCTCCATGGGGGCCTGCTCGTCGGTCGGGGGGCCCTTCAACACCTACGCCGTGCTGCAGGGTGTCGACAAAATCGTTCCCGTGGATGTGTACGTGATCGGCTGCCCGCCCCGCCCGGAGAATCTTTTCTACGCGTTGCTGCGGTTACAGGACAAGATCGACCAGATGAGCCTGGCCAAAAAACCCACCGAAGTGCGGCTGGAGGAAAACATGGTGGAGAACTTCAAGCGCCAGGTGATGATCGCCCAGACCCTGCAACCGAAATAGCAGTTAGCCTTCGAGGGTTCGCATTTCGCCGCTACGGTCTGTGTTTTTCCGCGAAGAAGGCGCCCCCCCCGGGCCTGGGCGCGCATCCTATGCCAGTAGCTTCAGGAACTGTCCCGACGGATTCCCAAACCCCGGAAACACTGGAGCCAGATCCTTATTGCCCAAGTGCCGCACCACCGCCTCCCCCAGCACTTGCCGGAAATCTGTGGTCAGCGCCAGATCGCGGCCTTCGTACAACTGCGACGGCCCCAGCCCCGGCCAGCGACCGTAAACCTTGCCACCCCTCACCGGGCCGCCTATCACGAACATCACGTTGGCGTGACCGTGATCAGTCCCGCGGTTGCCGTTCTCCCGCGCCGTGCGCCCAAACTCGGACATGGTGACGACCACCGTGTCCTCCGCCTGGTCGCCCAAATCGATCCAGAAGGCGGTAAGCGACTGCGAAAATTCGCGCAGCACGTTGGCGATTTGTCCCTGGGTGCTGCCCTCGTTCACGTGATGGTCCCAGCCTCCTATGTCCGCGAAGGCAACCTGAACGCCCAGGTCTGCTTTCACAAGCTGCGCAAGCTGTTTCAGGCTCTCTCCGAAGCGTCCCTTGGGGTAGTCAGCCCCGGTGGCGGGTTTGTATTTCGCCGGGTCGGCGGACTTGAGCATTTTGACCGCCTCAAACGTCTCGCGCCCCGTGCCGTGCAGAACCGAATCCACAGACTGTTCATACATCGCCTCGAACGTGTTCGCAATCGGGGCGGCCTTGGGATTGCGTCCGCCGACCCCGAAATCATTGAGGTTACTCACGGCCACCGCCGGCTCTGCGCCGCACAGGATGCGGGGCAAGGACGGACCCAGCGCAATCGCGCGAAACGCCGACTTGTCTGCCGGCTCGGGGAGCGCGTGCAGCGTGCGATTGAGCCAGCCGTCCTCGGTGGCCTTCACCCCGGGCGTACCGGACTCCATGTAATCCTGAGCGTCGAAATGGGACCGGGTAGGATCGGGCGAACCCGCGGCATGCACGATGGCCAGGTGCCCCTGGTTCCACAGCGGCTGAAACGAAGCCAGCGAAGGATGCAGTCCGAAAAACCCGTCCAGGTCGATCACCTGGTTGCGCGGAACGTTAATCGACGGTCGCATGGCATAATACGCCTGTTCCCCGTGCGGAACCACGATGTTGAGCCCGTCCGCCGCTCCCCGCTGGAAGATCACCACCAGCCGCTTGTGGTTCGCACCCGACTCGACCGCGCCAAACGCCGCGCGCGCCAGGAAGCTAGGAATAGCGTTGGTGCCTACGACCGCCAGCGCGCTGTTTCTCAGGAATACCCGACGTGTGATGGGCATGACCTTGACTCCAAATTGTCTTCGAGGCTACCGGCAGCTGTAAGCTTTCGATCGCCGTCGTGAACTCCAACCTCATGCTGGAGCGCTATCTCCTCTGAAACTCCGGCGACCCCAGAAGCAATCCCGCCAGCACACCCACGTCCGGCGGCCGCGCCGGGTCATCCAGCTTCCGTTGGGCGATCTGGGGATCCTGCAACCGCTTGCGGATCGCCTCATGCGTGGTTAGAGAAACGTCTCCCGCCAGAAGAGAACTCTCCAGCAGGGTTAGCGTTTGCTCGGCATCGGTCGATGCAGCCAGGTTGAGAAGTTGGTTGGGGTCCACCAGGACGCCCTTCAGCCTGTCCCCCATCAACGCCACGGAGAAGTTCATCCGCCCTAGCAGCGCTGAAGAGTTCACCCAGGTCTCCGCCTTCATGGAGTACCCGGTCGGAGGCTGCATCCCGTACAGCGCCATTCCCATGCTATTCAACTGCCGGGCCAGCGGCATGGCGTCGGTCACACTGGCGCCCGCTGCCCGGACCGCCGAGACCACAAATTCCAGCGGGGTTTTCACCTTCGCCCGGTATGTATCGTCGCTCCAGAATTCCGGCGACTGGAACATCGTCTTGAGCACCTCGCGAATGTCGCCCTCCTTCTTCAGGAAGGTCTGCGCCATGCGCTCGACCAGTGCCGGCGGCGGATTGTCGGACACGAAGCGCAGGGCCAGCTTGGTGCAGATGAAGTGCGCGGTGGACCGGTGGTGCGCCAGGATGTGCAGTGCCTCCATCCCTTCCTTTTGGCCGCGATCTTTGATGCGGTGATCGAGGAACATCTTGTCCCCCGGTTCGTGCATCCGCTCTTCGTATTTGAACCCTCCGCCTTTTTGCGGCTGGTCGATGGTCCAGCCGGTGAAAATGCGGGCCAGTTCCGTGACGTCCCTTTGCGTGTAGCCACCGTTGACGCCCAGAGTGTGCAACTCCATCAACTCGCGCCCGTAGTTCTCGTTGAGCCCACTGCGCTTGCCCTTCGCCTGAGGCGGCGGAGTCGGGGGAGGGAAGCGGCGGTACCCGCGGTACGGATTCCTGGGAATGCCCAGCGCCACTTGCGAATGCGGCCCCACGCTCAGCCAGTTGTCCAGGTAAAACAGCATGGCCGGACTCTTTGCCGTTGCCAGCAGCAGGTCTTCGAACTTTCCCAGGGCATGCGGCCGGATCACGTCGCGTTCGTAGTTGCTAAGGAGATAGCGCTCCGGACCCTTGCCGATGAAAACGTTGAAGTGATTGAACCAGAAGTCGGTCATCACCTCATCCAGTTGGCGCTCGCTGTAGATGGCGCGAAGCAGCTTCGCCTGCATCAGTTCCTCTGCCACCACCTGCTGCGGGTTGTTCAGTGCCTGCAAGGTCTCCTTCTGCTTGGGGCTCAGGCCCTCGGCAAACTCATCGGCCTTCGCCCCTTTCAGCGACGAAGCCAGGGCGCGCTGGTCTGGAGGAGACATCTCGAGGACTTCCTTCATCCGTTGGTCGGGCGGCAGATCGAGCAACTGTTCCGCCTTCAGGTCGGCGTACAAGCGATCTTCGCGCCGCCGGGCCTCCTCCTCCTCATTCCGTTTGCTCGGTGAATTCGCCTCGCTGCCCGCGCTGAAATTCGCGGTGCCATCCGCCGGGTTTGTTTTGTTCGCATCGCTCGACGCGGCCTGTTCCTTGCGCTCCTGCTTTTCCTGGATCCGTTCCATCTGCGCCTCGTACACCGCGCGCTGGCTGGGATCGGATGGCATTTTCCGTTTGCCGTCCATCACCGCCTTGATCACCGGGGGAGGAGGGAAATTCTCAAGTAGTTCGCGCGTATCCATACGCAGAGTGCGAAACGGTGCCAGGCGGGCTTCCATCGCGCTGTCATCCATTTTCTCAGGGTGCAGTTGCAGATCGATCCACTGATCGACGCCCATGCCGGCGACGCGTTGCACGTCGCCCGGCCGCGGACCGAAGCTCAACCGGTTCAGGGCATGTAGCGCCTGTTTGGATTCGTCGGCGGCCGCAGGCTCAGCATTTTTTTTCTTCTTTCCCGCGACGGAAACCACGGACACGCTGGCCACTCCGAGCGCCAGCGCGCTGATCAGAATAACCCGCTTGCTCCATAGCTTTGGCAACATGAATCGTCCCCGCGGCAAATCCAAGTGCTCCCATTATCAACCCCATGGGCAGGAAAAGTTGTGCGCCGGTGGTTACTTTGGTGCCTTCAGAATCAGCCGATTCCAAGACCGCAGTGCCGGAGTTCTCGCACCACACCAGGTACGGCGCGGCAGCGGGGGCTCAATCCAAGAAGGAAATGATCCTTGTGTTCCGGTTACGCATTTTAGAACCCCGGCCTACGTCAGCTGAGTGCGTCCCCGGTTGGTCTTGTGCTGCAGCGTGGCTGCCAAGTGATCGATATCGCCCGCGGCGATGCCCGCCCCCATGCGATCCTCGAGCAGCGGTGTCGTGCTGCTGCCCACGGCATCCCGCCGCACCTGAATCAGCAGCGCCTGGACGGCTCCCGGATCGTATTTCTGCGGCGCCAGCCGTACCAGTTCACTCAGGGTCCCACCCACCGAGAGCGGCTCGCGATAGGGACGTGCACTGGTCATGGCGTCGAACGTGTCCGCGACCGCGATAATTCGTGCCGCTCCCGGCACCTCGTTCATCGCTAGGCCATCCGGATAGCCAGAGCCGTCGCTGCGTTCATGATGCCAGCGCACCACCTCGGGAATCTTGGGCCAGGGGAACTGGATCCCGCTCACGATCTTGTGCCCGACCACGGTATGATCCGCCATCTCCCGGAACTCTTCCGGATCGAGCGCACTGGGTTTGCCGAACAGATGCTTGTCCACCGCCACTTTACCGATGTCATGTAGGTACCCGGCGGATCGCAGCGCCGCTACTTCGGTCGGGTCCAGGCCCATGGCTTCTCCGATGGCGGCAGCATAGCGGGCCACGCGCAGCGAATGCCCGTGAATGTTGACGTGCTTGACGTCGATCGCAGTGGCGAAGGCTTCCAGCGCGTTGTCGTAAAAACCATGAAGAGACGCCAGCAGCCGCAGATTTTCTGAAACCCGTTGCGCCAGGGTCTGCGCCAGGGCGTGATTGTGCACGGCCAGCGCAACGTAATTGCACAGCAGGCTGAGGGAATCGAGTCCTTCCTCCTCGTACCCGGCATCGTCTTGCCGCCGGCCTAGGGCCAGCAACCCCGCGATCTTGCCGCCTACCTTCAGGGGAACGATGCACTTGAACAACTCGGGAGCGACGTTGCCGTTGGAGCTGAAGAAGACCTCATAGGTCGTGTCATTCAGGATGATCGGCCCGCGCGCCCCCGCTAATGCGTGCACGTGGCGCGGAAGCAAGGGGACAATGGCCGGATCCGGAAACAGGGCAAAGCCCTGGGCTGCGACCGAGGATAGGAGGGAAGGCTTGTCGCCGAAGGTGAACAGCACCCCTTCACGGGCGCCGGCCGCTTCCATGAGCGTGGAAAGCGCCAGCCGCGCCGTCTGCGGAAACTCTCGCTCCGCCGTCAACTCGGGGCCGAGGTCGGACAGCGTTTCTACCGTGCGTAACAGCCGCCGGAAATTGTTTTTCTCGACTGCCACGCGTCGGGGCAGCGAAAAACCAGAGCACCCTGAGAGTACCATGTGGCCAAAACGCCGGCGCCAACGCCGTGTTGGTTAGTTTGGTGCGCGCAATGGGGGAGTGTGTGCTCCCGTGGGAGACCTCCGGCTGCGGCCCGTTCTGCAATCTCTCGGTTTGAGAAGGGAAAGGTGGAAAAAGCAAACCAGAATTGTGCGATTGGCCCGCTCACTCCCTATCAGAAGTGTCGCCGCAGATCGGCAAACGCCTCGACCACCAGCAGCCGGCTCGGCGGGCTTGGTTCGGCCAGTTGATCGTGTTCCAGCACCCAGGTGTTTCCGTGGGGGACGAACACAGCGTTCAACCCGCAGGCCAGCGCGGGATTGATGTCGGACTTCGGGCTGTTACCGATCATCCAGCTGGTGTCCGCAGCAAGATCATGCTTCGTCACCATCGCACGGTAGGCCTCTACGTCCTTCTCCGCCACGATCTCGACGGCGCAAAAATACTGCCGGAGCCCAGAGCGCTCGATCTTCCCCGTTTGCTCGACCCTCGCGCCCTTGGTCATAAGGATGAGGTGGTGCCGAGCCGCCAGGTAGTCTAGCGTCTCCCGGACTCCGGCCAGGATCTCAAGCGGATGATCAGCGATTTCGTGCGCGAAACTTTTGATCTGGGCGTGCAACTCCGGCGTCACCGGCTCCACCGACAGGCACTCGAAAGTGTCCAGCAGCGAGTGCGCGAAGCTGTGGAGGCCGTAACCGTGCATCACGATGCTCCCCCGCTCGACCTGATTCAGCACCTCGCGCACCTGCGCCGCCGAATACTCCTGGTGGTTCAGAAACGAGATGAAGCGTGCGATTGCCCGCTCGAAATAGATGTTGTTCTCCCACAGCGTGTCATCGGCGTCGATGAGCAGCGTCCGCGCGCCGTTGGAGCTGGCCGGAGGTTGCATGTCGAAACATAATAGCGGTTCTCGGTGATGCCCGGGGAGGTGCGCAGTGGACGTTTGCTACAATCGACCGTCTTAAATATTTCTGAATATGCGAAATCATGGGCCCCTGGTGTTCCCGCTCCTTCTTGGGCTGGCCTCTGTCATGTCGCCCCAGAAAAATCCCGTGTTCATGACCGGATCCGCGGCCCGAGGCGCAGAGTCGGCCAACCTGAAGGTAGCGACGGACCTGAGCCGACGGGTCGCGCGCTTCCGCCGCGTCGATATGCCGTTGCCGGCCGGGCTCAGCCCCTCCGAGGGCAAGCTGGTCAACAAGCTGGTCCTGGCTTGCCGTTACCTCGAAGACGTCTATTGGCGCCAGAACGATCCTGATGCGCTTACGCTGTACCAGTCTCTCGAAGGCAGCCAGAGTCCGCGCGACATCGACCTGCGCCGGTATCTCTGGATCAATGCTTCGCGTTTCGACTTGCTCGACGACAACCGGGCGTTCGTGGGCACTGAAGCCTTCTCGCCGGGGCGGGGTTTCTACCCCCGCGGCCTCACGCGCGAGCAGATCGAAAGCTATGTCAGCGCACATCCCGAGAAGAAAGCCGAAATCTACAGCTCCACCACGGTTGTACGCTGGCACCAGAGCCAACTGGAAGGCCTGCCTTATCGCATCGCCTACCGTTCGTTTCTCGAGCCGGCGGCCGTAGCCTTGCGCGAGGCGGCCCAGCTATCACCCGATCCCGCCTTCGCCAACTTCCTGCGGCTACGCGCCGCCGCCTTGCTCTCCGACGACTACTTCCAGAGCGACCTGGCCTGGCTTGACCTCAAGAATCCCAAGATCGACCTGATCTTCGCCCCCTACGAAACCTACCAGGACGAATTGCTTGGCGTGAAAGGCTCCTACGGCGCCGCCGTGCTCATTCGCAACGAAGAGCAGAGCCGCAAACTGGAGATGTTCCAGAAATACGTGCCCCAGATCCAGGATGCGCTGCCGCTGCCCGCCGAAGACCGGCCCTCGAAGCAGGGGCTCGAGGCGCCCATGGAGGTGGTGGACGCGCCCTTTCGCTCCGGAGATCTGACCCACGGCTACCAGGCCGTGGCTGACAATCTGCCGAATGACCCGCGGGTGCACGAGCAGAAAGGCAGCAAGCAGATTTTCTTCAAGAATTTTATGGATGCGCGGGTCAAGTACGTGGTGATCCCGGTTGCGCAGCGGGTTATGCGGGCAGACCAGGCTGCCCGTGTATCGGGAGAGGGATACCTGCTCGGCACTATCATGCACGAGATTTGCCACGGGCTCGGGCCTGCTTTTGCCCGAACCGCAAGCGGCAAGGTGAGCATCCGTGAGGCCATCGGTCCGATGTTCAGTGGACTCGAAGAGGCCAAGGCGGACGTGGTCGGCATGTTCGCGCTGAAGTGGATGGTGGACCAGGGGGCCATGCCGACAAACAAGCTAGAAGGCTTCTACGCGTCGTACGTCGGCGGCATGTTCCGCACCGTCCGTTTTGGCGTTGCCGAGGCCCACAGCCAGGCCGAGATGATGGAGTTCAATTATCTCTCGGCACGGGGGGCAATCCAGTACACCTCCTCGGGCCGCTACGCCATCAACTACAGCAAGATGCCCGGCGCCATTGCCGACCTGGCCAAGGAGTTGCTCGAGATTGAAGCTAGCGGTGATCGCCAGCGCGCCGAGAGCTGGTTCGCCAAGTACGACACCATGCCGCCCGCTCTACAAGACTCGCTGAAAAAGACCTCCGACCTCCCCGTGGACACCGACCCGGTCTTCTCGTTCAAGCAGACGGTGAGGTAGATTGGGGGAGCTCGAAGCCGGCCGCCAATTGCCGTAGGTGGGAGCTGGTAGCTTGCTTTACCCTACGAACTCCACCCGCGCTTCCCGCGGAATGATGCCGGCTTCATGTCCCATATCGAGCAGGCGGCGCACGGCTTCGCGGCCATCAGGACCGTATTCGAGGGTTCGCTGGTTGACGTACATTCCGACGAACCTATCGGCCAGTTGCGGGTCGAGCTCGCGCGCGAACTGCAGGGCGTAGGCTAATGCTTCCTGACGATGGTCGAGCGCGTATTGGATGCTTTCTCGCAACGCCGTGGCGACGTTTTTCACGAGCTGCGGGCCAAGAGACCGCCGTATGGCGTTGCCTCCCAGCGGCAGCGGGAGGCCCGTCACTTCTTGCCACCAGCGGCCCAAGTCCACAATACGCTGCAGTCCGGCTTTCGCGTACGACAACTGGCCCTCGTGGATAATCAGTCCGGCTGGGTGACGTCCTTCAAGCACTTGGGGAATGATCTGGTCGAACGGCACGACCTCAGTTTCGACTTCCGGGGCAAAGAGCTTTAGCACCAGGTACGCGGTCGTCAGCGTTCCAGGAACCGCGATGCGTACGCGCTTGATCTCGCTTTGGCTGAACCGGCGCTCGGCCACGATCATGGGCCCGTAACCCTCGCCGACGCTGCCGCCGCTGGGCAGCAGGGCATAGCGATCCTGGATGTAGGGGTAGGCGTGAAAGGAGATGGCAGTGAGGTCATAGACAGCGTCCATCGCCTTGCGGTTCAAGGTCTCGATATCACACAGGGTATGGGTAAAGCGCAGCCCGGGGCGGCGTACCTTGTTCGTGGCCAGCCCGTAAAACATGAAAGCATCGTCCGAATCCGGGCTGTGGGCCACCGTGATCTCGTGCGCGCCGGTTCGCGTGGAAGAGGCCGAGGTTTCCGAGATACTTGTAGGAGTCATCCCTGCTCCCTGGGTGCGCGCCGGATGCGAACCGCGGCCGCCGCGGCTAGCATGACTTTGATGATTTCCGCGAACACGAACCAGTACAGACCCCACTCGAGAGCTCGCCCGATGGAACCAGTCTGCAGTGCCAGCCAGCTCAAGCCACCGGTGAAGAGAACCACCTCGCCCAGCACACCACCCAGCGTTGCCCGTGCCCAGGTTTTCCCACCATGTTCCATCCCAAACCCCGCGACCCATGCGGCGAGCGGGTACACCATCAGGAATCCTCCCGTCGGTCCGAGCAACTGCGCCACTCCGCCCGGTCCGGTCGGGGTAAACACCGGCAGAAACGCTGCCCCTTCTGCGAGGTAAAGCGCCAGCGCCACAAACCCGCGGCGGCTCCCCAGCACCAGGCCGACCAGCAGTACAGCAAAGTTTTGCAAAGTCAGAGGAACCGGGGTGAAGGGCAGGGGAATCGTAATCCGCGCGCACAAGGCCACGAACAGGCTGGCCCCAACCACGATCGCCGCCTGCCGTGCCCAGAAGAGCCAGCGATCTTGCGGGGGATTCAGAGCGGTGAGTTCCTTCGCCATAATTTCCTTTCCCGGATTGCGAGCTCACTTCGACTGCGGATCAGATGCGGTCTCTGCCGCGCTCCCGTTCGGCTGAGTCCAGGTCCCTCGATGCCGACGGGGCTCGCAGGTGCAGCCGCACCCGTACATAGAGGGCGATGGCTACGCACACCACCACCAGGGCGCTAAACCCCAGGACGATAAACCACCACGTCATGCGCACGGCATTCTAGGATACCAAATCGATCCGGACCGCCGGTGCGAGATCTACATGCTGCTCATCGCCCGCTCCACTTCATCGGCCGGGTGCGGCAGCGGGCTGGTAAGGTTGATCAGCTTCCCGCGCCCACGCAGAAAATGTCCTTGCTTGGCACTCCCCGCTTCCAATCCGGGAAGTAGGTTCTGGCTCGAATAGTCGTGCTTGTCGGACACTAATCCAGCGCACTGGCTCAATCCGTGGATCGAGTACTGTTCCAGAGGTGACCCGGAGCAGAGGCAGGACCAAGCAGACCAGGGCTCTCGTCATCCCTACGCGTCGTCTTTCTGAAGAGGGCAGAACCGCATTTACTTCGACGTACCGGTCGCGGAGGTCTTCGCTTGCTTGAAGGCCTGCACGTTGCTCTTGTCGATGAGCGCCGTTCCGGTATCAACGAAGGCCGGAATCGGAGCGAAGCTGTCGCGCGCCCAGTCTGTGGCTAGCGGAGTGGGCTTGTTGTGGTACAGGTCATCCAGCATGTGGAGTCCGACAAAGCTCATGGTGTACGGCTTCTGCGCGATGGTAGCCGCGATCACACCCTTCTGGATCCAGTCCAGGGTGTCGCCGTCGGTGTCCATGGCCATGACAATCTTGTCGTGAACGTTGTAGTTATTCAGCACGAGGGCGACTTCTTTGCCGGCCTGCGCCTCCAGGCAGACGAAGCCGTTGATCTTGTTTTTCTCCGTGCCCAGAATCAGGGTAGTGGTGTCGAAGGCCACGCGCGGGTCGCCCTTGATGTCGATGACGCGGTCGATCTTGACGCCCGGGTGGGCGGCGAGGGCGTCACGATAGCCGCGCAGCCGTTCCGCCAGGTTGGTTTGCTCCGGCATGGTGAACACCACCACGTTGCCCTTCTCCTTGAGTTCCTCGGCGAGCCGTCTGCCGCCGAGGACCCCAGCCTGGTAGTTGTTGGTCCCGATGAAGAACAGCCGCTTGCTGTCCGGCGCGTCGGAGTCGATCGTGAGCACAGGGATGCCCGCCGCAATGGCCCGGTCGATAGGATCTTTCATCATCACCGGATCCACCACCGCCAGCAGGATCCCGGTGGGCTTTTTCGCCACGGCATCTTCGAACGCCTGGCGTTCCGCTTTGGGATCGTAGATGTCAGGCCCGACGAAGTCGGCCCTCAACTTCAACTGCATGGCCGCCTTGGTGAAGCCCGCGCCGGCGGTTTGCCAATACGGTACCTGCAGATTGGCGGCCACAAGAACATAGTGTTCGTCGGTGTCGTGGCGAGCGCCGCAGGCCAGGCCGAGGATTGTGCAGCTGACCATGGCAATCAGGGCAGAAATCTTAAGGGAGCGGGACATCGGAGCCTCCTGTGCAGCAGCCGACGTGCCTCCGAGGAGCGGGGGCGAGAGACGGATTCTAATGCAGCCCGGAGGAAAAAAGAAAGACGGCCGCACGCTCTGCCCGGCTGGCCTCCCAAGCCAAACCTAATCACCCGAGGACCCGATCGAAGTGGTCCT
>DASPST010000012.1:0-60740 GCA_035623795.1 Terriglobales bacterium
TACGAGCCCATCGGTGAAATAGAGAACCTGCTCGTGAAAGAGATCGTCTCGCTTTTGTGGAGACGCAAGCGAGTACAGCGCGCAGAAAGCGGCGAGATCATCCAGGCGAAAGTTGCAGCGGAAAAGCGGAACTTGGCCGAAAGCGACCGGCTTTCGATGAGGGGAGTTTTCTGGAAAGGCGAGAAGGAAGTTTGGGCTTTGATGCGGACCGACGAAGGACTAAGGAGAGTGCTAGGAGTTGTGCGATGGATTCGCGACGAAATTGCGGAAAAGGGCAGTCTTGCGTCTGGAATGCGCGATTTGAGTAAGAGGTTGAGCTCTCTTGGGTGTATCTATTTGTCGGGGCTTGACGAGAAACTTGACCAGAAAAAAAATAAGGTCCTCGATATAGAGGAGCGAAAAGATTCGCTATGCCAAATCGACTGGGAAATCAACCGGCTCGAGGATCGCCAGACCCGTATCGCCGCACTAGAGAAACTCGACCAAGAATCGGAGATTCTCGCTTCCTCCATCCCATCGACGGATTCAAGAGTGCTCCGCTATGAAACCCACATCGACCGACTCTTGCATCGCACCATGCTTCAGCTGGAGCGTGTGCAAAACAGACGAAAAGGCGAGCCCGTGCCCACAGAGATCGCACGCTTGCCTAGAAAGTCTCCTGCCGGCTACTCTTCGGCGAGCCCCGAGGCGTCTGTCATGACCCAAACGACGAAATAGGGCATTGGTTTCACTCGCGGCTGGGTCCCGCGTATCGTCTTCTCATAATATATCGTAATGCGATATAAATCTCTCTGATTGCGAACAAGGACCATTATTAACTCTGCAGAGATCGTCCGTGGTCACGGAAAAGTAAAATTGCGGAACGAAGCCACTAAGTGCATTGTTTGCAGCACGACGTGCCCACGAGTCTTGTTGGAATGTCAAATGGTCAGAGCCGCAATCCGAAACTCAATCGGGAGATCACGTTAGGCTCATGTTATTTCAAGGGAATAAACCTTGTCTTCCGAATGTCGGGCCGATCAGGTGGGGTAGCCTGTCGGCACGCTATCATCGGGGCGTCTGGTGGCCTGGACGGCAGCTGATGCCGGAGGAGCGCTGGGAACTGGCAGTGATCGGCGGCTGGATCGTTGTTTTGTGCGGCGTCTTGCGCCCGCCGGAGCACCGACTCGTAGCAGCTCCGCGCGTAATTATAGTCGGCCATAATATGACCGAACTCGTGGTCGGTATGGTGTCCCGTCTCGAATTCGAAAAGGCGTGACCGCTGTTCGTCAAACCTGTTGCGGGCCTCCTCGAGCTGATCCTTCAGAGGCCTGGGAGGCGCAAGAGTCTTGAAGTTAAATCTTTTGCAAGAGCTGCTTGTAAGATCTGCGTCGCCGGCACTGCCATCGCCTTGTATGCTTGAGCTGGCGTGACAATCCACTCCGTGAAACCTGACAGGACAAAACCAAACGCAACCGAAGCAACGGCAAAAATAAAACCGACGATTGTCCCTCGCGCAATATCAACTCGCATGACTGCTGCTACTTATGAGACAGCATGTATTCTGCGTATTTGGAGAACACGGTTCCTTCCAACCCGTTATCGATGGAATCTCTGATCATTTTGAACACCTTCCCGTCGGGAGTGACGAAAAAGGCGGCCCAGGCACTGTTGTTGCCGATCCAGGCCTGTTGCACTTGATCGGTGCCGTGCAGAATTGGAAAGGTCATCGAGTACTTGGTTTTGCAGCCTTGTATTGATTGATCGGTATCGCGACCAACATCAATACCGACGACCTGAAATCCTCGCGATTTGTAGCTCTGGTTGACCTTCACGACTGCCGGCTCAGCCCAGTCGCAGGTTTGTTGAGAATTGAAAAAGTTGACCAGAGCAGGTTTGCCACGAAGATCTTTAAGTTGAACGTGCTTGCCCAATAGGTCTGTCAAGTCAAAGTCGGGAGCGGACGTAGGTTCGCTGCGAATAATCGGCGATTTTGCCGGCACGGGTTCTGCAAGAACACCCTCGATGGATGATTCAATTCGTTGCCAAGCGTCGGGACTGCGATCGAGACCCAAATAGCGAATCTTCCCGCTTCGACTGACCAGATAGTTACCGGGAGTGTCGCCTTGTCCGAGCGGCCGGATATCGCGCATGAACTCAGCTTGATCGTTATATCCCACGGGCCACGTGACGCCGTACTTCTGCAGATATGCGGGAGCCTGCGCGACGGTGTCAGCCGTGTCATCGGAAATGCCGATGATGACGAATCCTTTTGGCTGATACTTCTTGTAGAGAGCGACCAGTTTCGGCGCTTCTGCTTGCGACCACTTGCAATTCGTCCGCCACCAATTGATCAGAACAACTTTGCCGCTGTAATCGGAAAGGCGGATGAGCGTGTTGTCGCGAACGGAAGGCAGACTGAAGTCTTTTGCTATGTTCTGACCATATGCCGTCGGAGTGTTCAACGAAAATGCAAGGACTAAGGATGCAAGTATGCCTCTCATGACTAAACTCCCATTAGCGTCAGCTTGGCGACTCCATCAGACCCATAATGCAGAACCCCGGCAACCTTCAACCCAGGACCGCATCGATGATCTCGACGACCCGGACAGCATTCGAAGTGCTGATGCCTCCTTCTCCATCGGGCGGAATTGGGTTACCTGAATCAAGCAGGTTTGTGAGGCTCTGACGCACGTCCTGCAAGATTGCTCGACCGCCCTCGTTCTCCGCCATGCCCCTGGCGATTGATTCAGCGGCTGCTCGATCTGCTGCTTCGAGCTGCGTTTGTAGAGCTTGGATCGTGCCATCAACGGCAGCCTGTGCCTGCGCTTGGGCTTCGGCAGCTGCGTCCGCTTCTGCGGTCTGAAGCGCCTGAAGGTCATCGAGGGCGTCTTGTGCCCGCTGAGCAGTCTCTGCCGCGTCCGCTGCTAAGCTGGCGGCGCGTTCAGACTCGCCTGCTGCTTCGGCAGCTTCAGCGGCTTCGGCGATAGCGGCCGTCTCTTCCGCCGCTTGGGCCGACGCTGCAGCAAGCACACCCGCCTCCCCGGTTCCTACCTCCTCGGCTATAGCGCCCGCCCAGGCCGCGTCTGCTTCAGCGGCATCAGCTGCAGCTTCTGCGATCGCTCCTGATAGTCCTCCGGCCTCCGCCATCGCAGCTTCCTCCGCGGCAATGGCAAGCAGCTCAACACCCATCATTGGCAAGATCACAAGAATGGCCAGAGCCAACAAAAGAGCAATCAGCAGTGCAGCAATCCCAAGCGTCACCAGACAACAGGAATCATCGACGCAGCTTGCGTAAGCCTTGCTCGCACCGAACACACAGAACAGTAGAACGGCGGTTCCGGCAGCCTTTGTGACGCTGTGCATATTGCTCGGTATCGGGTGCCCGCCCCGACTGCCACCGGAAATGACGGACGACGATCCTTCACCCTCGCCGTTGGCGGCTAGCAGCAACATGATCGGGAGGCCGATGGCCAGGCAGATGAGCTCAATACCGAATTTTCCCTGACTGTCTAAGCGGCCCGGAACGGACACTATGAACCGCGATATCAGGAACGCCAAGAACACAGCCACAGATAACCTTGCCGCCAGCGGTACGCGCGCTGCAGTGCGAGACCATGTAATCCAAACCTTCATTTTCGGCAAAACCAGCGCGCGGAGCAGCAAGATGACAGCGAAAATCACAAACATTCCGGCGGTGTATTCAAACGAGAGCAGCAGGCCGGAGATCAGAAAAGTCAATGCGGCCGCGGCAATCAGCGCACGTAACCAAGGTGGCATGCGACGGGAAAAGGCAGGTGCAAGATCTGCGAAACGGCTTAGGTTTTTGAGGCGGTGGAGCCGGTGCATAACTTGCTCGTGCCTCAGTGCGCGATGCATTAGAAAACCACGGAGAACCACCGCCGCTGCAGCCGACAACGGGACCCACGGTCCAACGAGGTCCAGGTATCCGGGCACGGTAAATGGCGAGGAGCTGTGCCCCGTCCAGATCCACACGATGCGGATGATCATGGGTGCTGCGACTGCCCACGCGTAAACGAGAGCGAATTGAAATACTGCCGTCGTGCCGACGCGTAGGACTTTTGTGGCAGCGTCGTTGCCGCGCGGCGAGCGCAGCAGGCTTGCGGCAAGCGCATTTGAGGTTAGGGTAGTTCTGGCTGCGAGGATAAACAGGAGCCAGTAGCAAAGCAGCAAGGGCAGCCGCTCGCCGAAAAATAGGGGCCACGCCGAGTTGTAGCCCCAAATAGCGGTGGCCGGGCCGGCAATCAGGTACTCGCCAATCATGTACCCGAACGTCAGCATGAGGCCAAGATGAGCGCTCAGGCTGCCGAGTACGACTGCGACGAAAAGGAATGGGAGAGACTCCGCAAAGACGATGATTGGCCCTGTCGTTGATATTGAGTTATCGCCGATGACATAAGGCGACCAGTGCGACGCGCCTAGGGCAACGCCAACCAGCGCCGCCAACATAGGCAGCAGCACGGCGAGCCGAGGCCAGGCGGTGAGGTAAAGGCCATCAGCCCATGCCGTCGAAAGCGTCACGGAGTAACGGCGCAGGCGCGCGGGTACCCGGACCCACCACCAATCCAGCGTAGGGACTGAGTAGAGTCGAGACAGAAATGACGGAACTACGCTTGTCTTTACGCCGGCAGCTAAACCGCCCATTACTGCCCTCCGCACGAACCGTTTCCGAACGGATGATCCTTGCCTATCTGTGTTGGTGCGGCGAGCCAACGCTCGCTGACGCTGCTCTGGCTCGCATGGATTGCTGCGCCTCGGTCTGCAGGCGCGAAGCCAAAGATTTGAGACCCTCAACCGCAGCCTTTTGCGGCGGTTCCTCCCGAGGGAGTTTGGCGGCGTTCGCATCCAGGAGCGGCCTGATCGCGGTCTTGATCTGTTCGGCGGTCATGCTTGTTCCGGCCGCTTTAAACGCTGCGATCTGCTCGGGAGTGGCGCCCGTGGCTGCAATCTCGCTTTCGGTGTCTTTGGGCAGGCCTTGCGGGAGTTTGGCCTTAATCCTGGCTACGTCTCCGTCCCATGTGGTTCCCTGCTTTTTCGCTCTCTCCGAGATTTGTTGAACAATCGGAAGCAGCATCTGTTGGAATTTCGCGATCGCGGCTCCAGCCTTGTCTGCATCCTGGCCGGTGCGGTCACTTAGCTGGACCAGCGCATTTGCCAACTGAAGCATCGCTTTTGGATCGTTGGCCTGTTTAGCCCCCAGATAGCGAGAGTAGTTCGCACTGAAGGCCCGGAAGTCGGAGGCTTCTGCGCCGATTGCGTTCACCGCGGCAAAACCAGCGCGTGCAAAGTCAGACGACTTTGCCGGCGCAACCGCCGCTTGAACGGACGGTAGCACGACCTCGTGGTAGTCAGAGGAACGCGCAGCAGATTGCACCGAAGCGGCGTTGGCCGACAGCTCCTGGAGCATGATGCCCCAGCTAATCCCGACAGAGCCCAAGCCGGGTTTCCAGCCAGGCGGGTTATTCTTGGACCAGTAAAACCAGGAAGCATCAACGAGATACCAGAGTTGTACCTGCTGCTGTGGAGGGCTTTGAGATCCGCCTCCGCCGCCACTCGATCCGCCACTTCCAGGCCCGCCCGATGCTCCACCGCCACCGCCAGTTGCCGAACCGCCGCCGGCGCTGCCACCGTCTCCAGAAACGGAGCTACCCGGCTGTGATTGCTTGCAGTTCGGGTCCGAAGGGTCGCATTTGCCGTCATCATTCGGACATGGCACTATGCGCGCCGGATGATCTGCCGTGGCCGGCTCTTTGCACTTAGTCTTCGGATTACTATCTCGGGCAGAATTGTTCCCGCATTTTCGGCAGAATCCAATTTGTTCTTCGTTTGTCGATGGAGATGCAGGGTTGTTCGGCGGCGGGAGGGGCGGTACTGGGGGTGCGTTCTGCGAGGATAAGGGAACACAGATCCCAATCAGATAGACGAGAATGCTTACAGCAGCAAGCGACAATCTGCGAGTACGGTAATGGTCAAATCGGCCCTCCCCAGAGCATGCTAGCCATGAATTCATCCAGCGTGGGGGCAATCTAGACGGAATTTGAAGCCAGGGAAAATTCAGTAAACGCCTCCCGAATAGTTGTCGGTTCGGAGCGGAAGGTCGAGACGTAATCATGGCTCCCCTAGGTTGCCTGGGCCTTGCCTCTGCCTGAGCAGCGGGCTAGAATCGACCCAGGCGCGAACGTGGGGATCCCGGCTCACCGCCCAGGCAAACACCTCTAGGTACCTTGAGCCGGCGCGGAAAGTCTTGAAAGAACGCTCAAGTTTTCTTGAAAGAATTTTCAAAAGTCATGGAAGCGCCGGGTCAGACTCGTTATTGCTTCGGGCCTTTCGTTTTGGACCCTGCCGAAAGGGTCCTGCTTCGGGAAGGCTGTCATCTTCCCCTTCCTCCCAAGGCCCTGGAAACGCTCTTAGCACTGGCGGAAAAGCCTGGGCATGTTATTGAGAAATCCGAACTTCTCCGTCGTGTCTGGCCGGATACATACGTCGGAGAAGCCACGCTGGCCCAGAACATCTTCACGCTTCGCAAGGTACTCAACCACTTGGGGGATGGTCACGAATACATCGAGACCATTCCCAAACGCGGATACCGCTTCGTCGCCCCGGTTGAGACAAAAGGAGAACCAATATCGGTCGGACGCAGGAGCCTGCGAACCCCGCTTCGCCGCCCCATCCCCTGGGCAGCATGGGCGTCTCTCATCCTAGTGGTGGCTCTGGGGATCTACGTTCGCTGGCGCGGTCGGCGCCTCCCGGCTGACCCGGCGATCGGAAAAGTCATGCTGGCCGTACTCCCTTTCGAAAATCTTTCCGGTGATGCCAGGCAAGACTATTTCAGCGACGGCCTGACCGAAGAAATGATTGCGGAGTTGAGCCGGATCGATCCCGATCGGCTCAGAGTCATTGCGCGCACCTCGGCGATGCAATACAAAGGCACGGCTAAGACGGTGGCGCAGATTGGCCGGGAGCTTGGCGTAAATTACATTCTGGAAAGCAGCATTCGGCGCGAGGGAAGCCGGGTACGGGTTACCACGCAACTGGTCCGTGTGAGCGACCAAATCCACCTCTGGTCTCAGAGTTACGAACGCGATATGCAGGGGGTGTTGACGTTGCAAGAGGAGATCGCAGGCGACGTGGCCGCGCAGATCGCAATAAAGCTCGGCTCGGGAGCTTCCGGACAACCCGCCACGATTTCCAATCTAGACTCCTACGAAGACTATTTGAAAGGCCGATACTTCTGGAATAAGCGATCCGAGCAGGGGTACCTGAAGGCCATTGAGTATTTCCAGCAGGCGATCGCTGAGGATCCGGGATATGCGCAGGCGTACTCGGGACTCGCAGATACCTTTGCGTTACTCGGCTCCAACCCGACTACTCCCATCACCCGCCAGGAAGCCATAGCCCGAGCCCGCGCCGCCGCGCTCAAGGCTCTTAGTCTGGACGACACGCTGGCCGAGGCGCATACCTCGCTCGCTTTTGTGTACTGGCACTACGACTGGAATTGGTCTGCCGCCGAGAAGGAATTCCAGCGCGCCTTGCAACTGAATCCCAGCTATCCCACTGCCCATCACTGGTACGCGTTCTACCTGGTCTCCCAGGGTCAGATGGACAAGGCGCTTGAAGAAATCCGCCGTGCCCAGGGAATCGACCCCCTTTCATTGATCATCAATACCGACGTCGCGCAATTGCTCTATTTTGCCCAGCGCTATGACCAAGCGATCGAACAAGCCAAGCGCGTGCTTGAAATGGATCCGGAGTTCGCATTGGCACGTGAGATGCTAGCATGGTCCTATCTGGGCAAGCAGCAATATGAAGCCGCTCTCGAGCAAATCAAAGCGGGTATGCGCATCCCGGGAGCCAAGTCTTACTTTGAAGCGAATCTGAGTGCGACCTATGCCTTGATGGGCCAAAAAGCTCAAGCCAAAGACATCCTGCGCAAGATAGAGGCGCTGTCAGAACAGAAGCACACAAGCCAGCTCTACGTGGGCATTGCCGAGGTGCACGCTGCGCTGGGCGACACAGATCAGGCATTCGCATGGCTGGAGAAGGATGTCCGGAACCGCGATGGCGGGCTCACCTTGATCCGGGTATTGCCCTACTTCAATTCCCTGCATGAAGACACCCGTTTCAAGGACTTGGTCCGTCGCATTGGCCTGCCACCCCAAAACATCAGGGCCGCGGTTTCAAGTGCCTGTTCAATGACTGGGAGCCGGCTCTTGTAGACCTTGAAGTAGATGATCTCGTGGGGCTCAGTTTCCCGTCCCGTAAGCTCCCTCTCCACCTCCCGCACAAAACCCTCCGCGGGAGATGCGAGGCCGGAGGGAACTAGCAACGTTTGAATCTGCTCTTCCCTGCCAACATCGAGATGGTCAATAATGGGCGCGTTTTGGAGTATCATGCGCTCCTGGGGGAGGGATCACAATGTCGACTCTGACTCCCGAGCAATGGCAGCGCGTAAGCCCGTATCTCGACCAAGCCTTCGACATACCACAGAGCGAGCGCGCGGCATGGTTAGTGTCATTGCGCCACGAGGACGCAGATCTCGCATCGTTGTTAGAGGCATTGCTGGAAGAGCAGCAAAGTGCCGACTCAGAAGGATTTCTCGAAATCTCTCCCATACCTGCGCCGGTGGGAATCACGGGACAAACCGTGGGCGCTTACAAACTCATTGCACAAATTGGCGAAGGCGGGATGGGCACAGTGTGGCTCGCCCAGCGCACGGATGGTAGGTTCGAGCGTCAAGCGGCTGTTAAGTTTGTAAGTGGTGGGATGCCAGGCCGCGCGACTCAGGAGCGGTTTAAGCGTGAGGGCAGCATGCTCGGCCGGCTTACTCACCCTCATATTGCGGAACTTCTCGATGCTGGCCTCTCCTCCTTTGGTCAACCCTATCTGGTTTTGGAATACGTCGACGGCAAACCCATCGACCAATTCTGTGACGAGCACAAGTTCGATCTGGAAGCGCGCATCCGCCTATTTCTGGATGTCGTGGACGCGGTTGCCTATGCCCATGCCAATCTCATTGTGCATCGTGATCTAAAGCCCTCGAATGTGCTGGCCACTAAGACCGGAGACGTTAAGCTGCTGGACTTCGGCATTGCCAAACTGCTTGAAGGCGAAGGTCAATCAGGCGTCGCGACTCTGCTCACTCACGAGAGTGGTTCGGCGCTCACGCCACAGTATGCAGCGCCAGAACAGCTTTCCAACCGGCCGGTCACAACTGCTACCGATGTATACGGATTGGGCGTTCTGCTCTATGTGCTCTTAGCTGGTCAGCATCCTGCGGGTTCTGGTCCACATTCGGCTGTGGAGCTAGTGAGAGCCGTACTTGAGAACGAGCCGCCCCGACCTTCCCTTGTGGTTAGCTCGGCGCGCGATAAGGCCATTGCCGAAGAACGCTCTACCACTATCGACAGGCTGGAGCGTCAATTACGTGGCGACTTGGACACGATTGTCGCCAAAACTCTGAAGAAAAATCCTCAGGAACGATATGGATCCGCCACCGCCTTAGCTGACGACCTTCGACGCTATTTAAAACACGAGCCCATCAGCGCGCGCCCAGATACGCTTACTTACCGAACTGCCAGGTTTATGCGGCGCCACCGTAGGGCTGTGACGCTGGCGACTGTGGCCCTGGTCGCCATCATTGCTGCCATATCAGAAAGCGTGATTCAGGCCGGAGTTGTGCGTAAGGAGCGTGATTTTGCCCTTCGCCAGTTGTCGCGTGCAGGCGCAAACAACGATCTGAACGAGCTGGTGCTTTCGGGAATAACGCCTTCGGGTAAACCTTTTACACTTGATCGGATACTGGAAAGTGCGGAACACATAGTTAAACGGCAGCACGGCATTGACGAGGCTGTTCGGGCAGAGCTTCTAGTTTCCATTGGTCGGCAGTATGGGTACAGTGGAAACTACGAAAAGTCTAGGCAGTTGCTCGAGGAGGCTCGCGCACTTTCACAGTCTCTGCCGCTACGCTCATCTCATGCCCTCGCATCATGCGCACTGGGACAGGCATTATCCAGAGGGGGGAACTCGGCACGTGCCGAGGCGTTGTATCGCGAGGGAATCGCTGAGTTGCCAAGCGACAGTTCGTTTACTTTGGAACGAGTCTTTTGTCTATCGCGCGGCAGCGAGATCGCCGACGATACAGGTAGCGAACAAGACGCTTTCTCACGGGCTGACGCTGCCGAGCGCTTGCTAAGAACGTCCCCTTATCGTCCCGACTCCGTCGAATTAACAGTGCTTACCAACTTAGCCGGCACGTACTACAAAATAGGGCGGCCGGATCTGGCCGACGCTACCTATCGTCGTACCGTGGACCTCATCCAGATGATGGGCCGCGACGAGACTGTCCTGGCAGGCACCGTGCTTAACAATTGGGGAGTAATGTTGTTGCGTTCCGGACGCCCGATGGACGCAGAAAAATGCCTTCGTCGCACCATTGAAATCGAACGGTATTCATCGGGAGGGGAGGGCATATCTCCGACCAGTGAGGGCGTTTACAGCGAGGTCCTGGATGAGTTGGGTAGGATAACCGAGGCGGGCACTTACGCGGAGCAGGGCTATCGACATGGCTTGGCGGCAGGCGATGGCATCGCCATCCGGAAGGGTTTGCTCCAGCGCGCCCGATTTTACCGGCTTCAGAATCAGCTTGCCCGATCCGTGGAGATGCTGTCCCAGCTCGAGCAACGTTTGCATGCCAGCGTTCCGCCGGACCACATCTATTTCGGATATCTTGCCTCCGAACTCGCGCAGAATGCGTTTGCAAGCGGCGACCTCGTCAGCGCGAAGCGGTTTGCTAACCAAGCGATCGCGATCGCGCAGGGTTGGCAAAAAAAAGCTCATGGCTCCAGCTATTATGAAGGGAGATTTCTTCTCGAGCGATCGGCCGTTCTATTGAAACTGAACCATACGGACGAAGCGCTTGCCGACGCTACTCGCGCTGTTGCAATGTTCCAACAGGTAGCAATTTCCGGAAAGTCTTCCTCAGACATCGGCCGAGCTTATCTTGCGCAAGGCTATGCGCTTCAGCAACAGGGCCAACGTCCCGGGGCGCTTGCGGCCTTCCGCCTTGGCGCACAACAGCTAGAAAACGCATTAGGTCCAGACGATGCTGAATCCCGTTTGGCACAACAATTGGTGCGGGACAATTCCTAAGACCGATGTTCTCCTGCCTGATTCAGTCCTTAGACCGATGCGGGACGCACAGCACGAATACCTCTTTGAGGAACGTTGAGGGCTACTTTACCAGCGCTGGGAAAGCCGCATCTCCGGTTGTTCATTGCCGCCTCCCAGGCCAGTGCGCTGCAACGTCCATCGACCCCCGTTGGGTGCGTCGGCCGCCTGAGGTAAGACATTAATGCATACCCTCGACGACAAACAGGTCGGAAAGCGAGCGCGTATAGACGGTCCCATCCGAATTTTTCTTGCTCGCCACCTCGCTCTTCCATTCGCTGAAGTCAAAGACCGCCGCTGCGCCCGCACGACTGACGGTGATATCTGCCAGCGAAGCGTTCATACAAAGGAGGATCACATTCTCCACACAGTGCGCTCCGTGAGTTGCCGCTCCAAATTTCCGCGGATGCGGCAGCTCTAGAAATCGGCGTTCGGCTGTGCCGAGGCAGGATCCCGCACGTAGGCGACAGAACTGGGGGTGCAAATCCTTACATTCGCTGAAAGTTCACAGCTCGCCCTGGTGCGCCCTGCTAGCGGTGGGCGCTGGAAATTAACCGGGACGCCACTCCGGTGCGCAGCGTAATCAAGGTAACTTCGGGTGGGCAGTTCCAGCGGGTGGGAAAGAGGATGGTTCCAATCCCCACGTTAGTATAGAGAACGAGGGAGCCTAACTGCCGAAGGCCGGAGGGGTACTTCCGGCCCATCTTTGGCAGGTATAGTGGTCCGAGCAGCGGAAGGCAGACCTGTCCGCCATGGGAGTGGCCTGAAAGTTGCAAATCGACCGGATAGCGCACAACCGTGTCGGCAAAATCTGGTTCATGTGCGAGCAGAACTACCGGCTCTGCCGCCGGAACAGCCGCCAAGGTGAGATCGAGGTCAGCCCTACGCTTGAGCACGTCACCGACTCCTGCCAGCCACAACCGCTGACCACCCCGTTCCAGGGCAACGGCGGTGTTCCTGAGCACTTGGAATCCTACCTCGGAAAGCATGCGGGTCACTGTGCGTGCGTCCGTGGATTCGTCGTGATTTCCTAGGGCCGCGAAGACGCCGGAGCGGGCCCGGAGACTGCTCAGCAGCTGAGCGCAGGGTGCCGCCGGCTGCGCCGCCTTGCGCGCTGACTTGACCGTAGTAAATTCGGGCGCGGTTACAAAGTCCCCGGTCAACACAACCAGATCGGGTGATAGTTCATTGGAGATGCGGACCGCCGCTTCTATCGGCCGTATCGAGAAATACGGGTCGTAGTGAAAATCGCTGAGTTGCACGATCGTCATTCGATCGAAGCTGGCCGGAAGACGGCGTAGGAAGATCTCCTGTCGCACCAAGCGGGGGTGGTTCGGCTCCAACAGGATCGCATCGCCGGTGATGGCCAGGCTACCGGCGGTGGCGGCCCCAAGAAACCGTCGTCTTGAAATGGAAAAACCTGTCACGGGGTCCTTGGGAGGGTGACTCTATCAGGCAGTTTGTGGACTACAAGCCAAGACACTCAGGCTATTCTGCCGGCGGCAGAAATGCAACCGCCCGCTAGTCTAGGTAGTCTAGGGGGAATCTCAACTAGCCATTTTTCACTTAGCCGCGTTTTTTCAACTCAGGCAAAAGCCACGTCTGTGACGTTTGAGTTGGGCCAGCGAGCTCTGCCGGCAGCACGGCATCAGCGAGCAGGCCTACTACCGCTGGAAAGGGAAGTACGAGTTACGAGGGGAGGGAATCGGCGGATGTGAAGAATTAGTTGCGTGGAGCCGCTGCTTGCGTGGTCGCTCGCTTTCATAACTCTGGGAGAAGTGCAACTCTCAAGAAGAACTTATATAATCCGCCTCACCATGCCAAATCCAGAAACGCTGTACCAGGTGGCCGATCGGGTCGCCACCATTACCCTCAACCGGCCCGACAAGTTGAACGCCTGGACCGCCGTGATGGAGCGCGAGGTGCGCGCCGCCATGGTAGATGCGGAGCGGGACGATAACGTGCGTGTCATCGTTTTGACTGGTGCTGGGCGAGGATTCTGCGCGGGCGCCGACATGTCGCTGTTGAGCGCGGTCGCGGAAAAGGGGCTCGCCGAAGTGCGGCGCGCGCAGGCGACGCAAACCGCGAGCAGCATCGGCGGAGATGCACGAGCGGATTTCCAGAAACAATATTCTTACTTTCTGGCGCTGACGAAGCCGGTGATTGCGGCGATTAATGGGCCGGCGGTGGGGCTGGGCTTGGTGATTGCGCTGTATTGCGACTTGCGTTTCGCGTCCGACGCGGCCCGCTTCAGCACGACTTTTGCGCGGCGCGGGTTGATTGCAGAATATGGAATGGCGTGGATGTTGCCGCGGCTCGTGGGGCACGCGAACGCGCTGGACCTGCTGTTTACCGCGAGAATGATCGATGCAGCCGAAGCGTGTCAAATGGGGCTGGTGAATCAGGTCTTTCCGCAGGAGACGTTTGCGGGCCGCGTGCAGGAGTTTGCCGCGGACCTGGCGGCAAACAGCAGCCCGCGCTCGCTGAGGGTGATCAAGCGGCAAGTATACGAGGCCATGTTCCAGACGCTGGCGGAATCGTTTGAAACTTCCGAGCGCGAACTGGTGGCAAGCCTCGCGTGCGAGGACTTCAAAGAAGGTGTGGCACACTTCCTCGAAAAACGTGCCCCGGCGTTTACCGGCAGATAGAATTTCCGCGCTTGGTGTCGCGCCACCAGGATGCCCGCAATGATCCCCAGCACGCGCTTGCGGCTTTCGTCCATGCTGGCACGGTATAGGGCCAGTTGGCCATTTCTTGGTGGACGATTGAGACATGGCTGCCAGAATCGTGTCCGTACTATTACAACTTCGCGTACTCCGCCTTGGCCTGTTTCAAGATGGGGATGTCGTGGATCAGCGTCCTATTGCGAGAACTCCTCAGTGAGTGAGGGCGATTTAGCGTCAAAGGGGGTTTGAGATCCCGCAACTCTTCGACGTTCATTGACTTGCCCTTCCCTTGGCCCTAACATTTCAGCCCGATGATCGGCCAGACCATTTCGCACTACCGCATCATCGAGAGACTGGGCGGCGGGGGAATGGGCGTGGTGTACAAGGCCGAGGACACCGAGCTTGGCCGCTTTGTCGCCCTGAAGTTCCTTCCTGAAGACCTGGCCCGAGACCCACAGGCGTTGGAACGATTCCGTCGGGAAGCGCGTGCTGCCTCGGCTTTGAACCATCCCAATATCTGCACCATCCACGAGATTGGTAAGCAGGGCAATCAGTCTTTCATCGTAATGGAATTTCTGGATGGGGTGACCCTGAAGCACCGTATCGAGCGTCAGCCGCTCAGCCTCGATCAATTGCTGGAGCTGGCAATTCAGATCTCGGACGCCCTAGATGCGGCGCACACAAGCGGGATCGTGCATCGCGACATCAAGCCCGCCAATATCTTCATTACACAGCGCGGACAGGCTAAGATCCTCGACTTTGGTCTTGCCAAGCTTTCGTTGCCACGTAATCTCGCCGAGCAGGCGACGGTGGGCAGTGGGAGCGGCGGATTGCCGGTCTCGGACTACCAGCTAACTAGCCCAGGGACCGCTATTGGTACGGTAGCGTACATGTCGCCCGAACAGGCGCGGGGTGAAGCTCTCGACCACCGTACTGATCTGTTCTCATTCGGAGTGGTGTTGTACGAGATGTGCACGGGCAAGCAACCATTCTCCGGGCATACGCCGGCCGTGGTCTTTGAAGCCATCCTTAATCGTGTACCCACGCCGCCGAGGCAGTTGAATCCGGGACTGCCCCCGCAACTAGAGGTCGTTCTGAACAAGGCTCTGGAAAAGGACCGTGACCTGCGCTGCCAGACGGCTGCGGAGTTGCGCGCTGATCTGAAGCGCGCAAAGCGTGATATAGATTCGTCGCGGGTTACACCCTCGGCTCGGGCACCCGAGGTTCTCTCTCCAGCTCCGGTGGCGGCGCCGACGAAGGGGCACCGCGCGCTCGTTGTTTCGGCGTTGGCCTTTGTGCTCGGCCTCGGACTGGGCCTTATAGCGGGCAAGGGCCTCTGGCAAGCCGCCGCAACGCCTGAGCCGCGATATCGCCAGCTCACCTTCCGACGGGGCGCAATCCGGGCGGCCCGCTTCGCTCCCGACGGACAGACCATCTTGTATAGCGCTGCGTGGCAGGGCAATCCCGTCGATGTTTTCACCGCCCGTCTCGATGCTCCGGAATCCCGTTCTTTAGGGCTGGGCCAGACTCAGCTCCTGGCCGTTTCCTCCACAGGAGAAATGGCGCTCTTGTTGAGAAGCCGCGCAGTCGGTACGTGGGTCAATGTTGGTACCCTGGCACGAGCTCCGTTGGCAGGTGGTGCGCCGCGGGAAGTCCTGGAAAACGTTCAATGGGCTGACTGGTCACCCGACGGAAATAGTCTGGCCATCGTCCGAGACGTCGGCGGGCGAAACCGTCTGGAGTATCCCGCTGGTCGAGTCCTCTATGAAACGAGCGGTTGGATCAGCCATCCACGTGTCTCCCCCAAAGGCGACCTTGTGGCGTTCCTGGACCACCCCATCCAGGGAGATGACGGTGGGTCGGTCGCAATCGTTGATGGCAACGGTAAGAGGCAACAGCTCACAAGCGGTTTCTACACCACCCAAGGCCTAGCCTGGTCAGCCAATGGGACGGAAGTCTGGTTTACAGGAAGCCGTGTAGGGGCAAATCGCGCCCTGTACGCGGTGTCGCCCAGCGGCCGGGAGCGCCTCGTCTCGGCGATGCCGGGAACGCTAATCTTGCTCGATATTTGGCGGGATGGCCGCATCTTGCTGATTCGCGCGACCTGGCGCCGTGAGCTCTTGGGTTCCCCTGCCACGAAAACCAAGGAGGTTGATTTGTCCTGGCTGGACTATTCCTATCCCGCCGATCTCTCGGAAAACGGCCAGTCGCTCCTTTTCGATGAGGAGGGAGAAGGCGGGGGAACATATGGAAAGGGGGGTGAGTGGGCCTACACGGTTTACCTTCGCAAGACGGACGGGTCGCCCGCCATTCGCCTGGGGGAGGGCGCGGCCGTGGCATTATCCCCCGACCAGAAATGGGCCATCTCACAGCCCGAAGGCTCCCCGGCTCAACTCACTTTGTTGCCCACCAAAGCCGGAGAGTCGAAGCCGCTGACCAACGACCAGATTAGTCACGTCTGGGCTCGCTGGCATCCTGACGGAAAGCGGGTGCTTTTCTCGGGAAACGAGCCGGGCCACGGCGTGCGGCTATATGTTCAAAGCCTTGGCGACGGGAAGCCGCAGGCCATCACCCCCGAGGGAGTCAATGCCACAGCTTTTGCCATCTCACCCGATGGCCAGATGGTGGCAGGGATCGGGAACGACCAGAATGGGTATATCTATCCCGTGTCTGGAGGTCAGCCGCGCGCGATCAACGGCTTTAATCTGGGAGAAGAGCCGATATGCTGGAGTGCCGATGGGCGCTCGATGTATGTCTACCAGCCCGGAGACCTGCCCGCCAGAGTTAATCGACTGGATTTAGCCACGGGACAGAGAACCCTGTGGAAGCAGCTCATGCCCTCCGACCCTGCCGGTGTTGAAAGGATCGGCCCCATCCGCATGACTACCGACGGCAAGACATATGTATACGGATACCATCGCACGCTAGCCGACCTTTACCTCGTAGAGGGATTGAAGTGAACGCTGCCGAGGGAAACAGCGCCGCGGCGAGTTGATACGAGTCATCCGCGACTACATCTCCGTGCGCAACCCCTCACTGCTTTTCCTGACCTCGACGGGCCAGTCCGGGTACTGCCGCCGAAGCCGCGCCCGCTTACCCCATGGCGGGCGATGGCGCACGAGCCGAATCGCTGGAACAAGACCTGAACCAGCGTTTCCCGCTGGATACGCAGATGCAGTCTCTGTGGTAGCCTGCGATTCAGGCGCAACTGGCGATCAACAGCAAGAACGCGGCTACTGCGATCAACCGGCTACAACCTGCCTTGCCGCCCATCGAGTACGGAGAGATTCTGTTTGTCGCCAACATCTCCTGCCTCCACCCAACCTACATTCGCGGCGAGACGCATCTCGCGGCTGGGCAGGGCAAGGAAGCCACCATCGAGTTCCAGAAGATTCTCGACCACAGCGGCATCGTCTGGAACTGCTGGACGGGAACCTTGGCACATCTAGGCGTGGCGCGTGCGAATGCCTTGCAAGCGAGAACCGCGCAGGGCGCTGACGCGGATGCAGCCCCGTGCGTGCGCTTGCAGCTTACAAAGATTTCCTACCCTCTGGAAAGATGCCGACCCCGACATCCCCATCCTGAAAGAGGCCAAAGCGGAGCACGCGAAGCTGCAGTAAGCTCGGGTTTGCGTCGGCATGGAGTCGTTGCAAGGTGGAAGCGCGGGCGTTATACGCAGGACGATCGCACTAGCTGGGTGAAGATCAAGAACCGCAAGTACTGCCAGAGCATACAGGCGCGACGACGGGTAGCTAGTTGCTTTGACTGGTTACCTCTCGCGGTTACTGGCTAGAAGATACCATCCGCCGACCGGTTGCTCTGGTGCTAGACTTTTGTGCCGGCTCCACGGGCCCCGATGAAGGCAACACTCCGCTGCATCAAACTTGCGACAATCATTAGTTTTCTCCTAGCCGTCCACAGCCTCTCCCTGGCAAAGAATCCACAGACATGGATTGAAGTCCAAAGTCCACACTTTGCGGTTGACAGCAATGCCAGCGAACAGGACGCACGCCGCGTTGCTGAACAGTTCGAGATGATACGCGCCGTGTTCCTGGAATACTACGGACATACTGGCGCCAGCGATGCACCGATCACCATTCTTGCGGCCAAGGACGAAGAAACCCTGCGCATGCTCCTTCCTGAGTTCTGGGAGAAGAAGAACTCCGTGCATCCCGCCGGCGTTTTCCTAGGGGGCGGCGATGCCAACTATGTGGCGTTACGACTCGACGTAAGCCTCAATCAAGGGGCTGACGTGCCCTACGAGCCTGTTTATCACGAGTACGTGCACTACCTTATGCGGCACCGTAGGTCCCAGCTCCCGCTGTGGATGGTCGAAGGGCTGGCGGAGTTTTACGGCAACACGAGGGCCGAGGGCAATAAGGTCTTGGTGGGTGCTCCGAACGCCGGGAATGTGAGGTTACTGCAAGGGACAGTGCTTCTGCCTGTAAACGCCCTGTTCGATGTGGATGCTTCGTCACCCTATTATCACGAGGAAAACAAGACTTCGATTTTTTATGCGGAGTCCTGGGCACTGACGCACTACTTAATTACGCGGGATTGGAAGGAGAAAACCCAGCGGATGAACGACTTCGATGCACTGCTTCGGAATGGAGTAGACCAAAGAGAAGCGGCTGCGCGCACGATCGGTGATCCGGCGGGCTTGGACACAATGCTGCAAAAGTACATTCAGAGTTCCGCGTTTTATGATTTGAAGCTGGATCGGCCTAAGATCGATGAAAGCGGTTTCCAAGCCCGTGGGATGTCCAATGCAGAGTCGCTTGCGGTACGAGCGGACTTCATGGCCCATGATGGGCATTACCCTCAGGCTCAGGCGATGCTCGAAGAAGCCCTCAAGCTGGACCCAAAGCTTGGCCCCGCCTGCGAGAGCATGAGCCTCCTCTACCTGACACAAAGAAATAGGGCCCAAGCATCGAAATGGGCTTCCCAGGCCCTAGCCCTGAATCCACAAAGCTTCCGGGCAAACTACTACACGGCTGTAACCTTAACGGAGAGCGGTTTGCACGACGAAAACACACTCTCCAAAGCAGAAGCGAGTTTGCGCACGGTGGTGAAGATCAATCCCGCATTTGCACAAGCATATGACCTCCTGGCCTACGTTTTGTCTCAGCCCGGGCCGACCCAGAAGCTGGACGAAGCGTACATGGCAACAATACAAGCGATAGAGCTCGAGCCCAGCAACATTTATTACCGCATTCGAGCAGTCGACGTGCTCGAGAAACAGGGACGTGCCGAGGACGCGATTCTTGCTGCAAACTTCACGATCTCTCGGGCTAAGACTCCCGCCGATCATGCGATGGCGGAGGCGTCGCTGGCCGGTGCCCAGCAATTCCAAGCATCCCAGAAGAAGATGAAGGAACAGCAGGAAGCGCAAGCATCGTCCGAGGCCTCCAGCGGAACCGCCAGCCCAGACCGCAAAGAATCGGCTAACGGCGGCCACGTGAGCTCTCGGACCGAGCAGGTGGCCCCTGGGGTCGCGGTAACCGGGCGCAACACCGGCGGCACCAACCTAAGAGATGGCGAATCCACCAGCGGGCAAATGGAGATCCTCAGCGATACGATGGGCGTGGACTTCGGTCCCTATCTGAACCACATGCTGCAGATTGTGCGGCAAAACTGGTACAACCTGATCCCCGAAATGGCGCGCCCGCCCGTCATGAAGCAGGGCAAGGTGGCCATCGAGTTCGCCATTCTCAGAGACGGGAGCGTGGCCGGAATGAAGCTTGCTGACTCTTCGGACGACGTGGCGCTCGACCGTGCTGCATGGGGCAGCATCACCACCTCCAGCCCGTTCCCAGCTCTGCCAGCTGAGTTCAACGGTCAGTATCTCGCGCTGCGGCTTTATTACTACTACAACATTGACCTAACCCAGGTCGCGGTTAAGACGGAACCCCCAGAAACTAACGCTGTAGCTAAGCCTGACATCATATCTAAGACCGAGCAAAGTGGTATTCGTATATCGCCATCTGGTCCTCTGAATCTGGTTGCCGGATTGTCTACACAACAGTTCACGGCAGAGGTCGGCGGGAATGTGGTCGCAGATGTGGATTGGGCCGTGTATGGAAACAACTGCGCGGAGGTCGACTGCGGCACGATCTCAGCGACTGGCCTCTACACCGCCCCGGCAAAAGTGAAAGAATCTCTCCATATCCTAGTGACTGCGAAGGAAACATCCACGCCCTCCAACTCAGCCTTCGCACGAGTGACGATTGTCCCCCCAGGTTCCTCCGCCTACCAGACGCAGTTTGCTAACCCAACTGACCAGAAGCCAACGACTCCCACAAGTTCTGCGGGCCAGGGCGCTGTGGGCCTATGTAACGACGCACACGATGGCGGGGGCTTTGCTGCACGCTTTCCCTGGTACGTGCAGGTCGTCCAGAGAAAGGTCTCTGAGAATTGGCTAAAGTACGAGGTTGACCCACGCATTAAAACCGCAAACCGGGTTTGTCTTAACTTCGATATTGATCGCTCCGGGCAACCAAGCAACCTTCGGATTGTGCAATCGAGCGGAGTTCCCTCGCTCGACAATTCGGCTGTGCGCGCAGTGCAGCGTGTTTACAACTTTGGTCCGCTACCAGCCGAATATGAGAAGGATAAGGTGTCGGTTCTATTTTGGTTCGATTACAAAACAGCACCAGACAACGAAACGCCCATTAAGCCCACGGTGACTGTCGTAGCGCCAAAGTCAAACTGACTTACGGAGTGGGGTGAGTCCGCCCACTGTCAGTCCAGGATGTCGGCCAGGTTGTCGCCGGTCTCCAATTGCAACATTACGGCAGTAGCAAAGAACTTTACGTCGACCAGAGGGATACGATCGACTAGATTCATCAATGAGTCCTGGATTGGAAGCCCCGCCTTTTGCTCTTGAAGAAGCAAGCGAAATTCCCCGGCCACGGGCTCTGTGAGCTCGTTGGAAACCAGCTCCAGGGCTGGCGTGAAGGTATGCCCAGCACGGACCGCACGGGCGAGAGTGCCAATCGCTTCGGGCAACAGCTCTTCAAATCGCTCGAAACGCTTATTACGCCGGTAAGCGGCGTAGGAGTAAGGCAGCAGGAAGCCGGCCAGCAGCCCCACGAAGACGAAGATAGGATTCCTCTTGGGGATGCCTCCGATTATCGTGCTGGTGATGTTCCTCGTCTCTCGGATCTTACCGGCAAGGTGATGACTACTGCATGGACGTGACCTTGCTATGGCTATTTATGCAACCATCTAAAGGAGAACGCCTTGAGATTCTTCGGAGCAACTCGAAGTGAGGCAGGTAAGGCTATGAATGATGATGCTTTTGTCTGCCTCGGTAACCGGGCGATCCTGCTGGATGGCGCGGGCGATGCCCGGGGTGCGGCCAAGGGCTGTGTCGATTTTCTCGTCGCACAGCTTGAGGCACGCCCCGACATGCCTCTGAACGAACTGATCGAGATCGCAAATCATTTCCTCCTGGGCGCAAGCCAGGAGAGCACTCTGTTGGCTCTACATGTACAGGGTTCAGCCCTTCTTACCGCGGCCTCCTGCGGCGATTCTCCTCTCTACCTAGTCCACGATGGCCGATTCGAGCAGATGAACGAAATAACAAAGCCGCGGCTTGGGACTCTGCATCCTGGGATTAAGCATCTTGCATTGCCGCTGAGGACGTCAGACGTGATTATTGGAGCAAGCGATGGCTTGTGCGTGGGTAGTTCCCGGTTGCTAAGGGATCGCGCAAGAACAACTCTACAGTTGAGGCTTGATGGTGTAGTTCCACTCAGGCAAGGTTTCGTGGCGCTGCAATCGTAGTGAAGAAATTTGCTCCGGTGTGGGTTTGAGACCGCAAGGATAGAAACGACGGTCGAGGTAGGCGGTGACCTGAAGTCCGGTTTGGGTTTGAGTGGTGCGAGCGTAGTTGAGGATCTTCTGGTAGGAATCCAGCGGCTCGCCGGCCCAGTTTCGCGAGACTTCGGAAAAGAGACGGTGCTCGATGGGATTCCATTTGGAAGCACCGGTGGGATAGTGAGCCACCGTTACAGCCAGAGCAAAGGAGTTGGCCAGTTGGGACTGGAGCTCGGTTTTCCAGGCGTAACAGCGGCAACTGTTGCTGCCGCCGGTATCGGCCAGAATGAGCAGTTGGCGTGAACCGGAATAGCGGGTGGAACCTTCCTGGTGCCACCAGTGAGCGATGGCATGAGCGGCAAAGGCGGGGGTGTCATGGGAAACGCCGACCACCAGAGCCCCGCGATTTTCCGTGACATCGTAAATCCCATAAGGAATAGCGACCCCGCTGGAATCAGTGCGGAAGTCGTGATCATAAACGCAACGCGGAGCAGATTCCCAACGTCGGCCCGGATTTTTGAAATTGCCGACGAGCTCGCGTTTTTTGGTGTCCACGCTGATGATGGGCAGGTGACGATGCTGGAAACGGTAACGCAACTCGGCCAGATATTCGAACTGAAGATTGCGCTTGGGACTGTGGTTGGTGGAGATGTGCTTTTGATTGACCCGCAAGGAATAGCCCATGGCATGGAGCAGGCGGGCGACGGTATTAGGGGAGACGGCAATGCCGAGTTGGGCCAGCTCCTCGGCGATGGTGGTAGTAGTGCGGCGAGACCAGCGTATGCCGGTCATGGGATCGCCCGCGGTATCGTGTTCGAGTAGGCAATGGAGAACGGCGATTATGTCGAGCGTTTTTTTTCCGTGGGGATACGACCGCCGCCGGTGCGGCGGGTTCGACCGCTGACCACATTTTGGTCCAGCAGTTGCTGACGACCACGGGCCACGGTATGCACGTCCACGCCCAGAAAATCGCCCAGCAAAGTATCCCCGCCATGACCCAGGCGGATGGACTCGAGCCCGGCAAACAAGCGGCGTTGTTGTTCATCGAGCAGGCCGTAGAACAGAAGGATGGCGGCCTTGAGTTCATGCGGGGAGGCCTGGAGGTCGGCAGAATGAACGGCCACAGGAACGGCTTGAGCGCTGCGCCGGGCTAACATCTGTTGGCGGCGCGAGATGGACTCGATGGCGGTGTAGAGAAACTGACCCTCCATCTCCATGCGTGCCAGGCGCTGTTGCGCGACGAGATGGCGGAGGGGCTGCTGCACCTCAGCGTGCAGGTCATCGGCCAACTCCTGCGCATAGTAGCCCTGGCTAGACTGGTTCACGAAAATTTCCGCGGTGGCCAGCAGGGTGCCGTGGCGAGAGAACCAGACGCCTTCATGCGACCACAGCCCGTGATCGTCGAAGTGAGCGATTTCGGGCAGGGTATAGAAGCGCCCCCGATGGGTATAGCTGGCGAGGTAGTCGAGCTGCTTCAGCTTGCGAAACACGGTGAGATTGGTCTTTGTGCCGAGGACGCGCTTCAGCTCGGGCAGATCGGCGATCTTGTGTCGGCGAAGATGCTGGCGCAGGACAGAAGGCTCGAAGGAAGCGGGCCGCATAATGTTATAGTTCACACTCCTTGAACGTAATAGTGATAACTATAACATAATGGAAACGTGCTCGGATTGGGCGCGCGTATCCCCGTCTGCAACCGCTGGTTACGGCATTCTGCGGGCTTGCGGGGCGGGTTGCTCTACATTATTGCTTCATGCTGAAAATGTGCGAGTTAGGACTCTGAATGGACTATTATTTTTGCGTGATCCCTAAGCGCTGTGCAACGCACCATGCTGCAGCCAGGGAGCATGCCTGAGGCGATTCTGCAAGAGCAGCGTGATTCCTTCGATGATGTGACCCTCGTTTGTGCAGTGATCTGATAGCCGCTGCGGCCTTTGCGGCGCTTCTACTGCTAGAAGGCCTTGAGTTTGTATTGGTCAGCACTTGTGATGTCGTAGTGTTTTCCCAAGCTATTGTAATGTCGTAGCAGGGCTGGATCATCACAAATGGCCCTTCCCAGCGTCCAGCCCTTATCCAAGAACCTAGTTACGAATCTGTCTGCTTCGCCGCTTAAAGCTCCGTTGTTCTCTAGCTGGTCGATGATTGGGTCCAGCATGTGATTCCCGACCAGATTCCTGTTGCATCCCATCGACTTATGCGACTCCATCCTCCACTTCCGCAGCCTCTCTGCTGAGGGCAGCGTAGAGAAGTAATCTTTGCGAGGGCCATCTATCGGGCCCCACTCCCACAGCTTTGAAAGGCGAAATTTTGCTGCTATAGCGTAGAGCAGTCCGCGTCTTTTTAACTTGTCTGTCCCTTCGTCAGTCATTTCCCTTACCTCGGTATTTTCAAGGCCCGCGCCCCAGGTCTGGCGCAGTGTAGAAGCATCAAACCACACCGGTTAGGACGAAGATGGTGACGCAAGATGCTGATACTGTTGGATCACTTCCTCCCACGAGCCCCGCTGAAAGAGCGCACAAGAAGAGTAGGGAACTGTTTTCAATACTGTCGGTACTGGATTCATGCACTGGCTTAACGGAGAACCATCGCTTTTTTCGGCGGGCATAGATTCAGCGTATAGGTCAGCCGCGTGACAAATTCCCCAAAGCCGGGTCCTCGGCTCTGCTAGGTCCTCATTTTGGCCTGGTCCTACGCCTACCGGCTCCCATCGCCCGCAGTCCCTGCAGCACGGCTCGTCGATTTTTTCTCGGCGCTTCTGCATTCCGCCTCCAACGGCTGACTTGGACGCCACAGTTCGCCACGGAGCGAGGTTAGCTTGGACCCGTCCCACCGCCAGATGCGATGCCCAATGACTGGCGAAACGGAGTCAGGAATGTTCATAAACCAGCCGGCACCGGCTCAATCTCTGGTTGGATTGGTTCAGGCTCAGGCTCGAGTGCCGGCGCGTCCACCGGCAGTTCGAGCGGTTCGACGATGATGGTTCGCAATGGTTCCCCGATGTGCATGGCGTGCAATTCCTCTTTTCGATGTTTGGAGGAGAAGAGCGAAGAGAGTACTTTGTATTCCTAATCTCTGGCCCTGTCAAGAAGCCATTCTGAGGAAAAGCCGCTAGGGTAGCGGGATCTCGGCGCGTCCCCTCCCCTTCTGCACGACAAGGACAACCACTTACGGGACTGCCTGAAGTACCTGATCCTAACCCTGCCGGAGCCCTCTCAGAACTCGCTGAATCAGTTGATCCAGGAACAAGTGCGGCCCTTGGTGGAAGCCAGGGACATAACCTCGGTAAGGGCCGCGCAGATCAAAGCAGAGTACGAAGCGGCCAGTAAGCCGGTCCGGTTAGGACGAAAACGGTGGTAACTTTTTCATGCGTTCCGCCCATTTTTCTTTCAAATGGAAGGAACCGAGGGTTGCATAGATCATTGCGCAGCAATATCCAATCATGTACCAGATTGGACCAGCTATTGCGCGGCACACTACTGAATTGTGACAAGCGAGAAAAGGAATATTTTCATATTAGGATATCCACGATCTTCTTCCTGCTGTGGGCGCCTGAATGGATGATGACGCGCGTTTTAGGCACGCCGAAATGCGCGGCCAGGACCTCGACGAGCCGCCCGTTCGCCCTGCCCTCGCGCGCCGGGGCGTCGAGCCGCACGAAATATTCCCCGTCGCGCTCCTCGACCGAACTGACGCGACTATTCGGTTTGACCGTGACGCCGAGACGCATGGCCCGGTAAAAGTCTCGCCCTTGAGTATAGGACGGAGTCAGACGGCGGGGAAGAGTGGACACGTCGGGGTCACGTTCGGAAACGGCCTGTCGCCCGCGGTGTTGCCGCCGGCAGGTGGTCAAAGTCGAACACCACCCTGCGCGCTGCAATGGCGGAAGAGCTTGGCGTTCCGCTTGAGCCGGCATTACCCTGAGGCCCAAGCGATCGAAGAAGCGCTCAAGCTGGACCCAAGCTTGGTTCCGCCTGCGAGAGCTTGCTCCAAATCAGTTTTGGCGTTTCTGTCTTTGCTGATGTTTGCCCCGATTTTTTTGCCGGACATCATTAACAATAGGAGGGATGAGGGGATTTCCTAGAGGCCACTCGTTATTGGGCTGGGCCGATGCTTGTGCTTCCCGAAGTTCCTTCCTTTCCTCCTTCTGGGGTGCTTAAGCAACTGAAAATACGAGCCGTATCGCACAATGTCGCACCATTTTGTGTGCAGAATTGTGCAACCCAAACGCAACCCAATGCAACTCAATGCAACCCAGGGCCAGTGTTCGCCTGATCGAACTTGAGCACGGAAAATCTTCAACCCTAGCCTTTGACGCACCCGAGGTAGAGTTGGCGGAGGCGCCAATCACGTGGGATTCGCCCACTCCGTCGTAACTTGACTGGCTTGTATTTCAAGGGCAAGATTCGGCACGTCTGGAAGTCGGTCCAATAGGTCACGATGAACCCGGGTCCCTGCCCGCAATGTGCCGCTCCTGGTGGTGAAGGATTCATATTCTGTAGGAACTGCGGGGCAACGCTCCAACCAATTGTTTCATCAAGTCCAGCCGTTGCCGAAGCTCGCGAGCGAATCCGTCCCACCCAGGAAGGTATCATCTCTCTCGGAATCAATGATGCGATTCCAGTGGGAGCACTGGCGCCTGAAGTTCCGCACAAGAGTGCGGGGCTTGCCTTTCTGTTTTCGCTGATCCTCCCAGGAGCAGGACAGTTCTATTGCGGCAAGGGCACCCGCGGCAGCATTACCCTCGCCTTCTGGCTGTTTGGACTTACGCTTTGCTTCATGTCCCGGCAGCCCGATTACCAGGGGTCTGGTCTGCTCCTTCTTGTCGTGCTCTGGACCTTCTCGTTTCTCGACGCTTATTTCACTGCCATCGAAATCAACTCCAGACAAGACTCTCAAGTGGACGTACAGAATCCGCGGGTCGCGGTGACCCTGAACCTGCTTACAGCTGGGTTTGGCTATTTCTACCTGGGTGAGCGGACCAAGGGCATAGTGATTCTTGTGGGAACTCAGATCGTGCGCTTTGGCGTGCCGCGAATAACAGGATTTGCAGGCGGGGTCGTCTCTCTGGCGTTGATCGTAGTGCAGATGGTGATGGCGGCTGACGCTTACCGGCTCGCACGCCTGCAACTGAAGGAAGCGCTCGACCCACAGCCTGAGCAGCCTTCCGGGGCTGACACGGTGGCTTCACGTCTACCCGTTTTTGTCCCGGTTGGCCTGGCCTGCCTGGCCGGTGCAGGCTTCATAGCTTTGGTGATTTTTGGATTAGCGCTTCATGCTGCACGCGGAGGGGCTGGACACGGATTATCAGCGCGCTCAACAATCTCTGGGCATCCCGATCATAGTCAGAGCCCGTTCGGAGGGTCCCCCTCTCAAAACACACCGGTCGGTCCACCGACCGATTTACTTTCAGCAGTGAACGATATTCAGAGACTTGAAGGGAAAACGGACCGTAGCCAGGACGACATACAAGAGCTGAAAGGCGATGTCCAAATATTCGGCTCACTACTTCGAGGTCGTAACCTCAATCGCGACGATGCGGTCGTAGTCCATTTCTACAAAGCTGAAGCGTTCAGGCTGATCAATTCGATCCACTACCAGGATGGGGAGCCTGTCGAGCCTGCCGCTGCCAGAGAAGCGATATCGGACTTCGATGCCGTAATCACCAGCAACGTGAATACGTACGTACCCGCCGTGAACGTTTCCAATGCGGAGTATTACGCAGGCGTCGTGGCACGCGATCATCTGCAATCCTTCTCCCTGACGTACAAGTACTGGGAAAGATGCGCGTGGCAAGGGCATGCGGGATGCCTCAACGTCATGGCCCATGCCAGGCTGACCGGCGATGGTGGACAGAAAGTGGACATCAACGAAGCACTAGATCTGCATAGGTTGGTATTCAACACTGGGGTCCGATTTAGATGTGCAGGTGCGTCGTCAGCGCTCAATATCGCCGAAATTGTGTATTTCACGGGTGTTCATCGGGCCGGTGACGACGAGTTGGAGTGGGTGAACAAGTCCTATGGCCTGATGGATAGGCTGCAACTGGCTGAAAGCAAAGATGCTTGCAACCGAGCGCATGCGCAGGTAGAAGAGTTCCTTTTTCAACTCAGCCGCGGGAAGCGGAAACCGAACATCCTGCAGGACGCAGCCCAGCGCTTAAATGGAGAGTCACCTACATTAGCACTGATCCAAATGTTCTCAGGATCAATCGACAAAACGGAATTTAACACGACAATACAATCGACGAAGTCAGGGCGCGATCGTTGCACAGCATACTTTGATGCCATGTGGTATTCGCAGCTTATGAAAGAAACTGCGGCAGCCCGACAGTACCATCAGCGACTGTTGGACATTGGACCTTTCCAATGCGGGGATGAGCTGACTTATGCGCGCAAATTCAAGCTGTGACGTTAGTGCGGGAGGCAAGCTGTTTATGTCGTAGTTTGAACGAGTGTTCCTCTTCACTACTTCGTGATTCTGTGTCCACGATCGGCAGAATAGGTCCTCCGTTTTGCAACGCGACCCGGTGTCTGACGCTTTTTATCAACCCTGAATTGGACAGTGGTGGGTTTAGAAGAGCCGACAGCGGCAGCAAACGCAGCGGGATTCAGTGCGGTGAGCACGGTCGCAGGATTTCTATCAATGACGGTGAGCAAAGTGCGAGCCGGCGCTTCTGGGGTCCTCCGTCCGCCCTCCCAGTGCTTGATGGCATCAAGGCTGAACCCAAACGTTTCAGAGAATCTGGCTTGCGTCATGCCAAGTCGATTGCGGATCGCTTTCACGTCAACTTCCTGAGGCACATGCGCCCTGAACCCTTCTTGCTTTCCAGCAAGAAAAGCTTCAACCTCGTTAAGGCCACCCATCATCTGCTCGAATTGCGTTTTCATGCTATCTCCCGTAGGTCTCGAAAATACTGTCGCCACGTTTCTTCAGGGCGTTACGCAGCCATCGACAGGTTTTCTTTCTCATTCTTCGGAAAAACCGTAATGAGGAAAACCGGAAATCTTTCGTTACGCCAGATATACACAACCCGTGCCCCGCCACTCTTCCCCATTCCTTTGCGTGCCACCCGGACCTTTCGAAATCAGCCAGTTCCGCGGATCAGGTCTCCACATTCCGGGTCAGCCGCAACGAGTGCCACGATGTCCGCACGCTCCTCCTGACACCATCAGGTCAAGTACAATTGTATGCCATTGGACACCAATGGCTAGGAGTATTCCCTTTGAACCAGACTTTGATTTGAGAATTGGCAGGATTAACGAAGGTAATATCGACCGGTGATCCTCGTTGGTCTAGTACTCATACATGGTTGCCCATCAAACAGCAGCCAAGTTATCGGCATTGCTGCCGAGTTTTTGTCCCGTGGTACCCGCGCTAGCTGCCGGGTATCCACCAGCAGCACTTGCAGACCTTGCGCTTCCAGCACCTCATGCGGGGCAATCCAATACACTCCTGTGCTTTCCATCTACTGACTCGACCTGCCGTGCTTTCAGCCACTCCGCCATGCGAATCAGTTCCGCGGCGGTTGCCCCAAAGCTGGCTACTTCCCGACCGCTTCTGTCCAGCGTTGGAGCGCACACCCAGTGCCGCTCGCTCCCCAAATCGATTCCGGCACACTCCGTCGAATGACCTCAAGCTGTCTTCTACTCTTATCTGAGCTCTCCCTTTCCTCTCTTCCTGGCATCATGCCCGCTGAAGTCCACCGCCTTTTCACGGCGCACTCTAACGCCAGTTGGCATTTTGCGAATGTGCGCCCGCAAGTTAAGCCGACAAGCCTTACAGAATCAAATCGTTTGAATCGCAAGACCTGTCCGGGCAACGCACACGCCCTGCGGTTCATGGACTCTTCAATTACGGCCTCCCTAGCAATCGCCCATGTTGGTCGACAGCGAACAATCCGGATTGCGCAATTCTCTCCGAGTATGCAACCTGTTCCATAGAGAGATAGACCCCGCTAGGCATCCTTTGCTTGTGTCGGTAAGCGCGAGCATGTTCTTCTGACCAGAAGAAGACGGCCTGGTTTCAATAATCGTGAATAATGTTTGCACCACGGAAACTGTTCCACTCAATATCCGGCTCGAACAACACCGGCCGAGCGCCGGCCGACGCCACATGCCAACCCAGGTCGTCGTCTACCTCAAGGGAAAGAGGCCTTGAACAATGGCGGCATTCGGAATCGATGCGAACTCTCAGCTTTTCTCCTCGTAGGCGCCCTTGCACGAAGGACGTAGCAAACGCATCCTCCGCTCAAGCGCCAAAGATGTTTTCGCCTGTTGAAAAAGTGAGTTTGTGAGTGGTGGCCGCGGTCGTCACAGGGAAGGCCCAAGCCACATTTCCATCTTTGTTCCGCACGAGAAAGAACAAGTGCCTTTCCAGTTCTGTCAGGATGACAGAAACCGTCTGCAACGCTAGTCCTGTGGTATTCGCAATGCCCAGCGGAGAAATCGGCGTCCTTTGCCGGGGCATCTCGCGAACAACAAAGTCGCGGACCGCGTGATGATTCTGCGTCATGAACGCGAGTCGCGATGCCATTCGAGTCGGTAGACCCTGCATGGCTTGTACGAAGGCGTCGTCCGGGACTTGGCGTATTTCCCGGTCATCCCCCACGAGAAGCGTTCCGTTACAATCCACTTTCCTTCTAGAAAACGAGATGCCGAAGATCGCTACAGCGACGTGAAATCTTCATGAGGAGCCTAAGTGAGAAAACCAGTCGCAGAAACGGGCTCGCGACGGCACCATCTCCCGCGTGTACTGCATTGCAAATGAGTAGATGGATCCCACGATCCTCTCACAGATTCTGCATTCCAACCCGGCAATCTCGGCATCTGCTCCCAGGTTTGTCCCAATTCTCGCCCCGCTTGCTGCCCGTCTCTGCGAGCACAAGTCGTAGAGCTGTGAAGCAACTTTTGGTCCCAATTCCCTGGGCTATACAACTAACATTTTGTTCAAGGCCCGCATCTACCGAGAGTTGGCGTTTTGAGACAGAGTGTGAGAAGTCACACTACTGGCGGAGTATGACGCGCACTTTTACGATCCGGAGCTACAGATGGCCCAAAGAATCTTGATCGGCGTTGCCGAGCCATAGCCAAGAACGGAAAGCGCTGCCGAGCTGCCGCAACGGAGGGCGGCCTGTGCTTCTTTCACGGAAACCCCAACAAGGCTTCGGAACTAGGCCGAATCGGCGGCCGGAGCAAAGTCCGTGCTATGCCCGAACCTGCCGATCTGCTGCCGCCCTTGGACAGTGCTGTGGCCGTGCGCGATGCGATGGCGCGGGTGATTGCCGAGGGCGCGCGCGGGCAAGCTGCCCACCAAGGACGCGGCCGCCTTTGTGTCGATGTTCAGTCAGCTGTTGCGCGCGTTCGAGGTCGCGGATCTGGAGGAGCAAATGAGAGGGTTGGAACGCGATAGGGCACTGACTGAACTTGAGAACGGTCCGAACGGCAACGGCAGTGGCGCCGGACGTGATTTCGAGCCCGCTCCCAAGGGTGACGGAGCTAATGGCAATGGCAGCCTGCAATCCTGCGAACCAGGGCATGGAAGAGATCCGAGGCACGCGGTGTCTGCCGACGAAGGCCATCAAGGCATACTGATTCGAATAGGGCTAAAAGTTCAATAAATCATGGCTTCCGATACCTTAAGCCGTTATGAGATATAAAAGATGGACAGCTCTTCCCGATCTCGCTGCCCAACTGCGCTGAGCTGCATGGGAAGCCTCCTCTTTATGTCGAACATGCACGGCGTACAAGAGAAAGCCACGCTGCTGGCACAGCGTGGCTGGCATCCTCCGTCCAATGTGAGCCGACACTACTTCGCAACCGGCGGGGGCACCATTTCGTGCAGCCGTTGGTCGTTCCACAGGCGGCTGAACTCTTCATCCTTGTAGACGTTCGCCAGATCGTGGTAGCCGCTCTCCTTGGCACGCTTCAAGCAGAGCAGGCAATTATCCGTATTGCCGAGCTTGGCCTGAACTTTCGCCAGCATGTAGTAGAACTTGGCCCGTTCCTCGGGAGTGGTGATCTGGGCCGTGACTCCGGTTCGAGCGCTCCTCTCGAGCGCCTCCGGGTCGAGTTCCAGAGCGCGGCTGTACTCCGTGATGGCACGGTCCACCTTCTTCTGGCTGAACCACGCCGCGCCCAGGTTGACGTGAAACGTGGCGCGAGTCTCATCGAGCGCCACCGCCTTCTTGAAATACTTGGCGGCGGAGCCAAAGTTTTTCTGCATAAAGAAGACCGCGCCCACGTTGTTGAGAGCCTCGGCAAACTTGGGATTGACCTTTGCCGCCCTTTCAAAGTTCGCGCGGGCGGTGCGCAGATCGCCGCTCTTCAGTTCCGCCATGCCCAGCTTGTTGTAAAGCCCAGCGTTCTTCTTGTCCTTGCGCAGCGCCTCCTGGAAGTACTGAATGGCGTGCTCGTAATCTTTCTGTGCCCGGGCATCGTCGCCGGCCTTCTCCAGTTCGGCCACGGTCATCGATTTCAGGTCCCGAGTCCGCTGCTCCGCATCGGTCGTGGTGAAGCCGCGCCCGGCCAGCGCGATCAGCACCGCCCCAACCATCATGCTCCATCTCAATGTTCGCATACTCGCCTCGCCTTCCGGAGTCGGTTTCCCTACCGCCCTTGGCTGTATTCCGCCCGGCAAGTTCATCTCGCCTCCGATCTGGCTTTGTTGTGCCACAGGACGACGGGCGGAGAAACGCTAAACGGGTTACCTGCTCGCTACCTGCCACGTTTCCCCGGTGGGCGCCGCGCATATTACACGGGAGCAAGGACTTGGCGAGGCCGACTGGGAGGGCGTAGGAGACGGCGCGAGAGCGTGTAACCGTTACAGCAGGGGTATGAAACCGGTTACCTGCTCCATCTCACTCCAATCGGTTGCGGGAGGCGCTAATGACGTGGCAGTGGGTTACGTCGGCAAACAGTTACCACTGGAGCCGCGTGACCTGTTCGGACCGGTCGTGTCCGGCTAGGGCGCAGAAGATGTCACCTTCAACAAAACCCGAGATCGATTGGAAGGTCGTAGGACGGCGCATACGTGAAATTCGACGACGTTAGCCAGGCGGAGTTTGCATACGAGCTCGGAGTCAGCCAAGTGACAGCTCTCTAGATACGAGCAGGGGAGCAGCGAGATCGGGGCAGTCGTGCTCCTGAGACGTGCGCGAAAATCGGGAAAGACGATCGAGTGGCTGTTGACCGACAGAGAGACTCTCTGATTTCTTAGACCGTCTTGGTTTACCGTCGCATAGCAAAGGGCCGATCACCGGCACTGCAATGAACAAAAATGGTAAAACGCAGCCTTATCAGGGCTGTAGTCAGCCACCGTAATCAACTGATTCTACAAGTCGTTCTTTAGAAAACCTGCCAAAGTTTTGTGTCCAAACTGTGCCCACGGGCACGCATCCATCCGGGGCGGTGTTCGCCTGACCGAAAGCGAACCAGACGTCTTTCAGCCAGCCTGTGAAACTGTCGAACTCAGGATTTTTACAGCGAGAGCCCCTCAGTGAGTTAGATCTCACCAAAGACCCGCTCGCACAGTGCAAGACTCCCTCTGTCATTGACTTGACCTTTCCGTCCACGTAAGATCCGCCTTCAAAGTGATTGGCCAGACCATTTCCCGGTACCGCATCGTCGAGAAGTTGGGCGGTGGTGGGATGGGTGTCGTCTATAAGGCTGAGGACACAGAGTTGGGCCGTTTCGTAGCACTGAAGTTCTTGCCGGATGATTTTTCCCGCGAGCCGCAAGCCTTGGAACGATTTCGACGTGAAGCGCGGGCTGCCTCCGCACTCAATCATCCTAGCATCTGCACAATTTACGACATCGGCAAGAGCGGGGAGCAATCCTACATTGTCATGGAGTTTCTCGATGGCATGACTTTGAAGCATCAGATTGCGGGATGTCCGATGGAAACAGAATTGATGCTGTCGTTGGCTATTGAGATTGCCGACGCGCTCGACGCCGCCCATGCACAGGGTATTGTTCATCGTGACATCAAGCCCGCCAACATCTTCGTCACCAAGCGGGGTCACGCCAAGATTCTCGACTTCGGCCTCGCCAAGGTTTTGCGCGGCAGTGCCACGGAGACCGTTGCCGAAGCTACCGCTGGCCACACCTCCGATCACCTGACCACCCCCGGTACTGCCATCGGTACCGTTGCCTACATGTCACCCGAGCAGGTCAAGGGAAAGGAACTCGATGCCCGCACCGATCTTTTCTCTTTCGGTGCCGTGCTGTACGAAATGGCCACAGGATCGGTGCCATTCCATGCTGAAACCTCTGCGCTGATCTTCAAGGCGATTCTCGATTCTGACCCCCCGCCCCCGATCCGTTTCAATCGCGACATTCCGCCCAAGCTGGAAGACATCATTAATCGTGCGTTGGAGAAAGACCGGGAACTGCGTTATCAAAGCGCAAAGGAGATGCGCGCCGAACTGCAACGATTGAAGCGGGACACCGAGACAGGTCGGGTGAGGGTCATCAGCTCTGGAGCCGTGCCCGTAGCACGGGATGCTTCGCCATCTGTGCCTTCGGCTGCACCGGCGCCAGCGTCTGGCTCTATTCCCGTTGTCGTCGTGTCATCTTCATCTGCGGCTCACGTAACCGCAATTCCCGCAGCTGGGCGGAACAGACTTTGGAAAGTTCTTGTCCCAGCTGCTCTCGTACTCACTGCTGGGATTGCCATTAGCATTTACCTGCGCTCGCGTTCCGCAACGGCAGTGAAGGCTACGCCGTTGACGGAGAAGGACACCGTGGTGCTGGCCGACTTCGACAACAAGACCGGCGACCCCGTCTTTGATGATGCCCTCAAGCAGGCACTAGCCGTCCAGCTCGCGCAGTCCCCGTTCCTGAACATACTCTCCGAGCGCAGAGTCGAAGACACGCTGCGGCTGATGGGCAGGTCTCAGAATGAGCAGATCACCCGCGACGTAGCGCAGGAACTCTGCATCCGGACCGGAAGCAAGGCCTTTCTGCTTGGCTCCATCTCTAACCTTGGCGGGCAGTACGTGGTCGGCGTCGACGCCATCAGCTGCAGCAACGGCGACACGCTGGCCAAGCAGGCAGACGAAGCTTCGTCAAAACAGGAGGTCTTGAAAGCTCTTGGCCGCGTCGCGGCCGCCTTGCGCAACACTCTGGGCGAGTCGCTGGCCTCGGTGCAGAAGTTCGAAGTACCGGTAGCAGCCACCACTAGTTCGCTCGAGGCGCTGAAGGCCTTCAGCATGGGCGTCATGACAGGCCGCACCAAAGGCGACGCTGCCGCTATACCCTTCTACAAGCGCGCTCTCGAACTCGATCCGAATTTCGCTTCAGCCTACTCCAGCCTTGGACTTTCATACGCCAATCTCAACCAGGCCGACATGGCGGCGGTAAATTTGAAAAAGGCATACGCTCTGCGCACGAAGGTCAGCGAACGGGAGAAATACCGCATCTCCTCCATGTATTACACGTCCGTCACGGGCGAACTCGAAGAGGCGACGCAGGTTTACGAGCTCTGGGCCAAGAGTTATCCCAACGACTCCGTCCCAGTCGGAAACCTCGGAGACCTCGCCAGCAAGGTGGGCCAATACGACAAGGCCGTCGCCCGCACGCTGGACGCTCTGCACATCGATCCAATTGTGGTCGTCTCCTACGCCAATCTGGCCTCCTTTTATCTCGCCCTCAATCGGCCCGACGAAGCCAAGAAGGTCCTTCTCCAGGCGCAGGAGCGCAACCTGGATGGCGACTACCTGCACCAGGAGTTTTATTACCAAGCCTTTCTTGGCGGAGATGCCACAGAAATGGAAAAGCAAGTTTCCTGGGCTTTAGGCAAACCCGGCGCCGAGGATCTCTTGCTCTCCTTCCAGTCCGACACCGAGGCCTACTACGGCCGCTTGAAGAGCGCCCGCGTCTTCACCCGGCGAGCGATCGGATCGGCTGTGCGCGCCGAGTCGAAGGAAACCGCTGCCATGTATCAAGCCAACGCTGCATTGCGCGAAGTCGAACTCGGGAACGTGGGCGACGCCCGTCAGGACGTGGCGGAAGCACTGTCCCTCTCCGCGGGCCGCGACGTAAGGCTGTTTGCCGCCCTGGCCTATGCCCGCACCGGTGATAGCGCCCGCGCCAAAGCCATGATCGCAGAACTGGAGAAGAACTACCCGTCCGACACGTTGATGAAAGTTTACTGGCTGCCCACACTGAAAGGCGCGCTTGAACTGAGTGCGAATAATCCCGCGCAAGCCCTCGTTTATCTAGAAGCGGCACTCCCCTACGAACTGGGCCAACCCCCTCAGTTGCAGGTCGGGACCATGTACCCGGTTTATCTGCGCGGTATGGCTCAATTGGCGTTGCGCAACGCCGCAGCCTCGGCCGTGGAGTTCCAGAAGTTCCTCGATCATCGCGGCATCGTGCTCAATTTTCCCCTAGGCGCACTCGCCCACCTCCAACTCGGCAGAGCCTATGAGATGTCCGGCGACACAGCCAAAGCGAAAGCTGCCTACCAAGACTTCCTCACTCTCTGGAAGGATGCCGACCCCGACATCCCCATCCTGATAGAAGCCAAAGCGGAGTACGCGAAGCTGCACTAAGCTCGGCTACGCTGCACCACATCGTGAGGACCTGTTTGCGTTGGCATGCACCGGAGATCTTGAGGGAATCGTTGCGAAGTGGAAGCGCGGGTGTTTTGCGAGGAAGGCGGTTGATCGGAGTTGGGACATCATGGTTCGTTGTGCCAGAAGGGCATGAGAAACTAAGCTAGCGCGGAAGCAGGAGCGAAATTGGGTGATTTCTCGCAAAATACAGTTCGGGGCGTAGTTGGTGAAATGGGTTGCGACAACTCGACCTGACGCGTTTGGACTTATACTGGCTCCCTGGTGCCGTCGCCGCGCGCACCACGGACCGGAGCGCCCTCCATGGCTCTAAAGCTAGACCTCTCCAGAACTAAAGACATTGTTGTCATTCGGGGCCGTGGCCGGATTGTCTTTGGTGAAGAAGCAGACGAGCTAAGGCGGGTAATTCTCGGCTTGCTTAACGAAACCCATCGAATCGTGGTGAATCTCGCTGGGATTGAATCCATTGACAGCAGCGGTCTCGGAGTGCTGGTCGCATCATTTATCTCTGCGCGTAACCGTGGAGCTAAAATCAAATTTGCTGCCTTATCGACCCAAGTTCGAGGCGTGTTGACGACCACAAAAATTGATCGGTTCTTTGAGATTTACGACTCTTCCCAGGAGGCGATTGAGTCCTTCTATCCTGACCCTGAAGCTGCCGCTGGGTGACATGTCATGTCGCCATTTCGCTCAAGACCCGCTGCGAGTGCAATGGGGATACTAGGGCCACAACTAGCTTTCACCATGATCTCGGCCGCGCCCGATGCCGGGCCTACCCGGCGGCACAACTACAGTCAACGCTAAAGGCGGGCCTCGCGAGCAAAAGCCGTGCTTGAAACGCTGGAGCAAGTCCAACCGTTTGATCGTCTGGTCTTCGTGATGTTCGTCAGAAGAAATCGTGGGTTGATGCCGGGCGGAAGCGACGAACCTCCAAAGTAAACCGCTCCCAGGCGAGGCTCACTTCCCGCCTCGACAAGCTATGGGGAGGTCGCGCACGATTTTAAACGAAGAGTTTCGAGAGGGTGTACGTCGATTACGCTGGGCGTCGCGGGGTCGGTAAACGCTGGGCGACTAGTTGTTCTCTTTCGCTTCAGTCAGCCCGAGGTCGCACCGTCAACGCCGATCAGTTCCTGACTTCTGACTTTTATTCCAACTCGAACCCCTCCCACTTCCACCCCGCTATGCCCCCCAGCATCTTCTTCACTTTTCGATTGAGGCGCGCGAGGCGGACTGCCGCTTTATCCGCTCCGTTGCAGTGGGGGCCGGTGCAGTAGACCACGAAGGCGACGCCGGCAGGGAATGCGGCGAGGTTGCGCTCGACGATTCGGCCGTGGGGCAGGTGGATGGCTCCGGGGACGTGGCCGGCGGCATAAGCTTCCGGGCTGCGGACATCCAGGATGACGTAATCGGGCTTGCCGGACTTCAGGTCCTCGTGGACATCCCAGCAGTCGGTTTCGAATTCCAGCAGTTTTTCGAAGTGTTCGAGGGCGGTCATGGGAATACTTTCGCGCGCCTGGGCGGCCGGGGTCGAGAGGCAGAAATGCCAATATGCGCTAAAATCCTGCCATGGCGCTTCGCGATCCGCGCACGCTTGCCGCCATGGCATATGACGGCATGGGCACATTCGAGCTGGGAATCGTTTCGGAGGTGTTCGGGCTGTCCCGGCCGGAGCTGAACGTCCCCTGGTATGAGTTCCGCGTGTTCTCCCTGGACCGCGCGCCGCTGCGGGGCACCGGCGGGATTCGCGTCCAGGCGCCGCATGGGATGGGTGTGCTGCGAAGCGCTGGGACCATCATCGTTCCCGGCTGGCAGGTGGACGAAGCTCCGCCCGAGGCGCTGCTCCGCAGACTGCGGGCGGCGCACGCGGCGGGGGCGCGGCTGGTTTCGATCTGCTCCGGCGTCTTCGTGCTCGCGGCCACGGGGCTGCTCGATGGCAAGCGGGCCACCACGCATTGGCGATATGCGGAACGGCTGGCCGCGCGTTATCCACGGATTCAGTTGGAAGCGGACCGCCTATATGTGGATGAGGGCAGCATTCTCACTTCGGCGGGCAGTGCGGCGGGGATCGACCTGTGTCTGCACATTGTGCGGCGGGACTATGGGGCGGAAGTTGCGAACTCGGTGGCGCGCCGCCTGGTGATGCCGCCGCATCGGGATGGCGGGCAGGCTCAATTCGTGGCCGAGCCGCTGCGGGACCGGTGCGAGGAGGGCCTGGCGCCGGTGCTGGCATGGGCGCAGGCGAATCTGGCGCGGGCGCTGCGGGTGGACGATCTGGCGCGGCGGGCCGCGATGTCGCCGCGGACCTTCGCGCGCCAGTTCGTGCGGCAGAATGGCACGACGCCGCACCAGTGGCTGATGCATCAGCGCGTGCTGGCGGCGCAGCGCCGCCTGGAGAAGACGGCGGAGAGTATCGACCAGGTCGCGGCGGCAGTGGGCCTGGAATCGGCGGCCACGCTGCGGGTTCACTTCGCGCGCGCCTTGGGAATTTCGCCGGCGGCGTACCGGCGGCGCTTTTCCACGGCAACGACTGGGCGGATTGAGACGGAGAGGAGGTTCATTTGACCGCCGAGCCGCGGAGGACGCTGAGGTCACACAGCGCGGCGGAGCCGCAACTAACCGGAGAGGGCAAACCGGTTCGAAGGGCAACTGGCTACGAACACCAAAAGCTGAAGCCGCGCTATCCCGCTTCGGGTTCGAGGGGTGCGCGAGCTGAACTTTGGCCGCCATTGGAGCAACCGGTGACCCACAGATTTCTCCGACGAGGCGATAATCTTTGGGTCGCGGCTCCCGACTCTGGAACGACGCCCTGGGGAAAGCGATATTAGATTCTACTTGGAGTCCGGGCATGAAACGCATCTCTCCCTGGATAGGGCTTGTAGTTATGGTTGGATTGTCGGTCGCCAGCCTGGCTGACACCGTGATCACACACGCCGGAGCGAGTTACTCAGGGCAGTTTCTGGGAGCGAAGGCGGGTGTAATACCGTTCACAGACAGCAGCGGCATCGAGTACAGCTTTCCCCTGCGCGACGTGCAGTCCCTGGTCTTTACGGCGACGAACAGCACGATCACGTTGCGTAACGGCAGGGTGTATTCCGGGAAGTACACCGGAGCCGATCCGCTGGCCTTCAAGGACAACCTGGGAATCCTCTACGAATTTCCCCTGAAGGATGTGGAGTCGCTGGTGGTGAGCAGCGCGGAAGTGGCCAAACAGATGCTGCCGCCGCCGGCTGGCGCCAAGATCATTCCCACCGGGGCCGAGATCTCGATTCGGACGAAGGAGAAGATTGACTCCGACAACGTCTCGCCCGGACAGACCTTTGCCGCGGAGGTCAGCGAAGACGTGGCGGATATTTCCGGAGGAGTGGCGATCCCGGCGAGGTCTCCGGCGAAGCTGCTGATTCGTTCGACCTCGACGGGTGGGGCGGTTCACTCCCCTGACCTGGTACTGGACCTGGACTCGGTGAGGATCCGGGGCAAGGTGCATCGCGTGTACTCTTCCGAGGTCACCGAAAGCAACCAGAAAGGCCTGGGCGCCAATAAGCGGACGGGCGAGATGCTGGGTGGAGGCGCTGCGGTCGGGTCGTTGTTGGGCGCGATTCTTGGCGGCGGCCAAGGAGCGGCAATCGGAGCGGGTGTGGGCGCGGGCTCTGGATTTCTAACCCAGATCTTCACCCGTGGCAGGCAGGTGAAGGTTCCCTCGGAGACGGTGCTCCGTTTCCGATTGGAGCAACCCCTGGTGTTGCGTCCGGAGTAGCTACCACAGCGCCACTGGCTTCCCCATACCAGTTCAGACGTACTCAGCAGCTGAATTCGACACGACGCAGGCCTTCGCAAACGCCGCTGGCAGCACTGCAGGTTTTAGCGACACCGCCATTCTCTCCCATGAGGTGGACGAGTGGATGGACGATCCCCTTGGGGGCGTGTCTGGCAATCCCACGCCGCTCAAAAATTGTGGACGCAGAGGGACGCAATTGCGGAGACCCAATTCGTTCGCCTCTCCAGCATCATTGATTGCGTCTGAGGTTTGCGGGAACTCCCTCCGGTGGGCCGGCGCGCCTTCCCCCTGGACGGTAAGGCAGTTATACCTTACAATAGGACATGCGCTTGTAGAGGCCAATTTATGACGACGCTCACGATCACCGCAAAAGGCCAGGTCACACTGAAGCAGGAGTTGCTAAAGCACCTTGGCGTCAGTCCCGGAGAGAAAATTGAGGTGGACAAGCTGCCCGATGGCCGGATCGTTGTGAGAGCCGCTGCACAGGATGGCAGCATCGCCGATTTCATTGGCTGCCTGTCACAAAAGGCAGGGCCGAAACTTACGATCGATGAAATGAACGAGATCGGGACCCGGGGATGGGCAAAGACAAGATGAAAATCACGGCAGACACGAACGTGCTGGTCAGAGCCGCTGTGCAGGACGACCCGCATCAAGCTCGGCAGGCGGCGAAGGTCTTGCAGCAGGCCGAGTTGGTTGCTGTGCCTGTTCCGGTTGTCTGTGAGTTCGTGTGGGTGCTACGTCGAGGCTACAAGAAATCTATTCCTGATATCTCCGATGCAATTCGTCGCCTGATGCAGAGCGCTAATGTCGTCATGAACCGGCCAGCGATAGAGGCGGGCCTATCCGTACTCGATGCTGGGGGAGACTTTGCGGACGGCGTAATTGCTTATGAAGGGGACTGGCTGGGCGCAGAAGAGTTTGTGTCCTTCGACTCGAAGGCTGTCTCTGTGCTGCGATCGCAGGGCTGTCGTGCCCGCTTATTGTCATAACAACCGCGAGCCCCTACCTCCGTCGACCGTTAAGGCCAGCCGAGGACTTATTTCTGGGCTCCTACTTTTCCCTCGTAGAAAATTCACATTTGGAGTCTTCAGCGGAGTTTCATTCGCTTCTCGTCTTGGGCTCGGCATGCGGACGGTGCTCTAGATTTCCGTTTTCCACTCACCGTGGGGAGCTGTGAGGCTGTCGGCCAAAAAAACCCAAGGATTTCTTCAGTTCCTCCATGACCTGATAGACAATTGGACAGGTAAATGTCCGCTCAATCATCCCTAGGGTGCGGAATACAAAATCCGGTCGGTAAAGATACGGATATCCGCTGCAATCGGCCGGACGATCCTCATAAACGCTGCAAAGGTTATCTTTCAGGAATGGGCAGGGCGTTGCGCGGGTTTGCCAGGGGTTCTCGCTGCCCGCTCCGGAGCGTTGCAGGTATCTTTCGATAAATTGCCTACGCTCCATTCCGAGGCGGCGTGCCATGCGGTCAACTTCTTCTTCATTGAATGTCGGCTTCATCTCCCGACAGCAGTTGGCACAGGTAGTGCAGTCGATTCCGGCCCACACGCGCCTGGTGGTCTCAAAGACGCGTTGGTCGATCTCGTCCGGTTCCAGATTGCACCGAGTCTTGAGGAACTGGCGAAACCTGTTGTTTTCATCCTCTTTTCTCTCGGCCAGGGCGCGTATTTGAACTAGATCGAGGGCCATACCGCAAGTTCCTGACCCAGGTCTTCTGTCTGCCTGGTTCCGGCCAGCGCCTTTGGCGGCTCAGGCCCGGTACTCTCATGCGTGCACGAGCGGACGCTTCTTTGCAGCCTGCCCTCCTCTTGTCCGCGGGCGCAGCGTTGCTGCCTTGGCAGTGATAGCCTTCGATCTTCTTGCGGTCAGGGTATTGGACTGCTTATTGTTGTCTGCCGTGCTCTGTTGTATATCCAGCCCAAACAGTTCGGCGAGGTCTTCGCCGCTGCCGAGGACCTTTGCCGCAGCGGGTCCTTTGTTCGCCAGCGGAAGAGAGTCGCCGGCTTTAGCAATCAGGTCGTTCTCGTCAACCTGATTGAGTCTAAAGAGAAGTTCCGGTTGCTGGTCGAGCCGTGCGCCGATGCCATAAAGGACCGCCGCGACGTGCTTGCACATCTCGGCCCAGTCCGGGCAACTGCACGAGAGCTTGATCTCGTTAGGCGACGGGAACAGGCCAGTTCTTTGCCGGCAGATCCGTTCCATGACCCCCTTGGAGAAACGTCCCTGCAGAAGTTCGACGAGGGAATCAATCGCTCCGCCACAGTCCCTGCAGATAGATTTCCAGCGCGCTTTCGTAACCGCAGCGACGCCTATAGCCACGGTATAGATGTCCGAGCCGCTGACCAGCGCTTCGATGTTGCCAGGGGAGATTTGCAGATGGATAACCGAGCCGTTGCGCACATAGGTCCGCCCGCGCGGCAGGCGGTTAGCAAAATCACTATAGCGCTCGAGGTTGTCGCACCAGGCCTTGCCCCAGAACGTCCTAGCGATGGTCCGCCCCTGGATGACGACCGGCGAAACGGGCTGCCCTTTCTTCCGGAGCTTCGCTATCTTGTTGGCGGCTTGCCGTCGCCGCTCCCCCACTGACACATACTGTCTCCATTCCCATTCGTAGTACACGGGTCAGTTCTCCCTGAGCGCCCGGTTGAGATCCAGCGCAACCAGCCTGAGCAACTCCTCGTCTTTCAGTTCGGTCAAGAGCAGGTCTGCGCCGCCTTCGAGCAAGTCCCTGGAAAGCTGCTGCTTCCCCTCGATCATCTTTTCGATCTTTTCCTCAACCGTTCCCCGACACACGAACTTGTGTACCAGCACATTCTTGTTCTGTCCAATACGAAAAGTCCGGTCTGTCGCCTGGTTTTCCACAGCCGGATTCCACCATCGATCGAAATGCACGACGTGAGAGGCCGCGGTAAGATTGAGGCCCACACCGCCGGCTTTGAGTGAAAGCACGAAGAATCCGACGGATTCATCTTGCTGGAAGCGCCGCACCAGATCCTTGCGTTTCTTGACCTCGGTTTCTCCGTGGAGAACCAGGCCCGGGCGAGCGAAAACCGATCCGAGGAACGCCGCCAGAGGAGCCGTTATCTCGCGAAACTGAGTGAATACCAACACCTTCTCTTGTTTGGCGGCAATCACTTCGGCGATCTCCCGCAAGCGCGCCCACTTGCCGCTGTCTACCTCGTGCCATTCCCCATCGCCCAGCCACTGGGACGGGTGATTGCAAATCTGCTTGAATCGCATCAGGAACGACAGGATCAGACCCTTGCGTTGGATACCCTCAGTCTTATCCAGCAACTCCGCCAGTTCTTCGACCGACTGCTGATAGAGCGCCACTTGTTTCCGGGTGAGCTGGCAGAACGCCTTGACCTCGGTCTTGTCCGGCAGATCGGAAATCACGGTTTTGTCGGTCTTCAGCCTACGCAATATGTACGGCCGGATCAGTTCGCGCAAAGGCCCGTAGGGATTGTGGGGGCGGTCCGCAAGATGTTTCGTGAAACGGGTAAATTCCTTTGCCGATCCGAGCAGCCCCGGGTTAATGAAATCGAAAATGGACCACAAATCTCCCAGGCGGTTTTCGATAGGCGTGCCGGTAAGCGCGAATCTCGATTGTGCCTTGAGCTTCTTGGCAGCGTGAGTCTGCTTCGCGTCCGGATTCTTAATGGCCTGCGCTTCGTCGAGCACGACCAGGTGCCACGAGGCCTCGGCAATCCACGGCATGCGGAGCAGTGATCCATAGCTGGTGATGACCAGATCCACTTCCCGCAGACGCTCGGGTGCAAGCCTCTTTAGATCGGCCGCATTCATTGCCGACGGATGGGCGATCAGGGCCCTCAAGCTCGGCGCAAAGCGTTCCAGTTCGGACGCCCAGTTGACGAGCAGCGAGGCGGGCGCAACCAGCAAGTTTGGTTGCCCCTGGCCATTCGCCTTGTTCTTGAGCACGAGCAGCAGCGAGAGCACTTGAACGGTCTTGCCCAGTCCCATATCGTCAGCCAGGCAGGCGCCCAGCCCGAGCTTCGTCAGGAGGTAGAGCCAGCGCACGCCCACTTGCTGGTAGGGCCGCAGGTTCCCATGCAGTGCCGCGCCGGGGTCAATCCGGGCCAGCCCTTCAGGACTGCGCAGCCCCTTCAGCGTTTCTGCCAACCAGAAACCTGCACCCACTTGCGCCCAGTCAGGATCGGTGCTGCCCGACGTGCCATCGGCGCCAACAGCGGCACCGGCGACCATGCGCATGGCCTCCCCAAAGCTGATGCCATTCTGGGCGGCCGTGCGCTCAACTGTGCCAAAGTGGTCGATCATACGACTTAGTCGTTCACGGTCAACTTCGACCCAGCGTCCCCGCACCAGCGCCAGGTCGTCGGACTTGGCCAACAATTCTCTGATTTCCTCCGCCGTCAATGTTTCGCCGTCGAGTGTGACTTCCATGCGAAAATCGAGGAGCGCGTCCTTGCCCAAGCCCGACGGCGTGCTGCCGCCCACTCTGGCCGTCACCTGCGGACGCGGTGGTCGGTTCGACCGCCAGTTCGCTGGCATCCGCACGACCAACCCGGCACTCTCCAATTGCGGGACATCTCTCAGGAGCTGTAACGCTTCCTTGGGCTGCCAGCGCAAGGGATGGAAGATTTCACCCGCGTCTACCATGGCTTTCAGCCATGCACAGGTCTCCGCCGCACGTTGCACGGGAAGGAGCAGAGACAACAAACGACCCTTGTTGGCCGCGCCCGCATACTCGCGCAGCGCCTGGCCCAGCGGAAGATGCTGCGGCTTGGCGTGGGCGGAAAGACGCGTCGTGTAGGTGGCAAGAAATGCGAAGGGTGCCTCCTCATCCTTACGATTTTCGGCGACGTTGAAATGCACCCGCCCGACTAGGTTCCACGCCGGGTTGCGGCTCTTGAGAAACTCCTGAACCACGCATCTCGACTCGGACAGCTCCAGCCGGAAGGCCACGTCCGTTTCTTGCCAGAGAGCGTGGAGCACTGCGGCCGTCAGGTATTCTGCCCCCGTCATGGTGGGCGCGGCCAGAGCTAAGCACTCCAGTTCTAGATCTGGCGGGGGTGGCACATGTGCGTCCTGTGGAGACGCCTCCGCTTCTGGCTGCGTGCAAAGGGCGGTCACGTATCGCGCCCCGTATTCGCGCCAATAGGAGAAAGCAGGAGGCAGCGCGGTCCCGACCTCACCCGCACCGAGTTGCAGAAGACCGTGACCCGGTCCACGCTCGAAAGCGTCTCGCAAGCGCAGCGCAAGATCGGGATCAAGAAGTGGCGCGCCACTCTCCTCCTCCGCCAACGCGAGACGCCCGTGCGGAGTCAGGATCGGCGCAAGGGAAACCGAATCCATTTGGCAAACCTATCAGCCAAAAGGGCCAATCTGCAACGGGTTCAGCAAAACTCTCCAGAAATCAAGCGAAGAGAGTGGGGCAATGTCGATGCGGAAAATTTGCCAAAGTGATGGCGAGGCGCCGAGAACCGCGAGTGAGCAACCTTCGTTGTCACACGAAGATGCGGCCGAGCAAATCTCGGAGGAGCCGACCCGCCGATATTTGAGGCGGTATTAACAAACGAAGCCACCGGATTATGGGTCAGTGTTAGGAGTCTGACAGTATTCGTCCCCCGGGCGGGTGAGGAGCAGGAGTTGTCCAACCCGAGTGGGATGCCGACCTGACGATGGGCCGTCCTAGCGATCACGTGTTTCGTGACGCCCGAGCCCGCCTGAAGTGAATGTCTCCTTCAACGTGCTCGCCGAACGAGAGCTGAACGACGCCGCCCAATACTGGGAACTTGAGAATCCTGGCCTGGGAGCGGCGTTCCTGGCAGAAGTTGAGAAGTGTTGTGAGGCGATCGTAGCGCGCCTGAGGCTGGTCATAATGTACTCGGATCAATTCGGCGTGCGGCTTGCTCGACGTTTTCCGTACGCTGTCCTTTACAGCCGCGTTATACCGACCTCCTGCAGCGCATGGGCTTGCCGCAGTGACGGCTTTTTCTCCACCTGGAAAGACGCAAATTGACATACCAGTGTTGAGATTTCCTGAGATTACGAGTGCTGAGAGGAAAAAGGCAGGGATGCTACATTCGAGTCGATGTGGAGCCGCACCTACGCTCTATGACAAACGGGCAATACCCGGGAACGCGTCAAATCCCGAATCAAAACTGACGATCTGCCGGATTCCATTTTGTTCCATGACCGAGAGATGTACAGCGTCGCGAGCAGACAGTTGCCGATATCCCAGAACAATCTGTTTCGCACGTTCCACTGCCTTACGATCCACTATTAGCACCTCATCGACCACCCCAAGCAGGGCATCGAAAGCAGGCTGGATTGCGTCGCGACGATCAATCGCAACATAGCGGTGCAGGATCTCCTGCAGCACTTCGGCGTCGGTCACCAGTCGCTCTCGGTCGGCAATCAGTTTTTCAAGCAACCGCTGGGCATCCGTCTTATGGGGGTGAGGCGAGCCAATAAGATACATCGGGATGTTGGAGTCAACCAAAATCATGGATGCGAACCGGCTGTATATCCCGCCTCGATATCGGCAAGCAGGCGATCGATATCGCCGACCGGATATTCACATTGCGCCGCCCGCCGGACGCTCTCTAGCTTCTTCCCCATACTGCCCGTTGGCTCCCCCCGGCGCGCCAGGTCGAGGGCTTGTCGGACCCATTCCGCAATTGACATGTGACGGGAGCGCGCAACGCGCTGGATCTCTCGATATTCCGGATCTTTAAGAATCACCTGTAGTCGCTTGCTCATATGTTGAGTATATCTGACTCATACCTATGAGTCAAAGCCAACGTCTTTTCCAACTTTTCCATCGCCTGGAAGTTTGAGAACTTTGCCGTTAATCGACGTGAATGGCCACAGTTCAGCTGCGAATCCTCGTTTCCAGTGCTGTTTCGGCTTCCCCATGCGCTCGCCGAACCGCCACTGCGACTCGCTGACAGCGTCGATCCGTCCTGGGAGCGAACCCAACGCACTCGGGAATTCGCTGAGTACTCCGAGATCGGTCGCTCTTCCGCCTAGCGACCGAAAAAGTCGGAGATGCATCTGTGAAATGCAACGGACCGTTCTTGGTCGTGCTGGTCGTGCTTGCCACCCCGTTCACTCTGTACCCCTGGTTTGTATACCCAGCGTCTACAAGAGTGGAAATTCTTAAACCATAGCCCTGGAACCCGTCACCGACCGGCCAGCCCTCGTTCTCCAGGGGTGCAGCGATATTGTGGACAGATGTCCTGCGACGAAGCGCCCGGGAACGTTACCAATGGCATGGCCGGACCCACGGGCCTGGCATTTGACATCAGCAACACCTGATCTTCGTGGAGGTTCCTCTAGATGCGTACGGATATTTTCAGCCGCCCGGAATCGGGGGATGCGCCGACCCTGCGACCCGCGATGCGGACCCTGTACACGACGCGATAAGTGTCGCCCGCGTGATCTTGCACGATCTCCAGGACGCCTGTACCGCGGAAGTCCCAAAGGGCGGCTTCGCATCGCGGTACTTTCCACCACGCTGCGCTGTAGAGCGACTCGCCAAATGCATTCTTCACATCTTCTCGAAAGGACACGAGGCCTACACTGGTGCTTCCGATCCAAGTGACAGGCTTGATGCTGAACATGGATCGTTTGCACATTTGAGCACTGGATTCGTTGTCTGTGAGTTTGTGTGGGTGCTACGTCGAGGCTACAAGAAATCTATTCCTGATATCTCCGATGCAATTCGTCGCCTGATGCAGAGCGCTAATGTCGCCATGAACCGGCCAGCGATAGAGGCGGGCCTATCCGTACTCGATGCTGGGGGAGACTTTGCGGACGGCGTAATTGCTTATGAAGGGGACTGGCTGGGCGCAGAAGAGTTTGTGTCCTTCGACTCGAAGGCTGTCTCAGTGCTGCGATCGCAGGGCTGTCGCGCCCGCTTATTGTCATAACAACCGCCCGGGCACTGCACGAGCCTCTACCCCCGTCGACCGTTAAGGCCAGCCGAGGACTTATGTTCAGTCATCTACTGAGAGGGAAAATGGGGAAAGACATCAGATGCGGATTTCGAATCCGGACAGGCAGGGCGAGCTGAGCCCCATCTGCAGCGCCCGATACTTACCCCAGAATCGTGTCAATGGGCCTACTTCTTCACGGGTGAACTGTGGCTTGCGACAACCTGCCAGCCCATGTGCTCGGTTTCCATCCACACGTCTGTCCACCGCTCACTGACGTCGACCTTCTTTCCGAGATCGTCCTTACCTTTGCCCTCAAATTTACCGGTGACAATTACCGTGTTTCCGTGTTGGATCATTTTGATGTCGCTGTCCTCGGCTGTCTCCCATTTGACTTTGTTCATGCTGTTGAGTTCATCCGCCTTGCCATGGGTGGTGCCATCCGCATCGGTGAACACCGCGTTCTCTGCAAATAATCGGTTCGCCTCCTCCGGCGTGTTGTTTTTCACGGCGGCGAGCCATGCCTGCTCCAGCTTAAGGATAGCCTCCTCGGCAATGGCGCCGCCTTTTCCTTGAGCATTTGCAACTGGGTTGAACTGCACCGCGCTTACCATTGACATCACGAGCACGATTGTCACAGCAAGGATTCTTTTCATCACTGCCTCCCTCTTATTACGGCGGAAAATGGGGCCTTTTGCGCCAGCATGATGACACTTGCATACTTGACTGTCGAGAGCCAATCAGTGAGCCTGGGCAGACGGAGTTGAACCGCCGACGCCAGCCTTTTCAGGGCTCTAGTCAACCATCGTAATCAACTGATTCTGCTGATCTAAAGCGACATCGCTGGCCGAAATTAAGGTGCAGACGCCGACGCTGCCCGCGTCCGCGCTCTCGCCGCCTACAAAGACTTCCTTACCCTCTGGAAAAACGCCGATCCCGACATTCCTATCCTGAAAGAAGCCAAAGCCGCGTGTGGCGATCATGTGACTGTTGGACACAGCACACGACGGACGTCAGGTCGGACCGATCCCGACCGGAGCTGGGGTCGATAACATTGACTATGCAGCTGAAACCGGTCTGCTGTGCTTAGCAGTGGCCGAGGCCGCTCAGTTAACCGTGGCTCGGGTCGACGACCGCGGCAAGCCCGTGCCTGTGGGAGTGGTCCCGACCACAAAAGGCGCACCAAGCGTTGTCGCTGCCACAAGTGGACTCGCCTATCTTATTGATCCAATCGGTGGACGTGTTCTAAAGGTCGAGCCAAGCATCAAGTGAGGCGGGAGATCGATGTGACTGGGTCGATTCGTCAAAAGTATTCGATGATCTAGAGTCCAAGCGACTGCCAGACCATCAAGTGGAAACAGCCATCAACTACAATGGGCAACTTGTTAAAAAGCGGTGGTTCAAGGGAGAGTCAATGTCACCTATCAATAGCCTCGTGGAAGCTCTATCCTTTTCCCGACGGGTCGATTTGAATCTGTCGAATGGGTGGCTGAGCGCCGGTCTCGTTCTTCTGTTCGCGCCGACCTCGACTTTGGCAGGACAATCCCTCGCTCACAGAATTAATGCTGCTGGACCAGCGCAATCCGAAAAACTATCGGATACGCAACCCGCCGGCCGGGATGGCGTCGTCGCGGGTCTCGTGATATATCGCGGCGAGGTGCCCAAGTCTCCGGTTGCTGACGAACTCGGTGTGGCTCGTCAGCTGTTGCATGTGGATCCCCTCTCTGGTGGCTTGCAATATGTCGCCCTCTGGCTAGACCCGGACCAGGCTGAACTGAGAAAGACCTCGCCCGCTCCACCCATGCCGAATAGAGGAGTTTCCCCAATGCGCGTGGATCAGGAAGACTACGATTTCGTGCCGCGGATGATTGCTATTCGCTCAGGCCAATCTGTCACCTTCACGAGCAGCGACACGGCAAATCACAATGTTCACGCGTCCTCGACCTGGCCAACGAACGAATTTAATGTTTTCACCGGTAGCGGCCAACCGTATACGCACGGCTTCACAGCCGATCCTACCCACCAACCAGTCCGACTGGATTGCGACCTTCATGCTTGGATGCGCGGATGGATTTACGTGTTCGACCATCCGTTTTTTGCGGTGAGCGACGCGCAGGGACGCTTCCGCATTTCCGGTGTTCCGCCGGGAAGACATGTGCTCAGGATCCGGCAGCCGGATATTGGCTACGCGGTTGAGGAAGACATTACTGTGAAGGCCGGCGACGTAACGCAAGTCGAAATTCAAGTTTCGGCTCCTCACCGATAATGTGCGTAAACAGAGATCGTGTCTGGCGGTCGGGTATTCCTGCTTCTCGAAAGCAGCGGATGAACAGGAGATCTCCTTCCGTGAGGACCTATTTTTCATGCTTCGCTGTTGTCCTCGTCGTGCTATCCGAATCCTTTGCGCATGTATGGCTGCCTCATCTGTCGAGTGATGGCTCACGCCCAAGGTAAGACTCTTGACCGTTCGCTCTCGTCTTCTTTTCGCTACTCCCGAGGTCAACTACCGTACAAGGCAAGTCGAATGCGCCACCCGTGCGCTGGCCAAGCGTCGATCAGCCTTTGCCTTCATCCGCTGAGGGCCCATATATGGCGGGTACCTTCTCTTCGTTGAGCCGCAGATACACGGTCAATTGCCCACGATGATGCGCCATGTGGTTGAGCACCCCGTCGCGGATGGCGACATAGCGTGGCTGTTCGCTGATTATCTTACCTGCGGCGAGCATGCGCCACTTGGTGTTCAAGAGGTGAGCATCCGTGGTCTTCCGCAGTACCTCCCGTCCTTTGTTTAGACTAGCCTCGAACTGCTCCAGCAGGTCGCGCCGCGTCTTCCATTCAGGTGGCTTGAATTTCGGGCCTCCGGATGGATTGATGTCCAGCTCGTCCCGGTTCACTACCATGTCGAGCCAAGCTGGGATGGTGGCAACGATCGTTGCCAGAGAGCCAAGAGGCATCGACTTCGGATGCGGCCTCCAGTCGTTCTTTCCTTCGGGGACGCGTTCCAGTGTCTTGCGGATCCCGATAGCCTCGCGGTCAAGTTCAGCCAGCAACAGTTCAGTGATTTTCATTTTGCTTTTCCTCGCCTTCGATCTTAGACGAACGATGCCTGCAATAATCGTCCGAGACAGGAATCTCAGGGTACGTCGTCAGGCATCCTGCCGGCCTAGCTTGGGTGTTTAACGATTGCCGTTGCCGTTCCAAGCCTCCCGCCGCTGCGAAGTGGAAGGGGGTTGGCTAGCAACCCCAGAGCCGGTGTTCGCCTTGAGATACTCCTTAGGACCAGTGGATTATAATTTCGTGCACTGATGGCGCTTAGGGCTGGAATCAAGCTCGGGCCGTATGAAATTCTCTCCCCGCTCGGGGCAGGCGGGATGGGGGAGGTTTACCGTGCCCGTGATAGTCGGCTCAACCGCGACGTCGCCATCAAGATTCTCCCCGAACATCTCTCCCAAAGCCGGGAACTCCGGGAACGTTTTGAGCGCGAGGCTCGCGCCATCTCCCAATTGTCTCATCCTCACATTTGTGTTTTGCACGACATCGGCGAACATGATGGCAAGACCTATCTCGTGCTGGAGTGCCTCGAGGGAGAGACTCTGGGTGAACGCCTGCGAAGAGGGCCCCTGTCCCCCGACCAGGTATTGAAGTACGGCGCACAGATCGCAGACGCGCTTGACAAGGCACACCGCCGCGGCGTTGTGCACCGCGATCTCAAACCCGATAACATCATGGTGACGAAGTCTGGCGTTAAGGTTCTCGACTTCGGCCTGGCTAAGCCGTTGGCAGCGCCGGCGGGTATCTCGTCGTCGATCGCCGCCACCATGACGCACGGCCCACTGACCGCCGAAGGGATGGTGGTGGGCACCTTCCAGTACATGGCTCCCGAGCAACTTGAGGACAAGGAAGCGGATGCTCGTAGCGATGTGTTTTCCCTCGGTTGCGTGCTCTACGAGATGTCCACCGGAAAGCGCGCCTTCGATGGCAAATCGACCGCAAGCGTGGTCGCCGCCATCATGGGAACGGAGCCGGCTCCAGTGTCAACCATCGCACCCTTGACGCCGCCAGCCCTGGAATGGGCCATCCGGAAATGCCTGAACAAGGACCCCGAGGAACGATGGCAGAGCGCCGGCGATCTGGCCAGCGAGCTTCGCTGGATCTCAGAGGGCGGTTCGCGTGCCGGGGTCGCTATTTCCACACGCGGATGGTCGCGCAGCGCGCTGCTGCGCCGAGTCGCGCTGGTTGCTGCGCTTGTCGCCGGAGGAGCGCTCGGTTTCTTTCTTAGGCCCGTGCCAGAGCAGGCTGTCATGCGTGTCGGGCTCAATCTCCCGCCCGGGAATTCACTCGTTTCTGGTAATGCTGCCGTACTCTCCCCAGACGGAAAACAGGTCGTCATGAATCTGGCTGATGCTCAAGGAAGGCCAAAGCTGTGGGTCTATTCCCTATCCAGCAATGGAGCGCAGCCGCTCGAGGGGACCGACGGCGCAATTGCGCCTTTCTGGTCTCCGGACAGCCATTTCATAGGGTTTTTCGCAGTGGACGGCAAGGTGCGCAAGATTCCCGTCGTAGGTGGCCCGTCTGAAGCCGTTTGTGATCTCTGGCAGATTTCCGGAGGGACCTGGGGCAGCACCGGAGTCATGGTGATTGCCACGGGGCAAAAAGGACTCTTCCAGGTCCCGGCATCCGGCGGAACTCCCGTGCGGATCCCGATCCCCGAAAAAGACGCTGCGCATTTCTATCGTCCCAGTTTCCTCCCCGATGGAAAACATGTCCTCGTCACATCGAATGCGGGTCCGGGGGGAATCTTTGTGGTTTCGATAGACACCGGTGCGGTTCAGCCCATCCTTCCGAACGAGTCCAGCCCGGCCAGCTTTGCGGAACCAAGGTACCTTCTCTATCTGCACGGCGACAGTCTCATGGCCCAGCGCTTCGATCCGCGCAAACTGCGTGTCACAGGTACTCCGCAGCGCTTCGCCGAATCGGTGTTCACCGGGGACCTTAGTTTCTCGGCCGCCGCCGGAGGACTCCTGCTTTATCAGCGTGCCCTCCAAACCCAGCTAACCTGGTTTGACACGGCTGGAAACAAGATCTCCACCGTTGGCTCCCCGGGATTCATTTCTTCCCCTTACATTTCGCCAGACGGTAAGCACGCCATGGCAACGGTGACGGACCCGCGCCAGGGAAAACTCAAGCTCTGGCTTTACGATCTGAACCTGGGCACGGCGTCACCGTTTACATTCGGAGCGGGTACAGATCAGTATCCCGCTTGGTCGCCCGACAGCAGGCAGGTAGCCTTCTCATCTGATCGTGCAGGCCAGGAAGACATCTACGTGAAGCCGGTTGGCGGCGGCAGCCAGGAACAGCCGTTGCTCAGAGGTCCCGGTGATAAGGAGCCGGATCGCTGGTCTTCCGACGGGCGCTACCTTCTTTTCGACTACGTGAGTAAGACTACCCACGGAACAGATGTCTATGCCGTTCCCTTGTTCGGCGACCGAAAGCCGTTTCCGGTGGCGGAAGGCCCGGGCAATGACAACTGGGGCGTTTTTTCGCCGGACAACAAATGGATTGCCTACGCATCGGATGAGTCGGGACGCGCCGAAGTCTATGTTGTTCCGTTCCCAGGTCCAGGCGGCAAATGGCAGATCTCAACCGCAGGTGGGATCACTTCCTTCTGGCCTACGCCGAAGGAGTTGTTCTACACGACTCCAGACAACCACGTTATGGCCGTGGATTTGGAGTTCCAGGGCTCCAACCTTGTGGTCGGCAAGTCCCGCCAACTCTTCGGGGGCCGTGCCTTCGGAAGCTCAAGTGGTCTTCTTTTCCCAGCATCCGATCTGAAGCGTTGGCTGGTTGCGTTTCCCGTAGATGAACCCAACGCCTCGCCCCTAATCCTCACTACAAACTGGACAGCAGCCCTGGCACATTGAGAACTTCCCAGCCTTCGGTATCGGCGCTGACCGGAGGCTTCCTCGTCCCGGCTTCAGATTGAGAGGGCAGCGGTAATCCGGCGCCGGGACGCCAGTAAGCCACTTCATATAGCAACCACCTCTGCATCAAGCAAGCCAGTTCGACCCGGGCGAAAGAAGCGGCAAATCAAGCACCCGGAGTAATAGAGGCAAAAGGTTGATCGTACTTCCATTGATTTTCGTTTGACAGCCGGGCTTGCTTTGCACACACTGGATTCGTGTACACTTTTTTCGTATGAAGAACATAACTCTAAGCGCCGATGAGAATCTCATCGAACAAGCTCGACTTATCGCAAAGGTTCAGCGCAAGACTCTCAACGCCGCATTTAGGGAATGGCTGGAGCAGTTTACCGGGCAATCGGGGAGCGCGCGGGAATTTGATTCCCTGATGAAGCGTCTAAAGCATGTCAGGGCGGGGCGACGTTTCACGCGCACAGAGATGAATGAGCGATAGGTTCTTTCTCGATACAAATATCTTCGTCTACTCATTTGACAGGAATGCTCCGAAGAAGGCCGACCGGGCCACCAAACTGATCCGGCGAGCGATCGAGGCACGGCAAGGGATCGTCAGTTACCAGGTCGTACGGGAATTCTTCAATGTTGCCCTTCGGCGATTTGCTGAACCCATGTCGGGCACGGACGTATCAGACTGAGCTGCTCCCCATAATTGTGGAAACAATGACACAAAACGGTGCTTAGGGAACGAACACGAGGATACTGGAGTCTAATGGTAGAGGCTGTCTCGACAGCCACATAAAAAAGAGGCTCTGTATGAGCAATGCTGTTCGGCGTGCGCTGCCCTCGGTATTTTTGTATTTGGTGACAATCCTTGTTTCGCAAATGCAAGCCCAGACCGCTAGTGCAGAGCTTGACCTCGGGGTTGCAGCTTACAAGCAGGCTAAGTACAACGAGGCCATCGATCATTTTCAGAATGCGGTATCGCTTGATCCCTCCCTACTGAAAGCACACTTATATCTGGCGACGGCCTTTGCCCAGCAGTACATTCCGGGCGTGGACAATCCCGACAATAACAAATACGCCGACCAGGCGATGGACCAGTACAAGGCGGTGCTGGAACGCGACCCCAAGAGCGTCAACAGTGTAAAGGGCATCGCCTACCTTTACCTGCAGACGAAACAGTTCGACAAAGCCAAGGAATACTACCGGAAAGCCACGGAAATGGATCCCAATGGTCCCGAGCCGTACTATTCGATCGCGGTTATCGATTGGACGCAAACTTATCAACCACGCATGGAGGCGCGGGCCAAACTGGGCCTGAAGCCGGACGAGCCGTTGAATGCCAAGGACAAAGATCAGAAACAAGCCTGCGAGGAGCTGAAAGAGAAGAACTCGGCCAACATTGAGGAAGGCATTGATAACCTGACGCAGGCCCTGAAGCTACGACCGGACTATGACGACGCGATGGCATATATGAACCTGATGTACCGGGAGCGGGCGGACGTGGAGTGCGAAGAACCGATAGCGCGTGCCGCGGATTTGAAGTCTGCGGACGAATGGGTGGATTTGACCATGGCAGCCAAGAAGCTGAAGGCAGATGGACACTAGCACTATCATTCCAAACATTGCGGATGAGAACAGCGATGACGCTCAAAACTCCTCATGAGCGTTCAGGTGCGCCTGAAGCACTATACTGAGAGAACCGTGCCGCAGCTCCCAGCCATCCGGCCAATGGCCCTCACATCCTTCAGCGAGCCCTTCTCGGACCCGGACTGGCATCACCCGCTCGTGAAATCGAATTTTCCGTAAGTTCCGTCTATGCGTCCTGCCTGTGAAGCCTGTTTCGACGGAGCGCTCTACACAACAACGGTGCGGGCCTAAGCCTATCCAGTACCCACGGTCCGCGATCAACTCGAAAAGGAACAACTTCATGGCCGCAACACTCACGGGTGATGAGCAACGCGATCCACCCTGAGCCTCGCCCACCTGCAAGTGCTGGGTCTCGACCCACCGTGCTGTACTCCATAGAAAGAGGATCGACGAAGTCGCAAGAACGATATGGATTTGAACAGGTGCCCCGGAGGCTATAATTGCAGCCCATAGTGACTCTGGCAACTGGCACCAGACTCGGGCCATATGAGATCCAATCCTCGCTCGGTGTGGGAGGAATGGGGGAGGTTTATCGCGCTCGCGACACCCGACTTGACCGCAGCGTGGCGGTAAAGATCCTCCCTGCCGCGTTCGCCAGCGATCCCGACCGTTTGCAGCGATTTCAGCATGAAGCCCGGCTGTTGAGCACCGTCAATCATCCCAATCTCTTAGCGATCCACGACGTTGGTTCCCAGGATGGCGTGCACTTCCTGGTTTCCGAATTTCTGGAAGGGCAAAGCTTGCGCGAAAGGATGAATACGGGACCGTTACCGCCACGCAAAGTGACCGAATATGCCATGGAAATTGCCAAAGGGCTGGCGGCGGCGCACGACAAGGGCATAGTTCACCGCGATTTGAAGCCGGACAACATTTTCCTGACCAAAGACGGAAGGGTGAAGATTCTGGATTTTGGCCTGGCGAAACAGTGGGGAGGCAATTCGTCCGGCGAAAACGCGACCCTGACTCATCCCACTGCCCCGGGGACTGTCATGGGCACTGTCGGTTACATGTCACCGGAGCAGGTGCGTGGACAGGAGGTAGATCATCGGTCTGACACCTTCAGTCTCGGGGCGATCCTTTACGAAATGATTACCGGCAAGCGAGCGTTCAAGGGTGACTCCAGTGTGGAGACGATGAACGCGATTCTCAAAGAAGAGCCTCCCGAACTCAACCAAAGCAGCCTCAGAGTTTCGCCCGGGCTGGAGCTGATTGTCCGGCATTGCCTGGAAAAGGAGCCAGGCCTGCGTTTTCAATCGGCGCGTGATCTTGCCTTTGATCTGGAGAGTCTCTCGTCGGCCTCCAGCGTGTCGGCGACGGCGCCTGCCGCGGGCAGGGTCTCGGCACGGCATGTCAGCCTGCCTCCGTGGCTTGCGGTTGCAGCGCTCGTGCTCGTGGCTGCTGCAACTTTCTGGACGGGACGAATCACGGTACGGGCGTCGAGCCCGGTATTTACCCGGCTGACGTTTCGCGGCGGTCATGTCGCAGCCGCCCGCTTTGCCCCTGATGGGCAGACGATCGTCTATGGTGCAGCGTTCGGCGACGAACCCGTGCAACTTTATACGACTCGTCCGGAGTCGCCGCAGTCGCGCGAACTCGGTCTCAAACACAGCAGCATTCTGGCCATTTCGCACGGCGATCAGCTGGCCGTCACGCTAAACCACGAGTTTTTCACCGCCAACGCATCCTCCGGAACGTTGGCCCAGCTTCCCCTCACGGGAGGCGCACCGCGGGAACTCTCAGAAAATGTAATCTCTGCCGACTGGTCCCCGGACGGGAATTCACTGGCGGTAGTTCGGTTCAGAGATGGCAGGGTCAGTCTGGAGTATCCTCTCGGCAAGATTCTCTACCAGACTGAAGGATGGATCAGCGACGCGCGAGTCTCGCCGGATGGTGAGCGGGTAGCGTTTATCGATCACCCGATTCTGTATGACAGTCGAGGAAGTGTCGAGGTAATCGATCGCGGTGGAAACCGGAAAAACCTGACCACCACCTTCTCTGATGTTCTTGGTCTGTGCTGGCACCCGTCCGGCGATGAGATCTTGTTCACAGGTTCTGATCTTCATTTGTCCAGTAATCTTATGGCTGTGACGCTTTCGGGTCGCCGGCGCCTGATTTGGGCGGGCGCTGGCGAGGTTCGTGTCCAGGACATCTCCAAGGATGGCAGAATCCTTTTTATTCGCGGGAACCGGCGGCGAGGAATTGCCGGACTATTCCCGGGTCAAACAAGGGAGAACGACCTCAGCTGGCAAGACTGGTCCCTGCCTGGAGCCATATCTCCCGACGGAAAGTGGGTCTTCTTTGCGGAGGAAGGCGATGGTGGCGGCCCGAAATACTCGGCTTACATGAGAGCCACCGACGGCTCGCCCGCCGTTCGCCTTGGCGACGGCACTCCTTATAGCGTCTCACCGGATGGCAAATGGGTCGCGTCGGTAATCCCGGGTGAGCCCCAACAGTTGTCGCTGCTGCCAACCCGGTCGGGTGATATCAGGAACATTTCGCAGCCTGGCTTCAATTACGATTTTGCCCTATGGCTCCGCGACGGCAAGCGCCTGCTCGTAATCGGCAATGAGCCGGGAAAAGCAACGCGGACCTATCTGCAGAGCGCGGACGGCGGGCCGCCAGCGGCGGTGACGACGGAAGGGGTCGCAAGCATTGGTTTGTGGCCGGATGGAAAGTTTATTGTTTCTCCTCGGGATGAAAACATCTGGACACTCTATCCGGTGGATGGCGGGCAGCCGAAGGATATCAAAGCCCTTTTCTCCCTCCGTGCTCTCAGCGGGAATGTGGCGACGAGCCAGCGGTATTTTTTTGTTCAGCTGGGTAGCGAAGTCCCACAACAAATCTATCGCTTCGACCCGGCGACCGGGGAGAAGCAATTGTGGAAAGAACTGGCTCCGATCGATCGCGCCGGCGTGTATAACGTGGCAGTGCTGAGCGTTACACCTGACGCTCGCTGGTACGTCTATTCTTATGTCCGCGATCTGTCAGATCTCTATCTGGCGGAAGGGTTGAAGTGAGCCTTTCGTCCTGGCACCAGGATAGACGATCAAAGCCTTCGGTTAGCAAAGGCGATGCAAGCTGGGGGGGAGGACCAGTCCCAGACCCAGGTGCGATAGCCTATGATTGGCACCTTTAGGCCGCCGCAAAAGGTGGAAGACCAAAACCTCCACCTCCCCCATGCCTACGGCAAGATTCGCGGAGCTTGGTAAGTAAAAGTCTCACCGCACAGGCGAACTCCATCCGCAGTCGTTCCGGCCGTTCGGCGCAAATCTCAGCGGTTATAGGAGATTTTGGGTGAATCGTCAATTGGTGACCGCGGCGCTCGTCCCACACAAGAACGTCATGGTTCATGTAGGAGACGAAGACGTCAGCACTATAAGCAGTGAGTGCTGGCCAAAAAAATTTCGCCCAGCGATCCCGCAACATCTCTGGCCGGAGATAGATACTCTTTGGGTAAGCAAATTCCGCCCGCCATCCACTGCTATGCTCGACCACCCTGCCCCACAGATACACTTCACCGACGACCAAGCCCGTGAAATACTCTTCACCAAAGTTGGGCACCGCGGGAGCTAGGGAAGGAAGCCCCGGCGGCGGCTTCTTGAGTGCATAGACCCCGCAGGAACAGTTCTGGTCTGGAATCTCGTGCTTCTGATAGACGAGAAGACGGCATCGCGCTGTTAGTGGTTTGCCCGGATCCCAGAGTACGCCATTGAGCGAGAAGAGGCGACCACATGTATTCAACATCCACATGCGATAGGCGATGATCGGCGCGACGTAGTCCGGCACGGTGGGATGTCGCCTGGATGAAAAGTTAGCAGCCCACGTCATACCTTGGCCGGCTCATGCTCCGGCTCGGGTTCCAGTGGTTGCGGTTCAGGTTCGGGCTCGACTGCCGGCGTGTCCACGGGCAACTCCAGAGGTTCCACAATGATGGTTCGGAGCGGTTCTCCGATATTCATGACGCACCCCTTCGGAGGTGGAGAGAGCAAGTCTTATCCCTAATTTCCTGCCCTGTCAAGAAGCCCTCTTGGGCGAAAAGCCGCTATGGTAGCAGAATCCCAGCGCAACCACGTTTCCAACACGTGTGATTAGGAAACGCAGAGTCTCAGCCCACCCGAGCCTTGCAGTGCAGCAGGTTACGGCCATGATTTCCGTCGGGGTTAAGGCGAATATAAATACGTGTTTGGGATGTGGGCATGCCCTCCTTGCCAGAATTAAGAGCTTTCACTCGCCGTGTCGCCACCGCTCAGCCCTTGACACGAGCCGTATCACTCGGGGCATAATAACCACACTTTAGCCGTGCTCGCGGTATGGCAACGTCTTCCCCACAGCCCCAGGGTGATTTTCGGTGTGCGCTTTCGCGAACCTGCGTTGACTCGTGTTTATAACTGTACGACCAGCGGAATAAATGAACGAACCTTCGGAGGATGGACGTGCGAAACACAATTTCTTTGGCGATTCTTTTCACGGCAACAATTCTCTTTGCCGCTAACAGCTACCAGCCGCTCAACGTCAAGCCTGGGCTGTGGCACGTGACCGGCACCAACCAGTTCATGGGGAATCCCATGAAAACGGATTACAAGAAATGCATCACGGCAAAAGATTTGAACACCAATCCTTGGGTGAATGGACCCGATGAGAAGTGCACGTGGACGGTCGTCACATCCACCGGAAGTGATATTGAGATAAAAGGCACGTCCTGTGAACTCGGCAAGGAATACGGCCTGAATACCAATGTTGACCTCAAAATGCACGCCGTCGATTCGGAAAACGTGAAAGCCTCGATGCAGGGCAGCTCCACCGGCAATGGCCAGACCATGAACGTGAACGGCACATTCACCGGCAAGTGGATGGGCTCAAGCTGTCCCGCGAACACAGACTGAGAGCACGTCTTCGCTTGCAAGGTACCGGTGATTGATGAGCCTCAAACCCAAGTCAGGAGATTACTCCTCAGGAACCCCACGCCCTGGCTCTTCTTTGGGTAAGCATATTGCGCCCTCCATCCATGTGTGTGCTCAACAACTATGCCCCATAGATACACCTCACCATAAAGTTGCCGGGTGGTGAAGAGCACTTCTTCTTGCGTGAAAATGCGGACCCGCGGGCGCCTACTCCACGGTCACCGACTTGGCGAGGTTCCTGGGTTGGTCGACGTCGCAGCCGCGGCGCACGGCGATGTGGTAGGCCAGCAACTGCAGGGGCACGATCTCCAGGATGGGCGCCAGGTCCTCGGGGGCAGGCGGG
>DASPST010000048.1:0-11140 GCA_035623795.1 Terriglobales bacterium
GCCGGGCGATTGACGCAGTCACCGGAACTCGGCTTTGGGCTTTTTGTCTTTTCCCTTCCTGGAACGATTTTGACTTTGTTTTTCCGTTTTGTCTTATGCGGCTGTCGCAACTGTCATTGGGCTGCTGTTGTGTAGCGGTTCATACACTTCTCCGCTCACCCACAAGTGATGCAGCAACACCGCCAGCTTTCTCGCGGTCGCAACGATGGCTCGTTTCTTGCCGTTGCTTCCACCACGCTCCGCTAGTTTCAGGCCCCAGCGTCGCAGATCGCAGTCGATGCCGAACGGTCCTAAGATATGCTGCGCTCCTTGCACCAGCAACGTTCGCAGATACGGATCGCCTTCCTTGCTGATGTGCATTTGCGGCTCGCTCTGTCCCGATTTCCTGCGTCCCGGCTGCAGTCCTAAATAACAGCCCACGTCGCGGCTCTTGCCGAAGCGATGCGGATCTTCCAACGTCAGCAAGAAGGTCAGGGCGATCAGCGTGCCTACGCCCTTGATCTGCTTCAGCAGCGCCACCTGTGGGTAACTCTCTTGAGCCAACGCTTCGATCCGCTCGTTGTACTCGCAGATCCGTTCACTCAACTCCTCAATGGCCGACAGCAACGGCTCCAGCGCCCGTTGCAGTTCCGGACTTAACCCTTCCGCTTTCTCCGCATTCATATTGCGCACATTGCAGCCGCGCAGTCGCTCTCCGTGAGACTTCACCAGTCCGCGAACCGTGTTGACCAACCCGGTGCGCGCTCGCACCAGACCGGCACGCGCGCGGATCACCGTCAAATCCGCTTGCGCCTGCGCGCCGCGATGCTTCACCGGACACAGCAACTGGGGATCGATCCGCGCCAGCCGCGCCAAGGTCTGGGCATCTAGACGATCGTCTTTCTTGCGGCTCTCCCCGATCAGGCGCACCTTGCCAGCATTCGCCACGATCACCTCGTGCCCTAACTCGCTCAGCAAGCGACTGATCCAGGGCGAATGTGTCCCGGTTTCCAGCGCGATTCGGCTACGCGGCATGGCACCCAACACTTCACGCAAGGCTTTCGCAGTCGTACCGACTCGCTGCTCCAGTTGTACCTTGCCCACTTCATCCAACACGCAGTACCAACTGTTGCGATCTCTCAGATCCAATCCGATCGTGAGTTTCTGCTGCACAAAAAAATTTCCACTCTGCATCGTCGCTGTGATGCTAACCTTCTTCATTGCCGGTCTCCTTTTTATCTGTGCCTCGAGCACGTCGATAACTTGGGAGCATACACTGCATCCCGTCCGGAGACCGGCCTTCTCATCCCATCTGATTTCATCACCTGGTGACATCGATAATCTAATTGCGTTTTACTCCTCGCCCCCGGGTGAGAAGTTAGTGCGAGAGCTGCCCTCCATCTTGACAGAGTCAATGCAAAATATGACACCAATCATGAGCAAGTATATGGAGAAAGTCCAACACCGTCTGCGCGAGGAGACTGACGTAATGATTTCCCAGTCAAAAAAGGTGCCCAAGAAATCTTAAAATGTCGTGTTTTGATTGCTTGAGCGTGTGCGGTTCAAACCAAACCCCACATGTATGACTTTAGCCGGCGCGATTCTGGAGAATCACCGAGGGTTCTGAGTTGTGGGCGAAGAAACAGAAAAGTGCACAATACTGGAGTTTGACGTGGCAGGCCCCACGACGCTGGAAGCAACGAACACAACGTTGTCTCCTACACCCGGCGCTGTTCCCTCTGGCACAATCAAATCCACCCGGACGGTTCCTGACTCTCCCGCACCCAAAGCCAGCTCCTTTGGTTCTACCTTGGCCACGAACTGATGGGCGTCCGTCACTGTGATTCTGAACGTACGTGCGATGGCGACGTTTCGTACTGTGAACGCGAGTTGCTTGGTGCTTCCTGGAGATAACTCGTCGAAGTCCAGCCGCGGGGAGACCTCCACGCTCTCCGCGTGAAACAAATTCGAAAAAAATCTCTGGTATGGTTTGCCATTCAAGTCGCTTCCTTTCACCGCAACTCGGAATGGCACGGTCGGAAGGTCGACGCTTCCGACGAACTCAAGAGCTTGGCGGTCGGAATTCACCGCGTGCATTTGCAGTTCTTGAATGGGCTGGCCTTCTTCAGTAACAAAATAGAATTCGGACGTCTCCGTTGCACTGGCAGAGAGATTTACTTGGAGCACGGCCTGCGATCCTGCTAGGGGCTGCCCCTGTATCCGGAATAGCCCTTCGTGACCGGGGCGCCCTCCTTCCTTCACAAAATCGGCGCTGACGAGGTAAATATCACTCTGCGCCTGAGCCCGCAGCCAGTACCTGCCTGGGCCGGTAATCTCTGCGCGCCACTCTCCCGCTTCGGGCGAACTCAGGGTGATAATGCGGCCGCAGTTCAATTCCGTGACCTCTGCGCCTGCCGTGCCCTCTGTAATCGCTCCCCCGGAAGGTTGCATGAGTTTGAGCTCGTTGCCTTTTGTATCTACCGAAAACGTGAATGTAATTCTCTTGGTCAGCGAGTCCACGGGAATTCTCAGGTCTTTGGGTTGGCCCTCGAACGTTCCGGTCGCCCACAAAACCGTTGCCACGTTGTTCCCTGTTAATTCGCGCACCAGGTGAAAAGCTTTGGTTGCTTCCGAGCGTTGCAAAAACATCGGCATGCCGCCTGTCTCGTTGGCAGCGCGGATGTAAGCAGGATCTGCTGGACCGCAGGCCTCAGGGCCAAACGGTCTCGATCGATTCGTCGAGGGCAGCGTCTGCCCGAACCCCAACGAGGAACCCATGCAAACAAGACCTGCACTCAGTAGCGCTCGCGCCCAAGCACTTGCCGCAGGTCGTCTCGGAATCGTGGAAACCATTGCTTAATCTTAGCGCCGCATTTCCTCGGGGGCGTTCTTTTCCCTGGACCCGGGAACCAAAAGTACATATAGGCCGGGCATTGAGTTGGTAGCATCCTCGAAACCAGCCCTTTGGGAGCGATGACACCCCGGATGGTCGGCTATCCAGAAACTGGGACCCGCATTCCAGAACCTTGTGATTTGGGAACGCGGAATCAGGCAGTTTCTGACCATTGCGACAGAGGCACTTCGCGCTGCCGATCCGGAGGGATTTTGGAACGGTGCTACTGAAAACAAAAAGCCCGACGGGCCTCGCGAGACTCAAGCCCCACGCGCCATTTTCCTAGGCGGCAGGTTGTGAGGACCTCCGATCCTGGGCGCGCCAACACGCACACCAGGTGGAGTTGATCCGCCCGGTGGCTCTGAACCCCATGGAGGCGACCAACGATCCTCGCCTAACTCTTTCCCTTCTACCAGCAGGTTGGCCAAAGCGCGAAAGGCGCGGGCCAGTTCGCTGTTGTCCTTGGATGCGATCGGCACGCCTTTGTCGATCGCACTCGCAGTCAGTTGGTAATCGTTGGGCAGTTTCGAGATGATCTTGCAGTTGGTAGCCTTTTCGATGTCGCCCTCTCTGAATCCCGGAATCTTTTTGTAGCGATTCAGCACCAGGCGTAGGCTGTTGCGGGTGGCGCCGTCTTCCAGGAAACTACGGATGCGCCCCGCGCTCCACAGCGAAACCACGTCGATCTGCGCGATCATCAGGACCGCGTTGGAAAGATCGGACAGCAGTCGCATGGTGTTATCCAACCGGCCTGAGCAATCCACTACTACGTATCGGTAGCGACCCACCAGCAGATCGAATAGGTGTGTCAGTTCCACTGCGGTCGCGCCCATAGCGTAGGGCTGCGGCGGCCCGGCCAGCAAGTGCAGACCATCGCGCGTGGTGGTTATCAGACCTTCAAGGAGCACCGCATCCATGCGGTGCAGGTTCTGCAACGCGTCCAGCACGCCGAAGGAAGGTTTCGCGTCGAGATGCAGCGCGGCATGCCCGATAGGAGCAAAATCAACGAGAATTGTCGGCCCGTGCCTTTGCTGTAAGACCGTGGCTAGGTTTACGGAGAGGGTGGTGGCGCCAGCGCCTCCCTTGGCGTTAATCACGGTGAAGACACGTGCTTTGCCGGCGCCACCGCGGCTCTTGGTGCGATGGCCAGTGAAGCGGCTAAATGCTTCCAACAGTGCGCCCGGACCGCCGGCGCGGTCCACGAACTCTCCCGCCCCTGCGCGCATGGCGGAAACGATGTGCACCGGGTTCCGCATCTCGCCGACGGCGAAGATGGCAATTTCGCTGGTGGTGGCCTGGACCAGCTCAATGGCGTGTATGGCGCGCTGCGGGTTCTCGGGACTGAGGTCCACGATGACGACTTCGGCGTGTCGGTCCTGGATCTGGCGGAGCACGGGATCGGTCGTGCCCACCGGAAAACCGATTTGGCTGAAAACGATCCTTGCCACGTGCGTCGCCTCGATTTGGCGCTCGAGGACGGCGGTTTGCTCCCTGTCCTCCGTGAGTAATGCGACTGCTATGCCGTCCATGACTCGACCGGAAGCGGCCACCATTCACACCTCCATGCTGGACTCGAAATTACTTGGCCGTTCGCTTGCATCCGGCCGTGGCAAGACGGTCGGCGAACCTGGGTCGGATGTCGGTAGTTGTTTCTTGCATCGTCATTTGACGCAAGGGTTCGTACCGCGGGCAAGGCCAGACAACTTTCATCCTAAATCCCGTCCCTGTCAAGATGGATGAGTCGGTCCTCTCGACGGTTGCGAGCCGAACGCCATCCTGCGAAAAGCGGCTATGGTAGCGCGATCTCAGCATATCCCATCTCCCCTTCTGCACGACAAAGATAACCATCTTCGCGACTGCTTGAAGTACCAGGTGCTCACCCTGCCCGAGCCGAGTCCGCTGACCCTGCAAGCGAAAATCGCGGAGCCAGTTAGGCCGTTGGCGGAGGCCGCGATTTCACCTCGGCCCTGATCCGAGCAGAGCGGATCAAGGCCGAAGATGCCGAGCAGGGGTTTCAGATCCTTAACCACCTCTCCGGGCATATATCCGTCCCATCCGCGTTAGCGGTTGCGAACCATTTCTTCGGGGCAATCACTGTTCCTTGTCTGTCCTTGTCCCCGATCCACGCGCCCCACCAGGAGAAGGGGGAGTTAGAGATGACTCTGTGCCTAGCTCGACTCATGAGCCACATGTCGAACCAGGGATTCGTCTTGATAACATGCCAATCCGGATAGGTCTCCCGACAATAATCTGCATCATCCGAGAAGACGTAGACAGCAGGCTTGTACCCCTTGGGATACCGCAAGAAGAGTCGCGCTACGCCTTCCAGGAAGTACTCCTTCGGGAGCAGCCCGTGAAAGGATCTATACGGTTCCTGGCAGTAATCTCCCCGTCTTACATGGACGGCAATAGAGTCAGATATGTCCCTGGGAACAACGGACAAATCCGGGGTGTACTCTCCTAGATTGGTCGGGATAAGCTCGCTCCTTAACTCATCCGCTACGTTAAGGAAGTACCTCTCGCATTGCCAGTAGCCCTCTAGGGTGGCATCCCGGAGCAAGAAGATCCCAGGTTGAAAGCGGAGGGTGCCCTCATGGATAACTGAACCTATCTGGGGACCAAGCGGCACCTTCGTGTCGAAGCCAGCCAGGGCGTATTGGCGGGACCACAATCCTAGCTTCTGCATGTTGTAGGTTACTTTCTGGCCCCTAGCCTGGAAGCTCTTTCCCAGGGCATACTGGAAGAGCTGGTTCCCCAACCCTCCCTCTAGTCTGATGTTGATCATCGCCCTCTGGGGTTTCCTTCTTTGATAGCTCTCCTGTTGGCGGCCAACCTAAACCGCCCCGCAGAAGTGCCACTTGTCTCGGCAGACTGCCCCGGTAGTCCCGTCAAGCACCAATCTATCCGTCGGAACCACGGAGCCGCAGGCCCGACATCGCTCTGCCATTTAGCGGAATTTCCCTGCGAACTTGGGGGAGTGAATCTTACGCCCGCTCGGATGGTGTTGCCAGTCCTATCAAAAGATTCTTCGGCAGCCTGAGCCGCCCAGATTAAGGCAGAATACGAAGCGGCAGCCAAGCCAATCAGGTTAGGCGGCAGAAGATGGTAGCAGCCCCTTTCCAAGTTTGGTATAGCCCACCTGTTTAGCCCACAGGAGAGTCTCTTTTCCTTCGGCGAGGACGTAGATGTCAGCGCCATAGGCCAAGAGCGCCTCCAAGTGGCGCCCCCAAATCCAATCGGGAGCTTCAAGGTCTTTGGGTAGGCAAACTGCGCCCGCCAACCCGCTGGATGCTCCACAACTCTGCCCCAGAGGTAGACTTCACCATAAATTCCACCGCGGTATCTCATCCCATGCACCTGAAGGATCACCCCACTGCCACATGCGATAGCCGACGATTGGCGCGATGTAATCCGGGACGGTCATACCTTAGCCGGCTCATGCTCCGGCTCGTGTTCCAGAGGTTGCTGCGGTTCAGGCTCGGGCTCGACTGCGACGAGCGCATTTACCGGCAGCTCGAGCAGCTCGACAATAATGGTTCGGAGTGGTTCCCCAATGTGCATGGCGCGGACCCTCTTTTCTATGTTTGGAGGAGGAGAGCGATCTTCGGTCTGGTCCTGCCAGAGCCCGGCCTGCTCAACGACCGGTGCCTGACGCTGGATGAAATGAAACTGGTGATCGACTCAGCTCCCGAGCCGTAAAGATTACGCAGAAGGTCTGGCACCGCAAGATCGAAACCGTAAAGTCGAAAAAGGGCAACCGAGTCTGCGAAATCTCTCCGCAGCTCGTGGAGCACCTTCGCAGATTTCTGCGCACTTGGCGCCCGAACCGAAGCGGTTTGCTGTTTGCCACAAGGAATAGGACGCCTTGGGACGCGGATGTAGTGCGGAAACGAAAAATGAGCAGGAGGCTCGGCAATTCGGAGAAGGTGATCCTTCAGTCAGAGCAGGACTGAACCGATTCGAGATTGACCCCATGCGCGTATCCGCAGCACGCAACAAGTGACCACACCTGATTTGGGGGATGAGGTAATCGACTCAGGCTAGACCGAGTGCTCTTAGCCGATCACGATGGGTACGCACGAACCAATCCGCGAGGAATGGACGATACTCGCGTTGGGTGTCGAGGGGAAGCAGGAAGAAATCCCCCACCGTGGTGGTTCTGCACCGCGCTGCACCACAGTGGCAGGGCCACGCTGTGCCTCCAGTGATGTTGATGTTGTAGTCACAGGTAATCTCCTCGCCCGCCGTAATACCCCGGCGTGCCACGAGGAACGAGCGGTCGCCCTCGTAGAGCAGATAGGCATTGGGATCGCAACTATGATTGACGTGTCGATCCGGGTAGCCCAGTAGGACGATCTTGCCATCGGGGTAATCGCAGTGATCGGCTCGCTCGCCGAGTTCCTCCCGCAGGGGCGAGGCAGGCGTGACCTCCCGCAGCACGTTGATCTGGTGAATTTGTTGCCCAGCAGAGAACGGTCGGGTTGCAAAGAGTCCCAAGCCCTCAATGGGGGATGCCCTAACCTCGACATCGCTCATGGGTTCCCTCGAAGCGGATCAAGGATTTGTCGCTTTGTCAGAGCTTCACGTCAGTACCGCTTCACTCCCATGATCTTCCAGACTGGCTCGTTGTCAGCGTAGACGCGCCATTCAGAAATGCGCCCGCCTTGCACGACTGCCTTCCATGCCGCAGGGATTTCCCAGTGATTTTTTGGCAGCAACTCTCCATTCACTGAGTAGGTTCCATGAGCGGTGCCGAACAACCCAACCACGTTCCCCTTGCTCAGAATGTCATCGACCTTGACGGAGTAATCGGGAAACCAGCCGAAATAGCCCGCCCAACCCTTTTCCATTCGTTCCCTACCACGCACGACTTGTCCAAGGTCATCCACAAAGCAGTGGTCTCCAGTCATTAGTGCTGCCAACCCTTTCACGTCATGACAGTTGATCTGCTGTACAAATGCCAGAGCCACATCAATAGCGGGTTTAGGCATAGAGTACCTATCCTTCACTACTCGTTTTGACTCACTCAAGCAATCCTAAGACTCGCATCACCTTCCATGATCCATTAGGCTGCTTGCGCAAAGCGACCAGAGTCGTCGTGATCGCACGCTTCGTTTCACCGCCACTTATAGGAGTGAGGGCGCCTTCCACCTTCGCAATTTCGAATGCCCAATTGCCGCGAATTTTTATCTCCGGATCAACAACTCTTGATCGATTCGGAAGGACTCGAATGCCTTCAGGAAGTCAGCCATCAACTCGTCCTTGCCCCGGATACAGCGGCCATCGCCGTGAACAATCACCACGTCATCGGCGACCAAAGAGGCGAGTCGGGCAACATCGGCGCTCCTAACAGCAGCCAACCAAGTTTCGCGCAAGGCGGTGATTTCGAGGATGGCTGAGTCTTCAGGCATAACGGTTTCATCTGACGCTCGCACCTCTTTTGTGGTCCTGTACAGCTATTTCGGCACGATCTTCCGGATGTCGATGACGGCAACGTACTTTTCCGGCAAGCCTCCCGGTTCGTAAAGCGAGAGTTTGTAATGGTCGTTCGCGGCAACCATCGTGTCCGGGTGCAAACTAGAAAGTAGCTCAATTAGTTTGCCTGCCGTGATCCACTTCGACTCACCAACTTTGCTCCCTGCCATCACCAACTCCCGCCATATTTATGCTCCGGTCTTGTGAGAACCGGATATATGACAGCCGAATTCGCTATACCCTCACCTCGCGATTTGGCAATTGTGATTTGCCTCACTGCCAAGTTCGTTTTCGTATAAGTATTCTTGCTACGTCGGGGAGTGAAACGCTCGTCACGCGAGAGGCGGGTATGACCTTCCTCAATTGCTACGAGGATGCGAGCCGTGCCGACGCATACGCATCGCTCGAATTTGCGAACACGTATTATCTCGCCTACCGTGATCTACCAGCCATCATTTCCCAGCATGTCGCGGGCACGAAGGCGCTTGATTTCGGCTGTGGCACAGGCAGGTCATCACGCTTCCTACACGACCTTGGCTTCGATGTGATTGGGGTTGATGTCTCGGAGGACATGCTGCGTATTGCACGCGCCGTGGATCCCACTGGCGACTACCGCCTTGTTCCCGGCGACAACCTGAGCGAATTTGGTGTTGGAACCTTCGATCTCGTGCTCTCGGCATTCACCTTCGACAACATTTCTGCGGCGATGAAGGTCAGAATCTTTGGCGACCTTCGAAGGTTGCTGACGCCAAAGGGGATCATTGTGAATCTGGTTTCATCCCCTGAGATTTACCTTCACGAATGGGCTTCTTTCACTACGAAGGATTTCCCGGAGAATTCAGCCGCTCGGAGCGGTGATGTTGTCCGCATTACTGTTACAGACCATCAGGACAGGCGACCAGTCGAGGACATCCTTTGCACAGACGACGCTTATCGAATGATCTATCGAGACGCCGGACTGAAAGCCAGTGCGATGGTCAAGCCCTTGGCAAAGGGCGACGAACCTTACCAATGGGTGAAGGAGACGACAACAGCGCCATGGGTGATTTACGTTTTGAAACGGGCAGCGTGAAGAGCCTGTATCCGAAACAGCCCGGCGAGTTTGCTCGGTGGCTCGCCCGGAACCATGACCGTGCGGCAGAAGTGTGGCTGGTCTTCTACAAGAAAACGTCGTGTAAGCAGACAGTCGCCTACAAGCACGCCTTGCAGGAGGCCATGTGTTATGGGTGGATCGACAGCCGCGTAAAGAGCATAGACAAAGAGAGGTTCACGGTGCGATTTACGCCGCGCAAGCCGGGCAGCCCTTGGAGCAGGCGCAATCTCAAAATCGCGAAAGCACTCTGGCAAAGTGGAAGAATGACCGAGGCCGGGATAGTTGTGCTTCCCCTTCAACTACGACGGAGGGCAGGACTGTGGAATCAACCGACCTGGCGCTACTGAGGCGGGTAGCCGGAAAGCAGACCACGAGACTAACCCATTATGGCCGCGGGAATTTTCCGAAGACCGGAGTAGGATTGCCGGGATCCGATCGCTCACTGCCTCGGGGCGATTCTCCGAATCTGATCGAGCAAGGGCTGCGGCGAGACGGGGCGTCCGAGAAACTGTTTCAGCAACGTGGAAGTATCGAGTTCCTCGCCGAAGCGGAGCAGGTGCTCGCTGGTCCAGGAGTACCACTGCGGATTACCGACTTCAAACGGCCCCGAGGCTTCCCGCGTGTGTTGCCGTATGTCCGCGGTGAGCACCGAACCCAGGCCGTAGTTCACCATGTATCCCGGCATCTGCACGAGTTGTACGCGCATGGCCCACCAGGAAAGTTCGGGATGCGGAACGATGTGCAGGTAGCGGCTGGTGATTTCGGTCCACACTGCGTTGGGGTCGGCCCCAGGGCTGTGCAGCATGCGGCATTCGAACAAGGCCCAGGCGACATCAAGCATGACGGAGGAGAATAGTCCGCGCAGCGACACGGCTTCGGGCGCCGCCTGACCCAGATATTTCCGCTGCCAGACAGGCTCGTATGTGTTCCAGGACGGAACATCGGCGAAAGCCTCGACGAACAGCGCGTCGCCCAGATCCATGAAAGCAGGGCGCACGTGAATCGCCATCATGTGAACGGCGTGGCCATTCTCGTGGACGAGTTCGTTTAGCAGGCCGAGTCCGCCAGTCGCGTAGCTGCCGGAGACGCGCACGACGGTGGGGCGCCACTTGCCGTCCAGCAGCTGGCCGCGGGTGACGTAGTCGGTGTACGCGAGAGGCGCTTTGCCCGGACGCACTTCGAGATCGTAGAGAACGCCCAACTGCTGGAGATCGGCGCCCAGATCGCGATAGTAACGCTGGTTCACCGAGACAAAACAATCTTTCGGGGTTACGGAGCTTAGCAGCCTAGTAGCTTCTCCGCCGCGATAGCCATAGTTCCAGGGCTCGACCATCTCCCCGCCATCGACCTGGCGCCAGGTGTCGAGAATCTGCTCCAGCCAGTGTTCGACTTCCTGGGACGACACGCCGATCGTTTTCGCGGCGGAATCGATTCTGGTGCCGTGTGCCGCCTCTGCAGAGACGACCAACGGAAGCAGGCGGCGGTAGGGGCTTGTCGCATTATGCTTGCCGTCCACGGCATTCCAGAGCGGCTCGAACGCGTAGAAGAGTTTCTTGCGCCGCGCCTCGTCGTTGATTGCTTCCAGCATGCCGAGGGCAGAGACGCGGGTTAGCCGCTTACCCTCGAACTCGAGGTTGTTGCCTAACTCGGTGAAGCAGGAGTGCAGGGCGCCCTCGAGCGATGTCATGGAGAGGTCCTGG
>DASPST010000059.1:0-42366 GCA_035623795.1 Terriglobales bacterium
CACTAGCCTGGGGGGACACGCTTGTTCGTCAGCCAGCTCTGTCTGACACAGCGGGGCCCGCTTGACTCAGACCTCTTGTTGCCTTCAGCGTCTTGCCGTAGGACACAGGCAGCTTGCTGGCTGTCGCGATAGCACTCGCTCATGCGATGGAGTCGGCTAGGCTGGTCCGCGCCGCGCACTTCGCCGCCGGGATTGCTCACGCCGGTGTCGCCCCGCGTCCGCTCACTCCCCAAGAGTTGCAATTGCGCGCGCTAGTACGAGAACATGTGGGTTTGCCTTAAATCTCGAGAACTCGTCGGGAATCCTAAGGAAGTGGCCCCAGCATGGCGACACGCTCCCAGACCGTAAAGAAGACCCTGAAGAACGCTACCCACGGAGACGTCACTGCCCAATCCGGCAAACGCTCGTCGCATATAACGCCTCCCAAGGGCAAGCTAGGCGTTCTGATCCCCGGCATGGGCGCAGTCGCCACCACCTTCGTGGCCGGCGTCGAGGCCGTTCGCAAGGGCCTCTCCCGCCCCATCGGTTCGCTCACCCAGATGGGCACCATCCGCCTGGGTAAACGGACCGAGGGCCGCTCACCCAAGATCAAGGAATTTGTTCCACTCGCCGGCCTCGACGACTTGGTCTTTACCGGCTGGGACATCTTCGAAGACAACATGTACGCCGCTGCCGCCAATGCTGGCGTGCTCGATCGCTACCTGCTGGAGAAGATTAAGCCCTTCCTGGAGAAGGTCACGCCCCGCAAGGCTGTCTTCGACCATAACTACGTCAAGAAGATCGACGGCCCCAACGTCAAGAAGGGCAAGAATAAGATGGATCTCGCCGAGCAGGTACGCGAGGACATCCGCGACTTCAAAAAGTCATCCGGCGCCAGCCGCCTGGTCACCATCTGGTGCGGCTCGACAGAGACCTTCATCGAGCCCGCGGCGGTCCACCAGAGTGTGAAGGCCTTTGAAAGGGGGCTCACGCAGAACGATGAAAACATCGCCCCCTCAATGATCTACGCTTATGCCTCGCTCAGCGAAGGCGTGCCCTTCGCCAACGGTGCCCCCAACCTGACCGTCGATATTCCCGCCATGCACGAGCTCTCGCGCGCCAGTCAGGCGCCCATCTGCGGCAAGGACTTCAAAACTGGCCAGACGCTGATGAAGACCATCCTGGCCCCCGGCTTCAAGGCACGCCTGCTGGGCGTTAGCGGCTGGTACTCCACGAACATCCTCGGCAACCGCGACGGAGAAGTGCTCGACGATCCCGGCTCCTTCAAGACCAAGGAGGAATCCAAGCTGGGCGTGCTCGACCACATCCTCCAGCCCGAACTCTATCCCGAGCTCTACAAGGACATCTTCCACAAGGTTCGCATCAACTACTACCCGCCGCGCGGCGACAACAAGGAAGGCTGGGACAACATTGACATCTTCGGATGGCTCGGCTATCCCATGCAGATCAAGGTCGACTTCCTGTGCCGTGACTCGATTCTCGCCGCCCCCATCGTGCTCGACCTGATCCTCTTCCTCGACCTGGCTCAGCGCACCTCTGAGCTGAAGGGCATCGGCATCCAGGAGTGGCTGAGCTTCTACTTCAAGTCCCCTATGACCGCGCCCGGCCTCTATCCCGAGCACGACCTGTTCATCCAGCTGATGAAGCTGAAAAACACCCTGCGCCACCTGCGTGGGGAGCAGTTGATCACCCACCTCGGGCTGGAGTACTACGACTAGTGAGCCGGCGGTGTAGCCTCCGGGCCGGCATTGCGGCGAAGCCGGTGATCCGCTGAGCGCAAGGGAACCCATGTGCGGCGCCGGCACCGGAGAGGCCGGGATGGGAAAGATCATTTCCAGTGCCGCCATCCACCCCTTGGCAATTCCCGCCTTGTCCTTGCAATTCTGCCCACCGCTTGCTCGGAACTACCGACCGAGCCGATGGCTTAGCGGGTTACCCAGGACGACTGCCCCCCGCGAAAGTCCACGCCAGGCTGTGATAGGTTCGGAAACCGCTTCCTCAGGCGATCCCCTTCGTCTTCCTGAACTCGTCGTACTTTTGCAGAAAGCGATCCACATCCTGCTTCTGGAGGTAGTACGGCGTCGAAAGCCGGAGCTTGTTCGGATCGCCCCCCCGGATGCGGATCTTCTGCGTCGACCACATCCAGTTTTCCAGTTCCATCCGCTCGACGGGCGGCACATTCACCGTCACGATGCCGCAGCGCAGCGCCGCATCCGGCGACGTCCACGACACCGCACCCCGCTTCATCATCTCCTCCAGCATGTAGTTGGCCAGCTTGCGATGGCGTTGCTCAATGCGATCCATGCCGATCGTGTTAGCCAGTTCAATCGAGGCGCGCAGCCCGCACAACACCGGGACGTTGGAACTGCCAATACGCTGAAACCGCTCTGCCCGGATCTTTGTGTCGTCCCATCCTTCCGTGACCACTGTTCCCCAGATGCGGTCCATCACTTCATCGCGCACGTAGAGAAACCCTGTCCCCTTGGGCGCCTGCAGCCACTTGTGCGGGCTGGAGGAGTAAAGATCGCAACCCAGCTCATGCAGGTCGAGCTTCATCATGCCCGTAGCGTGAGCCCCGTCGACCGCCGAGAGGATTCCCTTGCTGCGGGCCAGCGCACACAATCCCTTCGCCGGCAGCACCACACCCGTAACCGTGGTGATGTGGCTGAAGAACAGCACCTGTGTGCGCGACGTGATGGCATCATTAACCAGGTTGAGCACCTGAGCCGCATTCTCCACCGGCTTAGGCAGCCTGACCTTCTTCACCACAATGCCGTACCGCTTCGCGCGTAGCTGCCAGGGCAGTTCGCCGCCGGGATGCTCCTGGTCGGTCATCAGGACTTCATCGCCCGCCTTCAGTTCCACTCCGTTGGCGATGTAGCTGTTGGCTTCGGTGGCATTCCGCATCAGAGCAATCTCGTCGCGGGTGCAGCCCACAAAGGCGGCCAGCGGATCGCGAAACTCGTTCCACGCCGCATACCCCCAGATGGGGTAGTCCTCAGGATCCTTCTGCGTGAGCCTCTCGGTCTCCTCGTATCCTTGGAACACCGCGCGCAGCACCGGCGCGGGGCTCGAGCCGACCGTTCCGTTATTGAGATAGATCACATCGGACGGGATCAGGAATTGCTTGCGCATTTCCGCCCAGTAGGCGTTTTCATTGGTGTCGAACAGACGGCGATCAGGCAGGGACGCGGGCGCGTTCCCCAATTGCGCAAACAGCTTCGGAGCCAACGCCAGTACCCCGGCCATCCCCGCGGCACCTCCCACAAAACTGCGGCGATCCATCACGGTTTCTCCTCCCTACAGCTGCGCCATGTTACGACTTGCCCCCCGGCCCGGCAAGAACTTGCGCTGGCTCGGAAATGGACCGCATTTCGTCCTGAACTGTGGCGTGTGGCGGAATTCAGCGTAGGCGCCGCCGTCCGCTGCGCCGTTCTAAACTGGAGAGCCTGGTGCTCAGGTGCAACATCGTTTCAAATCGGGACGGACAGCCCTCAGGTCATGACGCAACTGGGTATTGCCATCACCTTTGCCAACGCTCTGCTGCTGGCGCTTGCCTTCTGGCGTTGCCGCCGCTCCTCGTTGTGCTCTTACGGTTGGGTCGGACTGGCTATGCTCTTGCTCGCCGAAGGATTGCTGTTTCACCGCCTCTGGCCGGTCACCCTCTATTTCACGCCCATTGCCTGGACCGCCTATCTTCTTCTGGTGGATGCCATGGTTCTGGCCGTCTCGGGAAAGTCGCGCCTGCACGACGAGCCCCGCGGGTTTCTGCTCATTGCCCTGCTTTCCATCCCGCTCTGGCTTATCTTCGAGGCCTACAACCTGCGCCTGGCTAACTGGACCTACGTCGGCCTTCCCCACAACCGCGCCGCGGCCTGGCTGGGTTACGCGTGGTCGTTCGCGACCATCACTCCTGCAATGTTCGAGACCGCGGACCTGATCGAAGCCTTCCGCTGGTTCCCGCCCGCGCGCCCGGTAAAGTTCTCCACTTCTGCCCAGAACACGATGATTGGATTCGGAGCCGCCTGTCTCATCGCGCCTCTGCTCGCGCCCCAGCGCATCGCCACGTACCTGTTCGGGCTGGTCTGGGTGGGATTCGTTTTCCTGCTCGACCCCATCAATCTCCGGTTAGGCCGGGCTTCTCTGATCAGAGACCTCGCCGAAGGCCGTCGCAGCCGCTTCTATGCGCTGCTCCTCTCCGGTTGGATTTGCGCCTGGTTCTGGGAGTTTTGGAACTACTGGGCCCAAGCCAAGTGGCATTACGTCTTCCCCATCTGGCAGCAGCGCAAAATCTTTGAAATGCCCGCGCTCGGCTACCTCGGCTTCCTCCCCTTCGCCCTCGAATGTTTCGTGATGTACACCACTGCCGTTTCCCTTTTGAAGTTTGAAAGCCCCCCTCGACGGAATTGATGGACGCGGGCTCCGGGCCCATGCACGTCGCACCCCCTCCGAGCTCAGCTCGGACGGCGAAGTGCAGGGTCGCGAAGGTTGTGGTGCGCACTCTCCTGTGCGCGTCCGTGCATCTCTGCGTAGTCCCCCGCGCCCGAGCGCCGACGACGCGGGGCTGTAACGGGCCGCAGAATCCTTTAGAATGCCGCCATGGCACCGGCCATCGAATGCCGCAACTTGCGCAAGACCTACGACGGCAAGCTCGAGGCCGTAAGCGGGCTCAGCCTCGAGATCCAACCCGGAGAATGTTTCGGCCTGCTCGGTCCCAACGGCGCGGGCAAGACCACCACCATCGAGATTCTTGAAGGCCTGCTGGCCCCCACCGCCGGGGAAGTCAAAATTCTCGGTCACACCTGGCAAGACAACCCACGCGAACTGCGGGAGCGCCTCGGCATCTCGCTGCAGGAGACTCGGCTCTCGGAAAAGCTCTCCGTGCGCGAGACCATCGAGCTGTTCGCGAGCTTCTACTGCCAGCCGCGCTCGGCCTCAGAAGTCATGGAGCAGATGCAGCTGACCGAGAAGGCCGATGCCTGGGTGGGCAAACTCTCTGGCGGCCAGCGTCAGCGCCTCGCCGTGGCCACCGCGCTGGTGGGCAATCCAAAAATTCTTTTTCTCGATGAGCCCACTACCGGGCTCGATCCGCAGAGCCGCCGCCAGCTCTGGGAGATTGTCCGCCACTTTCAGCAATCCGGGGGAACCGTGCTGCTCACCACCCACTACATGGACGAAGCCGAGCGCCTATGCAATCGCCTGGCCATCGTCGATCATGGCGTGATCATCGCGGAAGGGACGCCGGCCGATCTCATCGACCGGCTCGGTGGCCATCACGTCGTGGAGTTCAGCGTCACCGGCAACGGGAATGGCCAAGGGGTGGAGACGTGGCGCACGCTGCCCGGAGTCGAATCGGTGCGGGATGAGGACGGCCTGTTTTCGCTCAACGTCCGCGAGCCGCACCGCACTATCCCGGCCTTGCTCGAAGTTGTGGATCAGCAGAAGGCTGCACTCCTCCACCTCACTACGCGCCAGGCAAGCCTGGAAGACGTCTTTGTAAACCTCACCGGCCGCCACCTGCGGGAAGGTTAGGCCCGCAAGAGAACGAGTATGACTGTCGCGCAACAAGCCCCGCCGGCCGAGATCGAAGAACCCACTTCCGCGCCGGCGCTTCGCAACGGACGCTGGGCCGGCTACTGGCACGTCCTGCTGGCGCGCATGAGAGAACTCCAGCGTGAGCCGGAAGTGGTGTTTTGGGTTTTCGGTTTTCCTATTCTGCTGGCTCTCGGGCTGGGCATCGCGTTCCGCAACAAGCCTGCCGACCTCACCAACATCGCGATCATCGACAGCGCGGGCGCGCAGGACGCGCTGGCTGGGATCGAGCATTCGCCGGGGCAGGCGAAGATTCACGCCCAGGTGCTCGACTCCGCCACCGCGCTGAAGGGATTGCGCCTGGGTAAATTCGACATGGTGGTCGAGCCCGACGGCAAAGCTGGGTTCCGATACCACTACGATCCGGCGCGGCCGGAAAGCGTGCTCTCCCACGCCGAAGTCGACGACGTGCTGCAAGCCGCCGCGGGACGCAAGGATCCCGTTCCGACGACGAGCATCGCGAACTCCGAGCCGGGTTCGCGCTACATCGACTTCCTGATTCCTGGCTTGCTGGGCATGAACCTGATGAACTCCGGGATGTGGGGCATCGGCTTCGCACTGGTGGACATGCGGCAGCGCAAACTACTCAAGCGCTTCGTGGCCACCCCCATGCGCCGGGGCGACTTCCTGATGGCGCTGGCTTCGAGCCGCCTGGTCCTGATGTTCATCGAGGTCGCGCTGTTGCTGGGGTTCGGCGTGCTGTTCTTTCACATGCGCGTGCTCGGGTCGTACCTTTCGATCTTGTTTCTGGGCGCCGTGGGCGCGGTGGCTTTCGGAGGTATCGGCCTGCTCACCGCGAGCCGCGCGCAGAAAATTGAAAGCGTCAGCGGCCTCATCAACCTGGTGATGATGCCCATGTGGATCTTCTCGGGTGTGTTCTTTTCTTACGAACGCTTTCCTGCCGTGGTTATTCCTTTCATCAAGGCGCTGCCCTTAACCGCGCTCAACGACGCGCTACGCGCCACTATACTTGAGGGCGCCTCCCTCGCCTCGCAGTCCGGACAGTTGTTGGTGCTGATTCTCTGGGGTGGAATTTCGTTCGTTCTGGCCGTGCGCTGGTTCCGCTGGACCTAGCGCAACTCCTGATCAGCGGTACCGCGGGCGCTCTCGCCCGCCGAAAACCCGTGCATCGGCTGTGCCCTAGCCCAGGTTCGTCACAACTGGGGTGATTCAAGCGATTTTAGACCCCGCTGTTCGGATAAGTGTGTTTCCTTGCAATCGCGGATTCTCAACGGTCAATGTAGTGGAGACCAACCCTCTTGAAGCCACAGGGGTCGCATGACAAGATCCGGCCAGAATGTTTCTGCGGCCGAACCGGCGGAGCAAAGACGGTAAGGAGCATACCTATTGGTCACTGGTGGAAACCGTCCGCACCGCGGATGGTCCCCGACAGAAGACCTTATGCTATCTGGGCGAGCTGAACAGTTCGGCCCAGGCGCGCTGGTTGAAGACGGTGGAAGTCTTCAACGAGCAGGGCGAGAGGGAGCAGTTGAAACTGTTCCCCGCCCAAGTGGAGCCGCCGGCGGACGATCCGCAGGTGGCGCGCGTGCTGGTGAACCGCGTACGGCTGGAGCGCATGCGCCAGTTTGGTGCCTGCTGGTTGGGTCTGGAACTGTGGCGACGCCTGGGATTAGATCGCTTCTTCGAAGCGTGCCTGGATGAGCAAGCGGCCGATGTGCCCTGGTCGCGTGTGGCTGCGGTACTGGCGATCAATCGGCTGTGTGCACCCGGCAGCGAGCTGGCCATTGAAGAGCGCTGGTACCCAAGCACGGCCCTGGATGATTTGCTGGAGATCGAGGAAGGCAAGATCAACGACACGCGGCTCTACCGCTGTCTGGACCGGATTCTGCCGCACAAGACACAACTGGAGCAACACCTCAAACAACGTTACGGCGAGTTATTCGGGGCGGAGTTCGATGTGTTGCTCTATGACCTGACGAGCACGTACGTGGAGGGCGCGGCGGAAAAGAATCCGATGATGGCGCGCGGCTACTCGCGCGATCATCGTCCCGACTGCGAACAGATGGTGATTGCTCTGATCGTCAACAGCGAAGGGTTCCCCTTCAGCTATGAGACTTTTAATGGCAACCGGGCCGACGTCTCCACCATGGAAACCATTCTGCGCATGGTGGAGCGCAAATACGGCAAGGCGCGGCGGATCTGGGTATTAGACCGCGGCATTGTCAGCGAGGAGAATCTGGCGGCGATCCGCCAACGCGGTGGTCAGTATCTGGTGGGCACCCCCCGCAGCCAGATGAAGCAGTTTGAAGAGGAGCTGCTGAAAGACGACTGGACGAGGGTAAAGCCGGAAGTGGAAGTGAAGAAGATATCGATTCCGCAGGGCGAGGAGACCTACATTCTGTGTCGCACCGCCGGCCGCAAGGAGAAAGAAAAAGCCATCCGGCATCGTTTCTCGGCTCACATGGAAGACGCGCTGCAGCGTCTGGGCAAAACCATCGAGACGGGCCGCCTCAAGGATCGCAATAAGATGGAGCGACGTCTGGGTCGCATTCAAGCCAGCCATTCGCAGGTAAATGATCTCTATGAGGTTGCTCTGGAGGACTCGCCGAATGGCGTTCGTCTTCACTGGACAATTAAGGAAGAGCGCCGGATTTGGCGCGATCTGCGGGAAGGTGCCTACATGCTGCGCACCAATCTCCAGGCCGGTACCGTGCAAGAACTTTGGTCCGAGTATATGCAGTTAACCGAAGCCGAGGCCGCCTTCCGCACGCTGAAAAGCGAGCTCTACATCCGTCCCTTGTTCCATCAACTGGAGCCGCGGGTCAAAGCTCATGTCCTGGTAGCCTTTCTCGGCTACGCACTATGGGTCACGCTCAAGCACCTGCTGAAGCGCCGAGCCCCGGTTGTGCCCAAACTGTCGGCCAGCGGAGTTTACAATGCTCAGCCTCTGTCAGCGATGAAGGTACTCGCCTTGCTCTCTTCGATGCAGAGCGCCGACATTGTTCTGCCCACCACCGACGGCCACGAAATCCGCCTGCGCCGCATCGCCGAACCCACGCCAGAGCAGAAGGCGCTACTCCAGCAACTTGGTCTCAGCCTCCCGGAGAGGTTCGAACTGAATCGAAAATGTAGTGTAGACTCGGCGATTGCCTGAGCTGATTCTGAACGACTTAGCTGTCTTTCTCCCTCAGTCGTGACGAACTTGGGCTAGCGCGGTGCTTGGAGAGCTTGTACCGCCCAGCTGGGGCTGCAAATCGTCGAAGCTGCAGCGGCGGCCTAAAGACAAGAATGGGAGTTTGTGGAGAGACTGGCGAACGCCAGCCGTCTCGAATGAAGCAAGAATCCCGCTTTGGGTGTGGGGAGTGTCAAGTTAAGGTTTTAGGTCCAGCGTCGCCAGGAATTTCGGCGGCTTGCGCACCAAGGTGGCCTGCTCGAAGGCGTAGGCGAGCTTGATGAGGGTAGGTTCGCTCCAGGCACGCCCGAAGAAAGAAATGCCCACCGGCAGCCCGAAGACAAAGCCCGCGGGAACACAGATGTTGGGATATCCCGCCACTGCCGCTGCGTTGGAACTGCCGCCGCCGAAGCGGTCACCGTTCACTAGGTCAGTTAACCATGCTGCGCCTCCCGCAGGAGCGACCAGCGCGTCCAACTTGAACTTGTCCATGACAGCGTCGATGCCTTGGGCTCGCGCCAGGTGGTGGTTCTTCTCGAGCGCAGCGGTGTATTCGGGAGTGGTGAGCGGACCCTTCGTCTCGGCCCTGAGAAAGATGTCCTGGCCGAAGTAGGGCATTTCGCTCTGCGCGTTGCGGTTGTTGAACTCGATGACGTCCGCGAGCGTGTTGACCGGAGACGCCGGCCCGAGCCGCGCCAGGTACCTGTTGAGATCGGCCTTGAGTTCGTAGGTAAGAACCAAAAGCTCGCTGTCGTCGAACTTTCCGAAGCTTTCCAAGTCCGCGGGATCGACCAAAGTCGCGCCCTGTCGCTTCATCACCTCAATGGCTTCGTCCATCAGAGCGTCCACCGCATCGCTGAATCCGAAGTACTTTCGGGCCACGCCGACGCGGGCGCCCTTCAGTCCGTCGTCGCGAAGGAACGGCGTGTAGTCAGCCAAGAATTTTCCATCGCTGGCTGCGGTATAGGGATCCTCCCGGTCGACGCCGGTGAGCGCGCCGAGCAGGACAGCGGCATCGCGCACGGTCCGGCACATCGGGCCCGCGCTGTCCTGACTGTGCGAGATGGGAATGATCCCCGAGCGGCTGACCAGGCCCACTGTAGGCTTGATGCCCACCAGTCCGTTGGCGGAGGAGGGACAAACAATGGAACCGTCAGTTTCGGTGCCGATGCCGCCGACGGCGAGGTTCGCCGCGACGGCGGCGCCGGTTCCGGAACTCGAGCCGCACGGATTGCGGTCGAGAACATAAGGGTTTCGGGTCAGCCGGCCGCGTCCACTCCATCCGCTGGTGGAGTGACTGGAGCGGATGTTCGCCCACTCGCTGAGATTGGTCTTGGCCAGGATGACCGCGCCGGCCGCGCGCAGTTTCTGCGCCACGAAAGAGTCCCGCGGTGGTTTGGGTGCGCCGACCAGGGCCAGCGATCCAGCGGTGGTCATCATTTGGTCGGTGGTGTCGATGTTGTCCTTGATGACGATCGGGATGCCATGCAACGGCCCGCGAATTTTGCCCTGCCGCCGCTCCCGGTCGAGCGCCTCCGCGATCTGAAGCGCATCCGGATTCTGCTCGATGATGCCGTTGACCGCCGGCCCTTGCTTATCGATTTCTTCGATGCGCGCCAGGTACTTTTCGGTGATGGAGCGGGAGGTGAATTTTCCCGACCGCATTCCATCCTGGAGGCCGTCTATTGTGATCTCATCCAGTTCGAAAGGCTTCACGCTTGGCGCAAGTGATGGAATGGCAGGAATTTCCCGCGCCGACCCGAGCGCAGGATGAGCGGCCGCGATGGCGCTCCCGACAACTGCCATGTGCACGAGGTCGCGGCGGGTGGTGGTGAAATGGACTTTGCCTTCACGTTCGATTTTCACGAACCTCTCTCTTCGCCAGAACTCGCGGAACGCTACACGATACTACTGCGGGACTCGAGCAGGGCAGCCGGCTCGGAATCGTACGCCTGAATGAGCGCCTCGCATGGGCGGGTTGCCACCGGGCCGGCGCAGGTGATACCCTCGCCTTGCTGAGCGGGAGTAGTTCAGCGGTAGAACGCCAGCTTCCCAAGCTGGATGTCGCCGGTTCGATCCCGGTCTCCCGCTCCATCCCTCCAATCACTTAGCTGCGTCCCGATTCTGGCTGTGCATTCACCCGCTGCAGCGGACGGCGGCAACCGTGACGCTGCTGGTAGATTGCTCGGGTGTTCGACGCGCGCGGCTGTTGGCCGTCCTCCCCGTGCTGATGATCGCACAATCTGGCGCGGAGCGGCAGCTGGCGGCAAGAAGGAAGTCGGTGAGAAATCAACCAAGAATTGTAGTGCTGAATCTTTCCGGCCGGCGCCGCAACGCTGCAGAGAGCTACGTTCGGGTTAAGTCCACTGTTCCTGAGAGGGGGCTTTTTTGTCTAGTACCAAACCCCGGGATCCCAAGCGCTCAAGTGAACGGCACGCGAGTCGCATGCGCTCTGAATTGGAGCGCAAATTTCAAATGTCAAAAAAAACGGTTTCCTGATCACCCTGAAGTCGCACATCCCAGCGCCAATGACCAGGGCGTGATGAATCTGGTTGAGCCATGAGGGTTTCACGACGGCCGGCGGGAACCAGCGCCAGGATTGGATCATTGTCGTTGGCGGCATCTCCGGCGAAGTAAACTCGCGTGTAGAGCTGCTTCAGCATCCCGCGAGCGAAAATAGCCAGGGTCAAATGCGGCGCCTGGAGGGCGTCGTGGCCCACCAGTCCCGGCTTTACGGTTTCAAGCTCGCAAGTGCCATCCTCTCCCGTTGCGAGGCGCCCAAAACCAATCCAGCCTTCGTCGAGCGCTTTGGGCTGTCGGTCATCAGGATGGTTGTACTTGCCATGGGAATCGGCTTGCCAAATCTCCAGCATGGCATCATCCACAGGCGTCCCATCGCCGTCCAGCACGCGAAACGTGATCCATGCACGCTCACCTGCCGCTTGCGGGCCCGCTATGCACTTGACGCAGTGCTCGTCCGTCGTTAGCTCAATCTGAAAGAATGGGCCGACGGTTTGCGATGGTGTCGGGACAAAGTCCATGTCACGTTTCAAAAGGTGTGGCCTCGGGACCGCGTAACACGATGTCGAATCTGTATCCCTGTGCCCATTGTGGCTGCGTGGTCTCAAGATCGAATCTCGAGATCAGGCGCTGTCTCGCTTTTTCATCTGGCACGGATTGGAATATGGGATCGTAGGCAAACAGCGGATCCCCCGGAAAGTACATCTGCGTAACCAGACGCGTGACAAAAGCAGTTCCGAAAACTGAAAAGTGAATGTGCGCGGGACGCCAGGCGTTGTAATGGTTGAACCAGGGATAGGAGCCCGGCTTGATGGTCACGAAACGGTATGCCCCGCTTTCATCAGTCAGAGTACGGCCCGCACCACTGAAGTTGGGATCCAGCGGAGCGGGATGCTGGTCTTTCCTATGCCTATAGCGACCAGCGGAGTTCGCCTGCCAAATTTCGATCAGCGCGCTCGGCACGGGCCGTCCGTTGCTGTCGAGCACGCGTCCGCTTACGATGATGCGTTCACCCAAAGGCTCACCCGCATGTTGGCACGTCAGGTCGTTGTCCTTCTCCCGGACCTTTTCATGCCCATAAATCGGTCCGGTGATTTCCGATAACGTGTGCGGCAGCACAATCAGAGACTGGAGCGGCGCTCGCTTGATGGTCGCACGATAAGGCTCGTACAACGACGGCGGTTGGCTGCCCTCAGGGGGCCGAACGTAGGGTTTAATGGAAGGCCGTGTGGTCGCAGAATCCATGCCCATCCCTTCACTAACAAGCACGCCACTCATCGCTCGTGCAACCCAGATCTTCTCCACCAAGCAAGCTGCTAAATCTGAGCACACACGGACTTGCTTTCGGTGTATAAGTCCAGGGCCGGTTTGCCCCACTCGCGTCCCCAGCCTGACTGTTTGTATCCCCCGAACGGTAGGGCCGAATCGAATACGTTGTAGCAGTTGAGCCAGACCGTGCCCGCCTTCAACTTCTTTGCCAGGCGATGCGCCTTGCTGATGTCCCTCGTCCAGACTGCCGAAGCCAAGCCATACATGCTGTCGTTGGCAAAGCCTGCTACCTCTTCTAGATCAGCAAAGGGAATCGCCGTAACCACGGGACCGAAGATCTCCTCGCGAACGACTTTCATCGTCGGCTTCACATCGACCAGCACCGTTGGCTCAACGAAATATCCCGGGCCGCCGACCTTTTTTCCGCCAACCACGGCCTTGGCGCCATCCTTGGTGCCCGATTCCAGGTAGGCGCACACTCGTTCAAGCTGTTCCTGTGACACCAGCGGTCCCATATTGTTGGCGGGATCAATTCCCGGGCCGATGCGAAAACTCTTGGTGAAGTCGGCAACACCTTCCACCACTCTGTCGAAGATGGTTTTATGCGCAAACAGGCGCGAACCAGCGGCACAGATCTCGCCCTGATTGAAAAAAATGGCCATGGCACTGCCTGGGATTGCCGCTTCCAGATCAGCGTCCGGGAGAACGACATTGGGAGATTTGCCACCCAACTCCAACGAGACTTTTTTCAGATTGCTGCTGGCTGCATTCAGGACGAGCTTGCCCACCTCGGTCGAGCCGGTGAAGGCGATCTTGTCAACATCGGGGTGCGCCGCGAGCGCAGCTCCGGCGGTTTCGCCAAAACCCGACACAATGTTAACCACGCCGTCAGGAAAACCTGCCTCCATGATGAGTTCTCCCAAACGCAGCGCGGTGAGCGGGGTTTGCTCAGCCGGTTTCAAAACACAGGTGCAGCCCACGGCCAGAGCCGGGGCCAGCTTCATCGAGGCCATGATCAGCGGAAAATTCCAGGGAATAATCTGACCTGCCACCCCCACTGGCTCCCGCAGGGTGTACGCCAGATATTGCGCTCCAGGCATGGAGATCGGAATCGTGCTGCCTTCCACCTTCGTTGCCCAGCCGGCATAGTAGCGAAAGGCGTCAGAGGCCGTCGGAACATCAACAATCCGAGAGAAAAACACAGGCTTTCCGTTGTCGAGAGTTTCCATTTCGGCTAGCTCTTCCCCATGCTGGTCAATCAGCTCCGCCAGCTTCCACAGCAGCTTGCCTCGTTCCGAGGGCGACATCTCAGGCCAGGGGCCAGATTCGAATGCCTTGCGTGCAGCCCTGACAGCGAGATCTACGTCGGCATGGTCGCCTTCGGCCACGTGGGCCAAGACCTCGCCCGTCGCCGGGTTGTAGGTCTCAAACGTCTTCCCGGAGACGGAATCAACCCATTTGCCGCCGATCAACATCTTTCGGGGCTTGCGGACGAATTCGGTAACGCTGCTTTGAATTTGTGGGCTTACCGTCGTGGACATGGTTCCTCCTATGCGGGCAGGCACGTGCGCCGGAAATCAGTTCTCGTCTCCTGCACCTCTCATACAAGCGGGCTGGTGAAGACGCAACCATTCTTCAAGCGCGAACCCACCCGTACTGAGTGTTGCTCGGCGTGGGATTTCCGGATTCCTTGTATTGTTTCTTCAGCCGGTCTACGTAGTCGCCCGGCACAGGATTCCTCTTCGCGCCCGGATCAATCCCGTACAATCGACAAGCGTTAAGTCCAAATATCTTGGCTTTGACTTCGCTGGTGAGCGGCGCATAGCCGAACTGCTTCATCAACCGTTCCGGCATTTCCAAGCGGCGTAGGGCTTCGATCTGCCACTGCGGTGAACCCCACCAGATAGAATCCGTTCCCCACAACACGTGGTCGTCGCCATAGGCTTGAATCATCATCCCCAGGACATGAGCGCCTAAGATGGGATTGGTCACGACCGTGGTACCGAAGCTGGTGCCCAGTTCCATATAGACATTGGTCATGTACGGATTCTTCTTACGATAATCGCACAAATCGGAGACCCAGGGGACGTAAGGGTTCTTGCGGAAACCGTCTTCTGCAGCGGGTAGTGCGTCTTCCACACTCTTGAGGCCGGAGTGGTAAATCAGAAAATTTAGGTCGGGAAAGTCTTCCGACACCTTGACCATATCTTTGGGGTGGCAGTGTGCCTCGTTGAAAACTCCGATGGCCATCCCCTTATGCAGACAGATGTTCTTGATTTTCAGCTGGTCACGGCTGTATTCGAGTGCCGGATAAGTAATGTTTTCGTCGTCCATCCACCATCCATCTTTATTCGCGCCCAGTCCCTGACCGGTGTAGCCCTTCCAGGCATCAATCTTCAGCGACTCTGCTTGTCGATGCATATTTTCCAGGTTTCTGGTTCCCAAGTCGGGCGAGAAGAGGCCGTGGCTCATCATCCGTCGCGAACTCGTCAGGTCATTGACGATATTGCGCGTTCTGACCATCTGGTCGGGAGGAAGGATCATCCTGGCATCCGTTTGGTCGGGGATTCCGCTCAGGCACGCAACGTTGGTATCGCTATCGAGAAAAACTTCTTTGATGTAATTCTCCAGCTCGAAATCGGATTGCTTTGGCTCGATTCCTTTCAGCGCAGGGTTGAATTGCCCCGCGGAGCGGCGCGTGTCGAAAACATCTGCGGGCCCGATGAAGTGCCGCCCCGTGGCCACGTGATGTGTTTGCACGTCGAAGATAAAGTAGTCCGTTTTCATGGCTGCCGCTGCGGCGGGATCGAACAACTCGGCGGCATCAACCTTGAAGAAGTGCCCGAATACCGTGTTCATTGCGACGAAGCCAGCGGCCATTCCGCATGCTGTGCGGAAGAATTGCCGGCGGTCGATGCCTAGCCTTCCCGAGATTCTCAGGCCGGTGTCCACGAGCTCGTTCTCCACTGCGCGCTGCTTTCTCGTCTGCGGCAGCGGTATGAATTCCTCGTTCGAAACCACTTGCGTCGGGATGGGCAGATGTCGGTCGAGATACTCGTCGAGTTCGTGCTTGCGGACCCAACCGTCGTGGACTTTAGGCTTGAGAACCGGGGGAGTGGTCTTGGAATTACTCATACGTGTCTCTACGAGAGTGAACAACCGGCTTCTTGGCGGGTGTGCGCCGGAATGAACCTAATGTCCCATGCCGGGTTGGCTGAGTACAGAGTGCAGTCGCTATTTCTCCTGCAACGATTCCAGGTAGTGGTTGAGGTTCGCTATGCGCATCTGCACCTCCTCGTCGTGGCCCTGGCTCATGCGCCAGAATACCGGACCCCAAACCGGCATCTCCTGGTCGCCATGCGCCATCAGATTGGCTTGCCCGCGAAGAACGCTGGTCACCTTATCCGAGGGATACTTTCCGCCATTGCGTTTGGCAAGGGTCGTAAGGTCCGCAGGCGCCTGTTTAAGAGCATTCGCCGCGGGGCCATCGCCCTTCGCGCTCTTGCCGTGGCAAGATGCGCAGTAGGCCATGAACATATCCTTGCCCGATGCAGGAGAGGTCATCGGCGCGGCTTCGTGCTTGACGGTGGATTTTGATTCTTGTCCGCCGGAAATCACTCCGCCAGCGACCAGCATTGTGATCATGCCAATCCAACAGCACACTTGCATAGACTCCTCCTGTAGCTAGAGTGTCCCCCTTAGTCAAAACGTAAACTTCACCGAGAACTGCAGCTGCCTCGGGTTGAACATCGTGCGCGGCCGACCGAAGTTCGGGTTCGGATTTGCTGGAATGAAAATACACAACGGCGATACGTTGGGAGGCGAGCACGTGCTACCTAGTTCAGCGGTTATCGGCGTCGAGGCAAAGCTTCCCACCCCCGGAATCGCCAGGCCGTCACCCACCGGGCAAGCCACCGCGCTTTGCTGAATGGCACGCGTGGTTGCGTCGTTGTAATGGCCAGGGATGGCCGCGCCACAGAATACCGGCGATCCGTAGACGGAGGTAACCTCGTCCACGTTCGGACGGTTAAGCAAGTTGAACGCGTCGAAGGCCAGGTTTAGCTGCATGCGCTCTGAAAGATGGATGTCCCGCGCCAGCCGAAGGTCCCAAGAGTACAAGGTATCGCCGGTGTAGGTATTTCTGGGAATCATCGTCTGACAGCGGTCTACCGAAGGGCACGAGCTCCCCATCGGCGCGCCCCCGACGCGATCGGTTGCACCGGCCGCGATATCGTTCAAGGTGCCGTTTCCGTAGAACAGGGTGAACGGCCTGCCCGACTGCAGGGTGATAATGCTGCTGAGCGCAAAGTTCCGCCACCAGCCGGTTTTGGGTGCCGTTGCCGTAAAGTTCACCACGAAGCGGTGCCGGGCGTCCTGATTGGAATTCGCGCGTTCCGCCGTGTAATCAAACTGATTGACCGGAAGATTGATGAATGTAGTGAAGTTGCCATCGTCAATGGTATGCGAATAGGTGTAATTCGCCGTCATCTGGAAATTCCTGATGCGCTCGATGGCAGTTATGGTTCCGCCGTGGTAGTTGGCATTGGCCACGTTGTTGTTGTAATCCTCAAGGCCTCCGCTCAGTGTCTGTAGGCCCGACCCGAACACGCCGCCGAAGAAGGGACCCAAGCCCGCCAGCGCGCCGGTTCCCAAGGTTGGAGTACCGGTGCAGGGGGAGAGCGTACCGTCCGCGTTGAGCAATCCGGGCATCCATTCGGGCAGCGGATCGGTGGGGGGGGCCGACTTGGTGGTTCCTACCGGGCAAGGTATGTTGATGTTGTTGCCGCGAACCAGTCGGTGGGCGCCAACAAAAAGATAACCCAGATTGATGGAGAAGCCTTTGCCAAATTGGCGGTCAATCTCAAGGCTGGCCTGCTCGGCATAAGGCAACTTAGAGTTGCGTTCCATCCCCCCCTCGCCGATGCCGCAGGCGCCGGTGGTAAAGCAGGTGCCAGCCATCGAAACTTCAGGGACGGCCGTATTGTAAGCGCCCGTCTGAATAATGTTTGCGGCCAGGCAAGGCGCCTGCGGGATGCCCGCACAGGGCGACCCGGGGTTCCCGGGACTCGGTGGAACACCGAGGAGCTGATAGCCCTGATTCGCCTGTCCTAGGTTGGACATGATGTTGGGAAACTGCTGGGGGAGGATACCCTTGCCGGAACAGATGGCCGCGATATTGGCAGGAGCGTGATTGCCGCATTGATAGCCTGCTACGATCTTCTGCGTGTTCGGAACAAAGAAGAACGTCAGGTTCTGGCGGTCATAGAACAAGCCGAATCCGCCTCGAATCACGGTCTTCGAGTCCGGGGAATACGCGAATCCCAGCCGCGGCTGGAATCCTGTGAAGTCATTTACTACGAAGGCCGACAAGCCTGTCTCGGCGTCCCAGCGCAAACCGTAATTCAGTGTCAGCTTCGGATTAATTCGCCACTGGTCTTGCACAAATGCACCCCAATATTCGTGGTCAATCAGGCGGCTGTAGCGGTTGAAGAACTGAGGTGGATAGGCGTTCGCCCAAGTCGAACTGGGGAAACCACCACCGTTAAGCGGGTTCGCCGTCGTAACGGTGGGCGCACAAGGCGCTGAGGAGCAAGCCGTGGGATCGGGGGGCAAGGGCGTGCCGGCGTAGGTAAAAACCACGCCATTGTCTTGAGGAACCGGACAGAAACCGGCCAATGCATCGAGACCCGTGCCTGCGGTGGGATATTTGCCGCCGTAGTTCCGGTTGAAGTATTCGGCAAAATTGGCGAGGCAGGTCACCCCCGGCACCAGCAGCCGAACCGGGGTGAAGCCGGGAAAGTTTTCGAGACTGGAGAGCCAGTTGATGTCGACGCCGAATCGAACGACGTGGGTGCCTTTCACCCAGGAAACGGAGTCGGAGGCTTGCACACGGGTTTCGTACAGGCGATCGTTGGTTCCGAAATTGTGCCCTAACTCGAGATCGTTCAGGATGCTGAAGTCGGGTTGGCCGGTTGCTCCATTAAAGTTGTAGTGCCGCCGCGCGTATTGCGCGAGTGCGGTATTGACGATGTTGTTGGAGAAGAGCGTGTTCACCGTGGCGACCACCGATTGGTCTCTCACGTAAAGATTGCGCCCGCCGCTCGGAACCCCGATGCCGCCGCCATCAAGAGTGCTCCCCACCAGTTCGTTGAGCGACCGGATGTCTTCCACGTTGTAGCGTACGGCAAGGCGATTGTTGGTCGTGAGTTGATGATCGACTCGTGCAAAACCGAAATCGTCATTTCCGGTTTTCAAGAAGCCCTTGAGGAATCCGAAGGCTTGGTCTTGGGTGATATTGGCGGGATTGCCCGCGAAATTCGGAAGACACGTCTGAAGGGCGCCAAGACAAGCTTCGGGTGCAAGCCCCATGAGCGCCTTGGCCTGATCGATCACCTGAATATTGTTAACCAGGTCCGGTGGGTACACAGGCGATTGAGCGCTGCGTTTGCCTTCGTAGTTCAGGAAAAAGAAAGTCCTGTCCTTCACCAGCGGCCCGCCCAGCGTGGCCCCAAACTGATTCTGCCGCAAGGTGTTCGGCAGGGGTGCGGGCTGCAGAAGCGAGCGCGCGTTGGTAGCGCTGTTCTGGAAATACTCATAGGCAGATCCGTGGAGAACGTTGGTTCCAGACTTGGTGACGATGTTGACGATACCCCCGACCGCACGCCCATAGTCGGCGCCAAAGTTGTTGTTCACCACTCGGAATTCCTGAACCGCCTCTTGCGGGGGTGTCGAGCGTTGAATGCCGCTGGCGGAGTTGACGAAGTCTGCGCCGTCAACGGAAATCATGTTGCTGAACGAGCGCATACCTCCGAAGGAGATCTGCGTCACCTCAAACTCAGTAAACGTTGTGCCCAGGCTGGTGCGGCTGCTGGCCACTCCGGGAGTTAAGAGAGCAAAGTCGGTGAACACACGATTACTGATGGGCAGGGAATCAACCTGGTGCGTGCTGATGACCTGGCTGATCTCGCTGCGAGTGGTTTCGATCGTGGGCGCTTCTGTCGTCACGACAACCGTCTCGCCCGCGCTGGCTACCTTGAGAGAGATATTGACCGTCGCCGTTTGGCCCACCGTCAACACGACACCGGTTTGCGTGTAGTTGGCAAAACCTTTGGAAGACACTTTCAGTTCGTACGTGCCCGGCGGCACATTGGCAAACGCGTAGAACCCTCTTTCGTTCGAGGTCGCGTTGAATGAGACGTCTGTGGCTGCGTTGTGCAAGACGATGGCAGCACCTACCACGATGCTCCCGGTGGGGTCGATGACAGTGCCGTTCAATTGGGAGTTGCCGGTGCTTCCCTGCGCGAACATCTGTTGGAAGCTGCAGAAAAACGTGGCGATCGCGAGCAGGACTCGCAGTGCTGAATACACCCTCATCGACGCCTCCTACGGGACGCGCATCTCGACAGCGGATTCAGACACAGTGGAGGGACGTGCGTCGCCAATCCCCCCCTTTAACCCCTGCGTGGTGAGAATCCCGATCCGGCCGGGTTAGGTGTTTAGCATCGTTGAATGTCTGATGTCAACGCAAAAAATGTATACGTTTGGACCAATTCAAGGGCACCTTTTTGTTACCACTTCCTGGGAATGTATGCACCATTAGACATAGTTGAAGGCATGGTCTAACACCGCACCCGGCTCGCGAAAAAGACCGCTCACCGTCCGCTATCCCACGCAGATCTTTTGCGCTGAATGCCATTCCGCGCCGGCACTCACTTTAGCGAAACCAGCTTCACCAGTTCCCCTACATCTTGTAGCACTCGGTGGGGTCGCCGGCCCAAAGGCTGCTTTGCCCAGTCTTGTGCCGTGGTCATTCCGGTGGTCACGCCGAGACCGATTGCCCGGCCGCGACGGGCCATGATCATCTCCACCAACGGATCGTCGCCCACGACCCCGACCCGGCACATAGGGACATTGAGTCTCTTGGCTACCAGCCTCAGGGCGTGAAGCGAAGGCTTACCGGTGAGAATCATTGGCGCCCGCGTTAGCTTGCGTACGGCTGCAGCAATGGCGTGGGAATACCCCATCGTCCTGCCGCCCGTGGTGATGAAGAATGGCACATCCGAGGCGACATAGAGTTCAGCCCCATTCCAAATCGCTTTGACAGCGATCTCAATGTCTCGCATCGTGCAGTCAGGATGCCAGCCGATATAGACGGCCTGAACCTGCTCCGCCTCCGGGTGACTAGGGAACACAGTTTGAATCCCTGCTTCCGCCAGGGCATGCCCGACACCCGGTGTTCCCAGCACCAGTGCCCGGTCTACGCCTCGGCGGGGCATCAGGTCAGCTGCAACGGTAGAGGGGGTAAGCAAAGCTTCGTCAGCAATGGGCAGGCCGATGGCGCGCAGCTTTGGCGCTTGCTGGGCCACGGGATATGCACTTCCGTTGGTGAGCGCTACGAAGGGAATCCCGCGAGCCTTCAGTTCGCTTAGTACTTCTATCGCGCCGGGTAGCACTCGATACCCGCCCAGAGACCTGTCACTCAAGATCAGGGTGCCATCGAGGTCGAACATGAAGCCCTCGACTGGGCCGATTGACCCTCTCCAACCGTTGCGGGAAGCGCCCATGCTCAGGCCTCCGCCCTGGCTGATCGGCCCCTTAACTCAAGCCTGAATCCAGCCTTTTCGACGCAGATGTGGGCAATGTCGCGCCGAGCGGTGAGTTGGCGGATCAGATTCATCACCGGAGCTCGGGCCGGATCATAGACTCTCGCTGCCGGGCCGGCTGCCTTCATGGCGTCAACCTGTCCGGCGGGCATGGTGGCGCGAAGCAGGAATTCCTCGTCCGAGAGCCCTGGCCCGATGCGTTTGCGCAACTCGTCGAGCGGCGCCATGCCGGGCTCCTGACGAAGCTCGCGGGTTCGCGGCAGTGAATCGATGCGATCCATCACCTCCGGGGCGATGGGAACGTTGGGTCGTCCGAATCGACCCAGCGCGTAACGTATCACTTCGTCGGGGATGACACGGTAACGCTCCTTGCCGGTCACGTTCATCACAGCCTGGGTCAGCAGGATCTGGGAAAAGGGAGTCATGACGATGGGCCAGCCCAGCTCCTGGCGCACGCGGCGCAACTCTGCGATCACCGCGCCTTCCATGCCGGCAAGCCTGTTTTCTGCCAGGTGCCGGCGCATGGTGCCGATCATTCCGCCCGGGAGCTGATGATGGAAGTAGGCGGCGTCGAAAGGTTGGGGCTGGCCCATGGGAAGACCTTCCGCTTCCGCCAGGCGAGTAAAGTAGCGACTGACTTCGGCTAGGGGCCGGTCGTCTATATCGACCTGGTGACCAAGCTCCCGCAGATTGGCTACCACACGCTCCGAGGATGGATTGGAAATTCCGTCGCTGGCAGCACCGGAGGCACAATGCACTGCACTCACCCCCCAATCGGGCGCATCCATATACACCAGCTCTCCCAGCCCGATCGTGCAGTGTGAGTGCAGCTCCAACGGCTTATCGCCCATCACCGCCTTAATCGCCGGAATCAGGGTGCGGGCGCGCAATGTCGTCAGAAGGCCACCCGGGTCTTTGATGTAGAGCGCGTCCACATCCGGGCTGGCAGCCAGCTTACGGGCACATGCCACGTAGTGGGCATCGTCGTGAATCGGGCTCAACGTAAACACGAGCGCGCCGACCACGTATTCGCCACCGACCTGCTTGACCATCCGCGCGCAGGCGACGTTGGAATCGGCGTTGTTCATCGGGTCGGCCAGGGCGAAGCGCCGCAGGCCACTTTTCACGAGAGTACGGAACGCCAGTTTCATGAACTCAGGGCTGGCTGTCTCCCAGGAGATGAAGCGAAATCCCGTGGAAAGAAACTGCAAGGGGGTCCTCGGGAGGGCCTTGGCCATCAGACGGATCCGCTCCCACGGATCTTCTTTCTTATAGCGAACGGCAACCGCCATGTGGGTGGAGGTTGTGAAATCGATGGCCTTGAAGCCGACGGCCTCCATGACCGGCGCGATGCTTAGAGTTCTAGCTGTGTCCACCCCAACGGCCGCCCAGAGACTCTGGTTTCCATCGCGAAGGGAGGTCTCAATGATTTGGATACTAGCCATCGGCGTACGACTCCTGCGGCAGACGCCGGCGCTGGAGAAAACGAGGAACGTAGGAGGTGTCTACCCCACCGCGTTCGAACTCCGGATCGGCTAACACCTCGGCGTGGAAGGACAGATTAGTTGCGACACCCTCGACGTGAGTTTGGCTGATCGCGAGACGCAGCCGTTCGAGCGCCGAGGAACGATCGGCACCATGGACGATGATCTTAGCCATGAGTGAATCGTAAAATGGGGGGACGTGCGCCCCCGACACGATATGGGTATCCACCCTAATGCCTTCGCCCGCAGGCCAGACGACGGCGTGAACCGTTCCTGGGCTCGGGTGGAAATCGCGGGCGGGGTCCTCGGCATTGATCCGGCACTCGATCGCGGAGCCTTCCCGACGGATATCTTTTGCTGCCAGGCGCAAGCGCCGCTCTTCGGCAATGCTGATCTGCTCGGCCACGAGATCGACACCAGTCACGGCTTCCGTGACCGGGTGCTCAACTTGGATGCGGGCGTTCATCTCGAGAAAGTAAAAGGCATCGCGTTCAAGATCGACCAGGAACTCGACGGTGCCTGCGCCCCGGTAGGACAGGCGCTCGGCGAAGCGAACGCCTGCCGCATGGATTCGGCTGCGAAGCTCATCCGAGAGAACTGGGGCCGGCGTCTCCTCGATCAGCTTCTGGTAGCGGCGCTGCACCGAACAATCACGTTCGCCGAGATGGACCACTCCGCCTTTTCCGTCGCCCAATATCTGCACTTCCACGTGACGACCGTGCCGAACGAAACGCTCCAGATAAACCCGGGCATCGCCAAACGCCGCCCCTGCCTCGGCTGCCGCAAGCGCAAAGGCGTCGGGAAGATCCTCCACACGTTCGACAAATTTCATGCCGCGACCACCACCCCCGCCCACTGCCTTCAGGAGCAGCGGAGCACCGATCTCGCGGCCGAGCACCATTGCCTCACCTACCGTCCCCACCGGGCCGCCAGGCGCAATGGGCACGCCCGCGGCCGCCGCTTCGTCGCGGGCGTGCAGCTTGTCGCCTACGGCATCAATTTGCGCCGAGGTCGGGCCGATAAACGTCACTCCTTCCTCCTCGCAGAGTCTAGCCAAGGCCGCCCGCTCCGATAAAAAACCATAGCCAGGGTGGATCGCGTCGGCCTCCACGCCCAGAGCCGCCTGCACGATGGTGTCCACTCTCAAGTAACTCTCGGCGGGACGGGCCGGCCCGATGCATAGTGTGCGATCCGCGAGACGAGCTGGTAAGGAATGGAGGTCGACCTCGGAGGCCGCCAGCACGGTTTCGATACCGAGGGTCTTGCAGGTGCGGATCACGCGCGCAGCGATCTCTCCGCGGTTGGCGATCAGGATGCGGCGAATAGCCATAGTCAGGCCTCGAGACGTACTCGCAGCAGGATCTGCCCGTACTCGACCAGCGCCCCGTTGTTGCACAGGATTTCGACCACCTCGCCCTTCACACCAGCACGCACCGAGTTCATGAGTTTCATCACCTCGACGATGCCGATCACCGTGTCCTCTCCAACTTTGGAGCCCACCTCCACGAACGGCTGCTCCCCGGGTTTGGGTGCGCGATAAAAGATTCCCAGTAGCGGACAGGCGACCTCGGCGAGGCCCGGTTCCGTGGCTGGCTTGATCTGGGTCTTTGGCTTGGCCGGCGAAGCTACGGCCGCAGCCCCGGGCGCAGCTAGCGCTGGAGGGTCGGGAGCTGGCGGCATTGCCGGCGCCGAGCCACGCTGAAACTTGAGCTTCACGCCGTCCATCTCGAGAGAGAGACTGTCGAAGCTCGATTCTTCGAGGAGGCGCATGATCTCGGCCACATCCTTGGCCGTGAGGGTCAACGCCGGCCTCCAAAGATATTCATCACGTGCAGCAGCGGGTTTTCTGCCGGTTTAGCGACCGGCGTTCGTTCCTTCGTTGACCAAACCGTCTCAGGCCGGCTCTGAAGTAGGAGGATCTCGCCGGAACGGTCGATGGCCCATTCGATGTCTTGGGGGCGTCCGTAATGGCGCTCGACCTTGCGAGCGACTTCTTTTAAAGCGGCCAACTCCTGATCACTGACCGACGGCGCGCGGCGAAGTTCCTCCGGCGTTTCCAGGTCTTTGACCCCGCCGCCTTCCGCCGGCACGTGCTGGATGTGCTTATCGGAAATTTCCCGCACCGAGATTTCGCCGGTGATCTTGGCAATCACGAACCGATCGGGCGTGACCTCGCCGCTCACCACGGCGGAACCCAGACCCCAGGTTGCTTCGATCGCGATCACCGAGCGGTCGCCGGTCAGCGGGCTGCGCGTGAACATGACCCCGGCCGTGCGCGCATCGACCATTCGCTGTACCACGACCGCGATTGCCACTCCCTCCTCGCCCATTTGGTGTTTGCGGCGATACGCGATGGACGGGACGGAATAGAGGCTGGCCCAGCAGGAACGCACATTCTTCAAGGTCGCCTCGGCGCCCATAACCCACAAGAAGGTGGCTTGCAGGCCGGCAAAACTGGCGTCTTCCCCATCTTCAGTGGTGGCCGAGGAGCGCACGGCAAGCGGCTCTTTCAGACGCTCGCCGCAAAGCTGGGCGTGGGCTCGAATGATCTCTGACCGGACCTCATCGGGCAAGCGTGCTCCTTCGAATCGCGCGCGCAGGTGTTCCGAGAGAGAGGTCATCCCCTCGAGGTCATGATCTCCTAGTGCCTCGACACGGGACCTGATCGGATCCTGCCTTTCCAGCACGGCCAGAACGCGCTCGAAGGCCGCGGTGCGCACCACGAAGCCGGGCGGTACGGCAATGCCGGCGTGCCTCAGTTCGCCCAACGAGCCGCCTTTGCCTCCAACCGTGGCGCGATCGTTGAGTGTGATGTCGGCGAACCAGCCGATGGTTTCGGATGAGCGCATCGCAGGCCTGTTTCAGAGGTAGAGCTGCTTATTGATTGGAATTCCGTGCTCCCGGCAGTAGCTTTCGTAATGATTGATGAACCACCAGACATCAACCGTTTCCACGAAATTGGCGTTATCGTCGTAAAACTCGAGTGGTCCCTGGAGCCAACCGAACAGCTTGACGCCATTGGGGTGATCGCTGACCAGGGTGTGTATCAGTCCGGGTGTTTCATAGATGAAGTCTCCTGGGCCAGCAACCCAGTCGTATTCGAGATATCGGGCACTGCCTTCCAAGCAAATCATGACAACTGTGCCACGGTGTTTGTGGGTGCCGATGACACCGGCGGACTTCATCCACAGAATGTTGCCGAAGATGTTGTGGCGTGTATCGAAGTGGAGATGGCGAATGGCAGCATTGGGGCCGAAGGGCACCCACGGGCTCTCGCGCTCGGACGGACCGACAAATGCACCGGCAACGCCGTGTTGCTGGATTACATCGCGATACGCCTCGGGCACATCGACGATCTTGTAGGTCGTCGAGGGCGGAGCGGTCATCTTGTTCAGGCTGGTCACGGCCATGGCGTGCCTCCTCTCAAAGCTGGTCTCAAACCTAAAGTGCCGCATCAGAACCCAGCGACCTATGGCAGGATGGTGACTACGCCACGCCCGCCGTCCACCCGAATGCGCTGGCCATCCTTAATCTTGTGCGTAGCCGTGCCGGTACCGACCACGGCAGGCAAACCATACTCGCGCGCCACAATTGCGGCATGGCTCATGGAGCCACCGATGTCCGAAACGGCCGCGGCAATTTTCTGAAAAACCGGCGCCCAGGTGGGATTCGTAACCTGACAAACCAGGATGTCACCGTGGCGAAGGCGATCGATCTCTTGCACCGACTTTACGACACGGGCCACGCCCTCGGCCACACCGCGGGAAGCTGCGAAACCCTTGATCTCGTTGGAATCCGGCTGGCCACCTGCCGTCAGCCACGCGTCCAGACTTTCACGGGTAATGCCCCATAGCATCACAATGGCGGGATCATCGATCACATCGGGAACGGGCCCGAGCGCCGGGGGGGTCTCATGCTTTGCCCATTCGGCGATGGCCGCCTTTCGTTCTTGCACGATGGCGGGCCAGCACGCAGGCCCCCGTGGCGGGGAGCCGTTCGACCACGCGGTCATCAGGTCAATGATCGCCGCCTCAAGCTCGTAATGGGTCAAGTGAAAGACGTCCTCGCTGTGCGGGAAGAATCCGTGTTCGGTCAGCAGCGCTCCGAATTCTCTGATCTTGTTGAAGAACAGGTTGGTATACCAGTGTTCGCAATAGAACTTGTGACCTTCAACGTACGGGAATACGCGGTGCGCCAGCGCAATCATCTGGTCGTAGGCGGCGCGCTCGTCATCGTTGTTCAAGAGCTCACGATACTCCTCGATCAGCTGCCTGCGCTCGGCCATCAGTTTGTCGATGGGCCGCTCGATACGCTCGCCCGCCTTCACATTCGCGATATAGCCGGGCAGGGCAGCAAAGGGCATTGAGAGGTCGTCGTTCCAGGAGCGGTGGTAGTGATAGAACCCGTCGCCAACGTTGATGTTGAACCACGGGTCGCGCGAGACGGCCAGTTCCTCCAGCCATGCCTTGCCAGACTCCCCGAGTTGTTCCAGTGCTTTGATGACATCGCTTGGCGAAGCACCATCCCGTAACGTGCCCTCGACCCCCAGTTCGATCGCACGCTTGGCAAGGCGTCTGAGTTCGTCGTCCGGGCGGAAGATCTCCGCCTGCATGCCTGACACCATGCGAGCGACTGTCTGCTCGCTGATCTCGGGAAATGCCTTCTTGCAGAAATCGAAGAAGGCCATGTAGGCGCCATAGCCGAGCAGCAGGAATTCGAAGTGATGCTGCCACATCCGGAAGTAGCCTTCGAGGGTTTTCTGATAGGTATCGAGAAGATAATGATTGGACGCAATGCCACGCCCGGCGTGGACATGTTCCAAGGGCTCGAACTCCGGAAGTACAAGCTTAGGCAGGGCTTGGGATTCCCGGATCAGGCTCGTCATCTTCTCTTTCCACTGCTCGAACAGGCGCTCCCAGTGGGCATAGTAGTAGAAAGCCCGCTGCTGGAACTCTTTTGTCCGTCTGGCAATCTCGGCGGGATCGGTCACAGCATTGCCGCCGATGTAGATGCGGCCGTTGATGATGCGGTAATCAATGCCCAGGGTGGTGGGCAGAGAGTGTACCCGAGTGTTCGCCGCGCCCAAGGCGCAATAGGCGGCTTCCGCCGTGACCGTGTCGAAGGTGCACATCGGCTCCGGGAAATGCATGGAGTTGTAGAACCAAAAGCGCCGGTCGTCTTCCTTCGTGAACTGCATGTAGTAGGGATAAGCCGCCTGGGCTCGCTCGGTTCCGGGCACCACCTCGAGCGAACTGGGAAGCGGAAAGCCCTTGGGTTTGACCATGGTATTCATGTCTGCTGACCCTTTGCCCTAAGCCTGCGCATTGCACCCATCGATCCGCAGGACCCGATCATCCTCTTCTCCAAACAGAATGTCGAGCAGCTCGGGGCGGTTTCGCTGCAGGGCGCGACTGTTGACCGTGCCCTTCTCCGTCAGCTCGCCCGCCACACTGGACGGTGGGACTTCGACCAGCAAGGCCGCAACAATCCGGCCGGCACTCCCCGTTCCCCCAGCCGCAAGCCTTACCAGCCGTTCGTGGAAGATCTCTCTGAGCGCCGGGTTCGAAGCCAGCTCGGCCGGTGTGGCTCGCTCCATACCTACGGTGGAGGCGCACCCCTCCCAGTCAGGGAAAACAAGGATCCGCACATCCTTGCGATCCGCCCCGCAAACTACAATCTCGTTCGCCAGGGGCCGCAGAGCTTCCAGTGCCTCCAGCCGCAACCTTCCGGCGCTGACTCTTGTGCCGGAGGTTATCTTGAAGTCTTCATTGATGCGCCCATCGAAGCGGAGACCGGCTTTGGGCCGGGTCAGATCCACAAAGCTTACCAGGTCACCCGACAAGAAAAAGCCCTGTTCATCGAAGGCCGCCTCGGTTGCCTTTGGATCGCGCCAATACCCCGGAGTGACGTTGGGGCCGCGATAGCGTGCCTCGAAGCTGTTGTCGTGCGGCACCAGCTTAAGCTCCATTCCTGCTACCGGTATGCCCATCACGCCGGGACCGCTGGCGTGCACATTGCCGAAGAGCGCGATGGGAGCGGTCTCGGTCATGCCCAGGCCGGTGACGGTCAGAATCCGGTGCCCGATCGCTTCCACGGCCAGCCGTTCCAGCTCGAACCAGGTAGCCGGTTGCATCGAAGCAGCTGCATACCAGAGAAACTTCATCCGCCGGAAGAAATGCTCACGAAGGGTGCGATCGGCCCGTAGGTGAGGGAGTAGCAGTTCGTAGCCTCTGGGCACATTGAAGTAAAGAGTCGGTGATATCCGGCGCAACAGTTTGAGACTTGCGCCGAACTGTGCTGGCGTGGGTCTTCCGGGATCGATGTAGAGCGTGCCACCGTTGTGGAGGATGATGCCGAAATTGCTGTTGCTGCCAGCCGAGTGGTTCCAGGGAGCCCAGTCCACCATCAGTGGCGGCTCGTCGGCCAGAAACGGCGCTATCTGCCGCTTCACCTGCGAGTTGGAGCAGAGCATGCCGTGCGTGTTGATCACCGCCTTGGGCAGGCCGGTCGAGCCGGAGGTAAACAGAAACTTGGCGATAGTTTCCTGACCCACGCGAGCGGCCGCCTGGGCAACCGCATGCCGCCGGCTGCCGTCACCTCGCAACCATGCAAGGTCGCGGAAGTGCGGCGATGCCGACGAATTGCGCAGCGCTATGACCGGAATGTCAGATGGGAGAGCCTGTTCAATCGCCCGGCAATAAGCCACCCCATCGTCGACCACGACCAGACCAGGCGTCAACAAACGAAAAGCGTGTGAGAGCTTGGTATAATCGGTACTTTGCAGCGCGTACGCAGGTGCTATCGGAGCGATGGGAACTCCAACGTAGAGTGCAGCCAGCATGACCAGCGCATGATCGATACCGTTCGCGGCGAGGATGGCGAGCGGACGATCTGGACCAAGCCCGCAGCCCAGTAAGCCCTCGGCGAGAGCTAGAGCCCGGTGGCGAGCCTCAGCGTAGCAGATGGTCCGCTCGCCGGCGCCCCTCTGCTCGACGATAAAGGTCCGATCCGGGGCTTCGAGTGCCCAGCGGTCCAGCCAGTCGCCCACCCGAGTGTCGTACTTCGCCAAGGGCTCGACCGAGCGCATAAGGTAGACGCCTTCGGCCTGGCGGGTCAGTTCGACGTCGGGCGAAAAGAAGCGCACCGGCCGCAAAGGCACGCTATTGGCCCTTTGTCGCACGTTCAGTGTACTCAGCGCCTGCGAAGCTTAATCGATGTAATTCGCCATCGCAAGGGGGGACGCGGAGGCTCTGCCCCCGACCCATTCTTGGGAGAGATGTCTCTCAGAGCAAAACATGAATCGCAGCAGCGCACCATCCTCGAACCGCACGGGCGGAGGCAACGGACTACCGATGGAGGTTTACGACGAGCCCGGTCACCTGATTCGACGCGCCCAACAGATAGCCGTGTCGATGTTCCACTCGACGATGGGTCATGGCGTAACTCCCGTCCAATATTGCGTGTTGCGAATTCTTCAGGACCATCCGGGAATCGACCAGGTTACGCTTGCTAGACTGTGCGCACTCGACACTTCAACCGCGGCGGATTTGGCGGTGCGCCTGGAGGAGCGCGGGCTTGTCAGGCGGATGATGCCGATGAAGAGCAAGCGCTTTCGCTTGCTGCATCTGACGCCCGCGGGCGCCACCCTGCTGAAGAAGCTCCTACCCTCGAGCCAACTGCTGGCGCGGCGTCTATTGAAGGCGCTCAACAAAGAGGAACAGAAGGTCTTTGTACATCTTCTCAAGAAGTTCGTGCACTTAAACAATGAAGAAAGCCGGGCGCCGCTGGATCGCAGGTTTGCGCAGTCGCGCAATAACAGCTCGCATTCACCTGCTCGTTGAATCTGATAGCGGATTCTCATCGGACTCTTCCTCGGCAATGCCAGCGAACCGTTCTTTCACTTCCTGTGGAATGGGACGTGCTTCGAACGTTTTGGGATCTCCCTTCGGATGTGCCACCCAAACTCTTGTCTCGGAACATTCGACCGCCAACGCGTTGCCTTTCAACAGACGATGCTGCACCACAAAGCGGCTGTTTCCCCACTTTGCAACCCACGACTCCACCAGCACGTCATCGCCGAAGCGCGATGGCATCAGGAATCGTGCCTTCATGTCCACCAGGGGAATCCCGTCCATCGCGTATGACTTCATCATCTCGCGCTTGGAAAGACCGGCCCGCTCAAATAAGGCCCGGGTACAGGCGTCAAAACATTCGAAATAGCGAGGAAAATAGACGACCCCGCCGGGATCGCAGTCACCCCACTCAATGCGTATGGTGCGTCGATTGATGAGCATGATGGTGCACCCTCGCTCATTTGCATTTCGTTTCCCGGAACCACACCTCCCCGATCAGGGGGCACAGGGCAGCCCCGGTGGCGCGGGGCCTCATGTTTTACGATGCCGCCATCGCATTTCGTGGGGCTTGCGCAAGCTCGCGCGTGAGTTCCTCTGGCCGGTCCAACATCACGTCATGACCGCATTCGATAGTTAGCGTCTTCCAGCCTTTTGCTTTTGCTCTCTCGAAGAAGGGCGGGAATGGCGATGGAGACCAGCCAGTTGCCAGGATGTAAGTGATGCTCTTGACCCTGGCGATTCCTCCCGTCAGGCGAAGTGGTTGCTGAAGGGTGGCGAGCGGATGCAGGGTGCGCTGTCGGTCCACCCAGTCACGATCTCCGACATTCACATTGAATACCACGGCGGGAATGGGAGGCACCTTCCAGCCATCTCCGACGGCTCGCGCAGCTTGCACCTGAGCGTCTCGCATTTCCCTGGGGAGAGTATCGTGCAGGCTTTGGCCGCTCTCCGGTACGAAGGCATCGAGATAAATCAGAGCGTCTATGCGCTCCGGAATCCGATCGGCGACGCCACTTACGACGCAGCCGCCATACGAGTGACCACACAGCACCACATGAGAGAGTTCCTCCCAACGAATCAAATTCACCACGTCCGCGATGTGAGTGTCCAGGTTGATGTCAGGAGACAGGAGGTGAGAACGCTCACCAATGCCGGTAAGGGTCGGCGTGAACACCCGATGACCCTGCGCCTGGAGGCCCTCCCGGACACGCTTCCAGCACCAGCTACCGCCCCATGCTCCATGCACCAGAACGAAAGTGCTCATCGCAGTCTCTCCTCCTCACTGCGGGCCTGACGATGGGTCTCACGGATCAGCACGGTGGAACGAGGTCGGCTGGCTCCGCCGAGAGCCGCGAGTCTAGCACAGCGTGCCTTCGGCTCCGGGCAGCCTATCCTTCCCGTTAACGAAGTTATTGGCTGCTATTGCGGTCCCATCGTTCAAAGCTCAAACCCGATGCCGCCAGGCGACCAATCAGCTCTGCCGGCCTCCAATAATGGCCGAGCTTTGCATGATAGTGATGGAGTCGCTCGGCGACATGAGCTAGGCCCAGTGTGTCTGCGTAGAACATCGGGCCGCCAAGGTGGCGTGGAAAACCGTACCCGCTGGTCCAGACCACATCGATGTCGGCGGCGCGCGCTGCGATCCCTTCCTCGAGAACCATGGCCCCGACGTTGACCAGCGCTAACACGCATCGTTCCACGATTTCTGCCTCGCCGATCTGGCGCCGAGTAATACCTCGCTCGGCTGACAGGGTTTCGATCAGTCCATGCACTTCTGGATCGGGCAGTGCCTCGCGACTGCCATTCTCGTAACGGTAAAAGCCGCGACCTGTCTTCTGGCCAAGCCTTCCCAGCTCAGTCAGGCGGTCGGCGATGACAAAGTAGGGATCGGGGCGTTGTTCACGCTTGTAAAGCTGGAGACGCGCCTTGGTGCCGACGTCATTCCCGCCCAGGTCGCTCACCCGCTGCGGCCCCATGGCAAACCCGAAAGTTTCCAGCGCCCTGTCCACCTGCATCGGTAGCGCTCCCTCCAGCAGCAGCTGCTCGGCTTCGCGAAAATAGCCATCGAGCATCATACGATTGCCGATGAATCCGAAAGCATCGGCGGAAATGACCGGTACCTTCTTCAGTGCTTTCGCGAGGTGGAGTGCCGTGGCCACGGTTTCGGGTGCAGTGTCGCTACCGCGTACGACCTCGAGAAGCCTACTGACGTGCGCTGGAGCGAAGAAATGCAAGCCCAGCACTCGGCCTGGATGTGCGCTAACGCGGCTCAACTCCGTAATCGACAAAGTGGAAGTGTTGGTAGCGATCAGCCGCTCGGGGGGCACAATCCGGTCGAGGGTGGACAGCACTTCCTTCTTGAGATCGATGTCCTCGAAAACAGCCTCGATGACAAGGTCGGCACTGGCCGCGTCCGCAAGCGTCATGCTGCCGGTGATTCGGCCTATTCTTTCATCGGCGACGCTCTGACGGATTCGGCCACGCTTCACGCCGGATGTGTAGGTGGCGTGAATGATTGCCCGGCCACGGGCCAGTCCAGCTTCGACGTTATCAATGAGCATCACTTCTCGACTGGCGTCGGCAAACGCCATCGCAATTCCGCTGCCCATCGTTCCAGCGCCGATCACCGCGACCCGCTTGATTTCTGGCTGCTCTGCCCGCTTTGTTATTCCCTGCACTTTTGCAGACTCGCGTTCGGCAGAAAAAACGTGTCTCAGCGCTTGGCTTTCACGCGAAGCTAACGATCTTTGGGCAAGGGCAGACTCAACCGCCGTACCTTGGGAGAAGGGCAAACTGGCGGCCTTGATCGCCTCAACCACCAGTCTCTGGGTCGTCCGTCCTTGCAAGGCTCGGGAATGGACACGCAACGCTTCAGCGATGCCAGCTTCATCGAAACGCTCCGCTGTAACCGTGCGATTGCAGGTCGGCCGCGGGCCCAGGCCGCCCCGCAGCAGGCGGCGACAAAAAAACAGTGCGGCCTCGCGCAAATCGCCTTCGACAACTTCATCCACCAACCCGTTGGCCTTGGCGTCCGGTGCCGAAATTGGTGAGCCAGACAGAATCATGTCCAACGCCGCTCGGGCGCCGATCAACCGAGGCAGACGCTGTGTCCCGCCGGCACCCGGAATGATCCCCAGGGTGATCTCCGGCAACCCGAGCATCGCCGTCCTGTGCGCCAACCGATAATGACAGGCCATGGCAAGTTCAAGGCCGCCGCCTAACGCCAGTCCGTTTATGGCGGCGACCACGGGGACGCGAGCCGCCTCGATCGTGGCCTGCACGGTTTGCTGCGAGGGTTCCTCCGCCGGGCGAGCAAACTCGTGGATATCGGCACCGGCACTGAACAAATCGCCAGCCGACATTAGCAGCAGGACTTGAATGCCCGGATTGTTGGCCGCTTCGCTCATCACACGGGCGAGCCCGGCTCTCACGCCATGATTGATGGCGTTGACCGGGGGATTGTCCACACAGATCAGCCCCACGCTGCCCACGTCCTCGAACGTAACCACGCTGGATGAGGCACCCACGCGCTTCTCCCCCGGGCGTTGTGCACTGGTATTCAGACTACCCGTCAACGCCCGTCTGCCTGGAAAGTATGGCAAAACCCTCCTGCGTTCCGTATACTGAACGACGCGTCCGGTTCCATCATAGCCTGGCAACAGCTCGTGTGGGAGGGCGAGAATGAAAGCCCAAAGCCTAGAAGATCGGTTACAGAGCGTCGGAAATCCAGTGAGCATGTTGCGCAATTCGCGGATCGGAGCCTACGTTTATCCGGTTGTCCCCACCGAATACTCGAACTGGCGCGACGAACAACGCGCTTGGCGGGAGACGGCTGTTCTTTTTGATCAATCTCACCATATGGCGAACCTTTATGTGGAGGGTCCCGACGTCCTCAAGATGCTCTCCTATCTTGCAACGAACAGCTTCGCGAACTTTCCGGTTAACCGCGCCAAGCAATTCGCTCCCTGCAGTTACGATGGTTTCCTGATTGGCGACGGCATTCTTTTCCATCTCGGGGAGAATCGGCTGGTTTTTGTCGGGCGGGCTCCGGCTGCCAATTGGATTCAATTTCACGCCGAAACCGGCGGCTACGATGTCAACATCGAAAAGGACGACAGATCGCCCTCAAATGCGAAGGGGAACGCGGTGATTCGCAGCTGTTACCGCTACCAGATTCAGGGTCCTAACGCCCCGCAAATCCTCGAGAAACTGAACGGCGGACCCGTTCCAGATATCAAGTTCTTCCACATGGATGTCATCAATATCGCAGGGCGCAAAGTTCGGGCCCTGCGTCACGGCATGGCCGGCGCTCCCGGATTGGAAGTCTGGGGACCGTACGAGGAGCGCGAGGAAATCCGCGCCGCAATCGTCAGCGCCGGCAGGGACTTTGGTCTCCGCGAAGTCGGCAACCGAGCTTACGCCACCAACACACTGGAGTCGGGCTGGATTCCGTCGCCTCTTCCCGCCGTCTACAGCGGCCAGAAGATGAAGGCCTACCGGCAGTGGTTGCCGGCGACCGGCTATGAGGGGACGGGTTCACTTGGCGGCAGCTTCGACTCCGACAATATTGAAGACTATTACATGACGCCGTACGCACTCGGCTACGGTCCCTTCGTCAAGTTCGACCACGATTTCATCGGAAGAGAAGCGCTCGAGAAGATGGCAGCCAAACCGCAACGGAAGAAGGTCACCTTTGCCTGGGACGCCGAGGATGTCGTCAAAGTGTGGGCATCGATGTTGGAGCCGGGAGATGTGTACAAGTACATGGATCTGCCGCTGTCAAACTATGCGTCCGCATCGTATGACAAAGTATTGAGCGGCGGAAAGAGTGTGGGCTTCTCGATGTTCAGCGGTTACAGCTACAACGAGAGGTCGATGCTATCGCTGGGAGTGGTTGACCCGGAGGTCGAGATCGGCAGCGAAGTCAAGATCGTTTGGGGGGAAGCTGGGGGCGGTTCGGAGAAGACCACCGTCGAACGTCACAAGCAGATCGACATCCGGGCGATCGTGAGCCTGGTACCTTACTCCAAGGTTGCCCGGGAGACTTATGCCAAAGGCTGGCGTACCGATCAAGTGATGGCGCCTAGCGAGTCTGCTCGGCAGTAATCCAGTCGACAGTTTTGTTGAAGCCGCCAAAGACAAAAAAATGCAGGCCGGCGATGCCGAGCGGGAACCTCCCGTTCTGTCCGGGACCTGCTAACGCGGCAATGCCCCGAATGATCGGTTCTGGACCCTTGTCGGCAAGTAGCCTGGCAAATGACGGGTGTTTAGTCAGCACCGCGAACGAGGTGCCCACGCCGCAGCGCACGGCGTAGCGAGCCAGTGTGACCAGGCCGGCGGGGCCGGCAAGGCCTACGCGCACCGGGTTGTCTATGCCGCAGGCGCGAACGCGCTGCAGCCAGCCCACAATCGGTTCGGCTTTGAAGCAGAATTGTGTGACAATCGAAAGCTGCAGCCCTGCACTGCGCGCGAAGTTCACTTTTGCCGCCAGTGCTTCCTCCAGCGCAGTTTCCGAGATGTTGGGATTTCCCTCGGGAAAACCACCCACCGCCATGCGGATAATGCCTGCCCGCTGAAACACCTCCGTTCGCATCACTGCCAGACTGCAGTCATAGGGTCCGGCGGGCTTGGCTCGGTCGCCAGCAATAATGAGAATGCGATCTACGCCGGCGTCGCTTACGAGCCGGGCCGCAAACTGCTCGAGCTGAGTAGAACTCTCCAAATGACGCGCGCCAACGTGAGGCACGGGAAACAGGCCGGCACGGCGCAGCCTGCTTGCAGTCCCGACCATATGCATCGGGTTGGCGCCAGGAATCCAAGTGAGAAAAACTTCCGTCCCCGGAGGGAGGCGGTCCAGAGTCGCGTCCAGGACTTTGGAGCTTGGATTGAGCTCAATCGAATAGCCGCTGAGCATCGGGGTGATGCTCGAAGTGGGGGCGGCGTTGGTCATAAAAGTACGTTCAGTATACTGAATTACCCCCACATTGTTCCTGCTCTTATCCGTAACTGTCAAGGGTGATGCTCAACTTGGCTGACCTTTTCGATCTCGTGGGGATCGAAGGCTTGGGCAAAGTCGAGGTGGTTCCGAGACGGGTCCCGAGCTGAGGGCGAAGAACCGTGTGCTTGTGTCGCCCCAACATGGTTTGCTTGACAGGTGAAAACAAAAGTGAGAGGTATATTGAGTGTACTTAACAGTAGGACCAGCACACGAATCGCGACGGCTAGTCTTTGCCCACCCGAATTAGGATTGGCCGCCAAGACCGCCCTAGAATCTGCAGTACTTCCGGCAGAGGTTGCGCATGCCAGAGGAACCAATCATGGACGTGGCTCACTTGGGTCATTTGGAATTGCTTACGCCCCAACCCCAGGAGAGCCTGCGGTTCTTCATCGACGTGATGGGAATGACCGAGAGCGGACGCGAGGGTGATTCGGTTTACCTGCATGCTTATGACGACTATGAACGCCACTCGCTAAAACTCACGGCGTCGAAGCTGCCCGGCCTGGGCCACGTCGCCTATCGAACTCGCAGTCCGCGAGCGCTGGAACGGCGGGTAGCGGCGCTGAAGGGATCGGGCTTCGACATCGGCTGGACGAACGGCGACCTGGCACATGGCCCGGCGTTCCAATGCCTGGACCCCGATGGACACAAGATCGAGCTCTACTACGAAACCCAGTGGTATCAGGCTCCGCCGGAACTGCGTCCGGCCCTGAAGAATCAGGCGCAACGGTTTCCAGCCCGCGGCATCAACGTGCGGCGCCTCGATCATTGGAACGGGCTCGCCGTCGATATCAAGGCCAACCGCGAGTTTTTCGAGCAGTACCTGGGCTTCCGATTGACCGAGCAAATTGTGATGGACGACGGCTCGGAAGCGGCCATGTGGATGACCTGCACCAACAAGAGCTACGACTTTGCCTACACGCGCGACCACACCGGAACTAAAGGGCGGTTACACCACCTCACCTACGCAGTCAACAGCCGGGAAGAAGTGCTCCTGGCAGCAGATATCTGCCTGGAGAATGGCGTCTACATCGAGACAGGCCCGCACAAGCACGCGATTCAGCAAACCTTCTTTCTGTACGTATACGAGCCTGGAGGCAATCGGGTTGAGGTAGCGAATGCCGGGGCGCGCCTGATTCTGGCGCCGGACTGGAAGCCTATTCGCTGGAGCGAAGCGGAACGGAAGAAAGGGCAGGCGTGGGGTCTGAAGACAATCGAGTCATTTCACACATACGGCACGCCTCCCGTGGGGGTAGTCCGCAAGGCATGAACGGTGCGTAACGACCCCAGCGCCATGCGCTGTCGCGAGCCTACCTGGCGCGATCGTACGGGCCGCTCATACAATCTGACCTCAGAAGGCAGACATTAGAAGGCAGACATTGTGACTGACAAGAAAACAGCAATGGTTGTCAGTGCGCATTCGGCGGATTTTGTCTGGCGAGCGGGAGGGGCGATCGCGCTGTATGCAGAGCGCGGGTGGGAAGTCACCGTTGTCTGTCTGTCATACGGCGAACGAGGCGAATCCGCAAAACTCTGGCGCGAGCCCGGAATGACAATGGAGAAGGTAAAGGCCAACCGAAAACAAGAGGCGACGCGTGCAGCGGAAATCCTGGGTGCGAAGCCGATCTTCTTCGACGTCGGCGACTACCCGATGCGAATCGCGGACGCTGTGCTGTATGAGCTGGCTGCCCTTTGTCGGAAGATTCGTCCGGAATTCATACTCACACACTCGCTCGAAGATCCTTACAACTTCGATCATCCGCTGGTGTCGCGTGTAACGCAGGAAGCTCGTGTCGTGGCTCAGGCGCACGGACACGAGCCAGGAACGGCCGTAATCGGTGCCCCGCCCGTTTTTCTGTTCGAGCCGCATCAGCCGGAGCAGTGCGAGTGGAAGCCACAGGTACTGCTCGACATCACCCCGGTGTGGCCCAAGAAATACGAGGCATTCAAGGCGATGAACGCGCAGGAACATCTATGGCACTACTACGAGCGAGTGGCGTTGCAGCGCGGGGCGCAGGCCTCGCGCAATTCGAACCGGAGTGTGAAGTACGGAGAAGCATATCAGCGTGTCTTCCCCCAGGTGACGGAGGAGCTGCAATGAACAAACCCGTGGTAATCCGGCAAATCGAGCAGCCGCCGGCGGATGCAGTAGCTCGACTGGAGAAGTATGGGGTCACGACGGTGCACGAAGCCCAGGGGCGTTGCGGGCTGCTAGCCTCCTACATGCGTCCGATTTTTCCAGGCGCGGTCATCGCAGGAGCTGCGGTCACCGTATCCTTGCCGCCGGGCGACAACCTCATGATCCATGTCGCCGTCGAAGTCTGCGGCCCAGGGAACATTCTTGTCGTAGCCCCGACATCGCCTTGTACCGACGGCTACTTCGGTGAGCTATTGGCCACCTCTTTGCGAGCCCATGGCGTGAAGGGCCTGGTAATCGATGCAGGATGTCGGGATGTTCGCTCTCTGACGGAAATGCAGTTTCCGGTTTGGAGCCGTGCCGTCAGTTCACAAGGAACCGTCAAAGCCACACTGGGATCGGTAAACGTGCCGGTGATGTGCGCGGGCGCACTCGTGGAAGCTGGTGATGTCATTGTCGCCGACGATGACGGAGTGGTCGTTGTGAAGCGAGGCGCGTCGCATGCGGTCGCCGCGGCCGCAGAACAACGAGCTCGCAAAGAGAACGCGACTCGCGAGCGGCTGGCGCGTGGCGAGCTCGGACTCGACATTTACGACATGCGTCCCAAGCTCATGCAACTTGGACTTGAGTACGTGTGAAAGGAGGAAAGTCCCTTGGGTCGGTCTACCCAGACTCCTATCGCCTGCACCCTGATGCGGGGCGGCACGTCGAAGGGGCCTTTTTTCCTGGCAAGTGATCTTCCGAGCGATACCCAGTTGCGGGACCGCGTGCTGCTGGCGGCGCTGGGGTCTCCAGACGTCCGCCAAATCGACGGTATTGGCGGCGCCGACCCCCTGACCAGCAAGGTGGCAATCATATCCCGCTCTTCGCGTCCGGAAATCGATGTCGACTATCTTTTCGCTCAAGTTTCGGTGGATCGACCTCTGGTTGACGTGACGCCGAACTGCGGGAACATGCTCGCCGGGGTTGGTCCTTTTGCGATTGAACGTGGTCTCGTCGGGTCACGGGAGCCAATCACGCCGGTCACCATCTACATGGTCAACACCGGCAATGTCGCCCTCGCGCACGTGCCGACACCGGGCGGCTATGTTACCTACGAAGGAGACGCTGCGATCGCCGGTGTGCCCGGCACATCCGCCGCCATCCGCCTCGACTTTCTCCATACTGCCGGGTCAGTATGTGGCGCTCTCTTGCCGACCGGACACGCTCTCGACCAGATCGATCGGATCGAGGCAACGTTGATTGACAACGGCATGCCCGTGGTGGTGCTGCGTGCCGCCGATTTCGGGAAGACCGGTTCCGAGACTCCTGCCGAACTGGACGCTGACCTGAGGTTCAAGGCGCGCCTGGAAGAGATTCGTATCCTGGCCGGCGAGAGGATGGGTTTGGGTGACGTGCGATCGAAAGTGGTGCCGAAAATGGTTCTGATCTCGCCGCCGCGAGACGGCGGACACCTAGCGACACGCTCGTTTATCCCGCACAAATGTCACGCGGCGATCGGGGTTCTGGGAGCAGTAACGGTGGGAACCGCGTGCGTGTTGCCGGGCTCGGTCGCCCGGGGTATCGTCTCTGTGCCGGACGGTACAGTGAAGCGACTGTCGGTTGAGCATCCCAGCGGCGAGTTCTCGGTCGAGTTTGAAGTGAACGAAAGCGCTGGATTGAAGGTCGTTCGCGCCAGCCTCATTCGGACGGCGCGCGCGCTCTTCCGCGGCGAGGTGCTTATTCCAGCGAGTATTTGGGACGGCACCCGGTCCCAGATTGCCAATGCTCGGACGATCAAACATGCATAGCGCGCCACCCATTCGGCGGATAGCGATCGTCGGCTTTGGCGAAGTCGGCGGTATTTTTGGCAGTGATCTTGCCAAACAGGGCATCGATGTCTCGATGTTCGACATTCTGCTGAGTTCCGAGAAGCATCGGCAGCCAATGATGACCAAGGCCCGGAGATGCGGAGTAAGAGCCGAAGATACTCTGAGCGATTGTCTGCGCGATGCAGATCTCGTAGTCTCGGCCGTCACCGCTACCTCGGCATTGGAGGTAGCCAAGCAGGCCGGGCCGATCCTGCATCGCAACCAGATTTTTCTCGACATCAACTCGGTCTCACCTGAAACCAAGCGCAAAGCCGCTGCCCACGTCGAACCAAGCGCGTGCGAGGGAGGCGCGGCGCATTTCGTCGAAGCTGCCGTGCTGGGTGCGGTTCCCGGGAAGCGCCTGAACGTTCCCATGCTGCTTGGCGGTGTGCATTCCGCCGCGGCAGGCGAGGCACTTCGATCACTGGGAATGAATGCTACGGCTTTGAGCGATCAAATCGGGGTCGCAGCCGCGGTAAAAATGTGCCGCAGCGTCATGATCAAAGGGTTGGAGGCCCTAGCGGTCGAATGTCTGTTTGCAGCTCGACAGTACGGCGCCGAAGATGCCGTGCTCGATTCTCTGGCCGCCACCTATCCCAGCATGGGATGGAAGGAGCAACTCCCGGATTATTTGATCAGCCGTGTCGCTGAACACGGCCAGAGACGCGCGGCTGAAATGCGCGAAGTTGCCCGGACCCTGCAGGACGTAGCCGTCGAACCCATGATGGCGCTGGCCGCAGCCCAGTGCCAAGAGCAGTTGGTCTGCGAAATGGCTGAGCGCAACTACGCTCTTCAAGCCGACGAACCCTTCTCGTGGCGCTCCCTCGCTGACGCAGTCGGGCGCAGCACAGCGGATCGGCAGTTGCGCATCTCCCCGAATGAGCCCTAGGCAATGACGGACGATGGAAGGGGCTCGCAACCGGGGGCAGGAGCCCTTGATTCCTCGCACCCTACATGTCTGAATGCGACAGTTCCGCGTTCTCTGCACTGGATCGCGAGAGAGTACGTGACAGATTGATGCTTACTTTTGCCCCATGCGCGTGCTCGACCATGAGGGCAGCCACTCGGGAGCTCTCACCATTTTCCAGGGCTTGAACGATCGCATGGTGCTGGCGGTGCGAATAGAGGAGGTGGTCGTACATACGAGGAAGGTCAATCTTATCGAAGGCTATGGCGTGCGCGGCGGCAAAGGGTATTCGCCCGTTGCGTTCGATCGCTTCGGCGACCACCTTGCTGCCTGATCCCTGAACGATCAGGGAATGAAACTGCTTGTTCATGTCGCCATAGCGCGCTTCGTCTGCTTGGACCAGATGGCCTTTCGAAAAAATCTCGTCGCCGTCACGGAGGCACTCATGGAGCGAATGTATCAGACGGCGGGGTGGTCCTTGTTCGGCGAGCATTCGGGCCGCCAAACCCTCAAGCGCGCCCCGAACATCAATCGCGTCCATGATCTCTTGCGGAGTAAACGCACGCACAACGAAGCCGCGCGTATCCAGCTGGGTGAGCACACCCTCTTGTGCAAGGATCGGCAGAGATTCGCGGACGGGGGTTCTGGAGACTCCGAGCTTCGCCGCCAATTCGACCTCTCGGACGCGCTCGCCCGGAGGGAGTTCGCCGTGCAGAATCATTTCACGAATTCTTACGATTACGCGTGAGTTCTTGCCGGCCATTTTGTATACAAAACTATATCAGGATCTTGGAAGGTCATGCGTCGACTAGTGGTCGCGTCGGAGAGTTTCCCTGGTTCCGTCCGCCTCTGAGGGCTGCCACCGATTTCACTTGCCTTAGGGATCACGCAAGAACAAGTTTACAGTTGCGGCTTGATAGTGTAATTCCACTCGGGCAGCGTTTCGTGGGGCTGTAATCGAAGGGAAGCGATTTGATCCGAGGTCGGCTTGAGACCGCAAGGATAATAGTGCCGGTCAAG
>DASPST010000077.1:0-16420 GCA_035623795.1 Terriglobales bacterium
CTCGTCCCATCACCTCCACTCGCTCCAGCTCACGAGTGCTCATAGCCGTCCTCTTCAACAAGACCTCCCTGGCTGGAGGTCTCAGTTTAAGGGGACATTTCTATTGAGTTTTCGAGGGGACATTATCAAAGAGTTTCAACAGAGCCTGAGAGCTGGCGATGCCCCCAAAGACGCTGCGTTTCTCATCAAGCCGTGTTGTTGATTGCAACGATCGGAGGTGGGCCGCGCAACTGCCGGCAGACACAGTCGAATACGCATTCGGGACCGGCAATTCATCGAGGACCGGTATTTGTGGGCGTTGCGATATGCATCGTGGAGGAGAGGCGTGCCGCAACAGAGATGCCCCGTTCGTCGCTGTTCCACCTGTCCGCATGTGTCTGATTCGTTGAAACATCGCGGCCGGCGAGCAGAGTCTGACCCGGGGACAACCTGGTTTGGTGCACCAGTTGCCCTTAGGAAAAGCGGCGAGTGGCCCATTAGCAAAGGCAACGGAAGACCGGCCCCGCGTGAGGTGACTTATGACAGTGCTGCTGGTTCTGCTGACCTTCGCGACATTTCTCCTGATCGACTATTTTCACAGCCGTAAAGCGGTTGTGCTACCTGCGTTGCGGGTTTCCAAGCGGGAAGCCCCACCCCGCCTGGCGCCGAGCTTGGTTGGCGGCTTCCAGGTGCCGGAGAACCTGCGCTATCACCCCGGCCACACCTGGGCGTTGAGTGAGAGCCCAAGCTTGGTCCGCGTGGGGATGGATGAATTCGCCGCCAAGCTGACGGGAAAAGTCGCGCGTATTACTCTGCCAAAGCGGGGGCAGTGGATCCGGCAGGGCCAGAAAATCTGGACGCTGCATCGCGACGGCGTGGCGGTTGACATGGTATCCCCTATCGAAGGCAGTGTAGCCGACATCAACGAAGCGGCAGTGCGCGACCCCGGACTGGCTCGCAAAGATCCCTATGGCGAGGGCTGGCTGGTAACTGTACAGTCGCCCGACGCCAAGACCAACTTCCGCAACCTGCTGGGCGGAGCGCTGGCCCGCTGGTGGACGGAAGAATCAGCGACCCGCTTGCAGAGACAGTGGCCCATGGCGCTGGGCGCGCTGGCGCAGGATGGCGGCGTAGCCATGGACAACCTGACCGCGCAAATCCCGGATAACGATTGGGCCTTAGTGGCAAAGGAGTTTTTCCTGTCGTGAGGTTCGAGGGCCCCGCTACTTCCCGATGTCAAGCTTCGGCCGCAGCCAGCTTCCGGTCCAGGCAGAAACTGGCGGGAAACCGGAAGACTGGAGGCGGCCGAGTTCTTTCAAGTCACCTGGGGAGGGTGAGGCCTACTCACCCCTCCACCGCAGCAGCGAACCGGATATCCCCATCCCGCCCATGCAAGGGCCGGCTCACCGGCGGTGAAGAGGACCGTAGCGGCGGCGCCTGGCCGGTTGACCGCTCGTAACTCTCTCTATCTGAAGGGGAAACGTGTGACTGGAATCACACGCCCTCGTGCTTCGGGTCACGGTTCCCAGCGCCGTCGGGGCGGAAACTAAAATCGGAGGAAAGGGGGAAGCGGTCATGATGCTGGCCTACCGGCTCGTCCGCCTGATTGAGACCCATTCCGATGCGTTAGCCTCCGGACTCCTGCACAAGGTCGAGGAGTCGGAATTCACCCGCGATTTTCGCAACGTGCCTGCCCAGGAGCTTCGTCAGCGCGTGTACGAAATCTACCGCCACCTGGGCGAGTGGTTGCTGGGCAAGACAGAATTCGACATCGAGGCGCGCTACCGCGAAATCGGGGCCCGCCGCGCCTCCCAGAAAGTTCCCATGAGCCAGCTGGTGTGGGTCATCATTCTGACCAAAGAGGAGCTCTGGGAGTACCTCAAGCATGAAGCGGGCCTGGAGCGCCCGGTGGAAGTGTTCGGCGAACTGGAGATGCTGCAATTGCTGGATCAGTTTTTCGACCGCGCCATCTACTACGCTTCTCTGGGCTACGAGCATGCCAGGGAGGCGGGCGGGGTAGTGCAAGCCGATGTGGTACGTTGAGCAAGATTGAGGGAGAAAGCAAGCGATGTCCTGGGAGATCGAATACAAGAAGAAGCTGAAGACGCCGAAAGAAGCTCTTCGCGTGGTGCAGTCCGGGATGCGGGTCTACATCCAACCCGGCTGTGCCGAGCCGGAGACGCTGGTGGAGGCGCTGATCCATCGCGCCCCGGATGTGCAAGACGTCGAGATCGTGCACATGATGACCATGGGCAGTGCACCCTACGTGGCCCCGGAGATGGAGGGACACTTCCGGCATAACGCCGTGTTTATCGGCAGCAATGTGCGCGAGGCTGTGAATGAAGGCCGGGCCGACTATACGCCTGTCTATCTCAGCGAGATCGAAGAGCTGTTTGAAAGCGGCACCATGCCCCTCGACGTGGCTCTGATCGAGGTCTCGCCGCCCGACTCCCACGGCTTCTGCAGCTTCGGCGTCGGCGTCGACACCACGCTGACGGCGGCGCGGGTCGCCCGCTATGTCATCGCACAGGTCAACGACCAGATGCCGCGCACGTACGGCGACAGCTTCATTCATGTCAGCAAAATTGACGCCGTCGTCGAATCCTCCCGCCCGCTCTGCGAAATGAAGAAGCACGATGTCAGCGAGCTGCAAACCGCCATCGCCAGCAACGTCGCTGGCCTGATCGACGATGGGGCGGTGTTGCAGACCGGGATCGGCGGCATCCCGGATGCCGTCCTCTCCCTGCTCATGGACCGCAAGGACCTGGGCGTCCATAGCGAACTGGTGTCTGACGGCGTCATTCCCTTGATTGATGCCGGCGTCATCACCGGCGCCCGCAAGAATTTCAAGCCGAGGAAGATCATCCTCGGTTTTTGTTTGGGCACGAAGAAGCTGTTCGACTACGTCGACAACAATCCCATCTTCGAATTCCACCCCACGGCTTACACCAACGATCCGGGGTTCATCGCGCGCAACGAGAACATGGTGGCGATCAATTCCGCCTTGCAGGTGGATCTTACCGGTCAGGTCTGCTCCGACTCCATCGGCACCTACTTCTACAGCGGCATCGGTGGCCAAGTGGACTTTCTGCGCGGCGCGTCGCGTTCCAAGGGAGGGAAGCCGATCATCACCCTGGCCTCCACGGCCAAGAATGCGACCATCTCGCGCATCGTGCCCACGCTGAGCCCGGGAGCGGGCGTGGTAACTTCGCGCGGCCTCATCCGTTATGTGGTTACCGAATACGGAGTGGCCTACCTGCACGGGAAATCCATCCGTGAACGCGCCCAGGCTTTGATTGAGATCGCGCATCCCAAGTTCCGCGAGCAGCTCTACGAGTACTGCGAACGCACCAAGTGGCTGCAGCGGCCACAGAAGGAACCGGTAACGACGAGGTGAATATGGCATCAGCGCAAGCACGCGGCAAGGTCACCGTCAACCTCGAGGAGTGCAAGGGGTGCGGGCTGTGCGTCGAGTCCTGCCCGCCCAAGTGCCTGGAATTGTCCCCGGACCTGAGCTCCTACGGGGTGCATCCGGCCCGCTACACGGGGAAAGATTGCACCGGGTGCGGGATCTGCTTCTACTGCTGCCCGGAGCCCGGAGCCATCGTCGTCTACCGCCTGGCGCCACCGCCCAAGCCCCTGGCCGCGCAAGGAGGCGAACATGCGCCAGCTCTGTAAGGGCAACGTGGCCATCGTCAAGGGCGCCATTCTGGCCGGCTGCCGCTCTTTCTACGGGTATCCCATTACTCCCGCCAGCGAGATCGCCGAAGCGGCAGCGCTGTATCTGCCGCAAGTCGGGGGGACGTTCTTGCAGGCGGAGAGTGAAGTCGCCGCCATCAACATGGTGTACGGCGCAGCTGCGGCCGGGGCCCGCGTTATGACCGCATCCTCCGGCCCCGGTCTCAGCTTAATGCAGGAAGGCATCTCTTACATCGCCGGCTCCGAGCTGCCCTGCGTGATCGTGGACGTGGTGCGCGGCGGCCCCGGCCTAGGTAACATCGCCCCCGAGCAGAGCGACTACTTCGCCATGGTCAAGGGCGGAGGCCACGGCAACTACCACAACCTGGTGCTCGCCCCCGCCTCCGTGCAGGAGATGGCTGATCTCACCATGCTGGCTTTCGAACTCTCCGACCGCTACCGCAACCCGGCCATCGTGCTCGCCGACGGCTTCATCGGCCAGATGATGGAGCCGCTGGAAATCGAATTCAGAGAGATTGACCTGCCCGAAAAGCCCTGGGCGGTGAAAGGCACACCCGAGACACGGAAGAATCTGGTCAGCTCCATCTTCCTCGAGCCCGACGAACTGGAAGCCCACCAGCGCCGGCTGGAAGCCAAATATGCGCGCGCCCAGCAACAGGAACCGCGCTGCGAACTCTATCAGGCCGGCGATGCCGACGTACTCCTGGTTGGATATGGCATCACCTCGCGGGTGTTGCGCTCCGCGGTGGAACAAGTGCGCCAGGAAGGATTCCGCGCCGGGCTCTTCCGTCCCATCACGCTGTGGCCCTTTCCTTCCGCAGCCCTGGCCCAGGCAGCCGCGAAAGTACACAAGGTCCTGGTGGTTGAGCTCAGCAACGGCCAGATGGTCGAAGACGTGCGCCTGACGCTCGCTGGCCGCATTCCCGTGGAGTTCTACGGGCGCACCGGCGGCAACGTACCCACTGTGGAAGAGATCGAATCCGAAGTGCATGCCCGAGCATGTTCGCTGGTGTGAGGCGACTATGGCAGAGGAGACAAAAGTGCCGGCGGAAAACCCGAAAGCAGACGCCTACCAAATCATTCACGCGAAGTCGACTGTCTTCTACGACGTTTACGAACGTAAGGCCGAACTGAAGCACCAGACGCACTACTGCCCCGGTTGCGGCCACGGCGTGGCGCACAAGCTCATCGCCGAAGCGATCGAAGATCTCGGACTGCAGGATCGGTCCATTTTCGTGAGCCCCGTGGGCTGCTCGGTCTTTGCCTACTACTATTTTGACGTGGGCAATGTCCAAGTGGCGCACGGGCGTGCGCCCGCCTCGGCCACCGGCATCAAGCGCACCTGTCCCGACAAGATCGTCATTTCCTACCAGGGAGATGGCGATCTCGCAGCCATCGGCACGGCGGAGATCGTCCATGCCGCCAACCGCGGCGAGAAGATCACCGTCTTCTTTCTCAACAACGCCATCTATGGCATGACCGGCGGGCAGATGGCTCCAACCACGCTCGTAGGGCAGAAGACCACCACCAGCCCGTGGGGCCGCCGTCCGCTCAACGAGGGATTCCCCCTCCATATGGCGGAACTGATCTCCACGCTCGAAGCTCCGGTCTACGTGGAACGTGTGGCCCTCAGCGACAACAAGAACATCATGAAGGCCCGGCGGGCCATCCGCAAAGCGCTCGAGATTCAGCGCGACGGTCTGGGCTTCTCCTTCGTGGAAATCCTCTCCCCCTGCCCCACGATCTGGGGCAAGGATCCAATTGATGCCCGGCGCTGGGTCGGCGAGAAGCTGGTGCCGACATTCCCTTTGAACGTTTTCCGTGACCGCAAGCCGGAAATGCCGGTGAACAACGCCCCGCCACAGCGCCTGGTCTCTGACGTCCTGGAGATCAGCCCCAAGGATGAAAGCGCATCCGCCGAGGCGCACCTGCACAGCCACCATTTCCGTCAGTTTCACATCAAAATTGCCGGCTTCGGCGGCCAGGGTGTGCTGCTGCTAGGCCAGTTGCTTACCGAAATGGGCATGCGCGAGGGGCTGGAGGTGAGCTGGCTGCCTTCCTACGGCCCGGAAATGCGTTCCGGCAGCGCGCATTGCCACGTCTGCCTGTCCGGCGAGCGTATCGGTTCGCCCCTGATCTCTCACCCTGACGTTCTGATCGCAATGAACGAGATTTCGCTGCGCAAGTTCGCCTCAGAAGTCGCCCCCAGCGGCCTCATCCTGTACAACCGCGACCGCCTTCCTGAGGATTTCGCGCCACCGCAGGCGCGCGTCCTCTGCATTCCCGCTTCGGAAATGGCAGACCACATCGGTTCCACCAAGGTTACCAACATCTTGATGATGGGAGCTTTGCTGGAAGAAACAGAATGTTTGGCGCCGGACACCGCCCTGGGCGTGCTTCAGACCAAGATCAAGAAGGCGGATTTGCTCGAACTCGACCGTGAGGCCCTGATGGCAGGAAGAAGCTTCATCGACAACCAGGTCCGCGTTGGCGCCGTCAGCCAGCCGGACGGCTTCGCCTACTAGTTCCCGTAACTCAAGTTCGCAGCGCCTTCCGGCGACAGGGCAGGGAAGCCGCCCGGTTTCTGGCCACTCTGTCCCCCCTCCTAGCCGCACTCCCCCGTGCCGTGGCATGCCCGATCGGCCGAGCAGCAGTTGCCCGGCTCGGCCAACTCGCCATCCGGCCCGATGCAGGTTTGCGTATGCAGGCACCAGAACAACCCGTCGTTGGAGCGCGGAACCGTCGGGTCACGTTCTGCCAGCACGAACTGGCCCTTCCACCGCAGTGCCGGACACAGATTTGGCCGGTTGGTGTTGAAGCGATCGGCTTCCGAGATCATGCGGCACCTCCTGCGGCCTTGAGGATGGCGCGCTTCACCGCGACCCGCGCCAGTTGCACTTTGTAAGCATTGTGGCTCAGCGGCTGCGCGTTCGCCACAGCCGCCGCTGCGGTCTTATGCGCGGTTTCGTCGCTCACACTCTGCCCCTTCAGCGCCGCCTCCGCTTCCGGAGAAGGCCAGGGTGTCGGAGCCACGGACCCCATCACGATGCGCGCCGCTTCCACTCGCGACCCGTCCATCTTCAGGCCGACGGCGGCCACCGCCAGCGGCCAATCGAACGCCTCCTTCTGGCGAAGTTCGTAGTGCGCCACCTTCCATCCGCCCGCAGCCGGAACTATCACCTCGGTGAGGATCTCATTCGGCCGCAGGTCGTGCTCCCGCTCCCCCTCCGTCTTGGGAATCACGAAGAACTTCTCCAGCGGGAGCTCCCGCTTCCCCTTTGGACCTTCCAGCCGCACCTTCGCCCCATACACGATGAGCACGGGTGCGATGGTCGACGGGCTGATGAACTTCGCCGGCCCCGCACTTCCCAGAATTGCGTGGTAGCGGTTGTCGCCTGCGGCAATCAGTTCCTTCCCCTCCTCATCCTTGGGGAGCAACCCGAACCCGCTGCGAAAGTACCAGCATCGGGGTCGCTGGCACAGGTTCCCGCCCATGCTGGCCAGGTTTCGGATCTGCGGGCTCGCCGCTTCCCGCACCGCTTCCACCAAGGCCGGATACGATTGGTTCACTCCGGCGTGCTCTCCGAGATCTGCCAGAGAAGTCAGCGCCCCAATGCGTAGTCCCTGGGCATCGGAGGAAATTCCCCCCAGTTCCTTGATGTTCTTGATGTTCACTAGGCGCTTAGGCGTGACGACATCGTCCTTCATCAGCGCCAGCAGGTCAGTTCCTCCGGCTAGCACTTCGATCTGCCCCCAGCTCACGCCCAGCAGGCTGATCGCCTGCTTCGTGTTCGCAGGACTCACATATTCAAATGGCCGCATCAGGCACCCGCCTTCTGCCGGGAATCCCAGGCGCTGAGCACTTTGTCGGGCGTAAGCGGGAGGAACGACACCCGCACTCCGATGGCGTTCGCCACCGCATTCGAGATCGCCGCCCCCGGCGAAATCACCGGTGGTTCGCCCAGCCCGACCACCCCGCGTTCGTCATAGCCTTTGCCCGTCATCATGTGGACTTTGAGCTCGGGGATGTCGTTGAAGCCGGCCAGCCGGTAGAACTCCATGTTCGGATTCAGCATGCGCCCGGTCGTCGGATCCATCACCTTTTCCTCGTACAGCGCGTAGCTGATGCCCATGATCATTCCGCCCATCACGCTGCTTTCCGCCAGTCGCGGATCGATGACCAAGCCACAATCCTGCACCCCGACCATCTTTCTTACCTTGACGATGCCGGTGTCGGTGTCGACCTCGACCTCCGCCATTTGCACTCCGCCTACGCCGCTATTGGTCAGATCGGGTTTGTTCTTGCTGGCGATCTGGTCGTTGTGTCCGTGAGCCGTAATCGGCATTGCCCCGATCTTGGCGCATGCCTCTTTCCAACTCAGTGAACGGTTGGGATCCGATTTTAAGCGCACCATACCGCCGACGGCCTCCAGATCCTCCGCTTGTGCATTCAGTGCCGGCGCAACCTTGGTGAACAATGCGTCCCGCGCATCCACCACCGCGCGCCGTGTCGAGGAACTGACGCCCCCCGGCGTGGTCGAACCGCCCGAACCGCCCGAAGGCGGATATTGGTTGTCTCCGACATACAGCTTGATCGCGTCTGCCGGCAAGCCCAGCGCGTCGGCGGCTACAACCGCGATGCAGGTGCGCGTCCCCGTGCCGATGTCCTGGGTGCCCATCCTGATCTCGACCGAGCCATCCGGATAGATCGACAGATCGCAATCGCTGGCGTGGCCCCTTCCGCCCCAGGTGTGAATGGAAAGGCCCACCCCGCGCGCAAGGTTGCCCGAAAGGTTGGTGCCCCGCGGGCGCCACTTGTCCTTCCACCCCATCATCTCGGCAGCGATGGGGAACTCTTCCGCGTAGGTCGTTTGCCGTTGCTTGGAGACGAGATCCAGGTTCTTCAGGAAGAACTCCATCGGATCCATGTTCAGCTTGGCCGCGAGGTCATCGAGCGCGCACATGGTCAGCACCGCTGCCTGCGGGTGGTTGGGAGCCCGCCAGGCCCGTGCCGGCCCGATGTTGTTGCTGATGGCTGTGTGCTGCTTGCGCTGGTTGGGAATGGAGAACACATACGGGATAGGCGGCATCCCGCCTCCGCCCGGCCCGCCCGTTCCCCAGGACTGGGAATCCCAGGCGACCAGGGTGCCGTCCTTTTTGGCAGCGACCTTCACCCGCGCGTAGGCGGACGGCCGGCAGCCCGCCACCTCCAGTTCGCGGGCGCGTTCCAGCATGATCCGTACGGGCTTACCGCCCGCCTTTTTTGAGAGCCGCGCCGAGGCGATGCCCCAACGGTCGGGGGAGAACTTGCTGCCGAACCCGCCTCCCACATGGTCCTGGTGCACGTGAATATTGCTTGCCGGCAGCTTGAGGGGCTCAGCCATCTGTCCGGCAATCCCGGAAACACCCTGGGTGGAGACGTGTACGAACAAGTGATCGTCATCGGTCCATTCAGAGGTCGTGCCGTGCGACTCGAGGCAGCAATGAACGATAACCGGAGCGCCGTAGAGCCCCTCAGAAACCACCTCCGCTTCGGCGAATGCCTTGTCCACCTCGCCCATGGTGACCACTGCAGCCTTCTGGTAGCGGGACTTCGGTCTTCCCGCGGCCTCGGGATGAACTGCCGCCGCCTGCAGGGCGTCAAGCACCGGTGCACCCGCGCCGTCTTCTTTCAGCTCCTTCAGGTCTTGTTCGCTCGGCTTGGCTGTGATCCCGTACTGCTGGATCTGCGAAACCATCTCTCGCTCCGGCACCTGGTTATCCAGCATGTCACTGACATCATCCAGGCTGAGTGGCCCCTGGCTGGCGGCAGCACCCGGCGGGGGCTCGGCGTCACTGACCAGGTGCGGCAGCTTCTCGTATTTCACCTTGATGGCGCGGGCGGCGTCATCCGCCGTGCCTTCATCCACTGCAGCCAGGGCCACCACCTCGTCACCCGCCCAGTGAATCTGCGCCCCGGGCTTCTGCAGAATCTCCACAGCCTTCACGCCCGCCATCTTCTCCGCGGCACTCGTGTCGATGGAGACGATTTTGCAGTGCGCGTAAGGACAAGCCAGGATCTTGCCGAACAGCAAACCCGGGCCCTTGACGTCGTAGGTGTACTTCGCCTGGCCGGAAACCTTCACCGGGGCATCCACGCGCAAGGTACGCCGGCCGATCAGCGTGCGGTGCTCTGGGTCGGGCCAGTTGTACTCGGGCATGGTTCAGGCTCCTTTCTGCGCCATCTGCGCCACCGCCACGCGAATGCCTGCGTATGTCCCGCAGCGGCAGAAATTGCCGCTGAGACCGCGGCGCAACTGCTCCGGCGTCGGGTTCGGATTCTTGTCCAGCATCGCCTTGCACGCCATCACGAAGCCCGGGGTGCAGAAGCCGCACTGCGAGGCATCGTTGTCCACGAACGCCTGCTGGACGGGATGCAGCTTGCCCTCCTCCAGCAGCGATTCCACCGTGGTGATCTTTTTGCCCTGCGCATCAATGGCCAGGATGGAGCATGCGTATACCGCCTGGCCGTTGAGCAGCATCGTGCACGCGCCGCACTCCCCGCGATCACACACCCGCTTGGCTCCGGTGATGTCGAATGAATCCCGCAAGGCATCAAGCAATGTCACCCTCGGCTCCAGGCTTGCCTTGTAGGCCTTCCCGTTCACCGTGAGCTCGACCGGCGTCTTGCCCGGCCCGTACACAGGCACTTCCTCCCCCGCGGCCAGCACCATCGGAGAGCTCGCCACCACCGGGACAGCGGCAGCGATGGTTGAGATTTTCAGAAATTCGCGGCGCGATACGCCAGAGTGGTCTTCTACTGCTTCTTGAGATTGATCCTGGAAGGAATCGTCGTCACGCATCCTTGACCTCCGCGTGGCGGAAAGGTGCCCGCCACTACTGGTTCCTGTCGTTTGCACCAGCTCCGTGAGCGGAAGAACGCTGGGCTGCGGCTTTCAGAAGTCCGTCGGAAAACGTTTGCGAATAACGGAAGTATACCAGCGCACGAGGTGGTTGGCCTGCAATGTAAATCTCCTAGGCGTGAGCGGCCGTCCCTGCTGTCATCCCTGAGCTCAAGCGAGATACGTCGACCGGACAGCGAGTGTCTCGGCTCGCTGTCCGGCCATGATTGGCAGCGGACTTCCCTGCCTGCCCTCTACAACGCCGGCAGGCGGCCTCGATTTCTATTTCTTCAGCGTGCGGATCCACTTCACCAGGTCTGAGATCTGGTCTTTCGTCAACTTCCCTTCATATGGTGGCATGGGCTTTTTGCCCTTTTCAATGATAGTTGTGAGCTCTTCGTCGGACATATTCTGCACGTCCGCCGAGCCAAGGTCCTTCAACTTGAGATTCTTCCCCATCGTGGTTTCGCCTTTGCCATCGGGACCGTGGCAGGAAGCACACTTGGCCTTGTAGACGTCGGCGGCCGTATCTGCCGCGACTGCCCATGTGGAAAACACAAACGCCGACATCACCAGAACCGTTCCCAGGACAGTTTTCATTGGCTTTCTCCTGTGGTTAACGAGGGCATACCACTCCCTCAGGAATAATGAATTAGCACTAGAGGTGCCATGCCGCAAGTCTCAACGAGAGTGAAGTCTATGAAAAGACTGCACCGCTATGCAAGGACAATACCTGTCGCCCGGGTCAAAAAACACCGGTTCCGCGTCAATTCCCGCATAGAGCCGCTCCCATAACGGGACAACTCATCTCGGCTGCGCCCTAAGCGACTGAAAAGAGGCCCAGCAACAGCTTCTCGTCCTTTGGCACGCCATGTGCCTTACCTGAAGTTGGACAGAAGTCGGGGGTACCTTGTGGAACCGACCTTGATGGTAATCGGCTTGAACCATCGCACCGCACCCGTGGCTGTACGCGAGCGCTTTTGGATCAGCGAGAATCGCCGCCCTGAGGCCCTAACGCTGACGGCGCAATCCGAGGGCATCGACGAAGTCATCGTTCTCGCGACCTGCAACCGCACTGAATTCCTGCTCTGGGCCAGCGACCCGACCCTCGCCTCCAACTCCGTGTTGCGTTTCCTCACTGCCGAGTATGGCCTCAAGCTTTGCGAATGGAAGCACTTCTACCGCCTGCTCGACGAACCTGCTCTGCTGCATATCTTCCAAGTCGCCTCCGGACTGGATTCGATGGCTCTGGGCGAGCCGCAGATCGTCGCCCAGCTGAAGCAAGCCTGGCAACTGGCCCAGACCCTCCACACCTCCGGGCGCTTTCTGGACGCCGTCGTGCAGAAGGCGCTCACGGTTTCCAAGCGGGTCCGCACCGAGACCGCAATCGGCAACTCCGCCGTTTCTGTCCCTTATGCAGCCGTCGAACTGGCACGCCAGGTCCTGGGCACGCTCGAACATAAGCGCGTGCTGGTGCTCGGTGCCGGGAAGATGAGTGAGCTTTCGGCGCGTTACCTGGTCAATAGCGGGGCCGCTTCGGTCGCAGTCATCAACCGGACCCGTCAGCATGCCGCAGAATTGGCCGCCAAGCTCGGAGGTTCCGCAATTCCATTCGAGGACCGCCTCCGCGCCATGGCGGAGGCCGATATCCTGATCAGCTCCACCTCCTGCCCCGACGTCGTGCTCGGCCGGGAAGAAGCCGAAATCCTCGCCCGCCAACGCGCTCTCCCCTTGCTCATCGTGGATATCGCTCTGCCCCGCGACGTCGATCCGACCGTGCGCCAGGTCGAGGGCATCTTTCTCTACGACCTCGATGACTTGGAGCAGGTCGTGCGGAAAAACGCGGACCAGCGTGCGGCAGCCGCCGCCGGGGCACGCCAGATCGTGGAAGCCGAGGCGCAGGACTTCAGCCGCAAGCTGCAAGCCGAACGGGTTGTCCCCACCATCGTCGCCCTGCGCCACCGCCTGGACGAAATCTGCCGGCAAGCATTGGACTCCTATGAACGTGAGTGTGGGCCGTTTTCCCGCGACCAGGAACAGCTGTTGGGAGAAGTCGCGGCGCGCATAACCCGCAAAATCGCCGGGGCCTTGGCCCGCGAACTCAAGGAGTTTCCAGAAAGGGTGGACCAGGAGCAGATGACCACGGTCGTAAGGCGCCTGTTCCGCCTGGAAATGCCTGAACAGGCACTTGCCGGCTCCACTTCGCAGAACCACAGCGTCGGCGCCGCATCTTGATCGTGTCGAAGGGAAACCCGGGAGGACGGAAATTTCTGTGCTTCAGGGTAAGACCCTGTCTCGGAGAATCCTGTCGTCCTTGCCGCGGCCCAGGCTCCTGACAATCTGCGACCTGCTTTCGAGAACGGAGAAGGCAAACTAGAATTTGGGACTGAGGAACGGACAACTGAAAACTGCAAACTGCAAACCAAGTCTTTCCCACGAAGCCTTCATGGCCCGTGCCCTGGCGCTGGCCGCCAAGTCTCACGCGGAAGGCGGGTGTCCCATCGGTGCGCTATTAGTTGATAACGCCACCGGCCAGATTCTCGGCGAAGGCCACAACTCGCTTGTACAAGAAGGCAATCCCATCCTGCACGGCGAAATGGCCGCCCTGCGCGCCGCCGGACGCATGCCCCACCGCCACCACACCACCCTTTACACCACCCTCCAGCCCTGCTTCATGTGTACTGGCGCCATCGTCCAGTTCGGCATTCCCCGGGTAGTCGTGGGCGACACTGCCAACGCCTCCAGCGATGAGACCATCCGCTTCCTGCGCAGCCGCGGCATCGAAGTCATCGTCCTCGACCCTGCCCGCAGTCCCTCCGCCCGCGACTGCATCGCACTGGCCTCCCGCTTCCGCGCCGAGAACCCGGCGCGTTGGCTGGAGGACTGGGGCGGCGGCCCCAACCCGAGCCTCAAGCCTCTGTAGCCGCGAGCACAATTGTGAAACCCATAAGAGTGCGCCCCAAACTCTTGTCTGCCTCGCGCAGGCGCAAAACCTTTGTCGAGCTGGTGTAGCTCGGGCGCCTCGCCTGCCGGCTGGGGGGACTCTTGTCCGTCAAGTGGCCACGCAGTAGGTCCGTACCGCTGGCCGACAAGGGGCGCCCGAACCTCGGTGGACCACCTCACCGCCGCTTCAAGGCTTCCAGTTCCTCCAGCGTTCGCGGCCAATCCGCTCCCAGCAGTCGTGAAAGGCTACGGTCCGCCAGTACGTTTCCGCCGGTTTGGCAGCGTGCGCAGTAGTTTGTCTCCTTGTCCGCGTAGCGAATGCGCAGCACCTTGTCGCCGCACCTCGGACACGGCTCGCCATATCGTCCATGCACCGCCATGCCCTTGCGGAATGCAGTGACCTTCTCGGGAAACCCTGCCTCCGCCTCGCCGCGCAGCCGCCTCACCCAGAGTTCGAGCGTTCGCTGCGTCGCCACAAACAGCCGCTCCCACTCCTCGGGCTTCAGTTTGTGCGTCTGGGCAATCGGGGACAGTTGCGCCGCATGCAGAATCTCGTCCGAATATGCGTTTCCGATCCCGCTCACCACCCGCGGGTCCGTCAGCGCTCGCTTCAATGTCCGGTTTTCTACCGTCAGCGCCGCGCGAAATGCCTCCAGATCGCTCTCCAGCACTTCGATCCCTCCCGCATCCAGAGCCCGCAGCCCCGCATCGCCTTTCACGATATGCAACGACGCGCGGTGTTTGCTCCCAGCCTCGGTCAGAACCAGGGAACCATCCGGAAAATCGAACGCCGCGAGAGTCCGACGCCCCGCCAGCTTGGCCTGCCGCCCTCGCCAGTGCAGCCGCCCTGCAATCATCAGGTGCAGCACCAGCCAGAGATCGTTTTCGACTCCCATCGCGATGCGCTTCCCCACCCGCCGCGCCTGGCGCACCACCTGTCCTTCCACCTCCGCCAATGTCGGTTGCACTGTGCGCAGCAGAAATGGACTCCCCACGCGCACGCGCTCCAGCCTCTGCCCCACGATCCGGGGCTCGAGCGCAGTGATATACGCGGCGATATCCGGCAACTCAGGCATGCCCTCCAGCTTGCCCGTCCCGCCCGGATTGCGCAACCTCCGGCTGGTTGGGCGAACCTCGTAAGCATCGGGTAAGCCGCACGATTTTCCTTAACCCGCCAGCCTGCCTGCACAACCCCGCCGGCCCGATCTTGGGGTGAGGAGTATAATTCCGCCTCCGCATGGTGCACACGCGCGACCACACGTTTCTATCCCATGATCACCGCCGTGACGGATTGGATCGTCGAGGGCCACAAAGCGTGCCTTGAACCCACTGTGACCCCAGCCGCCGCGCGCCCGTCCTTCCAACGTGGCCCGAGGGGTTTGCCGTGCAAGATCGGCAGCTACCGTGACGGTTCCTTTCCCAAGTAGGCGGTTGCGACAGCCCTATGGCACACGATGAGGCGCTGGCGAAGCGAGTAAAGGCGGGCCTGGGACGCGTCCCGCGCGTAGAGGAAAAGAGAATGTTCGGTGGAGTCGCGTTCATGGTTCGGGGGAAGCTGTGTGTCCTGTGGGCAGGAATCGCATCATGTGCCGCATCGACCCCGCCATCCACGACGGGGCGCTGGAAGGCAAAGGTTGCCGGACCGTGGTCATGAAAGGACGGCGGTACCGAGGCTATGTCTACGTCGACGCCGAGGCCGTGAAAACCAAGGCCCAGCTTGACTACTGGATTGGTCTGGCGCTCGACTACAACGACAAGGCAAGGGCCACACCGAAAGAACGGCGATAGGCATGATGGGTGACGAACACTCAGGTCGGTCATGTGGAGCGCGGCCCCGCCTCGTCCGCCATCTCTAGCCCGTCAACGCTAGCGAGCCTCAACTGAGCTGAACAGCCGCCGGTCCCCGCCGCGAACAGCGCCGCAAACAGGTCAAACTCTACCCGTAGCATGGCTTGCTGCCGCCAGATGGCGTTGCGCGAAGCTCGCAGCCAATTTGCATAGGTAAGCGGTCACCCGCTGTCCCTGCATCACCACCGTGCGTACGGGTCCGTACACGGCGGTTCGGCGAGTTTAGCTTAGCGCAAGGCAGTTAAACAGGGGATGCCGAGCGAGGCAAAGTACGCGTTAGGCAGAGCGAAGCTGAGAGCTGGGCTATTGGCGATCCGCCATGGGCCATGCGGGCTGCCCGCCGTTTGGGCGGCGAGCTCACGTCCGATCCCCCGTTGGCGAAGTTCCGCAAAGCGCGTGCTCCCGCACTTCCACTGCTTCCAGAGCACAGACCGCAGTCTGCGCCGGAGCCACTGATCAAGGCTGTTCAGCGTTGAGGGTGTCTGGCAGAAACCGAAATAGCCTCGCCATCCCCGCAGGTATGCAGAGAGTTCCTTCGCTCTCCGCTCCATGCTGATCCCTCGGGTCCGGCACGTCAGCTCCCGGATTCGCTCCTTGAACCGCAAGATCGCTTTCGGCGCAATGCGCCGTCGCGGCTCCTTGCCGCCCGTGAAGCTGAAGCCCAGGAACTTCCGCTCCTTCGGCTGAGCCACCGCACTCTTCGCCTGGTTCACTCTAAGTTTGAGCTTAGTAGTGAGGTACCGAGTGATGTTTTCCATCACCCGTTCTCCGGAACGTTGGCTGCGAACGTAAATGTTACGTCGACCGGACTCACCAGCCCGTTCTCCATCACTCCGGCTTGCAAGAAGCGGCGGATCAGCTTTAGCACCCGCTTATCCCTGATTCGTTGCGCTAGTCTTGCCATCAATCGGTCGTGGTTGACTCGGTCGAAGGAACCTACGACACACTACTCATCATCAGCACCTCCCCGAGAAGGTCACTGTTGTCCGCGTTCGCCATCCCTTCGAAGGCCGATCGCTCAACGTTTTCGGGGCGATGCATCAGAAAGGTCGGCTCTTTCTCGTCCTGAT
>DASPST010000078.1:0-18304 GCA_035623795.1 Terriglobales bacterium
GATCCGCCCAGAACTCGGCAGTCTTGCGCGCGTCTTCCGGCCCGCTGAGTTCGTGTACCTGCAAACGAAAATTTCCTTTCCCCTCCATGTATGGACCATGAATCTTCGGCCCCGAAATTTTTCCCTCATCGATCCACGTCTTAAGATTGATGTCCGCGTAGGGTTCCGCGCTCGCAGTGGTTCGCAGGCTGGTCACGCCCCCCGCCAGATAGAGTCGCGGGAAAGAGTAGCTCGACTGCTGATCGAATTGCAGCACACCCCGCACTCGCCGCCCCTCGATGTTCGTCGGCTGCGGATAGTACAGGTGATTGTGCATCCCAACGATGCCGGGAAATACGGCGTGATCGGCGAGATCGAGCACCTTTGCGCCCGCAGGAATTGCAGTAGACGTCGCATCTCCGAGCGCCAAAATTTTCCCGTCGCGAATGATCAATGTCTGATCTGGCCGTGCCACCGCTCCGGTCCCGTCAATGACACGCACATGCGTCAGCGCGATGACCGCGTCGTCATACTTCACAAACTCGCGGACGACAGGTGACAACTTCCCCGATGCCGATTGTGCTCCGGCATTCGCATACGAGCACGCGATCAGAACAAAACACAGGAATGCTCTCCCGCAGAGATTTCGCATCCTTCCCCCAAGCCCCACAGAAATCAGAACTTCGTTCCTATTGAACGGTGGGTACCCCACTTCTGTTCCACGTTTGCCATAGCCTGCCCCAGCATTGTCGCGCATGTTAAGCCATCGCCAAAGTTCAATGAAAGGAGGATCGGCGCGCCCCGAGCCTGAGCGGAATGCGGACGTTCACCGCAGCAAGCTGTACCGCGATTGATACAACTCCCGAGCTAGCACAACACTCTCTCTTAGCAGCTCCTCTGTATCCTCGACCGCAGCAAGAAGCGATGCGGCAGAATTCCCAAGGTCGGCTAGAGTTCTCTGTACCCGAGATCCAAACTCTGTAGGTACACGTTCGAAGCCAGCAATCTCTCGCAACGCTGTCTTGTCGTTGATCAGATACTTTCGATTCAGCGCAAACAACGCCAGCACCATCTGATTCACCGCGCGAGTCAGGCAGGCCGCTGTCCCAAAGGCATCACTGCGCGCTGCAAATTTCCGCGCAAACGCGGCAAGGCCAAACTCTGCCGACCACAATTGCTCCTGCACGACCGAACGCCGTAACGCCTCGGGATACTCCGCCACCTGCCGTTTCAGCTTCTCGACCCACCCACCCGGATCACACACCGGAAGGCAGGTGGCAACCTCACCGAGATATGTTCCACTGAAAAATCCGAATGGTGGCTGTTGCGCATAGTCCAGTTCGTATTGCCCCGCCTCCGCCTCGGTGATCACGCGCTCCACTTGTTCAAAACATCGATAGAGAAAATCAACCCGCTGCTGGCGAATCGTTAGCCACGCCCCACCATTCACCCACTTCCCCCACTCGTAAAACCCTGTCACCACGGGTCCGGGCGTGTCGTTGAGCTCTTCAGCGAGCTCACGCATGCTCTGAGTCGAAAATGGTTCTGATTCTGAGTAGAGAATTCCGAGATCAATATCTGAACCCGCTTGCGCCACCCCGCGGGCATGCGACCCACCTAGCACAACAGCCTTCACGCCTTGGAGCGCCCCCAACCGCGCTCCGAGCATCGACACTAACTCGCGCTGCTCTATGGAAAGCTGTCTCACGGCGGACTTTACTATACGCTGACTGCATTTCTGCGGAAACTTTGCCATCGGCGAGAGCGACTAAGAGAGAGTCGTCTCCGGACGATCTGGTCGTCTCTAGCCCGCCGCAGAACAGCAAGCGCTGGACGCGGCGAACATCAAGACCACTAGACCTTCTGGGCTGCGCTGCATGCAGGTTGATCACGCGTCGGCGCGGAGCTTCCCGCCGCGCAGCAGCAAACGGCGGGCGAACATTCCGGCGATACCCAATGGAATCAGTCGCTGGTCAACAAGGTTCTTCGCCACGGCAGCCAGAAACCAATGAATCCATTAGCCCAGAATTTCCGATTTTCGTTGGTTACAGGGAATACCTTCTGACCAGCCGTCGAGTTAGTCGAGGGGGGCGCATCTTCATTCGGCGCAATGGCGAGTGCTTTGAATGTTTCAGCGACACCAGCTTGTCTTCTATGCGCTCGCCCTCAACGTCTGATCTCTCCTCGACCGAGCAGCAGCCGCGATCCTCACCCCAATCGCGGTGACAGCGACAAGGACAAGCGGAGTGTAGAAAAAAGGTTTCGTTATTGCGTGTCGCGTGAAACTGAATGCGAAAAGAGTCATCAGATAGTAGTGCCCCAGCGCCTCAAAACGCCATGGTGAGAATGTGCGATGGCGAAACAGGACATCAGCAGCGAGACCATAGATGAACAGGAACCCGGTCGTGAACGCGACGACCATGGTCCCTTTCAAAGCGCGCTCTCGTCCTATTGCAGCCATTAGGGCGAGAATGAACGCAAGATGCACCGTGTGTGATCCCGCAAAGCCCAAGGTAAACCCGTCTTTGTTTGCCTTCAGCCAGCGTGTAGCGGCAGCAGGCATGAGGCGGTAAAGTGCGTCACCCAAAAAAGCGCCGAGGAACAGGAGAAACGAGATGCGCGCTGTCGCTCGGATCGCAACGCGAATTGTTGTCTCGTCCATCATGGACTGTTACCGTTTGCCGCAAAACATACGCGTACAGCCTATTGCCGTCAATCTCCTGCCAAGCTCGGTGTCCTCAGCCTTGTAGACGACACCCATCTCGCCCCAGCCCAGCTTCTCGACGATGCGGAGTGTGAGATGGTCTGCCCGATCATGGCACTCAGGCTGCAATGGTAGGGATGCGGCGAAGGGGAAGTCAACGAGCGGGGTCAAGAGGAATGGTCTTCTTTGGCGCTGACGCAGTATCAACGTTATTGGGTGAAATTGTGGGTAAGCTGATGGGTAAGATCGTTCACAAACCGCTTTGAAAAGATGGCGGGGACGACGGGACTCGAACCCGGGGTTTACTTGTGGGCCTCGCCCTTTTCCCCGGCCCGGAAGTTACTTTTTTAGTTTCTAAAAAGGTTTTTTGGAGGGCAAAACAATGCCACAGATAGTAGGCAACGTCAGCGCAGGTATCACTGGTCACCAACTCGGTCTTGGCGTAGGCGGTCCGGTGGTCGATCTGATCGGCTACTCCGACCCGAACACGCTGAGCGATCCGTCGATCACCAGCGCCGCAGTCGGCAGCACGTTCCGCCGGTTGGACGGTCCGAACACGACCGCGGTCTTCTATGTACGAACCGCTGTGGACGGCGGGCAGCCCTGGACGCCGAAGTAGTGAGTGCGACCCAATAGGGGCGCGTTGCTGGGGGAGCTGCCGCTCGAAAGCAACAACGTCCCCTCCAGGTCGCACCCAATGGAAGTCTAGCTTTCGATACCGCAATATCGTTTCTACGAAGCAATGATGTCCTTGCTGAGGTGGTCCCAAAATGGGAAACGCGAGGTAGCAGGCGCCGGGCACTTGGACGCCGAAATGACGAGTGCGACTCGAGGATGTTGGTTTGAGAATGGCCGTCCTCAAAGCAACCGCTTCTCCTAAACGAGTCGCACCCAGTAGAAGGCTAGCTGTCTTGATGGATCAATGTCAGTGCTATGGACAATGATCTCCTTGCTGACGTTCCCAAAACAGGACCCGAGTCGGCAAGCCCTTGCCGATTTGAAGAACAGGCATTTCTACGTGCTTCCACAACTGGAACCCGCCTAAAATCGGCGCATGCCGGAACCGCCCAATGCCGAATACTTCCGCCGCACCTATGAACAAAACGCCAAATTCGCTAACGAAGCGAACCAGCGCGACGTTGACAACAGTCAAGAGGTCGCCAAAGAAAAAACCCAATATCTCGAGAAGATCGCACTGGCCGCTGGCGGCACGCTTGCGATAGTGGTTTCCTTTGTGGGCGCACATGCTGGTCGATTGCAGCCGCCGTGGTTGCTGCGCACGGCACTGGTGACTCTGGTGCTGACGCTGATCGTCGCCATGGCGCGTAACTTTCGCTATCACTACTACCTGATGGGCCTCTACGGTCGGAAATCCGCGGAAGCGTCGTTGGACCGGGAACGGGCAAGACGCGATTACCTCGTCGTCGTGCCGTCGATAAACCCGGACACCCTGACGCCGAACGATCCACAGGCTATCCGTGAGCAGTTCGCGGAGGAGGAAGGAACGCTCAACAAAAAGATTGCCGAGTTTAAGAAGCAGGAGGAGTCCGCGTTCCGGCAGACCCGGCGGCTAGAGGGTGCTGCGGTCCTGCTGATCGTCGCTGCGATGGGCATGCTGATCGCGCTAGCGTGGATCAATTTCTGATTGAGCGGTAAAACGGCGGTAAAACGAAGAGGAAGCGGAAAACGCGACGTGCGAAAACCCTAGGGAAAGTGGCGCGCCCTGAGAGATTCGAACTCCCGACCTTCTGGTTCGTAGCCAGACGCTCTATCCAGCTGAGCTAAGGGCGCCAATGCCTGCGTGGAAGGCTTCATTATAGCCGAAACGTCGAATGCTGGACATTGTGGCTGGATCCACGTGTGCCCACGACGGCATACGAAGTGTCCTGCGACCATGAAACGGCGCATTCAGCCCAGTCCGAATGATGCAACAGGCGCGGTGTGCTCTAACAACAAGAGGATGGGCTATTTGTGGCTCTCTGAGCCCAGTTTGCCCGCTGGGCCGGTCCAGAGCCCAAACCGGCTGGTGGTGCCTACCGGGGGTAATTCTTGCTTGCCCGGTAGAAATTCTACCTGCCGAGAGCCAGCACCCGGTCCAGTTTTCAATCAGTTACGATTGGTACGGAAGATGCTGCAGAAAACACCAGACGAAGTGGCGCGCAACGGGGCGCTCCAGAGAATAACTTCGGCCAGAGGTTTTCTTGAGCGCCCCATTGCTTTTTGTGGCGCCGCAACGCATCTCGTGAACAGCTCAGCTGGTTTATCGGCCCTCCCCCGACTGATCACGCCAGCGCCAGCTTCTCGCGCACATCAATTCCTGCTTGGCGCAACATCTTAGCGACCACATCTTCCTTGAAGCGGGATGCATCAAACTCAACCCGAACCGTTCGCTCCTTCTCGCCAAACACAACCGCGCGAACGCCGTAAACCTCGCGCATTCCGTCGATGGCGCGCATTTCGCTCTCGCCCGGGGTAGCGCCGTATCGGTACATCACATCCAGGTAGGTCATCGATGTCTCCTGCTCGCCCTTCATAAGATACAACAACCGGATGCAACAATCGCCGCAACCGCTTGCGGAATCTAACGCAATTGGGCTCTTTCAGCGTGTGCGACGGCATGGCGCGCCTGTTTCTTCTCTTGCCCGCGTTAGAATTCGCTTTGGCCATTGGCCGCCGGATGAACCCAACATCACGGGAGAAAGATTTGGTTATCTCTGACAAAGTCTTGCCCGACGCCGACCCGGTGTGTGGGATGACCGTAAACCCCGCCACCGCAAAGCACAGCCTGCAACATGAAGGAAAGACCTACTACTTCTGCTGCGCGCGTTGCGCGGAGAGGTTCCGGGCCGAACCAGCGAGCTACGTGCATCGAGCCCTTGCGAAACCCGCTTCCGGCTTGGTGACGCTGGACGTGAGGCAGGATGCTCCGCGGCCAGCCCCCCTGGCGCAGATCGCCCCGCCGTCGGCCGCTCCTGCCCAGACCTTTCCTTCGCCCGGCACGCAGACCTATGTCTGCCCCATGTGCCCTGACATACGCCAAACCCAGCCGGGGCCTTGCCCGAGCTGCGGCATGGCGCTGGAACCGGAAAACGTCCTGCCCGACAGGCGGGTTGAATATACCTGCCCGATGCATCCGGAGGTCGTCCGCTCCGATCCCGGTTCGTGTCCGATCTGTGGGATGGCGTTGGAGCCCCGCACTGCCGTCGAGGAAGAGAATCCCGAACGACGCGACATGAGCCGGCGCTTTTGGATCAGCCTGGTTCTGACCGTCCCGCTTGTCGCCATCGCCATGGTGGATATGCGCCCCGGCATGCCGGTTCAGCATGCGCTCCCCGGGGGCTGGCTTGCGTGGATCGAATTCCTGTTGGCCACCCCCGTCGTGCTCTGGGGTGGCCGGCCATTCTTTGAGCGCGGCTGGGCATCGCTCGTCAACCGCTCCACCAACATGTTCACGCTGATCGCCATGGGCACGGGTGTGGCCTACGTCTACAGCCTTATCGCCACGCTTTTCCCGCAGGTGTTTCCTCCCCAGTTCCGTGGCATGAACGGCCGCCCCGACGTTTATTTCGAAGCCGCCGCTGCGATCACCACGCTGGTTCTTCTCGGACAAGTCCTCGAACTCCGCGCCCGCAGTCGAACCAGCGAGGCGATCCGTGCCCTACTCGACCTGAGTCCGAAGAGCGCGCGCTTGGTGAGCGCTGATGGAAGCGAAAAAGATATTGCGCTCGATCAGGTTAAGCCGGCAGACCGTCTGCGTGTCCGCCCCGGCGAGAAGGTTCCCGTGGATGGCAAAGTTCTGGAAGGGAACAGCGCAGTGGATGAGTCGATGATTACCGGAGAATCCATTCCGGTCCCGAAGACGGCCGGCGACAGGGTCATCGGCGCTACCGTCAACGGTACGGGATCTCTTCTGATCCGGGCGGAGCGCGTAGGCAGCGAGACGACGCTGGCCCAGATCGTTCAGATGGTAAGCCAGGCTCAGCGCACTCGAGCTCCTATCCAGCGGCTGGCCGACAAGGTGGCGGCCTGGTTTGTGCCGGTCGTCATCGCCAGCGCCTTCATCACCTTTCTGGTGTGGGCCCTCGTGGGCCCGCAACCACGCTTCGCGCACGCGCTGGTCAACGCCGTAGCCGTGCTCATCATCGCGTGCCCCTGCGCCCTGGGACTGGCCACGCCTATGGCGATCATGGTCGGCACCGGCCGTGGAGCCCGTGCTGGAGTGCTTATCAAGAATGCAGAGGCCCTCGAGACCCTGGAGAAAGTGGACACGCTGGCGGTGGACAAAACCGGCACGCTGACGGAAGGGAAGCCACGAGTGGTCTCCCTCATCCCGGTGTCGGGACGGAGCGAAGACGAAATTCTCCGGCTCGCGGCCAGCCTGGAGCGTGCGAGCGAGCACCCGCTCGCTGCCGCCGTGGTCGCAGCCGCCGAGGAGCGTGGTCTGCCACTGCTCCCTCCCACCCAGTTCCATTCCGAAACCGGACAGGGAATTACCGGCGAGGTGCAAGGTCATCGTGTGGCCGCAGGAAATGATCAGTTGCTTCAGAAGCTGAGGATTGTTCCGGGCAGCTTGCGGGCTAAGGCAGACGAACTCCGCCGCCAGGGTCAGAGCGTGATCTTTGTCACCGTCGATGGAACTGCGGCAGGACTTCTGGGGATTACCGATCCCATTCGATCCTCGGCGTCGGACGCGGTCCGGGACCTGCACGGGCAAGGCCTGCGCATCATTATGATCACCGGTGATAACCGTGCGGCAGCCGAATCCGTCGCCCGCCAACTCGGCCTCGACGATTTTGAGGCCGAGGTTCTACCGCAGATGAAATCGGATGTGGTCCGCAAGCTGCAGCAGCGGGGAAGAATCGTCGCCATGGCCGGCGACGGTATTAACGATGCTCCCGCGCTCGCCCGGGCTGATGTCGGCGTGGCCATGGGGACGGGCACCGACATAGCCATGGAAAGCGCCGGAATCACGCTGGTCAAAGGCGACCTGGCCGGCATCCTGCGGGCCCGCAAGTTGAGCCAGGCTACCATGCGAAACATCCGGCAGAACCTGTTCTTCGCGTTTCTTTACAACTCGGTCGGGGTCCCGATCGCGGCGGGAGTCCTGTACCCGTGGTTCGGGCTTCTACTCAGCCCGATCCTGGCGGCCGCGGCCATGAGTTTCAGTTCCGTGTCGGTGATTACGAACTCGTTGCGGCTGCGGAAGCTAAGGCTCTGACGAAGCAACGGCGATAGTCAAGAGAACAGGGCGCGGTTTCGCAACCTGCGGCATCATTGCGGTCCTGCTGCCACTCCCGTAGGCTTCGCAGACCCCTTCGAGCGGTGAGAGGCTATCGGATCCCCACGTGCACCTCGACTTGCGCCTGTTTGGGGTTCGCAGCCCGTTGGTCGTACAGTTCGTAGTCCGCTTTGTAAGCCCGTTCGCCTCCAGGTGCGGACTTGGCCAGCGAATTGATCTTCTCCCAGGCGGTCGGCACCACCTTCTGCACGGGGCCTTTGTCTGAGATGAAGATCGCGTACCGCCCGGCCGGAATCTTCTTGGCAACCATTCCGGATGGCACGTCCTTTGTCGAGTTGACCCTCGCCCCCAGCACATACGTGTACTCGCCGTCCTTGTCGCTCGCGTACTCGGTGTAGACGGCCACGATCGATGAATCAGCCCGGTTCGGGATTTGTGCCAGCAGGTTCTCCTCCATGAAGCGCTGCCACTGCCTGGCGATGATACCTTCCGCAGACATCTCCCGCGCATTGGTGGTGCGAGCTTCGATCCCTACCACGACAAAACCAGCCTCATCGACTACCCTTGGATTCATGCCGGGCTCCTTCTGTTGCGCTGCCAGCCCGGCAGCACAAAGCACAATGGGTATGAGCCATCTCACAGACGCGCTTCCAGGAGATCGGGCACAGCCAACTTGCACCAAGCTAGCGGCGAACGCTCTCGTAGGGTTTCGATCGTCTACATTCTTGAGATCACAACCTGCTGAGGAATTGCGTAATGTCCGGCGAGTTCCAGTCCACAGGTCCGATGAACTTACGCCGCAACACCCCGTGGCGATCAATCACGTAGCTCTCTGGGAAGCGGAACGTCCCATACAGGCTGTTGCTTTTCTGTTCGCTGTCGCGCACCGTGAGCAGGTCGACGTGATGCTCCTTCAAGAATCGATGGTAAGCCGCATCATCGACGTCAACACTCACCGCCAGCACGACCACGCCTTTATCCTTCATGCTCCGCTGCATTTCGAGCAGGGAAGGTGTCTCTTCCACGCAAGGCGGGCACCATGTGGCCCAGAAATTCAAGACCACAATCTGGCCGCGCAGATGACTGAGGGTGACCTGGCGGTCCTCATCCTTGACCGTGAAGTCGGGCGCGGCAGTTCCAATGCGTGGTGGCCGACTGCTGCTGTAGCAGCCTGCAAGGATTAGGAGGCAGATGAGTCCAATGGCCGGGGAGACGCGTCGCACACGGATATAATAAATAATAGATCGAATCCATGCTGGAGACGCCACCAGTACCAGGTCCGCCAGCAGTTTCGGTGATCGTGCCGGCCCGCAACGAGGAGGCTTGCCTCGGGGCCTGTCTCCAATCCTTGGTGTCCCAGAAGGGTTTGTCCTTCGAGATCACCGTGGTTAACGACGGCTCCAGCGACCGCACCGGCGACATCGCCCGTTCCTTCAGGGGTGTCCGCGTCATCGAATCAGGTTCCCTGCCGCCGGGCTGGACGGGCAAGAACAGCGCCCTCATTACGGGCGCTCGGGAGGCACGTGGCCCCTGGCTGCTCTTCACCGATGCCGACACGGTGCATCTGACGGGATCGCTGGCGCGGGCTGTAGCGGAGGCGGAGCGGCAGGGCGCCGCTCTGTTGTCCTACTCGCCGGCCCAGGAGGTCCACGGATTTTGGGAAACCGCTGTCATGCCGGTGATTTTTGCCGAACTGGCGGCGACCTATCCGCCTTCCCGGGTAAGCGACCCGGATTCATCCGTGGCCGCTGCCAACGGACAGTATCTCCTGATTTCGCGGGCGGCGTACGACGCAGTTGGCGGGCACGCTGCCGTGGCTAGCAGTCTGCTGGAGGATGTCGCCCTGGCCCGAGCTGTGAAAGCGTCGGGGAGAAAGATCCTTTTCCGCTTTGGCGGGGATGCTGTCCGCACCCGGATGTACCGGACCTTTCCCCAACTGAAAGAAGGGTGGACGAAGAACCTGGTCCTGCTGTTCCCCAGCGCCGGGCGGCTGGCCTTGTGGCGCCTTCTGGAATTTGTCCTGAACCTGGCCTGCGTGGTCTTGCTGGCGAGCGCCGTCGGAAACCGAGACTGGGGACGCGCGCTTTTGTACCTGGCAGTTCCAGTCGTGACCGTGGGGCGAGTTTCGCGAGCCCATTTTCCTTGGAGCGCGACCATCCTTGCGGTTTTTGGCTTGCCTATTTTTTCGTATCTTTTGCTGCGTTCGAAAGTTGTCCACAGAAGGGGGAAGGTTTCATGGAAAGGCCGCAGCTATGGCGAGGGGCGGACCACTACCGTCCCGGTGCCGTAACGGAGGATCATGGTTTACCTTACACGCAAAGCCGAGTTTGCCGCTTCGCACTATTACCACAATCCCGCCTTTAGTCCGGAAGAGAACCAGCGGGTTTTCGGAAAGTGCAACAACCCCAATGGCCACGGCCACAACTACACGCTGGAAGTGACGGTGAAAGGCAAGGTCGATCCCAAATCCGGCTTCGTGGTTGACTTGAAAGAGCTCAAGGAGATCATGAACCGCGAAGTGCTGGAGGCGATGGATCACCGCTTCCTGAACAAGGAGGTTCCAGAATTTCTGCACCAGATCCCCACTACGGAGAATCTGGCCGTCGCCATCTGGCAGCGGCTCGCTCCGAAGCTGCACGGCGCACAACTGCACCGGGTTCGTGTCTACGAGACTCCCGACCTGTTCGTCGACTTCTACGGGGAAACATGAAAGCGCATCTCACACGACGCTACCTGTTCTCGGCGTCCCATCGCCTGCATAGCGACGGCATGCCTGAGGCGTGGAACCGCGCCACCTACGGTAAATGCAACAACCCGTACGGCCACGGGCACAACTACCGTCTCGAAGTGACGGTCAGCGGTCCGGTCGACCCTGCCACCGGCATGGTGTGCAACTTGGCGGACCTCGACGCCTTTGTGCAGAGAGAGATCCTCGAACGCTTCGGCCATCAGAACCTGAACACCTTGTCCGAATTCGCCAGCGCGGTCCCTACCACGGAAAACCTTTGCATTCAGATTTATGAGATTTTGCAACGTGGATTTGCTCGCGCTCATCTGGAAAGGGTACGCATGGAAGAGACCATGATGAATTCATTCGAGTACGCCGGCGGAACTGAGCTCCGGAGCTAGCCCAGGGCGAACGAGGGGGAATCCAAGACTTTATGAGACCATCGGTGGAACCGAGCACATTGACCAGTGCGACTGTGGAGGAACTGTTTCGCGAGATCCTCGTGCGGCTTGGTGAGGATCCGGAGCGCGAAGGCTTGTTGCGCACGCCCGAACGCATCCACAAGGCTTACCAGTTCCTTACCCGAGGCTACCGAGAAGATCCGGAAAAGCTGCTCAAAGGTGCGCTGTTCACCGTCAGCTACGACGAAATGGTTATCGTCAAAGACGTGGAGATGTTCAGCCTGTGCGAGCACCACATGCTCCCCTTTTTCGGCAAGGTCCACGTCGCCTACATCCCAAAGGGCAAGGTGATCGGCCTGAGCAAGATCCCTCGCCTGATCGAAGTGTTCTCTCGCCGTTTGCAAATCCAGGAGCGTCTCACCACGCAAATTGCCGACACCATCCAGAAGGTCATCGAGCCGCAGGGAGTGGGCGTGGTGATTGAGGCCCGCCACCTATGCATGATGATGCGGGGCGTCGAGAAGCAGCACTCGGCCGCGGTGACGTCATCCATGCTGGGCTGCTTCCGCCACGAAGAAGAGACACGCACCGAGTTCCTCTCCCTGATTCGCAGCCGTGGCAACGGAGTGTAGGCTAGGTCGGAAGCAGCCGCCAGTTTGAGGGGACGTTTCTCGTCACCCAGCCGGGCTGCCGCTGATGAAACGCGGCGAACCGTCGCGAACCACCTTTCCATCGCCGCCACTCGCGATCCTTTCAGGTTCTTCGGCCTACAACGCGGACGTGGCGGTTTCCGGAGCAGTGCTCAACGTTCGGCCTGAAGGGATTTCGGTGCGATTACCAACTGCCGTAGCGGTAACGGTGTTGGCGTTCGGGAAAAAGCTTGATCATGAGAACACCTACGGCAAAGCCGCCGACGTGCGCCCAGAACGCTACGCCCCCGGTCTGGGTGGTCTCCGTGATGGCGGTCGCGGTCCCGCTCAGGAACTGCACCACCAGCCAATAGCCCAGCATGAGCCAGGCGGGCACGGAAAAGACGAAAATGGGGGGGAACCAGGTGAGGACTCGGGCGCGGGGGTAAAGAACAAGGTAGGCCCCCATGACGGCAGCGATCGCGCCGCTGGCGCCGACCGTAGGAATTCGCGAGTCAATGTTGAAGACTATATGCGTGAAGCTAGCTGCCAGCCCGCCGAGCAGGTAGAACACCAGGTAGCGGAAGTGACCGAGGTAGTCTTCGATGTTGTCTCCGAAAATCCAGAGCATCCACATATTGCCCAGCACATGGCCCCAGGAGGCATGCAGAAACATGGAGGTGAAGGAGGGCAAAATCGCCGCCACCGGGTTGGTGGTCAACACCCGCATGTCATGGTACGGGATCACGCCGAACTGGCCGATGAGTGCATTGAGTGCGCCCCGGCTCTCGAGCCCCAGTTGCCACTCGAACAGGAAGATAACCAGGTTGAGGGCGATCAGAAAATAGGTGAAGAAGGGCGTGCTCAAGCAGGGCTGGTCGTCGCGCAGAGGAAACATAAAAAATCGGGTAATTTAGTAATCTGTAGTTTGGTAATTTGCCGGCGCCGGCACATGTTCGTGGGCGCGTTCCACGAATTACCCGATCACTCGATTACCAAATTCTCAATTGTCTCATGAACGGTGTTCTGATCATCGACAAGCCCGCGGGCCTGACCTCCCACGACGTCGTGAACCGCGTGCGCCGGGTGCTCGGCCAGAAGTCGGTGGGGCACCTGGGAACGCTGGACCCGCTGGCGACCGGAGTGTTGCCGCTGGTAATCGGCAACCTGACGCGGCTCGCCCAGTTCTACCTGGCAACGGAAAAATCCTACGAGGGTGAGATCCGCTTCGGCTTTGCGACCGACACCTACGATGCGGACGGTGATCCGCTGGGTCCGGTGACTAGGGTCGAAGTCAGCCTGGAACAGGTGCGAGCGCTAGCCGCGAAGTTTCGTGGCGTGATCGAGCAGATACCGCCGCCATTTTCCGCCAAGAAGATCCACGGAGTTCCGGCTTACAGGCTCGCGCGCAAGAAGAAAGACGTTGTCCTGCGGCCGGTAAAGGTTGAGATCAAGCTATTTGAGATCCTTTCCTGCGACGGGGATCGGGCCACATTCCGCGCCAACGTGACTTCGGGAACCTACCTGCGAACGGTCGCCCACGACCTTGGCAGGGAACTGGGCTGTGGCGCACATTTGGCCTCCCTGCGCCGAACGCGGGTCGCCGAGTTCGACGTGTCGCAGGCCTTTACGCTGGAACGCGTGGCCGAGGCTGCCACCGGTAACCTGGAGGAAGTCTTCGTGCATCCTCGAAGACTGTTGCCCCACATGCCGTCAGTCACCGCAAGCGACGAGGCAGCGGCCTTAATCCGCGCCGGACGGGCCCTCAACTTGCCGGAAATGTCGCGAGCCAGGCAGGTGAAGGTGTTCTACGGCCAGCGCGAACTGATCGCCATCGCGACGCGAGTGGCCGGTACTCTGTTCCATCCCGGCATCGTTCTGGCTCCGGCGCAACCGACACCTACGGCTAACACCGGCTAGCGCCTATTCGAATCCTCTACTGCAACATGGGGGAGCAGCAGGGTTTCTGGACCGGCTTCGGCTCCATCAGTTCGACGCGGGTGTAGTTGGGGTCATACAGGTTGTATTGCCACTTACCGTCGCGCCCAATCTGCGGTTTTTCTTCCCCCGGGTAACCTCGCTGCTGTGCGGTTTCGTACCCTTTCTTGACATCGGGCACTCCCAGGGCCAGGTGATGCATGACGCCAAGCTCCCTCACGTCGGGGTTGCGTACGTTAAGCATGTACTCCAACCAATCCGTGCCGTCCGGCACGCGCATGTCGACCCAGTCGGTCTCCGTGTCAGTCATGCCGCCGTGCCAGATCTCCTGGAAGCCCAGGATCTCCCTGTAGAAGCGGTCGGCGGCGGCCCGATCGTTGACCACCACGCCCACATGGATGATGTGCTGCGAAATGCGCGAGTCGGGGAGGAACTTGCCGAAGGCGCGGCTGTGCAGCGAGCCGGGCATGTATTGGATAAACTCTACGTTATGGCCGTCCGGATCAAGGACTTCGAAACCGCGGTTGCCATCGCCCATGGGATCGAGCTTGTCCGGTACCTTGACGCCTTGGCTAGCCAGGTAGGCACGCAACTGCTCTGCATCGGACGTCTCAAAGGAAATATGCGATAGCCGATCCTCTTTGCCATCTTTTAGTTCGGGGAAAACTTCAATGTATTGATGATCATTTACTTTGAAATAGGTCAGGAGCAGGCCGCCTCCTTCGGATGCAGGACGGTCGTAGGTGAAAGGCTCCTGAAAACCCAGCACAGCGCCGTAAAACTTTCGTGCGGCCTCGAGGTTGTCGGTGCGAAGGCCGATGTGGGCAACCCCGACAATTTTCGGGCGGCTTACGGGAGCCACCGTGGTCTGAGACGCCGCGAAGGTTCCGACGAGGAGACAAAGCAGCACGGAGCGGGCCGGGGAAGGCATGGCTTCCATAGTGGCCGTGGTGGGAGCGGGCGTCAAGGGCGCGGGCGGGTCGCTAGATGGCAGCAATGTCCGATAAGAGAGATTATGTAAACAATCTAGAGTGTGGCGGTCGAATGTAGAGTGTGGCGGTCGGCTGTGCCCGTGCTTGCTCACCCTATGGCGTCCGGAACGTCTGTCCGAGCGGCAATCCTGCCCAACCTGGGGGCGTTCATGGCCCGAATCGGCTCCGGTCTGTTCTCACTGCTGACGCTTGGTTCCTATCTGTCGTTCAGCCAGTCGCCCTCTCCGCCGCGCGAACACTTCGCCAACGCCCAAGTGATCTACGACTGGGTTACTGACACCCGGGGCGAGCGCCTGCGAACCTTCGTGACCCGGCCGAACGGCGCGCAAGGCCGGCTCCCGGTACTTTTTCTGGTGGGCTGGCTCAGCTGCGACTCCGTCGAGTATCCCAAGGGGGAGACGGACGGGTTCGGAGCCATGATCTGGCGGTTGGTCGAACAATCGGGCTACGCCACCTTGAGGATGGACAAGCCCGGCGTGGGCGAGAGCCAAGGGCGCTGCGGCAAGACAGACTTTCAGACCGAGCTCTCGGGCTACCAGGCAGCCTTCGATTCCCTGCCGAAATACGCTTTCATCGATTCGGATCGCGTCTTCGTCGTGGGGTTGAGCAACGGCGGTGGCACATCCGTGCTGGTGCCGCGCCAGCATGCCGTGCGCGGTTACATCGCTGCCAGTTCCTGGGGGCGCACTTGGTATGAGCATATGCTGGAGATTGAGCGCCGGCGACTCACCTCGGCCGGGAAGTCTCCCGGTGAAATTAACCTTGCCGTGAAAGCCTTCACCCAGTTCTATGCCATGTACCTGATTCACGACATGACCCCCGGCCAGATCGTCGAACAGCATCCGGAGTGGAAAACCCTGTGGTATGACCAAGCTGACGGTCAGTATGGCAGGCCGGCTGCCTTCTATCAGCAACTGCAAGATTTGAACCTCGGCTTGGCGTGGGAGCAGGTCGGGGTTCCCGTGCTCGTTTTACGGGGCACGGCGGACGAAATCATGAGCGACTCGGACAGCCGGGCAATCGCCGAGACGGTGAACCGCATGCACCCTGGACAGGCACGCTATGTGGAGATTCCAGACGCCGACCACCTGCTCTCGGTGCACGATAAGCTGGCGCCGAGCGTTATCCCTACCATGCTGCAATGGCTGAGGCAACAGGCTGGCAACTAACTAGCCAAGAGTGAGGGCGAGCACAGAGTGGTTGGTGACCGGTGACCGACAAGACTTTCGAACCCGTCTGTCCTGCATGACATCAGCGGTCACCCGGCCAGTAACAATCGCAGTTCTTGCCGAAAGCGCTGGAGAATCTCCAACCGCTCCGGCGTCGCCTCCACGATCTCCTGCTTGTTCTGAAACACCTGCCGGCCCTCGCGCTCCACCAGTACGCCGATCGCTTCCCCCATGCGCCAGCCGGGGGTACCCAGCACCTGAAGTCCGTCGACGCCGGGGACCAGCATCGCAATGCAACCGTCGCGCACCACGCCGATGCACCTGGGGAAACGGGTGAAGGTCTGGAGATCAAAACCGGCGAGGTAGATGCGCTGGAGTTGTTCGGCGGGATCCATGGCAATTGCCAAAATGTGCTGTTTCCGGGGTGGCGGTGGTTGGAAACGCGGGGCCACGACCTAACTGAATCAGCCCTTGGAAATCGGCAATTGAAAAATGACTACATCTTGTACCGGCCCAGGTCCTCGTCGTTGAGCCCTTCAAGATACTTCCGCAATTCTTCCGACGTGACCCGGTCGGACGGGTTGGCGGCCAGCTTGGAGGACTTGAGCACCTGGTCCTCCACGTAAATCGGACAATCGACACGCAAGGCCAGGGCCAGGGCGTCGGAAGGGCGGGAGTCAACGCTGATGATGTGACCGTCCCGCTCCAACCAGATCACGGCGAAAAAAGTGTCGTCGCGCAGCTCGGTGACTACCACTTTCTGGACCTGCGATTCCAGGCCCACGAGAACGTTCTTGATGAGGTCGTGGGTCATGGGACGCGGCGTAGTGACCTTCTCGATCTCCAGGGCGATGGCATTGGCCTCATACACCCCTACCCAGATGGGGAGCACGGTGTCGCTGCCGATGTCCTTGAGGATCACGATGGGCATGTTGGTAACCGGATCCATCATCAAACCGCGGATCTTCATCTCGACTTCCATCGTGCCCCCTTGGACAATTGTGGATGGCCGATCTTAGATTGTCGCCATTCCCGACCACACAGGCCAATCAACAATCGAACATCGACAATGCCTTGGCTCCTTATATCACCATTTCCCCCAACAAGCTGTTGGGAAAACTGGCGGTAGTCACTACCTGAACATAGCCGCCGACGGCTGGTTTGACGTGGTCAGGCGCAGAAAAGTTCATCACCTTGTTCTGCGAAGTGCGCCCCACCCATTGATTTCTGGATTGATTCCTGCCCTCGACCATCACTTCGAGTGATTGCCCGAGATGTCTCTGGTTGCGCCGCTTCTGAATTTCTTTCTGCTGCTCGATCAGCAGCGCGAGCCGGCGGGCTTTCTCCGAATCAGGAATCGCGTCGTCAAGACCCAAGGCCGGCGTGTTGGGCCGGGGCGAGTACTTGAAGGCGAACACGCCGTCGTATTCGACCGCCTTCAGCAGCGAAACAGTCTGTGCGAAGTCCTCGGCACTCTCGCCCGGAAAGCCCACAATGATGTCGGTGGTGATACTGATCTCGCGCTTGGCGGACTTGATCCAGGAGACACGTTCCAGGTACTGGTCGCGCGTGTAGAGGCGCTGCATGACATCGAGGACACGAGTAGAACCGCTCTGCACCGGCAGGTGCACGTGATCGCAAAGGGCTGGCACGGTGTCGATGGCCTGGACGATGTCCCGGACAAAGTCGCGAGGGTGAGACGTGGTAAAGCGCACGCGCCGCATGCCCGGGACTTCCCCCACCGCGGCCAGTAATTCAGCGAAAGACCTCTTGCCTGCCGGATCGCGGTAGGAGTTCACGTTCTGGCCGAGCAACTGGATTTCTGTGTAGCCGAGATCAGCCATCTGGTGCGCTTCCGCAAGCACGGAGTCGGAGGTACGACTGCGTTCTTTACCGCGGGTGAACGGGACGACGCAATATGCGCAGAACTTGTCACAGCCCTCGATGATGGTGATGTAGCCCCGGTGCGGGTTGGAGCGGGAGGTGAACTCGGTCTCGAAGCACGCGTCGGTGCGGCGGTCGTCGAGGCCGGTCACCCGCCGGTTGCCGGCTTCGATCTGCACCAACATCTCGGGCAGCTTGCGGTAGGAGGCGGAGCCGCAGACCAGGGAGACATGGGGAGCGCGCTCGAAAATCCTCTGGCCTTCCTGTTGCGCGACGCAGCCCAGCACTCCGAATTGCTTGCCCTGCTGCTGCAGCTTCCTGTAGTCGGCCAGGCGATGGAAGACCTTCTGCTCGGCTTTGTCGCGGATGGAGCAGGTGTTGTACAGGATCAGGCCGGCCTGCTCGACCGTCTCCACCTGGCGGTATCCCTGCTGCACCAGCGTGCCGATGACCTTTTCGGAGTCATGAACGTTCATCTGGCAGCCAAAGGTTTCCAGATAAAACGTCTTCTGCGGATCCCCAGACATACGGTAAGTATAGCGCGACGGCGTGGGACCAACATGTGTGGGGCGGACACTCCTGTCCGCCGCCTTTGCCTTTGACTCGGGCTTCTGACTCTTCCCACTAATTACGACCACACC
>DASPST010000079.1:0-90994 GCA_035623795.1 Terriglobales bacterium
CGCCTGCTGGCCGATCTGGCCAACGCCGTCCTGATGATCGCCCAGACCGACGTGGTTTCGCTATGGAGCGCCGGCCGCATCCGCAACTTTCTGGAAGACGGCGCCAACCGCAACCGCCTGCGTCTGGTGCTGAACCGCTACAAAAAGATCCCCGGTTTCACCGAAGAAGACGTGGAAAAAGCCACCAACTGCCAGATCCTCTGGAAGCTGCCCAACAACTACCAGTTGATCGCGCCCGCCATCGACAAGGGCGTGCCGGTGGCCGGGCACGATGGTCAAGAACTGAGCCGCTCCTTCCGTGCACTGGCCGACCTGCTGGCCGAGGCCGCCCACGCCGAAGATGGCGTCGACCTGATCTACCAGCACGACCGCGCCGATGCCAAAAAGAAATCTCCAGGACGGCTGCTGATTTCCCCACTTCGCGCCGGCCAGTAAGCTCTGGCAGTTACACACACCTTTCAAACCTAAGTTTCCGATGCTCTCTCCTGTCCGCGGGCGCCCTTGCCCGCGACTGCGCCTTGGCCCTGCCGTCCGGTGCGGGAAGTCCAAAGCTAGTTCGATTCCTAGCCGCGGTGCAGGTCTTCCCGTAGACAGGCCGGAGGACTCGCCCGAGGCTTTGCCCTCCGCTGCAAGACGGGATATCTTGGGAGCACGGCCGGAACCGCCCTAAACCAAGCTCTCATGATCGATCCGGAAAGCGACTCTCGGGAGGTGAAGCACCTCACCGCCCAGCATCAGTTCGCAGTCGAGCTCGGGGACGAGAAGGCCATACTCGTCTACCGCCTTCTGGGCGGGGAGATCGTGCTTCTGCACACCGAGGTGCCGCCGCCATGGGAAGGGCGCGGCATCGCCGGCGATCTAACCCGGGCCGCTCTGGAGTACGCGCGCGAAGCCCAACTCGCGGTTAGGCCGGTCTGCCCCTTCGTGATCACCTACCTGCGTCAGCACCCCGAATATCTTCCCCTGGTCCGGAAGGAAGATCGCGAGCAGCTGCAGGCACGCTAACGCCGGCTCTCGCCTGGGGATGTCTCCGTCGTCGGGCCGCGCTGTTCTCGGTCGTTAAGGCTGGCTTAGCGCCAACGCCGCCACTAAGATCTTGGGCTCGAGCGCAACGGTACAGTTTAGCGAGCGCGAGACCAAACAGAGGCGCTCGGCTTTCTCCAGCAGACGTCCGGCGCGCTCCCGGTCCTCCTGGCGGTGGATGGTGAGGACGGGGCGCAGGTGGATGCGGGTGAACTTGAAGCCTCCTTCCAGCTTCTCGATGGTGCCGTCGATGGGCACCTCGACAGCATCGAATTCCAGTTTGGAGGCGTCGGCGACGGCGCGCAGGGTGGAGACGAAGCAAGTGGCGACCGAGGCCAGCAGCAGGTGTTCCGGGGTCCACAGGCCGGGTTCGCCGCCGAACTCCGGCGGCGCGGCAAAGTTGATCGTGCGGGGGATGGACTGCGATTCGACGATACCCCGCTGGTGGCTGGTCCAGCGGGCGCTGGCCTGGTAGGAGTAGTTCTTGGACATGACACCCTCCCAGGCTGAAGGTACGCCTGACGGGCGGCCCGGTTGGTGACAGGAATCACTCCGCCCAGTGAGCAAGGTCACAGCATAGGTGTACCAATTCCCCCGACAATCTGCCCTGAGAGCGGGAGAGGATGGGGCGTGGTCTCTGCCACAGGAGGCGCATATGTCGGACGACAAACGTGACGTCCTCGAAGTGCTGAAGTTTGAGCTGCAGTTCCTGGAGCAGGGCGGCTACGGGCGCTCGGTGCGTACACCCTGGAAACCCACCTCGGCCTTTCAGGACTCGCCCTCCTGCCTGAACTTTAACGACCCGGCGCGTCCCCACGCCTGCAGCGAATGCCTGTTGACTGACTTCGTTCCATGCAACTTGCAGGGCGAAGAGGTGCCCTGCCACCACATCCCATTGAACTCCGAAGGAGAAACGGTGCACAGCCTAGAGCGTCAGGGAACGCAGCTGGAGATTGAAGAAGCGCTGAAGAACTGGCTGAAAGAGGCCATCGCCCGGCTGGAAAGGGAGCGCGCACTGAAAGCCCATTGATCGGCCAGGCGTTCCCGCTGCCTCCGGGGTCGGGACGCAGTCCGAGGTTACACCGTCGGAATCCGTGACGGGCAGGGAGACCCTCACTGTCACACTCCACCTGAATTCGTAGTAGCGTGTCGCGGCCCCCTAAACCGAATCTTGGCGCAGGCCGCCCCCCCCCTCCATAATGGATTTTTGCGGATCCGTTGCCCGGGAGTTTTCCCGCAGAGTATCAGTAGCCGAACGTGAGGCTGAAGTCGGCTTGGATGTACTTGACGGCAACGCCGCCACCCGCGTTCCGGAAAACCACGTAGTACTTCTCGGGGTTTCGCTGGGTGGGGGGCAGCAGGAAATCGACTTCCTGGTTGTGGGTCGGCTCGGTCGAATATAACGCCTCGCCCGTCATGTGGCCGTGGGAGAAATCCGAGAATTGCTCCGCGTTCATGAGCAGAAAAACCACATTGTTCCGATCGTCGCCGGCTTCACCATGGCCGGGCACAGCCGCCTTGAATGTTCCGGTCAATCTGGGGATCGCACTGTGCGGAGGCACCTCGAACTCGAACTGCATAAACTTCCTGACCGGAAAGGTTTTGTGCAGAAAATTCTGGGGCTTGAATCGGGTTGAGTCGACCCGGTCGAGAGGGTTGATCGCGTCTTCGGAAGGCCTTGGCTTTGAGGAGCCGCATCCTAGCAGCAGAAACTCTGCGAGAAGAATGGCAGTCAAGATCGAACGCATGGCATGACCTGTCGGGGAAACATACCGTTGCTCAGGCACGGGAGGCGCACGGTTTCCCGTATTTGGTGGTGTAGTGGAGCCGGATTTCACCGCAAGTGCCTTGTTCGGGCGAGTACACCACGCAGCTATCGAAGGGTCGAGAGTAGATGTGGAGGCTCACCGCGCGCTGGTTGAAAGCGTGAAGGTTTACGACCCGATGCACGGGCTCCTGCGGGTCCACGGCACAGGGTTGCACGGCGTTCATCTCCACGGTGTCAGAAGCGGCCAGCCGGCACTTTCCCCGACTGAGATCCTGGGAGATGGTGCGGTAGTTCTCCACCAGCAACCGGCCTACGGGGACCGCCATCCAGCAGTTCTGGTCGCGATGGTTGTGAACCGAGCTGGCCTGGCCAATTTCCCAGCAGATGGCGATCAGTTCGTAGAGCGGGGTCTTGTCGATCAGGTTGCGCGTGTAATGCTGGCGATCCCAGGCAAGGTAGGGAACAAGCGTATCGGGCGTCACCGGTGCGCTGCGCAGAAACTCGATAATCTGCTGGGTATGCTCGAAGGCGGCTTCCGGGAATTTTCGCAGCTCGGAGACAAACTCCTGGATGGAAAGCTGTTTCTGGATTGCGGGCTGGCTCATGACGCACTGACCCCTCGCTATGAGTATAGCCTCGTGGCGCCCTGGGAACTCTGATCGAGGCAGGGTGGCGGGCGACTGGCGGACGAGCTCCCACGCCCCGGCTACTCGCTGAACATGCAATCGCCGTAAGAGTAGAAGCGGTAGCCGCTTTCGACGGCATGCCGGTAGGCGTTCAAGGCGAACTCTTTTCCCGCGAACGCGCACACCAGCATGAGCAGGCTGGAGCGAGGCAGGTGGAAGTTGGTCAGGAGCGCAGCGACGATCCGGAACTTGAAACCGGGATAGATGAACAGACTGGCCTCGCCGGAGCCGGCAACAACCCGGCCGTCCTTGGACTGAGCGGCCACATGTTCCAGGGTCCGCACCGTAGTCGTGCCCACGGCGACGATGCGGCGTCCGGCATCGAGGGCGTGGTTGATCCGCCCGGCTGACTCGGGTGCGATGGAGTAGCGCTCCCGGTGCAAGTGGTGGTCTTCCACCTGCTCCGTGCGGACGGGTTGAAAAGTGCCCAGACCGACGTGCAGGGTGATTTCGGTTATTTCGATGCCACGTTCGCCGAGGCGGGAGAGGATTTCGGGGGTGAAGTGCAGGCCCGCAGTGGGAGCAGCCACCGATCCCCGTTCCCGAGCGTAAACGGTCTGATAGCGATCGCGGTCCGCAGGGACGTCATCGCGGGCGATGTAGGGGGGGAGGGGCACATGGCCGAGGCGGTCTATAGCCTGGAAGAAGCCGGCGGCGGGGGCGAAGCGAACGCGTCGCTCTCCAAAGTTGCCTCGCTCGAGCACCTGGGCGCGTAATTCGCCGTGCTCGCCGAAAAAGAGCTCCTCTCCCACGCCGATCTTGCGTCCAGGGCGCACCAGGCACTCCCAGTCGTTGGGGTCCTCGGAGAGCTGGCGTGTGAGGAGGACTTCGATCCTTCCCTGGAGGAAGTCACGCGCCGCAGGATTGCGCGGGCTCAGGGGCTGGGCCTTGGCTCCGCTGCGCCGTCCGTAGAGCCGCGCGGGAAACACTCGGGTATTGTTAAGGACCACCAGGTCGGTGGGGCGCAGGAGGTTGGCAAGGTCACGAAAAAGCAGGTCCTCGAACCCGCCCGTCTGCCGGTCCAGGCGCAACATGCGCGCGGCGGCGCGGTCGGGCAATGGCTCCTGGGCAATGCGCCCTTCCGGAAGGTAGTAGTCAAATTCGGAGACCAGCACGCGCTTGATTATAGGAGCGGTCGTGGTGGCGGCCTGTGCGGGCGTGGCTGCCAGGGCAGAACCTTTTTGGCGCACTCCGTACGAATAGGATTGTGCCCAATCGACGTGCTGCGGTACGATACCCCAGTCAGGCCCTCCTGCCCTTTACTACTTCCCATGGCTAGCCAACGCCAATACCGGGAGCAAATTGTCCGCTACGGACGGATGCTGCACGCAAACGGGATGGTGGCGGCCACCGACGGAAACCTTTCGGTGCGGCTCGGGCCGGAGCGCATCCTGGTGACCCCCACCTGCATGAGCAAAGGCGCCATGCGGGCCAGCGACCTGGTAGTGGTGGATATGGAAGGCCGTCCTGTGGCCGGACGGCGCAAGGTCTCCAGCGAGATCGCCATGCACCTGCTGATCTACCGGCTGAGGCCGGATGTAAATGGCATTGTGCATGCACATCCGCCGACGGCGACCGGCTTCGCGGCGGCCGGAATGGCGCTCAATCAACCGCTGGTCTGTGAAGTTGTGATAGGACTGGGATCGATCCCCCTGGCCAAGTACGGCACCCCGGGTACGCCCGAACTGACCGAGGCGCTGGAACCGCTGGTGCCGCAGTACGACGCCCTTCTGATGTCGAACCACGGCGTCGTGGCCTACGGTGGAGACCTGGACCAGGCCTATATGAAGATGGAAACCGTGGAGCACTTTGCCCGCATTGCCCTGGTCACCCACCTGCTCGGCAGGCAACAACCCCTGGGCGAGACGGAATTGGAAAAACTGATCGTGGCCCGCGCCAAGTACGGGGCGCAATCGGCGGCGCCCATGCCGTTGTCCTTCCTCCATGAGCCGCGCGGCGGAAACCACAACAAGAAATCGCCGGCGGAGGCGCAAGTAGCGCGGGAAGTGGCGTCTCCGGGGCGGGTTGGCCGCTAGGCTGACCTGGGCGGGTTGCAAAGGTGTCCCTCACCGACATTGACTGGGCCCAGCATTCGAATACGACGAAGGAGTGGACCGCGGGGCCAGTCGGCCGATGTCTTGGTTGTTCCCCTCCTGAGGATTGCTTTCTTCGACCGCCTGGTGAAGGTATGCGATCGGCGTTGCCAAAGATGGTGGGCCTGGCTGTGGCGCTGAGCCTGCGGGACGCCGCGCCAGGCAGAATTGCTCGCCTGCCTTAGTCGCCCCCAATACGGAAGCGCAAGCCGGCGCGGAAGTTCAGGCGCAGAGCGGGATATCCCACGACCTCTTCGTAATGGCGGTTGAGGGTGTTTTCCAGGTTGGCGTACACGGTGATTTGCGGGCGAACGTCATACCAGCCGCCCAGGTTGACCAGGGCATAGCTCGGGGTGTGATCGAAGCCAAGCCCGAGAAAGTCCGAATCGGGCCGACGGCCCACGAAGCTTCCTCCCACGTCTCCGCCCCAGCGGCGGCCGAAATAATTCACCAGCAGACTACCGGAGTGCTTGGGGCGGCGGAGCAGGGGCTGCCCGGCAGCGAACAGCGGATTGCAGAAGTTCTGCGGTGTGCACAACGGGGCTTCGAGGATTTGCGTGGAAGTGTAGTTATAGGCGGTGTCCAGCTGCAGCCAGTGGGTAACCGCGCCCTTGAATTCGACCTCGGCGCCTTGTGCGAAGCTGCGGTTCAGGTTGATGAAGTAGCCATTGAAGTCAGCCGGATTGGTGGTGAACTCAATCTGGTTGCGGAACTGGTTGTTGAAGTAGATGGCGGAGAGCAGGTACTTTCCCGCCCACAGGCTTTGCTCCAAGCCAGCTTCGTAAGCGCGGTTCTCCTCCGGCTTGAGATTGGGATTAGGGTCGGAAGGGAATAGACCGGTGATCCCGAAGGACTCTTCGAAGCTGGGTTCCTTGATGGCCTGGGCGTAGGAGAAGCGAAGGCGGGTGCCGGAGAAGAGTTGCCCGCCGTGAAGCAAGAGGAAGGTCGCCGCCCCACGCGGAACGACCCAGCTGCCGAAGCTGCCGTTGTGTACGTAGCGAAGGCCGGCGATCAGGGAGAGGCGTCCCCGCGTAATCCGCTGTTGCAGGAACAGGTTGTGATTCAGGCGCAGCCCGTGGGTCGAGTCGAAACCGACGATGGGCCGGTTGTCAAGATCTGTGGTGAGGAATTGGCTGTTGAAGGTTCCGTTCTCGTCTTCGAATTCGTAGCCCAGGCTGGTCTCGAGCCAGCTGCGTGGCGTGTAGTCGCCCTGGTAGGTGAAGCCAGCCACGTTGATATTGGCCAGATCCTGGAAATAGCAATCGAGGAAGTTCCCGGTGGTCACGTCACACCCGCGGCCCGGGTCCACGTAGGTGTCTTCGTTGAGCGTCCGATGGCTGTACTCGAAGCCTGAGAATTGGTTCTGCCAGTGCGACGGCCCCGAGATCGACAACTGGGCGCTGGCCAGGAGATTGTTCTGGCGGGCGCGCTGGTCCGAGTCGGGAGGGTAGAGTACCTGGCCATTGAAATCCCACTCGCCCTGCACCCCGGTGCGGCTGTTGGCATGACGGGCGCGGATCCGAAGGAATGCCCCGTCGCGGAGACGCACGCCGAAGTTTCCGCCCTGAAGAGAATTGGAATAGTCTCCGTTTACGTCTTGGCCCTCAGTGTTGAACTGGTCTAGAAAGGCGTTGTAGTCGAAGCGGCCCCTGGCTCCGGAGAGGGCCGCGTAGCCATGCGCGGTGTAGAAGTTGCCGCCATCGGCGCCGAGCAACAGTTGGGGTGTTGCGCTGCTGCCGGTGCGGCTGAAGATGGTGACCACACTGGTCATGGCATCAGAGCCGTAGAGCGTGCTCTGCGCGCCGCGCAGGAGTTCGATGCGGTCCACGCCTTGCAAAGGAACGGTGCCAAAGTCGAAAGTTCCGCCGGGCTCGTTCACCGGAACTCCATCCACCACGACTTTGTTGTAATCGGAGTCGCCACCGCGTACGAACAACGAGGTCAGTCCGCCGCGCTGTCCCGCGTCACTGACCACGACGCCCGGAAGGAAGCGGATTGCATCCGACAGGCTCACCGGCTGCATGTTGGTCAGCTGCGCCGTTTCCAGAGTTGAGACGCTGGCACCCGTCTCCTCGACCGGAACCGGACTCCGGGTGGCGCTGACCACCACGGTCTCGGTCACGCGGGCAAGGGAAAGCGCCGCCGTGTAACTCGCGGCCTGCGGCACAGACACGATCGCGAAGTAGGCGCTGAAGCCCGGTGCCAGAACCTGCAATTGATAGGAGCCTTCCCTCAGGCCCTCGATCGAGGCCAGACCTTCCCCAGAAGTGGTCACGGCCTGCAGTGGCGTTGACTGACCTCGGGGAAACACGGAAACCCGAGCGCCAGACACAGCCGCGGAGTTGGGGTCTACAACCCTGATTTGGAGATTGGCAGCAAAGACCGACGCTAGGAGCGAGGCCGGGAGAAGAACGGCTGGAACCACACGCATGCAATCCTCCTTTACACGCGAAAGGGGTGGTGGATGGCGGTTCGCGCCGGTCTCCTGGCTTAGCGAGTAAGGACGAGAAATCTTGTCCGCAAGGAGCAACCAGCCTTCCCGGGGATTCTCCCAGTGACCGGTTGCAGATGTCCTCGCATACAGTTGCGCGGCAGCGCGGGATTTTCACCTGCTTCCCAGTTCCCGTCCATGGTGGACGAGAACGCGCGAACCAAGGATGTGAAAGAACGCAAGAATCGGTGCTGAAAATTTACTGGGGATTGCCCACCAAGTCAACCTCACCTTTCTCTGGATCACGGCCCGAACTAGGGCAAGTGATGACTCGATCGCCGGTGCGGGCGGCGCTACGCCGCCGGGACGGGAAAGGCTCCGCCCCGCTTGTGCCTTTGGAAAATAGGAAGCTGCGGGCTGCCGACGTGCTCGACGTTCGCTTCCGCAAAGGCTTTAACGCGATCCAGCGCCGCCTGCAACTGCTGGTTGTAGAGTTCCAGTTCCTCCGACCCCGCATCTGCCGGCACCGGCATAAAGGTTCCGACCCGCATCAGCGCGCGGGAGAACGGCTTGGGAATCATCAGGTGGTCCCAGGTGTTCAGGATCCAGCGGTCTTCCAGTGCGATATGGAAGACAGCCATGGGGATGCCGGAGGAGCGCGCCAGCAATACCGGCCCGGGTTTGGTCACAAAGCGCGGGCCGCGCGGGCCGTCGATGGTGAAGGCGACGGTCCAGCCGGCTTCAATTTCCTTGCGCATTCCGAGCAAGCCGCGTACCGCGCCGCGGCTGCTCGAGCCCCGCACCGGAACGAAACCGAAGCGGCGGATCATGCGCGCGGTGAACTCGCCGTCGAAGCTGGTGCTGCTCATGACCCGGATGTTCAGGTCGCGCCACAGGTAGGTGGCGACGAACGTGCATTGGTGCCAGAAGGAATAAACCACGGGCCGTTGTTCCAGGCTGGTGGGCGAGGCTTGTTCACAGGAAACAGAGAAACGCAGCGTCGGCCCAATCAGCCGCACCGCCCAGTAGGTCGCCCAGGCGATAAGTGTGAGGAGGAGGTCCTGCCAGCGGGTGAACGGAGGCTGCTCGAGCGACGGCTCGTCAGTCAGACTCGGGGTGACAGCGCTCACGCACCTATTGTAACGGGTGAAGTCCGGTGCGCTGTGGGTGGCGAGACCGGAAGGGAGCGGGGGCAGAAATCGCGGTCATGGTTGACGGCCGCGGCACGCCCGCGTCCATGGTTTCGGCCCTAGCTTTCCAGGTAGGCGTCGATCCATTCTTTGAGACGGCGACGGCGCTCGTCCGTCTGGTCGAAGCGGACCCCGAACGAGTGTTTCGGCCTTCTCCAGGTTACGCTGCCCCGGATCCAGATGCGCGGCAGGGTCAGCAAGGCGAAGGAAACCTCGACTGCATTGCCGGCTCCGATGTCCTCCTGCGTCTTCAAAGACATGCCGCCGGAGCTGATTTCGACGCTGGTGGCACGGAATTTCTTGCCGGCCGCGGTTTCGACCGCCACTTCGGTCACCACCGGGATACGCACGTAGCGCCGGAACTCGTGCAACACCAGCATCTGGGTAGCGCGCACCAGTTTCAGGGCCGTGGTTCGCTCCACCGGCTCCTGAAACATCGCGTTGACCCCATACTTCGAGTAGCGCATGGCTTCCCGGGTGTCCCCCCCCAGGCCATAGATCACGATGCGGCTGTTGGACGAGGAGGAGCGGGCGGCCTCCATCACGGCCGGGGCGTTGGGGCCCAGACCGACGACGCAGGCTTCAAACTTTTCCTTTTGCAGGCGCGTAGCCTCGCCGGCCGGCAGCACGACGCTTTCGATGCCAAACTGGCGGAAACAATCGGCCAGGATCGTACTGGCTCCGTCCGCGATATCCACCAGGGCCACCCGCGCTACCTTTTTGGATTGTGGAATGGGGGCCAGTGCAGTGCCGAAGGCTTGATCCATATGGATGGTCAGATGCTTGCGCTGAAACACTATTCTGTCTTGTCCTATCGGCTTTGCAAAGATTCCCTCGGGTGAGTTGCGGGTACAAAAGTGTTATTACCGGAGGGGGACCGCGCCGTTACTCCGGTTTCCTGCCAATGGGAAGGACCATAGAAGCCAGTGCGGCTTACGCGCTGCCGCGCTCATTCGGACCAGCGCTTAAACACCAGCGCTCCGTTGGTTCCGCCGAAGCCGAAGGAGTTCGAGAGCGAGTAGTCGAGGCTGGCCTTGCGGGCGTGGTTGGGCACGAAGTCCATGCCGGCGGTATCTGGATCCTGATTGTCGAGGTTGATGGTGGGGGGGAGAATCTGATCACGCAGGGCGAGAATCGAGATGCCGGCTTCCAATCCCCCGGCGCCGCCCAACAGATGCCCGGTCATGGATTTGGTGGAGCTGATGGGGACTTTCCGATCACCGAAAAACGCGCGGATGGCGTGTGCTTCCAGAACATCGCCGATAGGGGTGGAGGTGCCGTGCGCGTTCACGTAGCCGATGTCGCCGGGCTGTAATTGAGCGTCACGGAGAGCATTTTTCATGACGCGGAAGCCGCCTTCGTGCTCGGGAGCGGGCTGGGTAATGTGATAGGCGTCGCCGCTCATGCCGTAGCCGGCCATTTCGGCAAGGATGGGGGCGCCGCGGCGGCGGGCGAACTCGAGGTCTTCCAGGATCAGGATGCCGGCTCCCTCGCCGATGACGAAGCCGTCGCGGGCGGCATCCCAGGGCCGGCTGGATTTTTCCGGCTCGTGGTTGCGGGTGGAGAGGGCGCGCATGGCGGCAAACCCGCCCACGCCCATGGGGGTGATCGCCGCCTCGGAGCCGCCGGCAATCATGACGTCAGCGTCGCCGCGCTGAATGATCTTGAAGGAGTCGCCGATGGAATGGGCGCTGGTGGTGCAGGCGGTGGCCGTGGCCTCGTTGGGGCCCTTGGCGCCGAAGCGCATCGAGACGTGCCCGGCGGCCAGGTTGACGATGGCGGCGGGGATGAAGAAGGGCGAGATCTTGCGCGGGCCGCCTTCGAGCAATGCCCGGTGCTCGCGCTCGATCACGTCGAATCCGCCGATGCCGGAGCCGATGTGGACACCCACGCGCTCGGCGTTTTCAGGGGTGACGGTCAGGCCGCTGCTGTGGACTGCTTCTTCCGCCGCGGCCAAGGCGAAATAGATGAAGCGGCCCATCTTCTTGATCTCTTTTTTCTCTACAAAATCGAGGGGATCGAAGCCCTTGACCTCGGCCGCGATCTGGCAGGCGTGGCAGGAAGCGTCAAACTGGGTAATGCGCCCGATTCCGCTCTGGCCGGCAAGCAGGTTCTTCCAGACCTCGCCGGTGGTGAGGCCGACACCGCAGATCAGGCCGATGCCGGTAACTACAACCCGCCGCTGCAAACCTACTTCCCGCCTTTCGCATGCTTGCCGATGTAGTCGATGGCGTCCTGCACAGTGCGGATCTTCTCGGCGTCTTCGTCGGGGATTTCGATGTCGAAGGCCTCTTCGAACGCCATGACCAGTTCCACGGTGTCGAGCGAGTCCGCTCCCAGGTCGTCCACGAAGGACGCGTTGGCAGTGACCTCTCCTTCATCGACTCCCAGTTGCTCGACGATGATCTGTTTCACCTTCTCGTCCACGCCTGCCATGGGTTCACCTTACCGTCCGCGTGGCGCGGCCCGGCCCTTTTCGAATGCTACCTGCTTACCTTGGAATGTTTCTCGATGTAATCGATGGCATCCTGCACCGTACGGATCTTCTCGGCGTCCTCGTCAGGAATCTCGACATCAAACGCCTCTTCCAGAGCCATCACCAGTTCAACCGTGTCAAGCGAATCCGCCCCCAGGTCGTCGATGAAGGAGGCGCCGGGGGTGACCTCGCTCTCCTCTACCCCCAGTTGTTCGGAGATGATCTGCTTGACTTTTTCGATGATTTCCTTGGTATCGCCACTCGCCATGATTTTGCCTCCGCAGCACAGTGTAAGGAAACGATTAGTCTAATTGTCTCCGTGAATTCGTGTAAAGGAAGCCGGGCCACTGAATAGAGTCGCACCGCCGTCGACAGGGTTCGTCACTTCCGCACCGGCCAACCAGCATCCTAATCGTTGCCTGCGAACAGGGTCAACGTGGAGAATGGCAGGCGGGCGCGAGGCGATGGAGCTTGTGATCGTTGGTCAGCACGGGACGGGAGAAGGCAAAGGAAACGTGGACTCGTGATTCTCCTGCCTTCGACGGCCGCTGCCCGCCCGCGCCGGATTGAAAGAACCAGGCGAGTCGCCCGCCCGAAGGGGGCGTTCGGGCCTGCGTGGTGTGGAAATCGGCGGCGGCGCGGTCTCAGGCCAGGGAGGTATCGGTCCAACGCACGGCAGATAGGTGAAACACGCCACAAGGAGCCATGAGCCATGCGTGCGGTTATTCAGCGCGTCAGCCGGGCCAGGGTTACGGTTCAGGGTGAAGTCACGGGCGAGATCGGAGCCGGGCTGCTGGTTCTGTTGGGAGTCGGCGAGGGGGACAGCGAGGCCGACGCCGAGTATCTCGCCCGCAAAACCCTGGGCCTGCGCATTTTCGAAGACCAAGCGGGCAAGATGAACCGGACGGTGGGGGAGATCGCAGGCAGCGTCCTGGTGGTCTCGCAGTTCACCCTATGCGGGGACGTGCGCCGGGGCAATCGTCCGTCTTTTGACACAGCCGCGGCTCCGGAGAAAGCCCGCCAACTCTACAATCACTTCGTGGCCCGTATCCGGGCCGGGGCACCGGCCTGCCAGACCGGACGCTTCCAGGAAAGGATGGATGTCGAACTGGTCAATGCCGGGCCGGTGACCATTCTGCTGGACTCGCAGAAAGTGTTTTGAGAATGTAAATCATCTCACACGGGAGGCGCGCAGGCTACCCGTTCCCCGGCCGCTGTCTTTTCCGGGCCCATGCTGTCCCCTTTTGGTCCTGGGAAACAGCGGTGGACCGTACGGACTGATTCTCCAAACCTTTGCGCTGCCAGGGGCGGACTCGCGAACCACGCCGAGCGCGGGGACACGCCCGCGCCAGTCCTCAAGTTTGATGGGCATCAAAGATCCGGTCAATCGAGGAAAAACCAGCTGATTCGCGGACAATACTGAAATTCCCAAGCCATTCCGCGAACCACGATCCCCGCCTACTTCTTAAAGTACGTCCACGCGGCAAGGGCCAACAACACGATCGTGATGATCCAGAGGGAGGAACTACTCATTCCTGTTTTCTTCGCCATGCTCCGCATTTTAGTCCTGATGGTGCCTCGGCGTGGAGATTCTCTTGGATGTACTTGCGGCTATCGAATTTCTTTCCCATGCTGGCGCCCGACATATAGCGGATCTGCCCGAAAATCGCGCGCTCGAACCAGGGACGGTCGAACTTTCCCACGATGGACCAGGCGATGCCCGCGTACCCGTTGGGATCGCGTCCGTCGAGTTCGCACTTGTCATTCAGCGCGACGGCGATCCGGTAAGCGGCAGCGGGCGTGGCGCTCCACTCCAGGATTTTCTTCGCCCAGTACATGCGGAGGTAGTTGTGCATCCACCCCCGGTCGACCATCTGCGTCTGGGCGGCATTCCAGAGCGGATCGTGGGTCTCGGCATTTTCGAGCTGGCGGGGGGTGTAAAGCACGGGGCGGGGGTCAGCGGCGTGTTTGCTCAGGGTGCGGTGCGCCCAAGGCTCCGCCGACTCAAAGCTGTCGTAGTTGGAATTGAAATAGACAAAGTTCACCGCCAGCTCGCGCCAGGTAATCACCTGGTTCAGAAAGGCGTCCCGATCCGCCTGGGGTGCCTCGGCATTCTGAACGGCCAGGGCAACGGCGACCGGACTGATGTGTCCGAAATGCAGATAAGGGGAAAGACGGGAGGTTGCTTCGTTCTCCGGGTGGTTTCGCTCGACCGAGTACCGGCAGAGTTGACGGGCGACAAACTCTTGCAGCCGCCGCTGTGCTTCCCGTGTTCCGCCCTTGAATCCGACAACCGGCTGGACGGAGCGGTCGATGGGCCATCCCACGGTCACATCGCAATCTGGGGACAGGGAGTGCACGCCGCGTGGCGGCTTCCAGGGCATTCGTGCCCTGGGATTGGCGAGCGGGACCAGGAACTTGTGCAAGTGGGTCTGCAGGCGGCGGCGCATGAGGAATGCGGAGTACTGTGCTTTCTCCAGCAGGGCGGAGGGCACGATCACATCGGCATCGACGGTCCAGAACGGAACCTCGAGTTGGCGGGCGACTTTCTTGCGCCAGGCCTCCGCTTGGCGGATGGGGTTTTCGTCCCCGACCACGAGGGCAGGTCTCACCTGTTCACAAAAGCGCAGCAGACTGTGATCCGGGTAACGGCGAAGCACAAGGCCAACGTCCCGTTTCTCCAAGGCGGACGCAATGTCGGGAATTCCCTGAGCCAGAAACGCGTAGTGGCGCAGATTCGCCGGAGGGAACGGTCGAGGCGCAAAAAACGCTACCACCGGCTTTCCCAGGGCGTTGCCAGCTTCTACCGCGACATTCAAGGCGGGATTGTCGATTCCCCGCTGCGCCCGCTGCATCCAGTAGACGACGCAGGCTCCGTCGGGATCGGGAGGGCCGGCGCGGCGCCGGGTGACGCGAGGGTCGTTGGAGAGGCGGGTGAGGGCGTCCATGGCAGAGGTCAGGTGACCAGATCCGCGACGCGGGCAGCATCGCAGCAGGCGCGGACATCGTGAGTGCGGATGACGTGGGCCCCCTTCAGAATGACTGCGGTCTCGGTGGCCAAGGTACCGTACAGGCGGTCTTGCAGGGTGGCGTCCTGGCGGTTGCGAGCCAGCATGCGGCCGACAAATGACTTGCGCGAGACGCCGGCGGCGAGCGGATAGCGTAGCTGGTGAAACTCGTCGAAGCGGCGCAGCAAGGGATAGTTCTCCTCAAAATTCTTGCCGAAGCCGAAACCGGGGTCGAGCACCAGGCGTTCGCGCTTGACCCCGGCAAGCAGCGCGGCATCGGCCCAATCCCGGAGTTCGCGCTTGACCAGCACCACAATGTCTGCCGCCGGGGGCTGGGTGCGCCATTGTTCGGGGCGCCCGCGCATGTGCATCAGCAGGGCGCCACACCTGAGGTCCGCAACCGTCTTCGCCATGTCGCGGTCCCAGCGAAAAGCGCTGACGTCATTGACGATCTCGGCGCCGGCCGCGACCGCGGCGCGGGCGACCTTGGCCTTGTAGGTGTCGACGGAGATCAGCGCATCGGTTCGGGCCTGCTTCAGGGCGCGGATCACCGGGATCACGCGCTCCAGTTCCTCCCCCTCGGTGACCGCGGGCGGCTTAGTTCCCGGGTCGCCAGGTCCCGGGGACGCGCTCGTCTCCAGCAAGACTTTCGCCCCGGGCCGGGTGGATTCGCCGCCCACGTCAATGATGTCGGCGCCGTCCTCGAGCAGCTTCAGGGCGTGCTGGACGGCATGGTCGCGATCGAGAAACTGGCCGCCGTCGGAAAATGAGTCCGGCGTGACGTTGACAACCCCCATGATCCGGGTGCGCTTGCCGAGTTCGAGCACACGCGATCCGAGATTCCATTCGAAGACGGGGCGCATCGGCCCGATTCTAAATCAGGCTGCAGGGTGTGGCGCGGTGTGCGAGCGGCCAACCCCGGGCGACCTGGTCAGGGCGGGCAGGGCAGTGGCAATCCTGGTTAGGCCCAAGCCGTCAGAAGACCTTCACTTTGAAGGTCAGATACTTCTTGGGGTCTTCGCGAATCGCTTTGACCAGGGAGCGGGTCTCCACCAGCATCTGGTCGGCATTGTTGTACAGCGATGGGTTCCGCAAGAGCAGGCCGGCGCTGCCTTCTCCCGCCTCCAGCCGGTCGGCAATCGCCGACAGCTTGGTGATCACATCGTCGAGCTTCTGGGCCAGCACCTGGTCCTTGGCCAGCTTGCCGAAGGTGCCTTTGCCGGCGTTGATGTCCTCGGTCAGCTGTCTCACATTGGCGATGGTGTCGTTGGCGTTGTTGTAGAGCGCGGGATCCTTCAGTAATTTGCCGGCCGTGCCCTTGCCTTGCTGCAGGTCGTCAATCATGAGATTGACCTTGTCGATGGTGGCCATGATCTTGTTATAGGCCTCGTCGTTCGACACCAGTTGCCCCAAACTGCCCTGCCCGTTCTTGACTTCCTCCACGATGCCCTGGAATTCGCTCACGGTCTGCGCAAAGCGGTTGTAGAGGGTGGGATCGTAGATGAGTTTTCCGATTGATCCCTGGCCGCTTTCCACGAAGGCAACGATCCGGTCCAACCGCTTGAGCAGAGCGTCCATGTTTTGCAGCGTGCCCTGGCTGGCGCGCACCACATCGTCGAGCCCGGGAACGGAGCGGGAGGCCAGGGTATCGCCGTCTCTCACTTCCGGGCCTTTGGCTTGCGAGCTGTCGACGTTGACGTAGGTTTCACCCAGAACGCCAGCTGTGTTGAGGGACGCCACCGAATCCCGGCGCAGACTGAAGATGTAGCGGGTGTTGACTTTCATGGTGACTTCGACCGGTGTGGCCGGCTTGTCCGGAACAATACGTACCCGGGTGACATTGCCGATGTCAACGCCCTGCAGTCGGACCGACGCCCCTTGCCGCAATCCTTGGGCATCATCGAAATAGGCCTTGAGGATAATTCTGGTGGCCAACAGTCCAGTCGTACCGGTCATGAGTACGATGAGCAAGGCCAGAACAATGCAGGCAATCACCACGGTGAGGCCAACCCGCAGCTGCGACCATTTCAACTGCTTCTGGCTAGGCACGCCCGCCTCGTCTCGACGGTGGAGCCCATTTCTGGAAGCCGAGCAAACCCATCATCACCTCTGTGCGCACGCTGGCTGGAAGTTGGCTGCATGATAGCAGACTTCACGTCAGACCCGGCGCGGAGCAAGGGCAGGCAGCAGCATCATCGCCACAAGATATGCGGCGGCCCCACAAGCCAGAGTGACATTCAGCCCCCAGTGAATGGCGACCACCATAGCCAGCACTGAGCCCAGAACGCTGGCGGCCGCATTCATCGCCCAGGCCCACTCCACTGCATTGTCCTGGGGGACCGCCGGTTCGCCGTATTCCGCGGCAGGCAATTCGAGCCCGTCGGCAGCCGCCAGGCCGCGGAGTCCGGTGGGGAAAGGCATTCCCATAGCCAGGCCGAGGGGTATCAGAAGACCGCCGCTCACCCCCACTTTGGCTGCGAAAGGCAAGCCGATCAGCGCGGACAGCATCCCCGGAAGTACGGCGACGTACAGCGCCGTGGCCCCGACCAGCAAGGCCAGCGGAAGCCAGGCGCCCGTCGTCTGCGGCAGCCAGCGCCGGGATGCAAGGCTGCCGGCCCCGCTGGACAACAGCAGCAGGAAAATGACGACCGTCAGCGCGTAGGTTGGGTGTCCGAGAAAGAGAGAAAAACGCTGGATAAAGGCGATCTCAACCATGATGTAGGCCAGTCCCACCGCCACGAAATACAGCAGCGGCAGGATGCGCTGCCTTCGTCCGCCTCCGAGCGCAAGCGGGAGCAGCATGAAAGCCACAACCGAAGCGAGCGAGATCACCAGCACGATCGCGAGCACCACTACGCCCAGGTTATTCACCTTCCAGTCGATGCCCTGGGCAAGACCCTGTCCCTCCAGGATCTGCCTCGTTTTCAGAGTGAAAAAGAAGAACGGGGCGTTATCGTCGACTGGCGCGACATTGTAGGGGTAACGCTGCGCGAATGCCCAGGGATCGTTCCCCGCAATCAGCACGGAGAAGGCATTGTCGCCCGGGCTTGACGGCAGGTAGAGGGCTGAGAGCGAACCCGAGCCCGCGACATGCCCTTCCACCTCCGCCTCTTCTGCTGGTGTAAACGGACTCTTCTTGGCCAGGACCACGACCGGAATCCCGTCCTCATTGAGGTCCCCGGCGGCGACGACCATGAAATGCTTGATCGGATCCACCACCCCGATCTGGTGCAGGGCTTCGATCGCCACCGCCACCACTCGCAGCGCCTCGCGCGGCTGGCGAAACTCCCAGCGCGTGATCGCAATCATCCCATCCGGCTTGAGATGCTGGAAGTACTCGCGGAAGGCTTCGACCGTATACAGGTTGTTCTCGCTAAGAGCAAACGCGCCCGCGGCTGTCGACGCCCAAGTATCCACCAGCGTCATCTGTAGCACGTCGAAATTTTGGCTTGCGTTGCGGATGAACGACCGGCCGTCGGTGACATAGAGGTGCACTTGCGGCCGTTGGTAGAGGTGATATGAGTAGTCCGCATAGCGGTCCCGCATGATGGTATTGGCGATGATGGGATTGATTTCGATGGCCGTGACGCTGGGACTGCCATTGGCCAGGGCGCGCAGGACATCGACGCCGCCGCCCGGCCCGATGATGGCATAGTCCCCGCGGGGCCGCAGCACATTGGCCACAGCGGGCGGGGCGACCATCAGGTTCGTCTGCCAATCCGTGCCCTGCCAGCGCCCCGGGTCGACGTGCATGATGTAGGTGGAGGCATCGGCATCAATGATGATGGCCTTTCCACGCGTACTCTGCTGGTCGACTTCCACGCGGGAGAGCGCATTCCATTGCGCAAACTCCACCCACGACTTGTCGCGCAACATCCCCTTGGCGTAGACCACATCGATCCACCGCCCGGAATGGTTGGCCAAGATCAGCAGCAGCAGCAGCCCGGCGATAACCGCGGGGCCTTTGCGCCCCCTCGCGGTTTGCGCCCAGGCCACGGATGCCACCGCCATCATCAGTGCCGCGAACAGAATCGTATTGGGACCGCCCACCCGGTCGAGAAGCGGGACCACCGCCAGGCAAGCGAGTGCTCCGCCCACCAGATCAGCGCCATAAAGCCGCGTAATAGAACGCGCCTGCCGCGCGAAGACGACGGAAAGTACCAGACCGGTCAGGAAGAAAGGCACGGCGGCCGCCAGATAGAGCACCGTCAGCCGGAGAAAATTGCCCCGGGAAAGCCGCAGCGCGACCGGAACATGCAGAATGATCACCAGGACCGCGGGAATCACCATGGCATTCAAGCCGCACAGGCGGGCCGCCAGCGCCCTGGTCTCGATGCGTGCCAAGCGAACACGTTGCACGTAGGCCAACACTCCCCCGGCGCCGAGGCCAAGCAGGGCAATGGAGATCGCCAGGAAGGCGAAGTGATAAAACAACACCACCGAAAACAGTCGCGTGAGGGAGATTTCCAGTAGCAGGGCGGCGAAGCTGCACAGGCCAATTCCCACCAGCAGGCTCCGTTCGGACGGCGTGGTCCGGATGGGTTCTGAAGTCGAAGTCACGCTTGCCATGGGCAGTCGGTCTGAAGGCGTCAGTCTAGCAGAAGGCTTCCGGCGTTCTCACTAGCGCGACGCGCCCATCGATTGCGTGTGAGCGCCCTCGCTGGGCAGGAGAAAAGGGGAGCTGCAGAATCTGTGCTCGGATCGGGGAATAACTTCGGGGCGTGAGCCCGAATCATGGAAATGAGAGCTGGGCCACCCCCGAGCGGCCCGCGGGTATCTCCCATCGCCGTGCGCGTTAACGCGCAGTTTGCCAGCGCAGGCGCTCTTCCCTTGGTTTTGTGGCGTTGGCATTGGCCCCTGGCAACTCGAGAGATTCATCAAGCGGTTCGCCGGGCGTATATGTGAAGGCGGGGCGAGCGCTACGCCATGGCCGGCGTGGCACCACGCGCAAAGGTCTGCCTGCCTGTCGCGAGGAAATCGGGCGGGGTTGATCGTGGCGAAGCCAATCGTCACAGGGAGTGGAGAAGCCTCTCGCCTCACATGTTCGCGTTCCGGTCCATGACATTTTTCACCGGTGATGCCCAATAGGGAATGGCAGCGGTATTGATACGAGGCTCGGAAGCGCTGCGAAAAACCCAGCTCAGGACGGCTTCCGCCAAAAGCTCGTCGGGCGCCATCTTCTCCCCCCCGAGACGGTCGTGGTAGCCCGGACGTCCCGCTGTAATCGCGGGCGTCTACACCAACTGCCGATTCATCGCCATGACTCCTGCGCTTCCAGGATCACCTGCGCCATCGCCCATTCCGCCGTGTGCGTGAGAGAGAGCGCGATGCTGGTCGCGCCCAGCTTCGCGGCGAACTCGGCCGCCTGGCCGTGCAACACCAGCACCGGACGTCCCCCTGGCTGCCGCGCTACCTCAAGGTCGCGCCAGCGCACGCCATGGTTCCAGCCTGTGCCCAGCGCCTTCATGCCCGCTTCCTTGGCCGCGAAGCGCGCCGCATAGCGCTCCACCCGGTTCGCCTTGGACTCGCAGTAGCAGATCTCAGCTGCGGTGAAGACGCGTTGCAGGAAGCGCTCCCCGTGGCGCTCGATGGCTGCCCGGATCCGCGGTACTTCCGCAATGTCGATGCCGGTGCCGACAATCATTGAGGAAACTTAACACAGCACGCAGCGAACGCCGAGGTCCAGCCAGCACTGCGGAAACTTCAGACTCACTGCCCTCCACCGCCTGTGCCGGTTCTCTTAGTGCCCTTGACCGCCTCGGGCCGCGTGCGCGCGCGCCTTTCCGTGGCCGGCGCAGGCGTGAGGGGTTCCCAGGTTCTCTCCGGAAACAGAGTGTCCCCGGGATAGATGAGCTGGTCGCCCTGCCGTTGCGCCTCGCGCGACAAATAGTGAGGCTGCGCCGGGCCCTCTCCATCGATGTGCAGCACGGGATTCCCGTGCGCTACCAGCCAATCTGACACCAGCATGCGATGGCAATGAAACCACACCCGCTCGGCGCACATGCAAGCCAGGCGTGATGGTTGTGCCAGCCCGACCAGTTCCCCAACCGCTTTCTCGAACTCGGGAGTCATCATGTAGTCGGCGTAATGCCGGAAGGCGGCATTCCGCAGGGCGACGTTGGGCGAATATTCCAGGATTTTCTTGCGGTAGCCTCCGAGTTCCTTCATCCACCAATAACGAATTCCGGCGGCGGGCAAGGCGGTCTCGAGCAATTCGCGGCTGAAGTGGGGAAGGCGTCGTGAAACCGGAAAGGCCCGGATGTCCACCAGCCTCCGGATCGCATGGGCCTTCAGGACGGTGAGCAGTTCGTCCAGGGAACGCGTGGAATGGCCGATCGTGTAAAGAGTCGCCATAGGCTTAGGTCCGGGCGGTCGCCGATCAGCCTGCCACCGCCGCCAGCGCCCTCCCGATCGCCTCGTCTTGCTCGGGAAAAACCGTGCGCAAATCGAGCAGGACGTGCTCCCCTTCCACCCGCGCAATCACCGGAGGGTTGAAGCCGCGCAGGCCATCCAGCAGTTGGGTTGCATTCAAGCTCCTGGCGGTTACCGCCAGCAATTGCGTGGGCAGCACTGCCGAAGGAGCCGCCCCCCCGCCCACTAACGACTCTCCTTCCACCACCTCGATGGTGAGTCCTCGGGAAGACTCCGCCTCCCGCGCCAGCCGCGTAGCTCGGCGGCCAATCTCTTGCTTCGAGAGACGTATCATGCGCAGCGCCGGAATCGCGTCATAGTCCTCTTTCACGTACGCCAACAGGGTTGCTTCCAGAGCGGCGTAGGTCAGTTTGTCCACGCGCAGGGCGCGGAACAGCGAGTTCTTTCGCATGCGCTGGATCAGCTCTGGACGTCCACTCAGCATACCCGCCTGCGGCCCACCCAGCAGTTTGTCGCCGCTGTAAGTGACCACGTCCACCCCCGCCCGAAGGCTTTCCCCTACGCCTGCCTCGCCCCGAACCCCCAGGGTCGCCAAATCCCAAAAAGCGCCGCTGCCCAAATCTTCCACCAGCGGGATTCCGGTCTTGCGGGAGAGCGCGACCAGTTGCTCCAGTGCAGGCTGCTCGGTGAAACCGCGGATCTCGAAATTGGAACGATGAACCCGCAATAACGCGCGCGTCTGGTCGTGGATCGCGCCTTCGTAGTCCGCCACCCGGGTGCGGTTGGTAGTGCCGACCTCGCGCAGAATTGCGTTCGACTGCGCCATGACATCGGGAATGCGGAACGAGCCACCGATCTCCACCAGTTCGCCTCGCGAGACAACAACTTCCCCGCCTGCCGCCAACGTGTTCAATGCCAGCCAGACCGCCGCCGCATTGTTATTTACCACGATGGTGGTGACCGCGGTCGCTGGCTCTTCCTCGCCGGCAATCTTCCCCCCTAGCAACCGCCGGAATAACCTATCGACGTGCACATCCCGGCGCCCGCGTTCGCCCGTACCCAGGTCGAGTTCCAGGTTCGAATACCGGCCGGCAGAGTCTTTCACATGCTCCAGAGCGCCGGCGGAGAGGGGCGCGCGTCCGAGGTTGGTGTGCAGGACAACCCCGGTGGCGTTGATTACCGGGCGCAAGGAGAGGCTCAGATCCTGCTGGAGCTGCCAAGCGATCGTGCCCGCCAGCTCCGCCAGCGCCGAATCCACTCCCTCCGACCGAAGCCGCCCCGAGCCGATCTGGGCACGCAGCTGCGCCAGTACGGCGCGAGCCGCATCCGTCACCGGACTGCGTCCTTCTCGCGCCGCCAGCGCGCTGACTTCGGGCAGGCGCAGCAATTCGTCCACCGAGGGAAGTTTGCGCAGCAGCGTGGACTGGGAGGCGGTCGGCACCCAGGGATTATCCCACCTCGAGCGACTTTCTACAGCGTGTGCAGATAAGCCAGCAGATCCTGCGCCTGCTGCTGATCGAGAACCTGGCTGAAGCCGGGCATCTTGCTCCGTCCGTAGAGGATGATCTCGCTCACCCGCTGGTCGTTGGCGGGAAGCCCGCTCTCCGGCAGGTACTGTTGCCGGAAGATTCCCTTCAGCCCCGGCCCCTTCTTCCCGCGGGTGGAGTAAGGCTCGTGGCACCGGTCACACTGCTGGTCGTAGATGCGCCGTCCCGCCGCCTGCTGCGGATTGAGGCCGAGCTCCGCGTCCGATTTCCGGCGTTCGACGTCGCAGCCCACGAGGAGCAGGAACAAGAAGGCACAGATCCACATACCCGGACTGCACCCGCGCCTGCCGCGGGAAAACGCGAAAGCACAGCCTGGCACCGTTCTCATCCCATCCTCTGGCGATAGGCTGGTCCAGTGTAGCGCGGGGCGCCCTTCTCCCGCGAAAAACTCGGGCATCTGCTCCGCATCGACCCCTCGGCCAAGCCCCCGAACTTGAGGATCAAGCCTTCTCCCCGTGTTCGCGGGCTCCGTGGTTGGCTTCTTTCCGCGCCCTTTTATTTCGCCGTACAATATCCCAGGAAGCCAAGCCCCATGCCCGTAGTGACTAAGCGCGTCTATGCATCGCCGTCGCGGGGGGACGGCACGCGCGTTCTGGTGGATCGTCTTTGGCCCCGTGGGCTTACCAAGAGCGAGGCCGCGCTGGATGCATGGCTCAAGGACCTCGCTCCCTCCAACGAGTTGAGAACCTGGTTCCACGCCCATCCCGATTCCTGGGCCCTGTTTCGCAAGCGCTACTTGAGGGAATTGGCGCGGCCCGAAGCCGCGGAGCCCCTGGGCGAGCTTCATCGCCTGGCCACCGGCCGTAAGCGACTGACCTTGCTGTTTGCCTCCCGGGATGAAGAGCGCAACAACGCGGTGGTCCTCAAGGAACTGCTGGAAGGCATGCGCAAGCCGCCCAGCGGAACCGGCCCCGCTGCCGCCAGCGCCGTACGCCTGCGCCGCAGCGCGCGCCGCTCGCGGTGATGGCTGCCTTCGCGACGACCGCGTCGCCACTCCCCAGTTTTCGGTTATCGCCCCGCCGTGTCGTCCACGATTTCTTCCAGGATACGGTCGATGGCGTCGTTGATTCTCTTCGGCGGCAGGTTGGAGTTGTTGGAGAAAATGGAGAATGCCACCGCCTCGCCTCGGCTGGTGGTGGCGTATCCGGAGAGTGCTTTCACGCCGCCCAGGGATCCGGTTTTGCCCTGTACCTTCCCCTGGGTGAGATTGCTCTGCAGCCGGTCGGCCAGGGAGCCGTCGACGCCGGCAACCGGCAGCGAATCGCGATAGTTCGCGCCCCAGGGCTGCTTCGCTGCATATTCCAGCAGCCACACCACCGCATGCGGTGCAACCAGATTCTCCCGGGAGAGCCCGGAGCCGTCGTAAAACGCGTATTCCTCGGCGGGAATTCCGACCCTTGCCAGAAATCCGCGGATCACCTCCAGGCCCCCTTCGATGGTTCCGCCTGCACCCTTCTCACGTCCCAGCACGCGTAGCAGGATCTCGGCGTGGAGATTCTGGCTCACCTTGTTGATCACCCGGATGTCGTCGAGCAGCGGCCGGGATTCGTGGCTGGCCAGCACGAGAGGGTCAACGGCAGCAGGGGTCCGCGACGAATCCCCCTCGCCGCCTCGGGCGGGAGCGCTGGCCGTCACGCTCAAGGTCGCCAAACCCGCCAGTTCCGTGTGCCGTGTGCGCTCCCGGCCATACACCACGATGCCGCGTTTTTCGAGCAGGCTACGGAAAAGCTGGCAGGCAAAGGCCGCCGGGTCCTCGATGGCAAGCGCTTCCGAAGCGCCCTTATCGTCCAGCGGCATCTCGCCCCAGAGCGCAAGCTCGGTAGAACCGGGTTCACGATTGAAGAAGATCCGGCGCGTCGTTCCCGCCGGTGTAGTGATGATCCGGTTGTCCACTCGGTAGTAGTCCGCGAACGGCGTGACGTTCACGAAGGCGCGCTCTCCGGTCCGGTCCGCCGGCAGAATATTGACGAAGACCACATTGTCGTTGATGGTGAGCGCCGAGACCGGAGCACCGTCACCCCACACCAGATCGTCCTGGCTCCAGCCCTCGCCGTAGCGCTCGTTGGCGAAGCGGGAATCATCGGCCACGATATCCCCATCCACGTACTTCACGCCTTTCTGCTCCAGTCCGTCCGCCAGATCCTCCAGCACCTTAATGGGATGATCGTTGCGTCGGGTCCTCAGATCGTATGGCAGCTCACGCCCGGAGAGGTTGGGATCACCGCTGCCCACCAGCAGGAGGTCGCCCGTCAGGCGGCCGTGCTTGTCGAGCGTTCCGTTGGTCGCGACCAGGGTCTTGAAGCGGTAATCGGGTCCGATCAGGGCCAGGGCGGCAGCGGTGGTGAACAGCTTGGTATTGGAGGCAGGGGTGAACAGTTTTTCGGCGTTGTGGTTGTAAAGAGTCTTGCCCGAGGACAGGGAAGCGACCTCGATGCCCCAGAACCCGCGCGCCAGTTCCGGGTCTGCCAGCACTGCGGCAATGCGCACGGAAAGCGGGCGCTTCCGCGGCGCCGCTCCCAACTGCGCAGCCAGCAGCAGGCCCAAGACGCTGATCCACAGGGGGCGTATCCGACGCATCCCCACCCTCCAAGTCGAGAGAAACTCCCCTCCAGTGTAGCGCGGGCGCCCTCGCCCGCGAAGCCTGCCTTCCGGGGAGGCTGGAAGTCCACAGGGGCGGGAGGCCTGAAGGATCCCCGTGGGACAGCGGTGCCACCGAGACGCATTTGAAGTGACTTCCCCGGGCTCGTATACTTGTCGCCCGCCATGAAGGTCGTGGTCATTATTCCGGCTGCGGGCTTTGGAACGCGGATGGCGTCAGGGCGGAGGACCACAGAGCCGGCTCCAGCCAAGCAGTTTACGGAACTGGGCGGCGCTCCGATCCTGATTCTGACTCTGCGCAAATTTATCGCCAGCCCCCGGGTGTCGGAGCTCTTCGTGGCGCTGCGCCAGAACGAGATCCGCGGGTTTCGCGAGCGGCTGGGGCGGGAAGCCCCCCACGTCCCTGAAAAGCGGATCGAGCTGGTCGAGGGCGGCGAACACCGTCAACATTCCGTCGCCAACGCGCTGGCGGTTGTGAGAGCGGCGCCAGATGACATCGTGCTGGTGCACGATGCGGTGCGGCCGCTGGTGACCGAGGAAATCATCGCGAGTGTGATTCGAGGGGTGGAGGAATTTGGCGCGGCCATTGCCGGTGTGCCGGCCGTGGACACGGTGAAACAGGTGGAGCGCACCGCTGAAGGGGCGCGCGTCATCGCCACCTTGCCGCGGGAGAGAGTCGTGCTGGCGCAGACGCCGCAGGGTTTCCGTTACCATGTTCTGAAGAAGGCCTTTGACGAAGCCCAGGCGGATGGTTTCACGGGCACCGACGAAGCCTCTCTGATCGAGCGTTCCGGGCACCCGGTTGCGGTCGTCATGGGGTCGCACCGCAACATCAAGATCACCACTCCGGCCGACCTGGAACTGGCGGAGTTCTATCTGCGACACTGAACGGTCGGGTTCGCATTGCCGTGTGTGTGACCGGCGCGATCCGGCCAGAAGACCGTTCCCTGGAACTCACGCCCAGATTGTATGCGACGGGAGGGCACAGGGCTGAAGCCCTGTCTGGACACAAGTCATTTTGGGAACGTATTTTGGTGTGTCGAGGACGAATTTGGCATTGAACACTCGCATCGGCTTCGGATGGGACTCGCATGAGTTCCAGGCCGGTATTCCGCTTCGCATCGGGGGTGTCACCCTCCCTCATCCCAAGGGTCTCGGCGGGCACTCCGACGGAGACGTGCTGCTGCACGCCATCACCGATGCCTTGTTGGGAGCGGTCGCTGCGCCTGACATCGGGGCGCTGTTTCCGCCGTCGGACCCGCAGTGGAAGGGGGCAAATTCCATGGTTTTCCTCGAGGAAGCCCTGCGTCGGGTGCGTGACGCCGGCTACACCGTGGGGAACGTGGATTCCTCGCTGATCCTGCTTGCGCCCAAGATCGGGCCGCATGCGGAGGCGATCCGGGAGCGCATCGCTCAACTGCTGGGGATAGGCGTTGCCTGCGTGGGCCTGAAGGCTAAGACGCCGGAAGGCATCCACACGGAAAACGCCGCCATGGCGAACGCCGTGGTTTTGCTGGTGGAGAAGAAGGCGAAGCGTGCGGTGGGAGCGGGGCGTCAAGGGACCCGCCGAAAGTGACGCGGCGAACGAAGCCCCTCGACTCCGGGCAGGCTGCAGAGGCTACGCTTGATGGCGACGCGACCTAGCGCTTTGGGCAGCTTCCACCAGGGCCCGGAACAATGCGCGCGAGGCCTCATCCCGTTGCACCGATCGTTCCGGGTGCCACTGCACGGCCAACACGAAATGGTCGGGAGAAGTGCCTTCGATCGCCTCCACGATGCCGTCGGCGGGGCAGCGTGACACAACGCGCAGCCCTTCTCCCGCGGCGTCCACCGACTGATGGTGGCTGGAGTTGACCGGCAGGTGGGCGAGGTCGGCACCTGCGTTTCCGAGGATTCTTGCCAGCCGCGATCCCGGCTCAACCTCTACCGCGTGGGCCACGGCCACCTTGCCGCCGGCCTCGTGCTTGACCGAGGATTCGATGTGCTGGACCAGCGACCCGCTGCGATACACGTTCAGACTCTGCTGACCGTAGCAGATGCCGAGGACCGGCTTGTGCTTCTGGTAGGCATCGTGCAGCAGGAGTTGATCCACGGCGTCGCGTTCCGAGTCGGCGGCGGCCGTCTTGGGATGGCGCGCGGCATGGTACTTTTCGGGGTCCACGTCCGCCGGGCTTCCGGGCAGGAGTACGCCGTCGCAGCTTTCGATGAGTTTGCTGATCTCGGCCCGGTCCTGGTCGAGCGGAATGCGGACCGCTTCGCCCCCGGATGTTTCCACCGCCTTTTCATACAGAGGCAGAGCGCGGGTGACGTACTTCGAATCTCGCGAGTGCGGTACAGGCACGGCAATGCGAGGACGCATGGGCACGATTGTAACCAGTCCTAGGTCTTCCCTGCTCAGCCCGGATGGTCCATATTACCGTGCTGGCTGAAGACCGACGATTGGGTTTCTACCGGCTGACTTGGGCGATGCGCGCCAGGGCTTTGGATTGCCGATAGTGCAAAATCTCCAGAATGGTTGCCGCCACCAACACCAGCGAGCCTGCCACCAGGGCTGCGGGCAGGGCGACATGGCGGTAGGCGATCCTCAGATCCGGATTCACGCCATGGATCCGGGCAACGATCACCACCCCAACGATGCTCAGCAAGAGACTGACAGCGAAGGCAAGCAAGGTGAAGATGAACGTCACCAATAGCACCCGTGCCGGAATGAAATACCAGCGGGGCGGCCGGGTTGGACGACTGGTTGGCACCATCGGCTGCGAAGATTCCCTTTTTCGCATCAGGGTACGCCTATCCGACGTGGGGTCACAATCCGCCAGGGGTGGAGGCTGCTACGCTGCTTTCCGGTTCGCGGGAGGGGAGCTGGGCGGGGCGTAGGCTACAATACGGGCATGTCGCAGGCAGCTCCAGCCATTACCTGGACGCCCACAGAGGTGGTCCGGCAGACCCCGGTCTGGCAAGCGGCCAACGGCGTCTGTTATGCCGCCGCCGGTGAGGTCAGCGTTCCGGAGGCCGAACTGGAGCGCATGGTCGCCGCGGTGCCGCGGGCTATCGCCGCGGCCTTGGAGCGCAACGCCTACTATTTCGTTCCTCTCGCCGTCAGCCACGGCGAAGACACGGTGATCGCCGACCGCTATGATGTGGTTCTCAGCGACAACGCGGTTTGCCACCGCAACTTGACCCTGGGCGGATCCCAGTGCGTGTTTATCTCCACGCGGCTGATGGACGACAAGTTTTCCGTCGCCTTCGAGTTCTATATCAACGTAGGGCATGCCCTGGTCGAACGCGCGGGGGTGTCGCAGGCGTTCGCGGACCTGGCCTGGCAGCAGGTGGAGGCCGGGGCGCGCGGCGAGACCTCCCTGGACGCATGGGAGGCGCGCAAGGCGGCCACCGGTGGAGGCCCGGATGCCGAGAAGTACAAGAGCGAATACCTGGCGGCTGCTTTCTCCGACGCGATCTCGATTTACCTGCTCTCGCTTTACCTTGACGTGGATTACCACGACCTGCGGGAGCGGGATTACCCGTTGCTGGCGCCGAACCCGCTGGCCGAACGGTTGCGCAAGGTCGCAGAGTTGTTCCCGCCGAATGCCGGGTTTGAGTTCGAGATTTATTACAAAAGGCGGGGATAGGTTCTCGTTCCGCTCGGCGCGCTGAAGCCGCGCCCTTTCCAAGCGGCATTTCATCGTGAACCGACACGCCGGCGATGGTCTGGGCGGTCTGGGCGGCAGCCAAAAATCTGCAATCGAAAATCTGCGATCATCAATCTACAATCGTCGCTCCATGTCGGTCACCGTCCGCGCCTTCGCCAAGATTAACCTCGGCCTGTGCATTGGCTCGCTCCGGGCCGACGGGTTCCACGAGCTGCGCACGGTTTACCAGACGATCGCCCTCCACGACGTGATTCGGGTGCAAGTGGTCCGCGGGAGCGGAGTCGAGATCCGCTGCGCCGACGCGCGCGTACCCTGCGATCCGTCGAACACCTGCTACCGAATTGCGGAGCGCGCCATGGCGGCCCTGAACGCCAAGGGACGGGTGGTCGTGGAGATTGAAAAGAGGCTTCCGGTGCAGGGCGGGTTGGGAGGAGCGTCGGCGAATGCGGTGGCCACGCTGCTCGGGCTGCAGCGGGAGCTAAAGAAACCGCTGTCCGGATCGGAAGGACTGCGAATCGCCGCGGAGGTGGGTTCGGACCTGCCGCTTTTCCTGGTCGGTGGGACAATCCTCGGAGTCGGCCGGGGCGAGGAAGTCTACCCCGTGCCGGATCTTCCCGAGACGCATTGTGTGATCGCGACGCCGGAGATCGGCGTGTCCACCCCTAGGGCGTTTACCGCGTGGGACCGGATGTGGAGTGACGGCTCAGCGCCTGCATTGACGCGATCTTCCCCCTCCGCTAGAATGACCGAGGTCAGCCGTGTGGTTTCCGCGTGGCTGAGCGGTGCTCCTGGGGGCGAGGGCTTCCGGAGGACCGTATCCGGTGTCCTTGCCCATGGCAGGGGCCGGGCCGAGATCCTGCTTCTCGACCTCGTCCGTACCGGGATCGAAAACGACTTTGAACGAGTCGTCTTTCCGCAGCATCCCGAATTGCGCGAGGTGAAGAGTGTGCTCGTAGGGGCGGGAGCCGATTACGCCTCGCTGTCGGGATCCGGTTCTGCGGTCTTTGGCCTGTTCCGCTCGGGCGCCGTTGCCCGTCGGGCCGCGGCGGCTCTGGCGAAGTTGGGGGTTCCCTCCCGGGCCACGAAGACCCTTAGCCGGCCCGGGTATTGGCGGAAGATTTTCGATTGACGAGCGCCCGTTGTTGATCGACCATTTGCACAGGCGCGTTTTTCAATCGACAATCGAGACTTGCAGAAGGTCAATTAGCGACGCTGGGCCGTCGACTAATGGTAGGTCAAGTGCCTTTGGAGCACTTTGTCTAGGTTCGAATCCTAGCGGCCCAGCCAGCAATCAGTTGTCCGTTCTCAGTGGCTTCAGGGCAACCCGACACGCCAAGAGAACCGACAACCGAGAACCGCCAGCCGTGAACGGGTATGAGCGACCGGTACTGGGTCCCGAGCCCGCAGGGGACTAAGAGCGGCAACTGAGAACTGGATCTTGTTATGGCAACTTTAGTGACGCCGGCGGAGAAAAAAGGCCAGCAGGTGCCTGAAGAGAAGAGCGAGCGCAAGGCGCGCCCGCGCGTGGACGACAAGTTCAAGATTTTTTCCGGGACGGCCAACGAGTCCCTGGCGGAGGAAGTGTGCCACTTCCTCGGCCTCACTCGCGGGGTAGCCCAGATCACCCGCTTCCGGGATGGCGAGTGTTACGTTCAGATCCAGGAGAACGTGCGTGGAGCGGACGTGTTCGTCATTCAGTCGACCTGCCGCCCGGTGGACGAGCATCTGATGGAATTGCTGCTCATGATTGACGCCCTCAAGCGCGCCTCGGCCCGGCGGATCACGGCGGTGATTCCCTACTTCGGCTACGCCCGCCAGGACCGCAAGGACAAGCCGCGCGTGCCAATCTCCGCCAAGCTGGTCGCGGACCTGCTGACCACGGCGGGTGCCAACCGGGCCCTGATCGTCGACCTGCACGCGCCCCAGCTGCAGGGGTTCTTTAATATCCCGGTCGATCACCTGTTTGCCTCCCCGGTGCTGGTGGATTACTTCAAGAAGCTGAACCTGCCCAAGCTTACGGTGGTGTCGCCGGATGCCGGCGGCGTGGAACGGGCTCGCTTTTTCGCCAAGAAAATGGATGCCGCGCTGGCCATTGTGGACAAGCGCCGGGTGGAGATGAACGTTGCCGAGGTCATGCACGTCATCGGTGACGTAAACGGGCGTACGTGCCTGGTGATCGACGATCTCATCGACACCGCCGGGACGCTGGTGAAAACCGCTTCCGCGTTGCTGGAAAACGGTGCGACGGCGGTCTATGCCTGCTGTTCCCATCCGGTGCTGTCGGAGCCGGCTCTGGAATATATCTCCCACTCCTCGATCACGCAGGTGGTGGTGACGAACACCATCCCCCTGACCGATAGCGCCAGGCGCGAGCCCAAGATTCATGTTCTGACCATCGCGGGACTGATCGGTCGTGCCATTCAGTCGATCCACGAAGAAACTTCAGTCAGCAGATTGTTCACCTAGACAGGAATCAAACTTATGGCAACGGCAAAGGAAAATAATCTTTTGGAAGCCCAACCGCGGACTCCGGGCAGCAAGAACGACGCCCGCCGGGTGCGTCGTGGCGGCAAGGTTCCCGGCGTGGTCTATGGGGCCGGCAAGGCAGCGGTCCCGGTGAGCCTTGATCCCCGCCAGGTGCTGCGCATCCTGCACTCCGAAGCCGGGCACAACACCATTTTCGATCTTGCCCTGGACAGCGAGCGCACCAAGGCCATGATCGTGGACTGGCGGTTCGAACCGGTGAAAGGCCAGCTGCTGCACATCGACCTGAAGCGCATCGCCATGGACCAGAAGCTCGCGGTCAACGTGCCCATCACCCTGCGGGGTGAGGCCGCGGGTGTCAAGCAGCAGGGCGGCATTCTCGAGCAGATGCTGCGCGAGGTGGAAGTGGAGTGTCTGCCGGCAGACATCCCAACTCACATCGACTTGGATGTAACGGCACTGGTCTTCGGCAAGGTGCTGCGGGTGGCGGATCTTCCGCACAGCGGCAGGCTGCGGTTCCTGACCGACGAGAACCAGCCCGTGGCGCACGTCACCGCCGTGAAGGAAGAGGCCGCGCCGGCGCCGGAGGCCGTGGCCGCCGAAGCTGCCGCAGCGCCGGCCGAACCCGAAGTCATCAAGAAGGGCAAGCAGGAAACGGCCGAGGAAGGCGCCGAAGCGGCCGCTCCGGAGAAGGCGGAAAAGGCCGAGAAGAAGGAAAAGAAGTGAGCCGCGGGCTGCGAGCCCGGGCTAAGAGCGAAATGGCGTGAAACTGATCGTCGGACTGGGCAACCCCGGAATCGAATATCAGTTTACCCCGCATAACCTGGGTTTTCTCGCCATTGATCGCATTGCCGGCGATCGCGGCGTGGAAGTGAGAAACCGGCAGTGCCGGGCATTGACGGCGCGCACGGCCATCGGATCACAGCCGGTGTTGCTCGGCAAGCCCGATACTTTCGTGAATTTGAGCGGGCTTGCGGTGCGGGAGCTGCTCGAAGAATACGAACTGAAGCCCGAGACGGACCTGGTCGTTATCTACGATGAACTGGACCTGCCGCTGGGGACGATTCGTATCCGCCGGCGAGGCAGTTCGGCGGGCCACAACGGCATGAAGTCGATCATTGGGGCGCTGGGCACGCAGGAATTCCTGCGGATCCGCATCGGTATCGCCCCGGAGAAGGACATTCTCAAGCCGTTCCGCAAAGCGCAGCTGAAGGTGGTCGATGAGGTGCTGGATACGGTCGTAGAAGCCGTGCAGGTGATTTTAACGGAAGGTCCGGGGGCAGCGATGAACCGCTTCAACCGCAAAAACGGCAAGCCTGAGGAAGACGACGAAGGCCAGCCGGCGCGCTAAGGGATTGGGAGAAAACAATGAATCGCACTTATGAACTCATGTTCATCGTCCGTCCGGATATGGCGGAAGAAGAACTCGACAAACTTATTTCCACGCTGGAAACGGCCGTGACCGGCAACGGCGGGACGGTGAAGGCGGTGGAGCGCATGGGCAAGCGGCGCCTCGCGTACACGGTGCGGCGCTTCCATGACGGCATCTACGTCCTGCTCACGGTCGAGGGCGGCGGGGGGCTCATCCACGAACTGGAGCGCCGCCTGCGGGTCACCGAACCGGTGATCAAGTTCCTCACCGTGCGCATCGACGAAGAGCAGAAGCGGCTGGAGAAGATTCAGAAAATCCGGGCTGCGCGCAAGAAGACCTCGGTTGCTCCGGCGGCCGAGCCTGCAGGCGGTGAAGCCGCTGCCGTCACCGCATAGAGACTAAAGACTGAGGTCGTATCGGAGGACGCTGGCGGTGTTCGAGCCGGACGCCACAGCCGCCCAACGACTAACGACCCAATTCGAAGGAGCATCATGGCTGAAGAAACACAGATCGCCAAAGCGCCCGTGGAGCAGTCCTCGGGCGAAGGTCCCAGTCGGGGCGAAAGCCCTGCGCCGCGTCCCGGTCCGCGAGGACCGCGTCCCGGGGGCGGACCGGGGGCACCCCGCGAAGGGGGGCGCAAGTACTTCCGGCGCAAGAAGGTCTGCAAGTTCTGCGTGGAGAAGATCGAATCCATCAACTACAAGGACGTGCGGCTGCTGGCGCAGTTTGTGGCGGAGAGCGGCAAGATTGTTCCGCGCCGGCTGACGGGCGTGTGCACGCCCCACCAGCGCCGTCTCTCCACGGCGATCAAGCAGGCTCGTAACATCGCCCTGCTGCCGTTTGCGGGTCGCGCCTCGTAATTTGGGAGCGAGCGGAAAACCTGTTCGCAAGGTCGAGGGAACCTCGCGAGTAGACATTCTCGCGTCAGAAATCGAGAAAGGGAGTGATTCCATGGAAGTCATCCTCAAAGAGGACGTCCCCAAGCTGGGCTCGCGGGGCGATGTGGTGAAGGTCGCGGAGGGCTACGGGCGCAATTACCTGCTGCCACGCAAGCTTGCCATCGAAGCCAACGCCTCCAACAAAGCGGTCATCGAGCAGATGAAGGCGGCTGCTCTGCGCCGCTCCGCCAAGGAAAAAGAGCAGGCGGAAGAGTTGTCCAAGCAGTTTGACGGCCTTTCGGTCTGCTTCCAGCGCCGCTCAGGAGAGCACGACCAGCTCTTCGGGTCCGTCACGTCGGTCGACATCGCGGAGGCCCTGGAGAAGAAGGGCTTTCAGGTCGATCGCCGCAAAATCCAGCTGCACGAACCTTTGAAGACCCTGGGAGAGTTCACCGTTCCGCTGAAGCTGCACAAGGACGTGACCACCCACCTGAGGGTCGTGATCGAGAAGGAAGCGGTGGGGTAGGAGTCCGCGCGGGCTCCCCAGCCGGCTCCATCCCGGACCTAGTTGCCTCCAGGACACCGATGGAGGACACAGCCTCCTATCCGCCGTTTGCGCTCGCCGCAGGGCTTGCCCTGGCTGCTGTCGGCGAGCGGACACGCGCCGGAGAGCCGGCGGACGTGGGCGTGACGGTCATGAATTGGGTGGGCGGGAGAGCGCTCTCGGTAAGCTCAGAAGAGGCTACCTCTCGCTCCGCTGGGATTGTGGCGGTTTTTCTCGCCCTGCCTGCCCGCGCTTGGGAGCGTGCTGCGTTGCCTCACATCTGGTGCAAAGCCGGATGCGACCTGGTCTCCGCCGTCTAACTCGAGCGCCTGCCGAATGTTATGCCGATTCCCAAGAAAGGCAAGAAACTTGCTACAGGCCTATAATTTCTGCTTACGGTCGGGGCGGTGCTGCGTCCATTACTAGGCAGGCCAGAAGAACAGAGAGCTGACGCTCTGCGGTGAGCTGAGGACAACGGACACAATGCCGGCCAACGCGTGGGCAATCCCAATTACGGTTGGCGAGCGATCATACCCGGATGCACAGGGGCACCGGGGAGACAGTGGCAGCAGGACCCAGGATCCCCCTACTCGGGGCCTCATGGCTGGCCAGGGAAGCCGCATCGACGACACAGCGTTGATCCGCGAAGCGCAGCAGGGCAATTGTGCTGCGTTCGAGGAGCTGGTACGCCACTATGATCAGGCGGTGCTACGGCTGGCGCTCCACCTGACCGGGTCGGAACACGACGCCCAGGACATTTATCAGGAGGCCTTTCTCAAGGCCTACAAGAACCTGGGAGGCTTTCGCTTCGAGTGTTCCTTCTACACCTGGATCTACCGCATTGTCACCAATCTCTGCCTGGATCACCTGCGCAAGCGGCAAGTCCGCAAGGAAGATGGGCCGGTGGTCACGGACCCTTCCGGGCAGGAATACGACCTGCTGGGACAGGTGCCCGATGGCCGGCCGGGAGCCAACCCGGAACGCGACTTGATGCGGCGCCAATTGGGGGATCGGATCAATCGGGCGCTGGAAAAACTGACCCCGCGAGAGCGCATGGTCTTCGAGCTGAAGCATTATCACGGGCTGAAGCTGCGCACGGTCGGGGAGATCTTGCACACCACGGAAGAGACCGCCAAGAACACGCTGTTCCGGGCCACGCAGAAGCTGCGCGGCTCGCTGGCGGACATGCGATGAAGCCGATCGCAGCAGGGTTTTGAAGGAGGATCCCCGGAAAGGGGCGCCATTATGAAGTGTGAATGGGTACAAGACAACATCCTGCTCTATGTTTACAACGAGCTCGCCGATGACGCTCGTTACGAACTGGAGCAGCACATCGGGCGCTGCACCAATTGCGCAGCGGAACTGAAGGCCTCGCGGGTCTTCCATGCCACTATCTCCAAGCTTCCGGTGGAAGAACCGACGCCGAACCTGCTGGCCGCCTCACGCATGCGGTTGCAGGAAGCGCTGGAGACCACCGGTCCGGGCACATTCTGGGAACGGTTGACCTTCGATCCGATGCGCTGGCTGCACCACCAGACGCGCTTTTCCCCCGCCCTGGCTGCAGCCATTTTTATTGTGGGCTTCGGAGGCGGAATTGCGACCATGTACAGGGTTCGCCCCACCCCGCCACCCGTTGTGGAACCCCTAGCACCTCCTCCCGCCCAGGCTTCCATCACCGGCATCCAGTCGATCACGCAGGAGCCCGGCTCTGACCAGGTCAGCATCAAGTACAGCACCACCCGGACCGAGGAAGCGCAGGGATCGCTGAATGACCAGCGGATCCAGCAACTCCTGCTGTTCGCGGCGCGCAACAATTACAACTCGGGCGTGCGCATGGACTCCGTCGATCTGCTGACTCAGAAACCGGACGACAGCCGGGTGCGGGAGGCGCTGATGTACTCCCTGCGCTACGATTCCAACCCAGGCGTGCGCCTCAAGGCGATCGACAGTCTGGGTTCTTTTGTGAAGGATGATGTGCGGGTGCGGGACGCCATTCTCGCCGCCCTGGTCAACGACTCCAATCCGGGCGTGCGCACCGAGGCCCTACGTCTGTTGCAGCCGGTGAAGGCCGATAGCAGCGTGCGGGCTGTCCTCGAGCGACTGGCCGACACCGATCAGAACCAGTACATCCGCTCGCAGGCCCGCACTATCCTGGCCCAGTTGCCGGAGATTGACTGAACTGACCGTCCGTCCCCGGGGGCGGAAGAACGACCACCACTATCCGGGACCCCGGTCCCGAGAAAAGGAGATTACGCCCAGAACTTCGGACGCAAATATCATGTTGAACAAGGTTTCCAGGTTCGCCGGCATGCTGGTCACGGTAGCATGCCTGGCTTCACTGGCCAGCGCGCAGGAAGCGCGGGTTTTCCGTGAAGGTGGTTCCTGGGTACAGGAAATCACCGGCAGCCTTCCGGCGGCAAAGAGTCTGCACGTAAAGATCGACGTGGGCGCTGTTCGCGTTGAGGGCAGCTCGGTATCGGGCATCAGTTACGTCATTCGCAATAGTTCCTGTCTTTCGGATGAAAACAAGTCCCGACGCGAGTTCGAGGCCTATAAGATCAGCGCTGCCATACGAGGAGATGCCGCCTGGCTCGTGGGGGACTGGCAAGGCGGCCGCGCGCACAAGTTCAATAGCGAGTTCGTCATCAAAGTTCCCCGCGAGCTGGAGCTGGTCCGGGCCGAGACCGAGGGCGGCGATGTGGCGGCCAGTCACCTGGCGGGGCGCTTGGAAGCCGAAAGTGGCGGGGGGAGCCTGCATCTGGATGACATTGGCGGTGCCATTCGCGGCGAGACCGGAGGGGGCTCGATCGACGTCGGCACGGTCGGCGGCGACTTGGCGCTGCAGACCGGCGGCGGCAGTATCAAGATTCACTCCGCCAAGGGAAAGGTGAGTGCGGAGAGCGGCGGCGGCAGCGTGGTGCTGCTCTCCGGCCTGCAGGGCGCGGTGCTGCAGACCGGCGGCGGCAGCATTGAGGTCAAGCAATGCAACGGCAAGGTGAAGGCCTCCACCGGCGGCGGCAGCGTCGATCTGGGCGATATCGGAGGGCCGGCGGATATTGAGACCGGGGGGGGCAGCATCCGGCTGGCTTCGGCGAAGGGGCCGGTGCGCGCCCAGACCGGTGGCGGAAGCATCGAACTGAATGGAGTGCCTTCCGCCCGTGCCGAGACCGGAGGAGGGGGGATCGTAGCCAAGTTTCTCGCCTCCACCGCGGAGCGCACCGACTCGGTGTTGGAGACCTCGGCCGGTGACATCGTCGTGTATCTCACTCCCGACGTTGCCCTCCGCATTCGCGCCAGCATTGAACTGGCCAACGGTCACGGCATCCGCACCGATTTTCCTGACAGCATTCGGGTCAAGAGCGAGGGTGGAGAGTGGGGGCCCAAGACGGTGACGGCCGAAGGCCAGCTGAACGGTGGGGGACCGACGCTGAAAATCCGCACCACCTCGGGCGACATCCAGATCCTGCGCGCCAGCCGGTAACCGAGCGCGCGAAAGATCAGTCTGTCAAGAGCGCGGCACGGAGGAGGGACCATGTACCGCCTGCTCCTGCTTGTCCTGACGTTGCGGTTCACGCTGCCTTGCTGCGCCGACCAGGCCGCAGGCCTGGAATCCCCCGGTACCAGCTATGAGTACGGGTTCTCCAGTGACGAGGAGAACACCGGGTCCTACCTGGGGATCGATATCACCGACGTGACCCCGGAACGGTTGTCCGCCCTGAAACTCAAGGACGAGCGCGGCGTCGAGGTCACGATCGTCGACCAGGACGCTCCTGCGGGCAAAGCCGGGATCAAGGAGCATGACGTCATCCTGACCATGAACGGGACGACGGTGGAGAGCGCGGCTCAACTGCGGCGCATGATCCGGGAGACGCCGCCGGGCCGCCTCGTGACACTCGGCATTAGCCGTGACGGCCAGCCGTTGACGGTGAAAGTGCAGCTCGCCGACCGCAGCAAGGCCTTTGCCTACAATTTCAGCAACAACAAGGACCTGCACATCGAGATCCCCCCCATGCCTCCGATGCCGGACTTTGACCTGCCCGTCTCGGTTGTCGTGGTGCACTCTTCCGTGCGCAGCGGGCTGGCGGTGGAGAGTATCACGCCGCAGCTGGGAGAGTTTTTCGGCGTGAAAGACGGCAAAGGGGTTCTGGTGCGTTCGGTGGAAAAGGGAAGCCGGGCGGAAAAGGCCGGATTCCGCGCCGGAGACGTGATCATCCGGGTCAACGACCAGGCGGTGCAGGATACGAGCGACTTCAGCCATGCTCTCCGCTCCAAGAGCGGCGGGACAGTCGAGGTGGTCATCGTGCGCGACAAGAAAGAGCAAACCTTGTCGCTGCCAATACCGGAACGCAGGGACTCCGGCGATCTGTTCCAGGAAACCTTCGATTTGCCGGATCTGGAGGTCGAGGCCGAAGCCAACGTCGACCTGAGCGAGATGCAGAAGGAGATGGCCGAGCTGCTGCCGCAAATGAGGCTGGCGATCGACGAATCGCGGCGGGCCCTGGATGAGACTGGTCCCGAAATCGAAGAGGCGCGCCGCGCGGCCGCGGCTGAGGTCGCCAAGCAAAGGGCGGAAATTGAACAGACACGCCACCAAGCGCGAGCCGCCATGGAACAAGCACTCCACGAACTCGGCCGGCAGCAAAGGGAGCTAGAACAGCAAAAACAGAAGATGGAGCTCGAACTGCGGCAGCGCAGAAACCAACTGGAGAAGCAGAACCGGAAGCAGAGGGAACGGATTCGCCACGAACTGAAAGGCGACTGGATCTCGATCTGATCAGCGAGTCTTGTTGCCTCGCCACCCCCCAGAGGACCTTTTCCCCAGCCTGTCCAAGGTTGCTACAGGCTGGGAGCGGCGGCCGCGTGGCTGGAGGGGGCAAGAACTACGCGGTTGCGTCCAGCCTGCTTGGCGATGTAGAGCCCCGCGTCGGCAGCTTTGACCAGTTCATCGCGGCTGGTGCCGTGTTCGGGATAGGTGGCCACGCCGGCGCTGATGGTCACCAGCCGGGGTACGCCGGGAAACTGCCAGTTCTCCACCAGCCACCTGAGTTTCTCGGCCACATTGGCAGCATGCTGGGGATTGGTCTGCGAGAGCAGGATCGCGAATTCTTCTCCTCCATAACGGCACACCGTATCGGTTTTTCGCAGCTGCTGGTGAAACAGCGAGGAGACCTGACGCAGGACTTCGTCCCCCAGCAGGTGGCCGAACTCGTCATTGAGCCGCTTGAACTGGTCGATGTCGACCATGAGCACGGCCATCCCGCTGTGAAAGCGGCGCGCCCGATCGATCTCTTCCACGATGCGTAGCTCGAAAAACCGGCGGTTGAAGATGCCGGTCAGGCCGTCCAGGTACGCCAGCTGCTTGACCCGCTCTACATAGTGCGCGTTCTGGATGGCAGTGGCACAGATGTCAGCCACGGCTTCCAGAGAGGGTGTATGACTCTCCTGGAAACTGCCAGGGCGGTCACTCTCCAGCATGAGCACGCCCTGGGTTTGCCCGAAGGAAACCAGCGGGACACACATGCGGGCACACGTCTCCCGGAAAAATCCCAGCTGGGCCACGCTCGGTTCCACGCTGTTTTCGATCAGGGTTTTGCCTTCGGAGAGCGCCCGCATCCACAATCCGGTCGCACCAGGCAGCCTCCCGCCGGACAGCACGCGCGGGGTGAAGCGCCCGTGATGGGCGCGCAGGATCAGGTCGTCTTCCTCGCGCATCAGGACGGAGACGTGCCCCACCTGGAATGCCTGCTGGATCAGGGTGCAGACTCTGACCAACAACTCCTCCTGGTCCAGCACGGCACTGGCCTGCTGGGCGATGGCATTGATGACTTCCAGTTGCTTCGCGCGCTCCCGCTCCAGGGAGTACAGATGGGCGTTCTGCAGCGCGATCGAGGCCTGGGTGGAGAACAGCGTGAGCAGGTCGATGGTGTCCTTGTCGAAGTGATCGAAGTTCTCGCTCTGGCAGTCGAGTACACCCACGACCTCCTCGCGCACCATGAGAGGGACCGCGATTTCGGACCTGGTACTCTTCGCTGAGGGTATGTAGCGGGGATCGCTGGCGACATCCGGGCAGTAAATGGGCCGCTTCTGGGTGGCGGCGGCCCCGGTGATGCCTTCTCCAAGGCGCAAGCGGATGTGCTCTTGGCCCGGGTCCCAACCGCTGGCACAGCGCGGATAGAGTTCGTGGGAATCCTTGTCCAGCAACAAGATGGCTACATTCTTCAGGTGAAAGTAGTCACGAGCGATGGCCAGGATCCGCTCGAGAACCTCGTCCAGATCAAAGGTCGACAGCACAGCCTGGCTGGCATCGTAGAGGATGGCGATCTTCTGCATTCGCCCGGCGATTGTAGTCTCCCGCGGCTGCATTACCGAAGGTTCCGAAAGTAACCCCGGCGGCCCCGGAGCTGGGGGCGGGGATTAGCGCCGGCGATGGCGCCACCACTGAGCGGTCTTGATCAGCCCGAAAGCGACCACGCAGAACCAGAAATCCACTACCAGCCCAAGGTCGTAGTGAAAGGGGCGGTGCCGCGCGGCCGGAGGCAGGGAAGGCGCAAGCAGAAAGTAGGCAGCATTTCCCAGCAACACCGCCAGCAACGACTGCACAAAGTTGATCACAACCGAAGCTCTAGCCACTGCGGCTGCCTTCCTGGGAAGCGACATCGGGTCGCAGCGTCCGCAGCACACTTGCGCTCGTCCCTGCTACCATTTTCTCGCCGCTCCGGTCATGCTTGAACTTTCCACCCCCGTGCAATACGTGAAGGGCGTTGGCCCACGCCTGGCCGAGGTGCTGGCGGCCAAGGGTATACACACTGTTCTGGATCTTGTCCATTATCTGCCATTTCGCTATGAGGACCGGCTCAACCCCCGGGGGATTGCTGAACTCCGGCCGGGAGAGATGGCCACGATCATCGCCGAGGTGCGTAACTTCAGTCTTTTCCGGACCCGCCGAATGCCTATCTTCGAGATGACAGTGGGACAGGGCAGAGCCCGCTTGAAGTGCTTGTGGTTCCACGGAGCCTACCTGCAGGACAAGTTCAGACCCGGGCAGATGTTGGCTCTGTATGGAAAGGTCGATGCGGACCGGCGGGGTGCACTGCAGGTCGTGCAACCGCAGTTTGAGATTCTCGGGGACGCCACCGACGATGGGGCCCACGATGCGGCGGATCGCAAGCTGGCGGCGTCGCTCGAGGTGGGGCGCATCGTGCCCATCTATGAGTCGGCTGGTCAGGGCCGCCTTACCAGCCGGTGGTTCCGGCGCATCATCCGCTGCGCGCTCGACAACCTGACCCCGGATCTGCCCGACGCCATCCCGCCGGTGGTTCGCTCTCGCATGGCCCTGATTTCGCCCAGGGAAGCGCTCTGGAAGGTCCACTGGCCCGATGCCGGGGAGAGCCTGACTGACCTGCAGCTTGCCCGGACCCCGGCGCACCTCCGGCTGATCTTCGAGGAACTGTTCTTCGTGGAACTGGGACTGGAATACAAGCGCCGCCAGCTGAAGACCGAGACGGGAATTGCTTTCCGGCTGGATGATCGCGCCCGCGAAGCCATCAAGAAGATTCTCCCCTTTCATCCTACCGGCGCACAGAAACGCGTGCTGGGCGAGATCGCGTTGGACATGGAAAAACCCTTCCCGATGCGGCGCTTGCTGCAGGGCGATGTCGGCTCGGGCAAGACTCTGGTCGCCTTTGAAGCAGCCATCGTCGCCATTGAGAACGGGTACCAGGTCGCTCTCATGGCTCCCACTGAGATCCTGGCACAACAACATTATTTCTCCGCTCGGCGCATGCTGGAAAGGGCCGGCTATCGCATCGTTCTGCTCACCGGCTCTTTGGAGCAGGATCGCAAGCGCGACACCCGCCGGCACATCGCCCAGGGTGATGCGCAACTCGTCATCGGAACCCATGCCCTGCTGGAGCAGAAGGTCGAGTTCGCCAAGCTGGGGCTGGTCATCGTGGACGAGCAGCACCGCTTTGGCGTGATGCAGCGTCTCAAACTGATGAAGAAAAGGGGAGAAGAGCCGGCGGGCTCGAGCGGACCGCCCGAGCCAGACATGCTGGTGATGACGGCGACTCCCATTCCCCGGACCCTGGCCTTGACCCTCTATGGCGACCTGGACGTGAGCGTACTCGACGAACTGCCCCCCGGACGTATGCCCATCGTCACCCGCCGGGTCTCCGACGCCCGGTCCGCGGAGGTCTGGAGCTTTGTGCGCAAGCAGGTGGAGGCCGGTCACCAGGTCTACGTGGTCTATCCCGTAATCGAGGACAACGAGGAGGCCGCGCTCAAAGCGGCCATCCAAATGTACAAGGAACTCAGCTCCCGCATCTTCCCGGACCTAAAGGTAGGCCTGTTGCATGGTCGGCTCGATCCGGATCGCAAAGACCAGGTCATGCGCCTGTTCCAGAAGGAGGAGCTGAATATCCTGGTCGCAACCACGGTAATTGAAGTGGGGGTCGATGCCCCGAATGCCACGGTTATGGTCATTGAACATGCCGAGCGCTTTGGACTGTCACAGCTTCACCAACTCCGAGGTCGAATTGGCCGGGGCGGAGCCAAATCGTTTTGTATCCTGATGACCGGTGGCAAAGTCTCCGAGGAGGGGGAACGGCGGCTCGACGCCGTGGTCCGCACCGGCGATGGCTTTCAGATCGCCGAGATGGACCTCGAATTACGCGGGCCGGGCGAGTTTTTCGGAACGCGCCAGGCGGGTCTGCCCAGTTTCCGGGTGGCCAACCTGATCCGGGATCGCCAACTGCTCGAAGCGGCGAAACGCGAGGCCGCCGCGGTCCTGGCCGGGCCCAACGCTGAGGTTTCCCGCGATGAGATCGGGCGGGCTCTGCGTCACATGCGCGGCCTTTGGCAACACACCTACGGTCTGGTAGAAGTCGGGTAGTGGCAGTCTCTCCTGTTGCCAACTGCTGGCTTGCTCGAGACTGTCGGACTGACGTACAGAATTGCTGCTGAGCGGAGCCTAAATTGGATAGCGTGCTGATGCGCATTCTCGAGATCAGCGGCAGCATCGCAGCGGCGATTACGTTTCTGTTTATTCTGCGCCGTATCTGGCAGCCCGCCAAGCGCACCCACAACGATGTGGTCGGTCCGAGCGTGGGAGTAATTGGGACAACCTACGCCGTCCTGCTCGCTTTCATGCTTTCCGGTGTCTGGAACAGCTACCGAACCGCGCAGCAAACCGAGGAAGAGGAAGCCAACTGCCTCGTAAACGTGTTCCGCCTGGCCCAGGGACTTCCCAGCGGGGCTGGCGACCGCATCCGGCGGATGGCCCGCGACTATGCCGAGGTCATGATCAACGCCGAGTGGAGGGAAATGGAGCACGAAAGGACCAGCGACGAGGGGCGAAAGATCGTGGATGACTGGTGGAAACTACTGGAGAGCATACAACCTCAGACTGCCTCCGAGCAGATCGCGCTGGACCATGCCCTTTTCGAACTGGGCAACATGAGTGAGCATCGCCGTATCCGCCTGCTGCAGAGCCGCAGCAAGCTGCCCCCCATCCTCTGGGCCGTGTTGCTGGCGGGGGCGATCGTGAGCGTGATTTCGGTTTGCCTGTTTGGCGTCGAGGACTTCTTGCTGCACGCGGTCCAAGTATTCGCGATCACCTTTCTGCTGGCCCTGGAGCTGGTGGCCATCGCAGATATTGACCGCCCCTATCAGGGCAGTGTTCGCGTGGAACCAACCGGCTTCCGTTTCGCCTTGGAGACCTTCGACCGCACGCCTTGAGCCGACCGGGTTGCGCGGAATTTGTGGGCTCTACTTTTTGGGATTGAGCGTAGCATCCAGCGCGAGTTCCGCGCCTCCGCTCACCGTGATTTCCTTTGTCCAGGGCTGGTACCCCTTCTTCTCACAGCGCAGAATGTGTTTGCCCGGGAACAGCTTGAGCTTGGCGGGGGTGTACCCCTCATCCTCGCCGTCGACATAAAGGTCAGCCAGGTACGGCACCGAACTTACAGAAACCGTCGCCGTGGCGGGCTGGGGCGACGACGGCGGGGACGCCGCTTCCGGTTCCGCTTGTGGCGGCGCAGCTTGCGGGGCGGACTGGTCAAAACCTATCACCGACTCTGTCCGTTCCTCCCCCGTGTGCTCGGTTGTCAGAGCAGCCTCCTCCTGGGGGGTCAGAGGATGCATCTTCGAGGCTGACTTGCGCTTGGAGACCTTTACCTTCAGGTCGTTGGCCGGGGAAACTCGCAAAATCATGTCCTCGCCCACGAACTGCACTCTGACCGGATACCCTTTGATCCACTCCGACGGAGGCGCAGGCTGGTCTTGGCTCTCCACATAAGAACCGGTATAGATCTTGTCCCCGACGTGCACCGAGATGACACACACGGTCTGCCGGTCGGTGAGCGGGGTGCTGACGATCGAGGAGGGCGTACGGCGGTCGGTATTTTGCGTAACCTCGGAAATGCGTCCGGCTTGCCAGACATTCTCGGCACGGCAAACCGCCGGGCTCAGGAAGATGGCAGCCAGCCACGGCACAATTCGAAGCAGCTTCATGGCCTGGGATGTTCCTCGCAGTCCGCTCTCCCTGGGAGGGGGAGACAGACAAAACCTGCACCAGTCTAGAAGCCGGTGGCGGAATGGGTCAATGCGCAGAACCTGCCGTGTCAAGACTTAGAAATGTTCCCATGCTTAACGGATTACGAATATCCCCTTTTTGTGCTTGATGTTGTCGTTAGAATACGCGCAGAATCGAGGTCGTAGCTCTGGCAGGGCGCGACACTCCCCCCCAACTCCCACCCATCTTTTCCGAGCATCACGACATGAGTGCGGTTCCACGCCGTCCAGGTGTCGTGCAGGGCTTCCCGGGCGCTCTCAGCTTTGTTTGCCTGCCATCCTCCTGGGAGGAACTGACACTACCTGGAAGTCGCGAGCACGGTCTCGTTGAGATCAATAAGAATCTTCCTGGTTCCCACGGGAGCTGCGAGGTGAAAGGGGGTCTCGGGACCATCGACGAAGACTCTACCCAGCAAGACGGGTTTGCCGCCCAGCAGCGCGTAAAGGGGGACGGAGGTGACCAGGTCGTCCGGGGCGTCCTTCTGAAGAATCCTGCCGCTAACCCGTGTGGCTCGGTTTCCGGCAGTGATCTTCAGATTGTCGAGGCTAAACCGGGGAACTGCCGCCCCGTTGACCCAGCCCTCCACAAACCAGTCGAGGGACTTGCGGCCTTCGTAGCGGAGGGAAGGCGGCAACTCCTGCTCGAACGCGGCAAACAATTCATCGGCGCTGATCTGTTTTCCGGCATAGCGGTCGCGTACTTGGCGTAATACCCGCACGAAGGGCTCGTCAGCGCCGCTCCGCGCTTGAACTCGCCCGCGAACGTCGCCGGCTTCGGCGTCGCGCAGCATCTCTCGCAGCATGTGAAACAGCCAGGTGCCGCGGCCATAGCTGACGGCTTCATAGCCGGAGGGAAAGTGCGAGGAAGTGAGCCGTTGGCCGAGCGTCACTGGCCCCGCATCCCGCAGCGACACGCCATCCGGATTTGCCCGCAGCAGATCGGCACGATACCTGTCCAGCACTTTATGAAAAGCCGCCGGATTGTCCGCCTCGATCGTCATCAGCGCGCAATAATTCGCCAGGCCTTCCATTAACCACTGATCACGGTAATGCCGCCAACCGACTAGGTCGCCCCACCATTGATGAGCGATCTCGTGGGGCAGAACCAGTCTGGTCAGGTGGGACTGCACGGGCTCCATGCGCAATTCGGCTTGCTCGACTGGATTCAGGAATGCATAGCTGGAAAGGAAAACCAGGCCCGGCCAACCCTGGCTCAGCCGCCCCGGTATTTGCGTGATGCGCAGAGAGGCGTAGGGATAGGGACCGAAGCGCTGGGCGTAGAAATCCAGGTCCCGGACGGCCGCCTGCGCCACGGAGCGGGCATTGCGTGCCGGAGACGGATCGGGCTGCTCCACCACTTCCGAGGTGGCCTTCCCGGGCACACGGATGTCAGGCACCATGACGACTACCGAGGAACGAGGGAATGCCTTCTCCACCCCCAGAGCGGCATAGGTCTCGACCGTCAATCCCGCCGTGTCCGCGACAACCCGTTCGTATTTCCCAAGATTGAAGCCGCAAAGACCTTGGGGACGTTCACTGACCCAGTGGCTGACCTGCTCTGCGGGAAACGCCGGATTTCGAGGAGCCGCGACCGGGACCGATTGGCCGGTAGCCACCAGGGTCCAACCGGGAGGATAGTGAAACTCCAGATCGAAATCCGCCATGGCCATTCCCCGGTTCGGGTACCAGGTGCCGCGAGCTCCCACGTAAAGAAGTCCTCCGCCGGCATCCGACAGAACCTCTCCGCCGTACACAAATTTGAGTTCCACGGTCTGCCCCGCCCGCAAGGCCTGCGGGAAAATGACCGCCACCTGGTCATCGCCGCGCCGCGCCAGTTGAGTTCCCTCCAGCGACGGGTTGTGGATGAATTGCGCGGGTTTGCCATCGACTTCTACGTCGCTGACCTTGAGGAATCGTGAGAGTTCAAACAGGACGGTGCGCTCCCCATCGTGCCGTACCTTCATCTGCAGCCAGGCCTGCGCGCTCAACCCGGTGGGTGGCCGGACGTCAGTGGTGATCCGGTAGCGTGGAATTTCGAAATCCTCCTGAGCGTCGTCCTCTGCCGCAGGCGGGCCAGCCTTGCCTAAGGCGAAGGCCGTCCACAGATCGTAGTAAGTTACGCCTCCGACCGTCTTGCTTTGTCCGGCCCAAATCTGCTCGGGCGCCGCCCGGTCAAAGGTGAGGTCAAAGGGTCCGAGGGTTTCGCCCTGAAGGCGAGCGTGCAGCAGGCGATCGGAGAAAGCTTCCGCGCCGCGCGTCTCTCGGACTGCACTCCCCGCTTCGGGGAGCAGGCGGCTGAGATCGAGCAGCAGGCGGAGGGCGTCGAGTTCGGCCAGGTTCTGCGCCATCTCATTCCACCGGGCGGCAAACTCGTGGGCGTCATCCGCCTCCCGCAGGAAGGGTTCAATCTCGGCGAAGGTGTCGTCGTTAAAGCGGAAGTAGGCCGAGGCGAAGCGTTCTTCCAGGATGGCCATGCCGGTGAACAGCGCAGTGGATGCGCGTTCCACCCGGTTGGGAGGCGTCAGCAGCACTTCTCCCTCGCCCTCGAACACGGCGCCTGTGATTCGTCCCTGAACCTCGCGGGTGAAGGAAATCTCGCCGTCTTCCAGCGTGATGCGCAAGGCCGGGCGGTCGAGCGACGCGCCGCGCACCCGGTAGGTGCGGGCGGGGTCCAGTCCTACGCTGCCCAACTGCTGGTAGAGCTGTTCTGCCGGCGACGGGAAGCCCGGTCTGGCCAGTTGCCCTGGAGTTCCTTGCGTGGCCGGGGCGCGGCCCGAGGCCGAGTCAGAACCGGCGGCGAGGCCCGCCCAGACTACCAAGGCGCAAAGCAGCACTTTTCTGGTTACCTGGGTCACCTTCTGGGAAGCCCCTTCCTTGGTTAGAATGCGCCTGCGTGCGGCTTTCTGTCACCTTCCCTCGGCGGGCACTGCTCGGCCTTCTGCTGGCAGCGGCGGTGCGTTCGCCTGCCGATGTAATCCACCTCAAAAACGGCCGTGTCATATGGGCCGACCACGTGCACGAGAACGGCAACAAGGTTGAGTACGACGTTGGCGACGATTCCTATGCGATTCCCAAGTCTTCGGTGGAGCGCGTCGAAGCGGGCGGACTGCCACCATCTTCCGCGTCGTCCCCGGGCAGCCCGGATTCAGCAAACGAGTTACCTGCCTTCACACCCACCGACAGCCTGGCGGGACACCCGGATCTGGCGGCCAAGGTGGTGCACGATGGCAAGGTGGATGCGGACGCCGTGCGGACGCTTGAAAGTGAAGGTCACGCGGAGCTCTCGGCCACCGCATATTTCCTCGCCGGCAAGCACGAATTCGAGCAGGGCAACCTGGGGCAAGCGCGGCGCTATTTCGAAACCGCCCTGCGCTTTCAGCCGGACAATTCCACGATTCTGAACTACTACGCGCTGGCGCTGGCGCGCTCCGGCAATGCCGCGGCGGCCCTGCCTTACGCCGAGCGCTCGGTGCGTTCGAGCCCGGACTCGGCCGACGCCTACACGGTTCTGGGTTTTGTGCAGTTCTCCGCCGACCGCAGCCAGGACGCGGCGCGTTCCTGGAAACATTCGCTGGAGCTGCGCCCGGACCCCGTGGTCGAGCGGTACCTGGCGAAGGCGCAGCGTGAAACCACCACCGAGGCCAACTTTGCGGAACGCGAGACCGGACACTTCATCCTGCGCTACGAAGGCAAAGAAACTTCCGAGGGTCTGCGCCGCCAGCTGCTGGCCACGCTGGAAGCCGATTACGACGATCTGGTGCGCGATCTCGGCATCGCCCCCCGCGAGAGCATTCCCGTGATCCTGTACACGGAGCAGGCCTTTTTTGACGTCACCCAGGCGCCTTCCTGGTCAGGTGCGATCAACGACGGCAAGCTGCGCATCCCGGTCAGTGGCCTGTCTTCAGTGACCTCCGAACTGGCGCGCGTGCTCAAGCACGAATTGGCTCACTCTTTCGTCAATCAGATCACCGGAGGTCGTTGCCCTACCTGGCTGAATGAAGGTGTTGCCCAGATCCTCGAACCGAGAAGCGTCGCTTCGAGCGGCCGTCTGCTGGCCCAGTTGTTCCGCGCTCAACGGGAGATCCCCTACAACCTCCTGGAGGGCAGCTTCCTGCGATTCTCGAGCACGCAAGCCACGGTGGCCTATGCAGAGTCGCTGGCCGCGGTGGAATACATCAGCGACACTTACGGGCTGAGTGATGTGCAACGCATCCTCGAGCGAATCGGCCAGGGCAGTTCGGCCGAAGCCGCGCTGCGCGCCACCATCCACTCCGACTACGGGCAGATGGAGTCCGAGGTCGGCAGGTTTCTCACCAGCAAGTACGGCGAATAGACCCCCGCTGACAAGCCGCGGTTGGCTGTGCTACCGTCAGCGCACCAGGCCGGCTTTATGATGTTTTTTCGCCAGTTTGCCCGGAACACGCCGCCTCCCGCGATCGAGCCGGTGCTTGTCGCCTTTCCCGTCCTGCACGGTGGGGAAATCGCCGCCACCGCCGCCGGCGAGCCGCAGGGTGGCGACTTTTACGATTCCCTCCGGGTCAATCCGGTGCGGGTGCTCTTCGGTCTTCTGGACGTTGCCGGGCATCGCCGGGACAACCAGCAGATTCTCGCCCGCGCTCAGCAAGTGTTCCGGGAAGCGGGCACCGAGTTGCTCTCACCCGCGGAGGTGAACGAGGCGGATGCAATGGCCGGACTTTGCCTCCGGCTGAACCGTGCCCTCATGGAAACCGGCAGCACGGTGCACCCCTGCCCGGCCTTTGCCGGGTGCTACAACGAGGATCTGGGCACCGTCTGCTACGTCAACGCCGGACACACCCCCGGGCTGGTTCGGGACAACTCCGGCGTGGCCGAATTGGCCGCTACCGGCCTCCCCCTTGGGCTCTTTTCCCACGTCACTTACGATAGTCCCACGGTCGCGCTCGAGCCGGGAGGGGTACTGCTGCTGGTTTCCCGGGGGGTGGTTGAGGCCACCTGCGAAGGCCAGGAGTACGGAATCGAGCGGGTCAAGGACATGCTCCGGCGTGACACCCGTGAAGCTGCGCCGGCAATCTGCGCCACGGTGATCGAGGCGGCGCAGACGTTCAGCTGCCACCAGCCAGATCGCAATGACCTGACTGCCCTGGCGCTTGTGCGATCCGGGCGGTAATGGTCTGGCGACGCTGCGGACTCGCGGGCGAGGCGCCCAGGCTACGATCCTAGCGACGACCCGGCTTCTGGGGGGACGTCTGCTTCGACCCCGCAGGCGGAGTTTTCTCCGTTGGCGCCAACTCCTCGGCCGTGACAAAGACAGGCTCAATGTCAGTCGGGATACCCTGCAGCTTGTCCAGAGCCCGTTTCAGGACCGGACGCACTACGCCCAGCTTGCCCAGCATCTCCTGAGCGCCGGCGTAGTCTCCCCTGGCCTCGATGGTCAGCAGATCATGGTCAAGGTCACGCACGCCATCTTTGATCTTCGCCATGTTGACGGTAAACGTGCCATCCCCGTGCGGCACGAAGGCCCCGTGGTCGAGCAGGTAATTGAACTGCACCGCCGTGCCCTTCCCATGCGCCTCGCTCAGCCCGAAGCGCAGACTGCGAAAACTGGAAGCCAGGTACGTGGTGTAGAGCTGGCGCTGGGCCGCATCATCGGAAGGCAGGACGGCCCCCAGTTTCATCTGGTTGGCGTGATCCATCATGTACTGCAGGGCGAAAAGTCCGGTCACATCCGCCTTGGCTTCTTCGAGCGGGCTGTAGAGTTCCTTGAGTTCGGCCCGCGACGTCGTGCTGCGGTCACCCACGGTGATCTGGTGCGGTCCCAGTCCGTGCATCAGCTCGTGCGCCAGGGTATGGGTGAAGAAAGAGCTGAAATTCACGTCCACCATGCTGGCTTTCGACAGCGTCTTCATGGCGATGGGTACGAGAGTGGTGCGGAACTTCGCCTCCTGCACGTTTTTCAGCAACACCCGCTTGCTGCCCTTCTGTTCGACCACGCGCTCGTCGTTGGGCAGGTTGTAGGCGGCGGTCTGCACCCCATGCGCGCCGTCGCCGGCACAAAGCACTTCGTCCACCACGCGGATCGGGGCGGCCGCTCCCAGCTGCGGATTGCGGTACGGGGGATCAAGGGGAAGGTTGTCCTCAATCTCCTGCAGATGCTGGGTGAAGACGGACAGCTTGTTGGTCTCGGCGTCATCGCGCAGATTGACGTAAGCCTCGAACGCCGCTTTGTAGCCGAGGAGTTGGTCGGTGTAGGTTTCATAGGGGCCGATGGTCACATCCAGGGGTGCATCCAAGTCCATCCAAGCCAGGTCGCTCGCATAGTAGTCGTTGGAAAGAAAGGCATCGGCGCGGGCGGTCAGGAATTTCTGCAGCGATCGATTGTCCGTCAGGCCGGCGGCCTCGCGCAGCAAGTCTGCGGCCCGGGCCAGGTCGTTTTGGTATTCCTCGCTGTAGGGAACGCTGGTCAGGCCGCTGTGCTGCTCGTCCGGCACGCGGATCACGGTGAAGAAGCCTTTCGCGCGCTCCTGTTCCTCGGGCGCCAGGGTAGCAACCCAACGCTCGAAATCTTCCCTGCTCATGTTCTCGGGATAGAAATTGGCGCCCGGCGGTTTCTGCGGCGGAACCCCCGCAACAAAGGCGCGATCGTCATCGAGTTCCGACCAGGGGCCCTTGTTGATCCAGAAATAATGCAGGCGGGCTTTGCCCAGGGGGGAAGAATCCCCACGCAGCCGGGTGTACAAGGCGAAGTTCCCGCTCCAGAGTTGCTTCAGGTAAATGTCGTCCACGACCCGGGCTGCCTCCACCAGCTTCACCAACGCCTGCCGGTCTCCGGACGACAGGTTGTCCAGCTCGACGCGGAGGGGCGTGGGGGCGAATCGGGCCGCCATCTTCTGAAGCTGGGGCAGCGCGGGAGGTGGCGTGGCGGGCTTTTTCTGGGCCAGCGCTCGGCCCAGCACCCAGCCCAGCAGAACCAGCGCTAGGGTTCCCAAACCCAAGCTCTTCAAGGCGTTGCCCTCCCCGCATGAGGCCGGTGCGGGCCGGCAGGATGGAGCCCATTATGACAGCAGGCGGCTGGTTCGGGTTCCGGCCTCGAGTTACAATTAAGATTCGTATCGGAACGATCGCTTTCCCTTTGCGCTCCGACGCAGCGCTCGGGTTGGTCTCATGAGAACAGTGTATTTCGCGCTTGCCATGACGTTGTTGGCGGTGCCCATTGCACACCCTGCGGACAACGTGGTCGAAGAAATCATTGCCCGCGTGAATAACTCCATCATCACGGGCTCCGATTACCTGCGAAGCAAGGAACAGCTCAAAGATGAGGTGAAACAGGATAACCCGGTCAACTTCGATGCGGCCTACGCGGCGCGAGAAAAGGACGTCCTGCGCGATCTCATCAACCAGCAACTCCTGCTCGAAAAGGGCAAGGACCTGAGCATCACCGGGGACACCGACCTCATCAAGCGCCTCGACGAGATGCGCAAACAGATGAACCTCGGGTCCATGGAGGAACTGGAGAAGGCGGCCGAGGGTCAGGGTGTCTCCTACGAGGACTTCAAGCAGAACCTGCGCAACCAAATCATCACCCAGCAGGTGATCGCCCGCGAAGTCGGGGCGCACATTTCGGTTTCAAAGGAGGAGGAGCAGCGCTACTACGACGAGCACAAGAGTGAGATGCAGCAGCCCGAGAGGATCCGGCTGAGCGAGATTCTCATCCCCGTCGAAAAACCACAACCTCCCGACCCGGCCACGCCGGCGGCCGCCCTGGCTCCGCCCCTCAGCGAAGAGCAACGGGTCGCTGCTGCCCAGACAAAAGCCCAAGACGCGTTCGAGGAGATTAAAAAGGGCACGAGCTTTGAGGACATCGCCCGCAAGTATTCCCAGGGCTCTACCGCCAGCCAAGGTGGGGACCTCGGCTACTTCAATCGCGGGACCATGGCCAAGGAACTCGAAGACAAGACGTTTGCCATGAAGGCGGGGGAGGTTTCCGATGTCATCCGCACCAAGCAGGGCTTCGTCATCCTCAAAGTGTCGGAACACGAGATGGCGGGCGTTCCCTCACTCAAGGATATTGAGCCGAAGATCCAGGACGCTCTCTACTACCAGAAGCTCCAGCCCGCGTTGAAGGAATACTTCACCAAGCTACGCGAGGATGCGTACATCGACGTCAAGCCAGGTTACGTTGACACGGGGGCCAGCCCGAACCAAACCAAGCCCGTAGAAACCACCGCCAAGGATGCCAACGCCAGGAAGCTCAAAAAGAAGAAAAAGCTCGGGATTATCTAACCCTCCCCGAGCCGAGGTACGATTGACTTCCGGGCCTGAGGTCCATACGGCAGTTTGGGGTGTGCCCGAGACACCATGAAACAGTTCTTCCTCTGCAGTTGCGCAGAACAGGAGAATAGAGTCATCACGTCGACCTTCGTCGTGGTGTCCAAGCAGGTCAAGCCCAAGAAGACGGGCGAGCCCTACCTCGCCCTCACGCTTGGCGACCGCACCGGCCAGATCGAAGCCAAGATGTGGGACAACGTCGAGGACGCCCTCGATGCCTTCGAGCAAGACGATTTCATCAAAGTCAAAGGTCTCATCAATAAGTACCGGAACCGCTTTCAGCTCACCATTCACAAGTTGCGCCGCCTGGGAGAATCGGAGATCGACTACGCCGATTACCTGCCCAAGACCACCCGCAACATCCAGGAACTCTGGCAGGCCCTGGCGGATTTCGTGGCCACCTTTCAGGATGTTCATCTCAAGGCTCTGATCCAGGCGTTCATGGCCGATCCGCAGATTGCAGAAGCGTATCGAAACGCTCCGGCGGCGAAGACCCTGCACCATGCCTACATCGGCGGCCTGCTCGATCACGTGGTGTCGCTGTTCCGCTCCTGCGACCTGGTCTGCCGGAACTATCCTCAGGTCAACCGCGATCTCTTGCTGGCGGGTGCATTTCTGCATGACGTCGGCAAGATCCACGAACTAACCTACAGCCGTTCTTTCTCCTACACCGCCCGCGGGCAACTGCTCGGCCACATGGTCATTGAACTGGAAATGTTGCAGGCCAAAGTCGCCCTCATCCCGGACTTCCCCCCTGAACTGAAGACCCTGCTCGAGCACCTGATCATCAGTCACCATGGCGAATATGAGTTCGGTTCTCCCAAGCTGCCCATGTTCCCTGAGGCGCTGATGCTGCACTATCTCGACGACCTCGATTCCAAGATGGAGAGCATGCGCGCTCACTTCGAGCGGGAAGCCGACGTCGAGAGTCCCTGGACCAGCTACAACAGCTCCCTGGGGCGGCCCCTGCTGAATGCGAAGAAGTTCCTGGCGCCAAGGACCGCTCCCGCCGCGGCTGCGCAGGATAGGGAGACGGCCACGGACAAGTCTGGGAGTCTGCCGGGCCGGGATTTTGCGGATGGCAACGGCAACCCGGCCAGGGCTGCAGAAATAAGGAACAAGCCCTGAGAAATTGCGATGCTGGCCACCCCTTTCTTCGGCGGGACCCTTCAGGGGCGCTTCCAGAACGATTCCCCCTGGCCACCCTGCAACCTCCAGACCTCATGGGTGTTCAGAAAGGGAAAAGGCAGGCCCACCGGAGCCGGGCGGGTGAATCCCGTGGTGACCACACCTGTGCACCGAATCTGTGAACGTGCCGGAGGAATTGAGCGGGCTGGGGGGATCGCGTGCTGAGATTCCGCGACTTCGACGTCATCACCTTCGACTGCTACGGGACGCTCATCGACTGGGAGAGCGGCATTCTCTCGGTCTTGAACCCGATCCTTTCCGCCCATGGCAAGTCTCTGGACAACGTGGAACTGCTCGAGTTCTACGGGGAATCGGAAGCCCAAGCCGAGACCGGTCCCTACCGTCGGTATCGCGAGGTCTTGCAGAAGGTCGTCGAAGACTACGGCAAGCACCTCGGTTTCACGCCCACGCGGGAGGAATCGAACGCCCTGGCAAATTCCATTCCCGGCTGGCGGCCCTGGCCAGACACGGTGAGGGCGCTGACACAGCTCCAGGCTGTCTACCGGCTCGCCATCATCTCGAACATCGATGACGATCTCATCGCCGCCACCCAGCCGCAATTAGAGGTGGCGTTGGAGCAGGTGATCACGGCGCAGCAGGCGCGCTGCTACAAGCCGGGCCTGGAAATTTTTCGGCTTGCGCTGGAAAGGCTTGGCGCGGCTCCGGAGCGAATTCTGCACGTGGGCCAGAGCGTCTACCACGATGTGTTGCCGGCGAAATCCTTGGGGATGGGCTCGGTGTGGGTCAACCGGCCTTCACCGCGCGCCAACCTGGGCGCGGTCAAGCCGGCTGAGGGGAAACCCGATCTGACAGTCCCGGACCTGGCCACGCTCGCCCGAATGGCCGCCGCCTGAATGTCATCGCGCAAGCCCGTCCTGGCTTAAAGGCAAACAGTCGCTTCGCAGCCCCAGCCGGGAAGGGAAAGTGCGGGGTTCTCGGGCAGCGGGGCAAGTATGCCTGTCTTTCGCGGGCGAGAGCGTCCACGCTACACCTGATTAGCGTCTCCTAGTTTTCCAGTGGGAGCTTGACCAGCTTTTTGCGGATGGCCCAGTGCACCAGTTCGGCTTTATTGTGCACGTCGAGCTTGCGCATCAGGTTGAACTTGTGGGCCTCCACCGTCTTCATGCTGATTCGCAACAGCCCGGCAATCTTGCGGACGGTGTGGCCCTCGGCCAGCAGTTTGGTGATTTCCCGCTCGCGCGGCGTTAAACCCGGTCTCGTTGGGCGTGGAGTTTCCGTACCGGCGGCGAACTCTTGGGGGTGGGCCCGCAGGGCCTCCGGAACTACAACCTTGCGGCCGCGATGCACCTCGCGTAGCACGTTCACCAGCATGTCGGCGGGAGTGTCCTTCAGCACGTAGCCCGCGCCGCCGGCCTGCATGCCTTGCCGCACATAATCCTGATCCTCATGCATGGTGAGAAAGACGACCCGGGTCTGCGGATAATTTGCCTGGATGACGCGAGTGGCTTCGAACGACGAGAATCCCGGCATTCCGATATCCATCAGCACTACGTCCGGATGAAGCTCCATGATTCGTCGTAAGGCTTCCGCCGCATCGCCGGCTTCGCCGATCACCTCGATGTCGTGTTCATCGGCGAGGAGCCTGCGCAGGCCTTGCCGCAACAAAATGTGATCGTCCACGACCAGACAGCGAATCTTGCTGCCGGACTGAGTGTCCATCAGAGTCGGTTGCTCCAGGTACACTACGCCTCCTTGGCCAGAAACTTTGGAAGTGGCACTCCTCCGTGGCGGGCGCTCGCAAGCGGTAATTTTGTTAAGAATGCAGGGCTATTGTACAGTCTGTGTAAATAGCCTGTCACTGCCAGAAATTGCGACAAGCGCCGCCCTCCGCCGGGACAGGGCCTATCAGATAGAATCGAACGTTCATGCTGCGTTACTTCACCTCCGGCGAGTCTCACGGCGAGGCCCTGGTGGCCTTCCTGTCCGGCCTGCCCGCGGGCCTGAAAGTGGACCAGACCTTGGTTGACCGCGAACTCTGGCGCCGCCAGCAGGGCTACGGGCGGGGCGGGCGCATGAAGATCGAAGCCGACGCTGCCCATATCCTGTCCGGAGTGCGCCACGGGCGAACCATCGGCTCGCCCATCGCCGTGCTGCTCGAGAACAAGGACTGGAAAAACTGGCAGGAAGCCTTGCCCGTGGGCACCGGCAATGCTTCCCGGCACAAACGGGTCGGCTCGCCCCGTCCTGGTCACGCCGATCTTGCCGGCGCCTTGAAGTACAACTTCCCGGAAGCCCGCTACGTGCTGGAACGCGCCTCTGCTCGCGAGTCTGCCGCCCGCGTCGCCATTGGCGCCCTGGCCAAGGCACTCTTGTGCGAGCTGGGGATGGAAGTATGGAGCCACGTCGTGGCTGTGGGCTCAGTTGCGCTCGATAAAGAGGTCGAATGGCCGCAAATCAAACAAGTCTGCGCCCTGCCCGAAATCCTGTTGAACTGCGCCGACCATGAAGTCGAGCAGCGCATGAAGGAACAGGTCGACCAGGCCCTGCGCACCGGGGACTCGGTGGGCGGCGTCTTCGAGGTTGTCGCCCACAATGTTCCTCCGGGCCTAGGTAGCTACGCGCAATGGGACGAGCGCCTGGACGCCCGGTTGGCGGGGGCGCTCATGTCGCTGCAGGCAGTAAAGGCCGTCGAAATCGGTTCCGGCATCAGCGCGGCGGCCTCTCCCGGTTCGCGGGTGCACGACGCGATCGGATATGAAGGCGCCGGCTTTACCCGGTTCAGCCGCGCCCGCAACCACGCGGGTGGAATCGAGGGCGGGGTCTCCAACGGCCAGGAGATTCGCGTGCGTGGCTACCTGAAGCCAATTTCAACCCTGCGCCGCCCCTTGCAGTCGGTCGACTTCGCCACGCGCGAGCCGGTGAAGGCGGCTTACGAGCGCTCCGATGTTTGCGTCGTCCCCGCGGCCGGCGTGGCCGGGGAAGCCATGGTCGCGCTTACGCTCGCGGGCTGTGCGCTGGAGAAATTCGGGGGGGACTCCATCGAGGAAACGCAGCGCAATTTCAAGGGTTACCTCGAACAGCTGCGGCGATTTTGAGCACACACGGCTGCCGCTAACCAACTGACGACAGATCCATGATCTATCCCATCGTGAGATATGGCGACCCGGTCCTCGAGAAACCCACCGAACCGATCACGGAATTTGACCAAGCTCTCGAGAAACTGGTCGACGACATGTTCGAGTCCATGTATGCCGCGAAAGGAGTCGGATTGGCTGCGCCGCAGATCGGCATCTCCAAGCGGCTGGCGGTGATCGACATCACCTTCAAGGAAGATCCTGAGGCCAAGCTGGTCCTCGCCAACCCTGAAATCATCCATACCGAGGGCCGTCAGACGCAGAGCGAAGGCTGCCTCAGCATCCCGGAATTTCGCGAAGAGGTAACCCGGCCCATGAAAGTTACTGTGCGCGCCCAGGACGTGCATGGCCAGTTCTTTGAGAAGACGGGCGAGGAACTGCTGGCGCGCGCCTTCCTGCACGAAACCGATCACTTAAACGGCAAGCTCTACATCAGCCACATCAGCGCGCTGAAGCGCGATCTGATGAAACGCAAGATCCGCAAGCTCATGAAAGCCGGCGAGTGGTAGGTCCTCACCGCTGAAGAATTATGAGACTGCTGCAGCTGACATTACCGGGAAAAGACCCAGGCACATGAAAATCGTAGTGGCCGAAAAAATCTCTTCCTCCGCGGTGGAACTACTCCAGGAACCGCGCTGGACCGTCATCACCCCTGACCAGGTTGCAGGTAACCTGCCGGCACAACTGGAGGATGCCGACGCCCTGATCGTGCGTTCCGCCGTGGAGGTCAATGGCTCTCTGCTCGAGCATGCCCACAAGCTGAGGGTCATCGGGCGGGCGGGCGTGGGCGTGGACAACGTCGACCTCGATGCCGCTACCCGCAAAGGCATAGCGGTGATGAACACTCCGGGCGCGAATGCCGTCGCCGTCGCCGAACTTACCCTCGGCCTGATGCTGACGATGGCCCGCTCCATCGTGCGCGCCGATACTTCGACGCATGCCGGAAAGTGGGAGAAAAAATCCCTGCAAGGCACGGAACTGCGTGGCAAAACGCTGGGCGTGGTCGGCTTGGGAAAGATCGGCATGGAGGTGGCACGCCGCGCCCAAGCCTTCGGCATGCAGATCGTGGCGCACGATCCGTTCGTCTCAGAAATTGTCGCCAAGGAGCAGGGCATCCGCATGGGCAAACTGGACGACGTGTACGCCGCTGCGGACTATCTGACCTTGCACGTCGGTCTCACGCCCCAGACGGCGGGCATGATCAACGCCGACTCCATAGGCAAGATGAAGCAGGGCATCCGTATGCTGAACTGCGCTCGCGGGGAACTGGTCGACGAAGCCGCCCTGGCGCAGGCTCTTCGGCAAGGCCAGGTCGCCGCGGCGGCCCTGGACGTCTTCCAGGAAGAACCCCTGAAGCACTCGCCGCTGACCGCCATGGACAACGTGATCCTCACGCCCCACATCGGCGGCTCAACCCGGGAGGCGCAGGAGGCGGTCGGCTACCAGATTGCGTTACAGGTGAAGGAGTACCTGAAGAGCGGCGTCATTCAGAATGCAGTGAACGTGCCGTCCGTTTCCCACGACGAGTACGCCGCCATGCAGCCCTACGTGGTGCTGGCTGAACGTCTCGGTTCCTTTCTGGCGCAGGTCAGCGAGGGCAACCTCGAGGAGATCTCCCTGCGTTACAGCGGCCACATCGCCGAATGGAAGACCGAACTCATTCGCAACGCCGCGCTGAAAGGTGTCCTTAACCAGATGCTCGACGAGAAAGCCAATCTGGTGAACGCGGCCACCATGGCCTCCTCTTGCGGCTTGCGGGTGCACGAGTCCCACAAGCCCAAAAGCTCTACGGGAGGCTCGGGCAGCGTGCTTTCCATCCTGTTGAAGGCGACCGGCGGAGAACATGGAGTCAAGGGCGCGGTGCTGCATGGGCACCAGCCCCGCTTGCTGTCGGTCGACGACATTGACGTGGAAGCGCCGCTGGAACGCAACCTGATCTACATGCGCAATCGCGATGTCCCCGGGGTGATCGGGAAGGTCGGAACCATCCTGGGTGAGCACAACATCAACATCGCGAACTTTTCACTGGGGCGGGGCGGCGGCAACAGCGCCAGCCACGAAGCCAAAGGCGAACCCCGAAAAGCCGTGGCGGTGGTTCACGTCGACGGCCGCGTGCCGGAGGACGTGCTAGAGGCCCTGCGGCAGATTCCAGCCGTGGAACAGGCAAAAGCCATCCGCCTGTTTTAGCTGACAATCTCCGATTGTCCTTTGCAATCGACAGCGGTTGCAATTAGGAAGCTTCTAGCTTTCCAGCGCTTCCCGGCGCAGTCTCCGGCTCTCCGCCAGCAGGGCCATGGAGTGCAGCAGGTTCTGCAAGGTGATGATGCCCACCAGTTGCTGGTCTTCCACCACCGGGATGATGCTGAGGTTGCGCGCATTCAATTTGCGGAAGGCCGAGGCCAACGATTCCTGGCGCGAGGCCACTTCGAAGATTTTGTTCATCACCGACTGCACGTAGCCGTTGCCCTCCGCCCGCAGCGCTTCCAGGATTTTTGCTTTCGAAACCACGCCCACCATGTCGCTGCCACGCACCACCGGGAAGTCATCCTGCAGCGTGTGCACCGCTTTCTGCAGGGCATCCTCCAGCGTGTCCGCCGGCGACAGGGTCGCGAAGTCGGTCAGCATCACGTCTTCCAGGTGCACCGTCTCCATCACCGACTGAAAGATCGCCGACCGTTCCTCAAACTGCGCCGCGATCAGCAGAAAGCAGCCCAGCATCACCAGCCAAGAACTGTCAGGATGGCCGCCTTGCAGGAACAGCAGCATGCCCAGGACGATGATCAGCATGGCCAAGGCGTGCGCGATCGAAACCGCGCGCCGCGTCGCCTGCATCGGGTCCATCTGCCGCGAGAACAGCGCGCGCAACACCCGGCCGCCATCCAGGGGATAGGCCGGCAGCAGGTTGCACAGGCCCAGGCAGAAATTCGCCCACACCAGGCTGCGCAGGAGGTGATTGGAGTGGAGGAACGGCCGGGTCCACAACTGGGTGCTCGGGAACTTGGCCAGCACGATGCCTGCGGCAAGCATGGCGAAGCCCAGGTTGAACAACGCTCCCGCCAGGGCGATGCGGATATCCCGCTTCCAGAGTGCCTCCTTCCCTTTCGCAGCCCCCGCTTCATCCAGCAGCGAGATGCCTCCGATGGGCAGCAGGATGATGGCCTTGGCCTGGATACCGGCGCGCCTCGCCACCAGGGCGTGCCCCAGTTCGTGCAGCACAACCGAGCCGAAGATGATGGCCACCAGCACCAAACCCCGCCCCAGCGTGGCGTTTCCTTTCATGGCCGATTCCGACATCCACACGAAGACCAGCAACAGCAGAAACGTGAGGTGGATGCGGATGTCGATTCCGAAAATCTTTCCGGCCGGGATGGACCAGCTTCTCATTGCCGCTCTGGCGCAAGACTCTTCCTGCTCCTTCATTCTATATTTAGATTCGCGGGAAAAGCCGCCCGTTCGGAATTCGCGGTCAGGGAAGGCACCGCCCCTGAGAGTCATCGCTGGACAATATGGCAGCCGACCGCTGCACTCGCTGCGCGGCCTGGACCTCCGCCCCACCTCCGACCGCCTGCGCGAAACCCTGTTCAACGTACTCAGCGCCGGGAACCCCTCCGCGCTCGAGGGATCAGTCTGGATCGACCTCTATGCTGGAACCGGCGCCGTGGGCATTGAAGCCCTGAGCCGGGGAGCCCGGCAGGTCTACTTCGTCGAGTCGTCGCTGCCCGCCATAAAGTTGATCCGGCAGAACCTCGCCTCGCTGGGAGTGGCCGCGGGATTCGAACTGCTGCACCTCGAGGCTACGAAAGCACTCCAAAAGGTGGAGACCCGGTGCAGCCCCGTGGACTTCGTGTTCCTTGATCCCCCCTATCGCATGAGGGAAGAATATGCCCGGTCGCTGCGCCTGCTGGCGTCCTCAAGCCTTCTTCACCCCGCCAGCCTCGTGACCGCCGAACATGAAAAGAAGTTCGACCCCGGCGGCGAATTCGGCATACTGCGCAGGTATCGCAGGCTGGAGCAGGGAGACGCCGCCTTGAGCTTCTACCGGTGGGAGTCCGAATTGTGACCGCCTACATCAGGATCTCATTGGCTTGCCGCACAATCGGGTGCTGCATCTCCGCCAGTTCATTCTTCACCCGGTTCAGCCCATAGACACACTGCTCGAAGTTGGAGGAGAGACTGGCAAACAGGGGCGCCACTTTCGCATACTCGAAGTATTCGAACTTGGAGACGATGTAGTAGCTCTCTTTGCCTGCCTTCATCCAGTCCAGGAAGTTGTCCAGCCGCTGGCGGCGCAGGCGCATGTGATTGATGCTCTCCGGAAACATACCCGTGAAAAACAGCGTGAAATCTCCGATGTGCTTGCGGACCTGGCGCTCGCGGTCAAACGACGGCGCGCCGCCATAAACCGGATCCGATTCCAGCAGCATCTCACCCACATCGCCCAGCCGGTGACCGCTCGCATCACGAATCTTGAACAATTGCTCGGCGTCGCAGAATTCCGTCAGCAGATGGGCCACGTAGCCGACCACCTGTGGATCACGAATGCCGATTTCCTCAGCGTAATGCCGTCCCACCAGATCCACAAACAGTTGCTGCAACGGGTGCGATTCCGGAATCATGTTTGTTCGGCCCCCGATCCGCCTTCCCCGCGGATTGCCCGGCTATTGCACGAGTAATTAACCCACCTCATTCTAGAACGCAAGTGACTTTTGTAAGCCACACAAAAACCCGATCTCCCTTATTTAGAAACCTGACCCCAGCGTCAAGCTGCCCCCATTGTTAGCACTCGAGCCGCGACGCTGCCAACCGCAAGCGCATCTCACTACCATCTCACTACAATGATCCACAAGGAGCGTACCGCCTTATGGAACGAAGAAATATTTCCAGCAGTGCACCCTGGGAACCCATCGTGGGGTACTCCCGGGCAGTGAGAATCGGCGGGTACATCCACGTCTCCGGCACTACCGCGACCGGGCCGGACGGCAAGATCGTCGGCGCCGGCGATCCTTACGCCCAGGCCGTGCAGGCGCTCAGAAACATCGACGCCGCGCTCAAGAAGGCCGGCGGCACACTGAAGGACGTGGTGCGCACCCGCACCTACGTCACCAACATCGCGAACTGGGAGCAGGTCGGTAAAGCTCACGGCGAGTTCTTCCACGACATCCGCCCGGCGGCCTCGCTCATCGCCATTACTGCTCTGGTTGATCCCAGCATGCTGGTGGAGATCGAGGCGGATGCGTACGTGGGCTGAGCCGGCAGAGCTTTCCCGCTTCACGCTTGCCGTCGCAGCAGGACTACCCCGCAGTGGTCTCTGGGGGCTGGGCACAGTCATGGGGAGCCACGGATTTCCTTGCACGGCCTGCTATGAGTCCCGTGTGCTCTCTGAAGAGGGTTTACGTCGTAGGTAAGTTGTCCCGTTACTTCTCGGAGGCTGCACGAAACCGGCTCGCTCGCGGCTCGAGTTTGCCTACACGATTCGGTCCTGAAGGAAGCTTTCAAGAGGGCCCGGTCCCCCGGAGTTCCGCTCCGCGTACGCATATCGGCGTATATATTGTTGCCGGCTCCCAGGAGACCCGCATGAAAGCCCTCTGTTGGCCGCTACTGGCGCTCAGCCTGCCCCTGGCTGCGCAGCTTGAACCTGTCACGCCGCAACGCAAGCCCTTCACCGTCATCCGCGCCGGCACGCTGATCGACGGCAAGTCCGACGCGCCGCGCCGCAACCAGGTCATCCTGATTCGCGGCGATCGCATCGACAGCGTCTCCGATGCGGCCAACACCACCCTTCCCCAGGACGCGGATGTGATCGACCTCTCCCATGCCACGGTACTGCCCGGCCTGATCGACTCCCACACCCACATCTTCCTGCAGGGAGAAAACCCCGCCCAGGGCGGCTACGACGCCAACATCCTCAGATACCCATTGGCCTTGCGGGCGGCGCGAGCCACGGTCTCGGCCCGGCGCGCCCTGGAACAAGGCTTCACCACTCTGCGGGACCTCGAAACCGAAGGCGCGGGCTACGGCGATGTCGGCATCAAGCAAGCTATCGAAGGCGGCTACATTCCCGGCCCGCGGCTGTTCATCGTCACCCTAGCCCTGTCTACCACCGGCGGATATCCCCTGGAAGGCTACGCCCCCGAACTGGTCATGCCCAAGGGCGCGCAAATCATCGATGGACCGGTGGAAGCCCGCAAAGCGGCGCGCGAGCAACTCGACCACGGCGCTGACTGGATCAAGGTCTACATGACCCATCGCTCCTGGGTGGGCAAGAACGGCGAACTGGTTTCGCAGCCCACGCTGACGCTGGAAGAATTGCAGGCCATCGTGGATGAAACGCACGGCTGGGGACGGAAGGTCGCCTGCCACGCCTACGGGGGCATCGGCCTGCAGCGCGCCCTCGATGGCGGTTGCGACTCCATCGAACACGGCCTCGAGATCAGCGATGCGCAGATCGCCCAGATGCTGAAGCAGGGCACCTGGTACTGCCCGACCATCAGCGTGTATTACACCGACTGGGCTGCCGCCGATACGCCTGAGGGCCAGCGTGACCGGCTGCGCGCCTCCGTCCATGAAGAATCGTTCCGCAAAGCGCTCAAAGCCGGCGTGAAAATCGTCTTCGGCACCGACATGGGCGGCATTCCCTGGACTGAGCCCATCGCCCAGGAGTTTCCCCGCATGGTCGACCTCGGCATGACGCCCCTGGACGCCATCCGCAGCGCCACCACCCGCGCCGCCCAGATGCTGGAGATGACTGGTCAGATCGGCGTCGTCGCGCCCGGCGCCTATGCCGACATCATCGCCGTCCCGGGCGATCCCCTGCGCGATGTCCAGGCCCTGGGCAATGTGCAGTTCGTCATGAAGGCCGGGAAGGTTTACCGGAGTGAGGGTAAACCCTTGACAGCCGCTCCCTGAAGTTCATAATGCCCGAATCCTTCCCAGCGCGGGCTCCGGCAAGGCCGGACCTTCCGGGGGTAGTGACGCAGGAGGCAGCCATGACACTGCTCGAACTGTGCGATCCGGAAACTGCCGCCGTGCCGCTCGAGGCGACGGCGGCCGAGGCCATTCAGACCATGCTCGAACGCCACGTCGGGGCCGTCGGCATCGTGGACAGCGAGGGACGGATCGCCGGCATTTTCACCGAACGCGATGTCTTGCGCAAACTCTCGTTGAGCGGACAAAATCCGGCGGCCATTTCCGTGCAGCAGGTGATGACCACGCCGGTCGAGATGGCTTCGCTGGCGACCACGCCCGGGGAAGCCCTGGCCAACATGATCGAGCGCCACTATCGCCACCTGCCGGTCACCGACGCCAACGGCAAGCTGCTGGGAATTCTTTCCATCCGGAACCTGCTGCAGTCCAGGATCGACGATCTCACCCGGGAACTGGACGCGCTCGAACAGTACGTCAGCAACGACGGCCCGGGGGGATAGCGGTTGGCGCGGCTTCTCCTGGGTGCCGTCGTGTTAGCGCCTGGGGCATAGGATCGCAGCGCGGGCTTATCACTCGCCGCTCACCACCCGCTCAGACCCGCAGGGCTCAACACTGTCCCGTTGCCATCGTTTCTGCTGGCAATGAGTTCACTTTCGTCAACCGAGGGATCTCGTGAAAAACAGGGCAAGGAATCCGTTCCCCAGAGTTCTCATCTGGGTTTTCCTGGCGTCGCTGGCTGCCGCACAATCCACTTCCGGTCAGCCCCCGCGCCAGGTCATTCTCCGCGCCGGTCGCCTGCTCGATGTCAACACCGGCAATGTGCTGACCAACCAAGCCATCGTGATCGATGGCGATAAGATCTCTGGCATCGGACCGGCCGCTACCGTGCAGGCTGCTTCCGGCGCGGTCCAAATCGATCTGCCCAACGCCATCGTGCTGCCCGGCCTGATCGACGCGCACACCCATCTGACCTTCGACGCCGGCGCGGTCGGCTACCAAGGCCTAGGCATCTCCCTTCCGCGGGAGGCGCTGGTCGGAGCCAAGAACGCCCGCATCACGCTGGAGGCGGGATTCACAACGGTGCGCAACGTCGGTGCGCGGGGCTACAGCGACATCGCCCTGCGTGATGCCATCAACGCCGGTGACGTCCCCGGACCGCGCATGCTGGCCAGCGGCCCGGCGCTCGGCATCACTGGTGGCCACTGCGATAACAATCTGCTGCCGTACGAATATCACGCCACCGCCGACGGCGTTGCCGATGGCGTCGAAAACGTGCAGCACAAGGTACGCGAAGTAATCAAGTACGGGGCCGACATCATCAAGATCTGCGCCACCGGCGGTGTCATGTCGAAGGGCGACGATCCCAATGCTTCCCAGTTCACGCTGGAAGAGATGAAGGTCATTGTGGCCGAGGCCCACCGCCTGGGCCGCAAAGTCGCCGCCCACGCCCATGGCGCTCAAGGCGTTCGCCTTGCCTCCGAGGCCGGCGTCGACTCGATCGAGCACGGCCATCTCATGGATGACGCCGCCATCGCCACCCTCAAACAACACGGCACCTGGCTCGTCCCTACGCTGTACCTCATGGACTGGCACAAGCAGAACGCAGCCACCGCCAACGTGCCGGAGTACTCCCGCCGCAAATTGCAGATGGTCTCCGAAGCCGGGCAGCGCAACGTCCGGAAGGCCATCGAAGCCGGCGTGAAGATCGGCCTCGGCACCGATGCTGCCGTCTACCCCCACGGACTCAACGCCCACGAACTCGCCGTCTACGTTCGGCTGGGCATGACTCCGCTGCAGGCGATTCAGACTGCGACCGTAAACGACGCCGACCTGCTCGGTTGGTCCGACCGGATAGGGACTCTAGAGCCGGGCAAGTTCGCCGACATCATCGCCGTCGATGGCGATCCGCTGAAGGACGTCACCACTCTCGAGCACGTCAAGTTCGTAATGAAGGGCGGCGAGGTCGTCAAGAATGAATACGGCAGGTGATGCCGATCGCGCGACCAGGTCTCGGTCGCGCCGTTGCGGCCTGAAGAAAAAGGCCGGCTTGGCGCCGGCCTTGACCCGGAATCCTGAAGCCCGCTACTTCTTGGGGGCGATAGCGTCCTTGGCGGCCTTGGCCAGGTAAAACTTCGCTGTGGTCTTGGCCTTGATCTGAATGGGCTCTCCCGTCTGGGGATTGCGTCCCATGCGGGCTTTGCGATGGACCTTCTTCAGGCGCCCGAGGCCGGGAACCACGAAGATGCCATTCTTCTTTGTCTCCTTGATTGCCGTATCAACCAGGTGCTCCAGGAACGCCGCGGCGGTCTTGTTGTTGGTCTCGATCTTTTCCGCCAGATGGCGCACCAGTTGGGTCTTGGTCAAACCTGCAGCCATGAATCCTCCTCGGAACAACTTTTGGTTTGTTGTGGAGCCCTATCCTATATCAGCGCCCCTGTGGAAAAACAGCATTTTCGCCAGATTTTATGCGGTTTTTTGTGGCACGTGTTCCAAAACGGCAAGAATGATGCCCCTCCCCGCGCCCACAAGGCAGGGAAGACAGCTTTTCAAGCCCCTTTTCACAAGGTCATCCGTGCTTGCCGTCCCGCCGTTCAACCCAGCCCAACCGGGCGTCGGGATGCCATAATGACCAGAAGGAGAAAGTATCAGTGAGCTGCGCGATCTGCGGAATCCGCAAGGAAAGACGCTTCTGTCCCGCTGTCCACGGACGCATCTGCCCGCAATGCTGCGGAGAACAGCGTGAGATCACGCTGGATTGCCCGAGCGATTGCCCCTACCTGCTGCAAGCGCGGCAGCACGAGAAGCCGCGCTCGGTGGAGGAACTCGACCCGGCCGTGCTGTTTCTCCCGCTGGAGCTTGGGGACGGCTTTGTGTACGAGCACGAGCACCTGATCACCGGGCTTAGTTACGCCTTGGCCCGGAGTGCCCGTGCTGACCGCTCTATCACCGACCGAGATCTGATCGCCGGCCTGTCTTCCCTGGCCCGCCGCTACGAGCGGCTGGTCAATTCCGGACTTCACTATGAGGAGCCGATCCCGGGGATATCGCAGCAGGCGGTAATCAGCGGGTTGCAGGCCATGGTCAACGAGTACCGGGAAGCCGAGCAGAAGCATTGCGGCTACACTACGCTCAAGGATTCCGAGCTGTTCAAGGCCCTGGTGTTCCTGGTCCGCATGGCCTATGCGCGCAGTTCCGGACGGCCCAAGTCCCGCGCCTTCGTCGATTTTCTCTTTGCCCAGTTTCCTGCCCGGGAATCCGCTCTGGTCTCCCCCGATCAGGGCAGCGGCCGGATTATTACTCCCTAAAAGCCGGCGCTCGTCCGGGTAGCGTCTGCTGGCCCCCACCCCGCACAGCTGCGGGCTTGAACCCTGATCAGAGCCTCGAAGGCGTCAGGCGCTTCACCGCCTGCCCGGGCGGCAACGCGTCGCGCAGCTCCCGGATCGTCCGCTTGAACACCGGGTGGCGTGCATCCGGAGCAATTTCGGCTAGCGGCTCCAGGACGAAGCGGCGTTCGTGCATTGCAGAATGAGGAATAACGAGTTCCGCCGTATCCACCACGGAACTCCCGAAGAGCAGAATGTCGATATCGATTTTGCGCGGCCCGTTTCTTCGCATCCGCCGGCGCCCCATTCTTTGCTCCATCCCCCGGATCGCCTGCAGCAGCTGCCGAGGCATTTTCTCGGTTTCAAGCTGCACCGCGCAATTCAGAAACCAGGGCTGGGCTGCGTATCCCACCGGCTCGGTTTCGTAAAGCGCAGACACCTTTACAACTTCCCCCATCGTCTCCAGGCGGAGAATCGCCTCCCGCAGGTTCTCCTCGCGATCGCCCAGATTCGACCCGAGAGAGAGATAAACCAGCTTGCGCACGGCTTCAGTGTCGGCTTTCCCGGTGCCGCTTTGCCAGCGGAAAATCACCCGTCGGTGTGACCTCGCCCCCGGTCCGGATGACGACTCCCGTGGGGCCTACAGTGCCATTACCTTCGTGACTTTTATGGCGTGGATCAAGGGGATACAGTTAGCCAATATGAACCTGGATACCCTCCTCGTGAGCCGGGACGCCGAGGCCGTCCGGGTGCTGCGTTCCACGCTGGAGAAGCTCTCGATCGGCGTCGAGATTTCCGCCGCGGCGCGCTCGGGCAGCGAAGTCCTATCTGCGGCCAAATTTGACGCCATCATCGTCGATTGCGACGACCTGCAGGGCGGGATCGACGTCCTACGCAGCCTGCGCCAGACTGCCAGCAACAAGACCTCGGTCTCCTTCGCCATGCTGAATGGAAAAACCACCACCCAGCAGGCCTTTGAGATGGGGGCGAATTTCGTTCTGCAGAAACCCATCACCCCCACAAGCGCCTTACGCTGTTTCAACGCCGCCCTGAGTTTCATGGTGCGCGAGCGCCGCCGCTACTTCCGCTGTCCGGTTGATATCCCGGTCGTCCTGCATTTCGGTCCGAACCAGGAACTCAAGGCCAAGGCGACCAACCTGAGTGAGGGTGGCATGGCGGTTCGGTTCGAAGGAGCCCTGCCCAAGGGAACAATCTCCAAGGTCCAGTTCCCCCTGCCCAACACCAAGATTTTCATGGAACCCAAGGGTGAAGTCGCCTGGGCCGACGGTCTGGGCAGAGCCGGCATAAAGTTCCTGGAAGTGCCCGACAGCTCTCGCGAACAGCTGGAAAAATGGATCATGCGCCGCCTCGCAGGCGAAACCAGCCGCCGCCCTTAGACCGCGAGCCTTCCAGCTTCCGTCCCTCCCGTACCTGCCTAGCGACTTGGTAGCCCGGCCCGCATATGCCAAGCTGGGGCCGACCACCGGGGAGATTCCAAGCCGATGTTGACGCATGAACTTAGGATTGCCCGCGTGCAAGAGACGCTGCGCCGGCTGCAAGAGGATCGGCCGCTACTTGAAGTGCGTGTCGCCGAGCTGTCGGAGGAGCGCCAGAACCAGGCCAAACGCTTTGCCGCCAGCGTCATCGAGCAGACAGAGGCCGAATTGAGCCGGCTGCTGGAAGAACGTCCGATCGAAGAACCGGAAGTGCCTTGCGAACCTGCGGATTGAGGGCGGGGCCGCAGAATCCGAAAAGCTTGGAACCGGCGTTTTTCCCCGGCCAAGAGTCCAGCGAGGGGCAGGAACCTCTCGCCGACTAAAGGCGTTCGCTGCGCCGGATCAGAATTTCAGAGAACACCTTTTACGCCCGCTGTGCTGCCAGGGCTTGGGGGATGGTCAGGGTGGTTGGCTCCTCTTCGTCCAGGGTGGTTTCTTCCCACAGGGAACGGTCGCGGAGCAGTCGGGATACCAGCGCCGTGTGCATGGCGTGGCCTGCACGGTCAGCCACGATGTTGCCCAGGATCTGCCTCCCCACCAGGGCCAGGTCCCCGATCAGATCCTGCACCTTGTGGCGCACGAATTCGTCTTTGTAGCGCAGGGGCGGGTTCATGATCCCATCGTGTGTAAGCACAACCGCGTTCTCGGTCGACGCCCCCCGGATCAGTCCCTGCTGGCGCATAGCCTCGGCCTCGTGCAGGAAGCCAAAGGTGCGCGCCGGGGCAATCTCCCGCAGGAAATTGCCGTCGGAGAGAACGGCTTGAAAGCTCTCTTTCCCGATCAGCGGGTGGGGGAAGTCGATGCTGTAGGAGACCGAGTAGCTGTCCGCCGGGTATATGGCGATGAACTTACTGCCCTCCCGCAGTTCTAGCTCCCGCCGGATTCGCATGTAGGACCGCGGCCGGCGCTGCTTGCGAATCCCGGCCGCCTGGATCATCGCGACGAACGGCTGGGCACTCCCGTCTAGAATCGGGATTTCCAGGTTGTCCAACTCCACGATAGCGTTGTCCACGCCCGTCCCGATGAAGGCCGACAACAGGTGTTCAGTCGTGGAGATGAGCACGCCCTTCTTCATCAGGCTGGTGGCGTAGCTCACCCGGGCCACATTTCGCCCGATGGCTTCCACTTCAAAGTCATCCAGGTCGCTGCGGCGGAAAACAATCCCTGCCCCCGCCGGAGCCGGCAGGATCCTCAGGTGGACCTCTGCCCCGCTGTGAAGACCCACCCCGGTGCACTCCACGGCAGCGCGGATTGTCTGTTCTTGCTTCAAGGAGATGATGCGATTAATGGGCTAAAGCCAGCTTACAACCCCGGTGAGATTCTTGTATGTGGCAAAAATGCCACACTGCGTGGCTTCCGGGAAATGATCCATCACAGCTCCAATCTGTATCTACCTGATTTTAAGCTTGATGCGTGAAACTCAGGGAAAGCATGTTCTCCCCGGGAATTAACCGGCCTGATTCCGATTGGCGCCTCTTACTTCTTGGGGATTTCCGCCGGTACCTTGGCGTCGAACATCGAGTCGCTCAGGTTCTGGTTATAACTCACCGTACTCAGGAACCGTTGGGCCGAGGTTTCCCCGTTATAGAAACGGGTAATGCTGTAAGGGGTCATGATGCCTTCCGTGAGACGGTATGCGTCGTAGACCTCATCCTCGGTGTTGCGCAGCTGGTCGGTGGGATCGCGCCAGGAGTATGTTTTCTTGATGGGAAGGTGGGTCGAGCTGTCAATGTAGAGGGTGACGCTGTCGTTCCTGGCGTTAAGCACGCTGACCTTGTCTGCCGGTTTGTCAGCCGCGATGGCAGTCCCTTCGTACAGCAACACCACCCCCGGTTCTTTAAGCCACTGGCGCAACACCCATTCGAGCGAATGCTCGCGACGGCGCAGATAGTCGGACAACTGTTTGGGGTCCAGCGCGGCCGTGCCCTTGTAGGTAATCTCGTAGCCCTTGTCGCCGGCAAAGATGTCCACCACATCGCGATGCTTGGTAAGTTCGATGCGTTCCTTGTCGGGAAATTTCACGAAGCGCCAGAACGGGATCCCGGTGCTGGTGGGCTCTCCCCGGAAGAAACTGTAGAAGCGCCCCTGCTGGCTCACGTCCTGAAGATTGAGATAGGCGTCGCCACCCAGCGCCTGAATCATCTGGGCGACCAGGGCCTTGGCCTGGTCGGCGGTTTCCTGGGCTACGGGACCTAACTGGTTGGCAGTGGAGGGCGGCTGGCCCGCCGGCGGCTGCGCCAGAACCGGCAGGGCACACAGGAGAATAACGCGCAGTTGTTTCATGGGTCGAGAGAGTGAGACGCCGTAACCATTCATGCGATCTGCTCCGCCAGTCGGGCCTCGCCTACCCCACCAGCACAGCGCCTCCATTTACATTGAAAACTTCGCCGGTGATGAACCCTGCGTGGGGGGTGCACAGGAACAGAACCGGCGCGGCAATCTCCTCGGGAGTGCCCACCCGGCCTAGCGGAATCGTGGCAAAGATCGCCTGCCGGGTTGCGGGATCGTTCAGCGCAGGTTCGGACATGTCCGTCGCCACCCATCCCGGAGCAACGCAGTTCACATAGATGCCATGGCCAGCCAGTTCGGTCGAGAGACCCTTCACCAGGCTGATGAGCGCTCCTTTGGTGGCGGCATAGTCGGCATGAAAGGCCTCCCCACGCTGCCCGGCCGTCGAACTGACAAGCACGATGTGGCCGGCCGCCCCACCCGATTTGGCCTGCCTCTTCATGTGCGCCACCGACTGCCGGATTAGCGCGAACACCGCATCCAGGTTCACCGCGACCGTGCCACTCCACTGTGCGTCCGTCATCTGGTCAATGGGCATGTCCTCGGGCGGCCAGATGCCGTGATTGGCTACCAGAATGTCGATTCTTCCGAAGCGCTTGACGGTCTCCTCCACCAGGTCCTTGGCCGTACTGAGCCCGGCCAGATCGCAGGCCACGGCGGCGCACCGTTCGGCACCGCATTGCTTCACCAGTGCCTCTGCCGCCGATTTCGCGCGCTGATAGTTGAACATCACCTTGGCCCCGGCGGCGCAAAACGAGCGCACGGTCGCGGCTCCAATACCGCGTGAGCCTCCAGTAATCAGGGCAACTTTGCCGGGAAGCGAGAGAGCGATGGTCATGCTCCTAGTCTTTCAGTTCCGGTTTCTCTCTGGCAAGCGAGCAGGTGTTCGGCCGGGCCTCCGCATTTCTTCCATTTCGTCCGACGGAGAACCCGGGGAGGGAAGCGACGGTGACCCCCGCCGGCGCGGGCTTTTTCGCGGGGCGAGGGCGCCCCGCGCCACCTTCAGTCTCCCAGTCGCGGGGCTCTCTCCGCCTTGAGTTCGCGGATCAGGATGCGCACCAGCATGCCGTCGAAGCGGGTGCCGCTCATCTTCTCCAGTTCGCCCAGGGCCTGGTCGCTGCTCATCGCGGGCGCGAAGGATCGGTCTGTGGTGAGGTTGACGTAGGCGTCGGCCAGCCCCACGATGCGAGCCCACAGCGGAATCTGTTCGCCGCGCAGGCCGTTAGGGTAGCCACTCCCGTCGAAGGCCTCATGATGATGCGCTACGGCGACCTGCAGCATCTGGCACCCGGGAATCGTGCTGATGATGGCGGCTCCCGCCTGGGCATGCATCTTGATTCGCTCATACTCGTCCTCGGTGAGCGGCCCGGTCCGGGCCAGGATGCGCTCGGGGACGAAAATCTTGCCCACGTCGTGCACCCGTGCGGCGTAAACCAATTCCGCCAATTCGTCCGGCGGCAGGTGCAGGGCGCGGGCGATGATTTCCGTGTGGCGTGCCACCATGTCGCCATGCCCGGAGGAGTGGTATTCTCGCGACTCAGCCGCCCGAGTCAGCGCCTCGATGGATTCACGGAGCAGTTGCACATTGCAGTCGGCATCGCTGCCGCACAGTTTCTTCAGCGTGTTTACCAGCTCAGCCAGGTGCTCGGGGCCGGTGCGCTCCCGCTGCAGGAAACCCTCGATGTATCCGGAAATTTTCTGGCGCTGCGTGGCGAAGGTTTCACCGTCGACGATTTCTTCTGCTGTCGACACCCGGTTCCCGCCGGCGTGTTTCGATTCATACATGCACGCGTCCGCCACCCGGATAATGTCTTCGACCGAGAACCCGTGCATGGGAAAGCTGGCCACTCCGAAGCTCCCCGTGATGTGATGTTCACTCAAGGTCGGGTCCTGTGCCAGCCATTGCCGCAGCCGTTCGGCCAGCGTCTGCGCCTGCTCCATGCCGGTCTCCGGCATCAGGATGATGAACTCATCACCTCCGTAGCGCGCCACCACGTTGGATTGCCGGCAACGTTGCTCCAGCAATCTCCCCACCCGCGCCAGCACCAGGTCACCTTCCAGGTGCCCGAGCGTGTCATTCACCTCCTTGAACTTGTCGAGATCCACCAGCACGACCGAGAAAGGCCGCCCCGAGCGCGACGCCCGCTTCCACTCCGACGACAGCGACTCCCAGAAGAAGCGTCTCGTCTTGACCCCGGTCAGGCCGTCGGTAATCGACTGCTGCTGCAACTTCTGGAACACGAAGGCGTTGTGCAGCGCCGTGGCCAGCAGGTCGGCCAGGGTGTTCATGATCAGCAGATCCTGGGGCGAGAACGCCTTCTCCTCCTGGCTCTCGACGTTCAGCACTCCCAGCAGCGACTCACCGTAGGCAATCGGGATGCATAGTACCGAGCGCGATTCCGGCAACAGCTGCCCTTCGGCGGCACTCGGCACCACTGCCCGCTCGCCGGTGCGCGCCACCCGGCCCAGGATCCCCACGCCCAGGGCCACCCGCTTGCCCTTGCCGTGCGCGGTGGTTCCCGCCTCGGCACGAATCTCGATCTCCTTGGTCACGTAATCCAGAATCCCGATGCCGATGTGGTCGAAACGGAAGTTTTTCTGGATTTCGGCCACGATGTCGGCCAGCATCTGCTCAGAGTCCTCGCTGGAGATCGCCGTCTTGGAGATGTTGTTCAGGAAACTCAGCTGCCGTGACCGCCGCTGCTCCTCGGCAAACAAGCGGGCATTCTCCACCGCCACGGAGACCTGTCCCGCAGCCGTCTTCATCACCTCCAGGTCGCGCTGCTCGAACAGGTACTCCCGCTCGGTACTCATGGCCGCCATCACGCCGGCAGGTTTGCCCCCGAGCAAGATGGGCGCTGCGCAGAAGCACTTGGCCGGTTTGCCCGCTCCTGCCCTCTCCAGGCCCAGGCGCGCGCGCTCTTTTTCCAGGTCTGCGCGGATCAGCAGCGGCTGCCCGGTACGGATGATGTACTCGGTCAACCCGTTGATGGCCCGGCGGCTGCGCTTGGGCTCCACCTTGTTCTTCTCCACCTCGAGCTCAAAGCGGATTTCGTCGCCTTCCTGAAAGGCGATGTAGAAATCCCGCGTGTCGAAGATCTGCCCCAGCTCCTTCTGGATGGTACGCAGTACCTCCTCCTGGTCGAGCCGCGAGCTGATCGCCTGCCCGATTTCGGTCAGCAGTTCGTACTCCTTGGTCCGCCGTTGCGCGTCGTGCATGACCACGTAGTTCTCCAGCGTCAACCCGATCTGCAGCGCCAGCCCGATCAGCAGCCGCAGGTTGGACGCCCCGAACAGCCGCCGCTCGGCCTGGGGAAACAGGATGACCCCGAAATTGTGCTCACGCGTCTGCAGGCTCACCGCCGTAAGGTGACGGATGTTGGCCTCCGCCAGCACCTGCTGGAAATCCTGGAAGCGCGCCCCCGGAAACGCCGGCAAGGGCTCCGTCATCTGCGGCACATCGCGGAAGGAGAAGAATCCGCCCCGGCGGTAGGCCAGTTCGCAGCTGTACTCCCCGGCGCCGCTCGTTTCCAGGCTTTCCAGGAACTCCGCGGAAAATCCTCGCTGCACCGAAGGCAACACGCTGCGCCAGCTCGGGGCAATGCAGATAACGGCGCGCTCGGTGGGCAGGGGGCTGACCAGGCGGTCGAGCACCGAGGTCATGCTCGGCACCAGGTCCTCCGCCGTGAGCAGCCGGCGCGGGTCTACCCCCAGGGTGGAAAATGCCAGCGCGTTCTCCTGCACCGCGTTGCGCTCGTTCTCGAACAGCACCATCACCATTGCGATGCCCAGCAGCATCTGGGGCAGAGGCCCCAGCATATGGCCCGCATTCCCGAAGAGGTCGACGAACGGCCCACGTAGCTGTCCCAAGGCCATCAGCGCCGCCCACAGCGCCAGCGAAAGCGCGAGCATCCGGAACGCCACCGAATTACGCCGGTGCGCGTAGCGATAGAAATGGAACGAGCAGTACAAGAGGATGAGACCTACCCCGATCTCGAGCCGGTTATGGGGCTGCGCCGCTTCCACCCGGTAGGGCCCGCCCGCCTTCCAGGCCGACAGGTTCCAAAGCGCCAGCCCGACCCCGGCCATGCCCAGCGCCAGGTCGTACCAGCGCAAGCGGAAACGCTCCCGCATCAGCCGGGTCGAAACAAAAATGCACAAGGCCATCACCACGACCAGCATCGATCCCGCGAGGTACACCAGCGCCGAGGGCGGGTGGTAGGAGTTCCAAGCGTCCATGGCAAAGTGCAGCGAGTACGCCGCCCAGCCCAACTGCCAGGCGCGAAAGTATGCCTGCCGGCTTTGCTCGTACAGATAAGTGAAGACGAGAAACAGCAGGAGGGCGACCACCCCGGGAATGATGACCACGCTGGTGGCGATGCTGTTCATGGCGCCAGAATCAGCACTCGATCTTTCCGCAAGACCACGATCCTCACTGAGAGTTGCAGTGGCACAATCGTTTCACAGCCGCAACCCCAAAACAATACGTTTGAAGTACAGGGGTGTGGGAAACTCGCCGGCAACCGCGCGAATCTCTGACAGCGCTTTTTCCCAGCGCCAGTCCGGCAGCCTGCCGAAGTGGAACGGTTCTCCCAATGCCGGATTTCTCGGTCGGTCGAACCCAGGCGGTCTGGTTCCGCCACGCTTGACGCTCGATTTCTCCTGCCCGTACCATCCAGACGGACCATCTCCCCATGCTTGCCTCTTCTACTCCTTTCAAAGCACGCGACTTATCCGGTCCCCGCGTGCGTTTTGCTCCCTCCCCAACCGGCTTCCTCCACGTGGGCAGCGCCCGCACCTTTATTTTCAACTGGCTCTACGCCCGCCGAAACAACGGCACCATGATCCTGCGCCTCGACGACACCGACGTGGAACGCAACAGCGATGCGTCCGTCGCCTCCATCTTCGACGGACTCAACTGGCTCGACCTGGGCTGGGACGAGGAGTACAAGCAGTCGGAGCGCCTAGCGCTTCACCAAAAGACTGCCCAGACCATCTTCGAGCGTGGCCTCGCCTACCGCGACTTCACCCCCACCCACGGCCCGGAAGCCGAAAAGTCCGGCACCCAGGGAACCTGGCTCTTCAATCCCGGCATGCGCGAACTGTCTCGATCGGAAAGCGACCGGCGCGCCGCAGCGGGAGAACCGTTTGCCCTGCGCTTTCGCGTTCCCCGCGGAACTGGAGAGGAGGTTCGCTTCCTCGATGCGGTCTACGGGGACCAGCGCAAGCAGGCCGATGCCGTCGAGGACTTTGCCCTGCTCCGCTCCGACGGGATGCCTACTTACCACCTGGCCTCCTGCGCCGACGACGCCGATCTCAGCATCACCCACGTCATTCGCGGTCAGGACCATCTCACCAACACCTTCAAACATATCTTGATCTTTCAGGCAACCGGCTTCACCCCGCCCCGGTTCGCGCACCTGCCGCTGCTGGTCGCGCCCGACGGCACGAAACTCTCCAAGCGCCGCCACGGCCCCGTCGTCAGCGTTACCACCTATCGCGACGCCGGCTTCCTGCCCGAGGCCTTTATCAATTTCCTGTGCCTGTTAGGCTGGTCCCCCAAGGACAACCGCGAACGCATGAGCCGCGAGGAGCTGATCGACGCCTTCTCCCTCGAAGGCATCAACCGCGCCAACGCTGTCGTGAACTTCACTGAAACGACGGCGGCACTCGAGGCCAAAGCGACCGCGGGACTGGAAAAAACCGTCTACCCGGAAGAAACCTTCGACCCCAAGGCCGTCTGGCTCAACGCCGAATACATCCGCGCCTTGTCTATAGAAGACCTCAGCGCTCGCCTGCTTTCGGTGGTCGAGGGCGCAGGCTACCGCGTCGATCCGGCCCGGATGCTGCGCATCACGCCCTTGATCCGCGAGCGCATCAAGTTTCTGTGCGACGTCTTGACCGCCGCCGACTTCTTCTTCGTTGACCAGCTCCCCCCCTACGATCCGGCGGAGCTCATCCCGCAAAAGGGCGACGCTGCCATGGCGTTCAAGGTTCTGGAGAAAGCCCGTGCCGTCCTCGCCGCCACGGATTTTACTCACGACGCCCTCGATCACGCCCTCCGCTCCGCAGCCCAGGAGTTGGGCCTCAAGGCCGGACAGATGTTTCAGCCCATCCGCGTCGCCGTCTGTGGCCGCAAGAACGCCCCGCCGCTGTTTGAGACGTTAGCCGTCTTGGGCAGTGACACGACCCTGGCTCGCATCGACCAGGCCATGAAGAAACTGCAGTAGACGTCTTCAGGAACCATCCGGGCTGGACACCTCGTGCCCCCCCCACGGTGTGTGCAGGCCCAAGGGCGCGAAGGAAAATCGGGGAAGGCTGAACCCCGTGTGCGCACAGCTCGCGCGCACGTCTCTCCCGCTTCATCGGCCTGCCCGTCGGGTTGACTTCATCTTCCCTACCTTTCCCTACGGCTCCGGTGGCAACGCTGTGGCCGCCGCTGGCTTTTCGCGGCTGAGGGCGCCGCGCCACACTCGATCAGAGTTTCCTAAAAGAGTCGAGACCGGAATGACTGCCTACGGCTTTCCGCCTGGCCTCCACTCCGGCTGGAACGCCGCGTTCACCAGCCACTCGACCGGAGGGATCAGCGAACGGATGGCCGCGGTCATGTGCGTGAAGTCGATGTGGGCCAGGTCGTCGCTCGGCTTGTGATAATCGGCGTGCAACCCGAAACTCGAAATCGTCTGTGCCACCACGCCTTTTTTCGCGAGCAGATAGTTGTCGGAACGCATGAAAAAATGCTGGTCCGGCCGCGCGTCGGCCGCGAGCCTGGCGCCGTGCGCCGCCAGCGCCGGGCCCAGGTTCGTCCGATCCCACCCGGTGAGCCAAAGCGTGTCACCAGGGTACTTCGGGTCGCGCCGGCCGATCATCTCGAACTCCAGGTTGGCGGCGATCTCCGCGAGCGGGACCGGCGAATGTGCGAGAAACCAAAGCGAGCCCAGCCCGCCCGCTTCTTCGCTGCCGAATAGCGCGAAGATCACCGTGTGCCGTGGTTTCGGTCCGGAACCGAGCACGCGCGCCAGTTCCAGCACGGCCGTGGTTCCCGAGGCGTCGTCGTCGGCCCCGTTGTAGATGCTGTCGCCTTTCACCGGTTCGCCCACGCCGAGGTGATCGAGGTGCGCCGAAAGCAGGATCGAACTTTTGCGCAGCTCGGGGTCGCCCCCGGTAATCTTGCCCACGGCATTCCACGTCGAGCCCATCTCCGGCGCTCCCGTCTTCGTCTCGAGGTAGATGTAAGTGCCGTCGGGAATACCCCGCAGGTCGATCAGGGCCTGCTGGCTGAGCGCAAACACGTTGAAACTGGATCCCAGCCCCGTCTCCGATTCCCCCTGGAGCCGGGCGGGAAGCCTGGGCAGTTCGCTCCCCTTTTCGTGCCAGTCCCGGAGCGTCTCGGCCGACGCGGGCAGCAGAACCGCCAGCGCTCCGGCAGCGAGGGCGCCGATCGCCGTGTCGCGAATCCGCTCGGCGCCGCCTCCGTTGATGAGCACGACCGCGTCTTTGCTAGGCTCTTGCCCGCTCCCGGGCGCGAGCTGTTGACCCTCATGTTCCCGTGCTTCTGGTTCCTGCGCCGCGCCTAGCGCCCGCCCCTCCTCTCTCAAGGCCGGCTCAGGTCCAAGGATGATCCGCTTCAGGCGTCCTCGAAATTCAGTGTCCGATATTTGCTCGACCAGCATTTCCTTGCCATGCGTCCAGACGATGGTCTGCGCCGGGATGCCATCCCCGGGCGTCATGAAGTGCATGGTCGGAGGCGCAGTCAGGACCGGTCGGACGGTGACCGCCCGCTGGATATAACTGCCGTTGTCTCCCGCCGGAGCAATGTCGTACTGCTCCAGTGCAGAAGCCACGTAGGTTGCCGCCACCAGTTCGTCGTGGGTCCCGCTGCCCCGTCCCCGCAGCGCGTCAGAGGCCAGGAAGTCCATGTGCGCCCGGATACACGCCACGCAGACTCCGGACCGTGCCGGAGTGGGCCGCGCCAACGGGCCGGAAGCGGAGGGTTGCCCGGCGGCCCCTGAGGTGGCTGGAGCTGGGGGGCCTTGCGCCCAGGTCCCCAGGGCCAACAGAAAGAACAACCAGGGGCGCAAGGAATTGCGAACGCTGCGTTCTGTCATGAGAGTGGGGAACGATTATAGCGGCCATCGGCGGCAAATCGCGCTTGGCCGCTAGGCTGCGCGAGCGCCAGACGGTGTGGCAGAGTCGACCATTGCTGCTCGATGGCTGGCGACCTCTGCTACAATCAAGCTAGCTGACTCTCCTCTCCGAGAAGGGACCGTTTCGCGAGGCTGTGAAGTCATGGTGACGTGGAAACTCCAACTGGTTCTGTCATTTACTGCACTTTTTCTGCTGGCTTTGGCCTTGGGTTGTAACGGGTTTTTCGTGGACCCAGTCCTGGTTTCTATCGTGGTTGCGCCTCCCACGCCCACCTTGGTGGTGGGCGGGAGCGGGCAGCAGATGACCGCCTTTGGGACCTTCGATGATGGTTCGCAGAAGAACATCAATTCCAGCGTCGCCTGGACCATGAATCCTCCCGGCTATGCGACCATCACGGCGGGCGGCCTGCTCACCGGTACCTCACCCAGTCCTTCGACGGTGACGCTCCAGGCATCCGATCAGGCCGTCGTTGGATCGACCACCTTCCAGGTTTTCAGCAACATCACTTCGATCACCGTAAGCCCGGCCACGCAGAGCGTGTCGGTAAGCAGCGGGACGCCCTTCTGCCTGCAAGCCATAGCTTCGACGAGCGCGGGGTCGCAGGACATCAGCGCGACTGCCACCTGGACGTTTACGGATCCCAACAACCAGACGGTGGGCGGGATCACTAAGACCACGGGGACTTGCACCGGTCAGGCTTTCCAGATCGGAACCCTCACTCCATCCGAGACACTGCCGGTGACCTTGAGCGTGACCGCGTCCGCGCCCGCTTCCGGCGGGGGAACCGTCACCTCCAACTCAGTCAAGGTCGGTTTGACGCAGTAAGGAAACTCCGATCAAGCGAGCTGCTGGCAGGGGAGAAGCGCGCTTCGCGAAGTGTTGCTTGAACGATGGCACCCGTTTTACAGCTATCGCATCTCCGTCCCAACGGGGTGCATCGAAAGTCGCCGTCATCGCATCAGCCGCATAGCATGCCCCTTGCGGCGATCCGGTCCGATTGCAATCTACTCTGGTGAAAGGCCTCAGACTTAATTTGCGACCTATGCCACGGTTCATTCACCTACGGGCTGCTTCCATAACTGCCGATAAGTTGTCTTTTAGATAAGTTACTGGAAACTCGGGTGAGCCCATTTTCCCAACGGGAAAACCTGGTTTGAGCTATCGCATAGAATCCCTGCCAGTGGACTCAGCAAGCGCATAGATGGCCGCCCGGAACCAAGGCGTATATCTGGCGCAATCCCGAAACCTTGCTGACGCTGCCATGGAATCAGAGCCGCTATGTATTATCTCTAAGATATTAAATAGCCTAAGGTCGCAGCTTTCAGGTTTCAGATCGCGAGGTCGGGAGTGCGGAGGGAGCCAGCTACGAGTCTTGAGCCCGGAGCTCGCAGCGAGCAACCTGAAACGGTGGGTGCAAGCTCGAGGTCGTGATCTCTGCTCTGATGCTGGGTCGGTGGCCTTGGGAGCTGCTCCCCGGGACCACGTCCTTTCGTGCGCGTCTGACCCAGCCCATCACCGCCCACTCTCTCAGTAGCACGTTATAGTGAATAGAACTCCGGTGAAAATCTCGAGGCAAGCGCGTTGGGTGAGGCTCCTGTCCGCCCTGATGCTGGTGGGGCTTATGGGCGCGGCCGGTTGTGGGCGAGGCAAAGGCCGGTCGCGGGAAGCGATGTATGTTTCGGCCAACCAGGCCTCTCTGCGAGATCGTGTAGCCGCGGTGTACAGCCGAACCGGTGAGGTGAAGAACGGGGACCGGGTCGAGGTCCTCGACCGCGAGCGGCGGTTCGTCAAAGTGCGTACAACTACCGGTGCTGAAGGCTGGATCGAGCAGCGCTATTTGGTCGGCCAGCAGGTCTACGATGGCTTCCAGAAACTCGCCCTTGCCCACCAGTCCGACACGGTACAGGCCCCAGGCATCACCCGCAACGAGACCAATCTTCACATCGAACCGGGGCGCGATAGCGAACATCTCTACCAGCTGCCGCAGGGCACGAAAATTTCCCTGCTCGAGCGGGGCACCGCCGAAAGACCGAACGTCGCCGCGCCCGCCAGCGCGACTCCGCGCAAGGACACCAAACCCACCGGGCCCTTGCTGGAGGACTGGTGGCTGGCACGGGACGCCGAAGGCCACGTGGGTTGGCTGCTTGCCCGCATGCTGGATGTCGATGTGCCGCTCGAAATCGCGCAGTACGCCGAGGGCCAGCGCTTTGTCGCTTTCTTCACGCTCGACCAGGTGAAGGACGGCGACAAGCAGGTGCCACAATACCTGGCGGTGCTCACCGAGGCCAAGGATGGGCTGCCTTACGACTTCGACCAGGTGAGGGTGTTCACCTGGAACCTGAAGAAGCACCGTTACGAGACCGCTTACCGGGAGCATGGTCTTAACGGTGTCCTGCCGGTCACCCTGACCCAAGAGAGCTTCGACAGGGAAGGCGATCTGCCGGTATTCCTGCTGCGCGTAAGAGACGACGCCGGCACCGTAGTTGAGCGCAAGTACAAGCTCATCACGCCCATCGTACGGCGTGTGCTGGCGCCGGGCGAGGTCGCGACCCCGTCGGCAGGGAAAAAGAAGAAGAAAAGGCGGTAGGGAGGGGTGGGCGACAGGTAGGAGGGATCGGGTCAGCGCTGACCCTATTCCCCGCTGGCTCGATCGTCACCGCGCGCCTATCCACAAAAGCAGGGCTACCAGCAGGAAGACTGCCCAGGACGGGTGGCGGCCGTGCACTTCCACTACCGAGAACATGCCGCTCAGCAGGAACACTACCGCGAAGATATCAGCCACTGCATTGGCCGTTCTGTCAGGCTTGCGCACAGCGATCAGCAGGAACGCCGTTCCGGCGCCGATCCAGACAATCGAAGTCAGATGCCAGGTAAAGCGCAGAATGCGCCGGGTGTAAAACTCGTCACCAAACAGCTTGGGAAGGCCTGTCCGGCGGAAGAGTCGCTGCAGCAAGGCGCGTTCGCCCAGGAAGGAATGGACGAGAGCCAATAAAATCAGCAGTGCGCCGGCAACTGCGAAGTAAACATTCATGTGAGACGAACTTCGGACTCCAGATCTCAGGTCTTACGGTGGCGGGTGCCCGTCACGCCAAGACTTGGAGCTCAGACCGCAGAGTTCGACACCGGATGACCTGATTAAGAGCCATCCGACTTCAGCAAACTACCACGAGTTTCGGCCGGCGAAGGCCCTGGCATGAAATCGCACGCTGCCTGGCAGCCGTGTACCGATCCGTGAATACGAAGGCGGCATGCCTGTTGCCAGTTGCCGTGCTGACCACCACGGACGGACAGCCAGCCACTGTTTCCGGCTGCATGCCTGGTTCCCCTGCCGCGTCTATAATGCCGCACTGCATTTCCTCGTAATGCGACACAACGATCGGTCTATCGGAGAAGTCATGCGCCTCTTGTCCGTTCCGCTGATCTTCCCGCTCGTTCTCTGCTCGGGTTCCTTCGCCGCGCAGTCGAGTTCCACCCCGACTTCTGATATGTCGAAATCCAAGAAAAGCAAAACCGAAGCGGCGCCCGCTCCGCAAACCACAGCTCCGAACCCACCCGCCCCGGCAGCGCCCGAGGCCAGACCCGAGTCCGCGAAACCCGCCGCCGGCGGCAAGGAGGGGGAAGAACACTATGACATGACCGAGGTCGCGCCGGTGGTCACGCATCACCAAGTAACGCTCGACGGCAAGGTGCTGAAGTATACGGCAACGGCGGGGCGTTTGCCCATCAAAAGGGACGACGGCAACATTGAGGCCGAGATGTTTTTCGTAGCCTACACGCTCGACGGGCAGGAGGCTGCGAAGCGCCCGTTGACCTTCGCCTTCAACGGCGGGCCGGGTTCGGCCACGGTGTGGCTGCACATGGGGGCGCTGGGGCCGAAGCATGTCGTGCTCCAGCCCAACGGATTCATGCCCGCCGCTCCTTACCGGATGGAGGACAACCCCAACACGCTGCTGGACCGCACCGACCTGGTGTTTGTCGATGCCATTGACACCGGCTTCAGCCGGGCAGCCAACGCCGAGATGGCCAGGAAATTTCTGGGCGTGAAAGGCGACGTCGAGGCCTTCGGGGAGTTCGTCCGGCTCTACCTCACCCGCCACGAGCGCTGGCCGTCGCCGCTGTTCCTGTTTGGCGAGAGCTACGGAACCACCCGGGCCGCCGGCCTCTCCGGGTACCTCGCCGAGCGGGGCATCGCTTTCAACGGCATCGTGCTGCTTTCGATGGCGGTAGATTTCCAGACCCTGGAGTGGGCGAAAAACAACGACGAGCCTTACATCCTGCTGGTGCCGAGCTTCGCCTCGATCGCGGCTTATCACAAGCGGCTGGCGCCCGACCTGATCGAGGACATGAAGCGGACCCGCGAGGAGGCCCGGCGCTGGGCGGAGAGCGACTACGCGCTGGCCCTGGCTAAGGGCGACGGGCTCACGCCCGAGGAGCGGCAGAAGATCATCGACCAGTACGCGCGTTACACCGGCCTGAGCAAGCAGCTGATCGACGACGCTAACCTACGCGTTGACGTCGGCCAGTTCACCCACAACCTGCTGCTTGACCAGAAGTTGCGGGTGGGCCGGCTGGACGGCCGCTTTACCGGGCCTGATCCGGAAGGGCTGCTGGACACCCGCTTCTACGACCCGACAGCTTCGGCGATCCTCCCGCCCTATACGGCGGTCTTTAACCACTACGTACGCAGCGAGCTGGGCTACCAGGCGGATACGCCATACAAGGTCTTTGCCTGGAACGAGGAGGCCTTTCATAAGTGGGAGTGGGGAGATGCGGAGAAAGGCTTTCCCAATACCGCGCCGTCGCTGCGGGCGGCGATGGTAAAAAACCCGTATCTCAAGATCCTGGTGATGGAAGGCCATTACGATCTGGCGACTCCCTTTGCCGCGGCCGACTACACCATGGATCACCTGAACCTGGACCCCGCCTACCGCAAGAACATTTCCTATGCGACGTACGACGCGGGACACATGGTGTACATCGACAGCGTGTCGCATGTAAAGATGAAGAAGGACGCGGTCGAATTTATAGAGAGGTGCCTGGAGACGGCCGCCAGCCGTTAGTGGGCGCACGACTACCCCGGGACCTTTGCTTAGCTATAGAATTCTGCCACGCTCTCCACCACCCATTGCTGTTCCTCGTCGGTGAGTTCTGGAAATATGGGCAGGGCAAGCACTTCGCGCGCGGCGCGCTCGGATTCGGGCAGATCGCCTTCGCGGTAGCCCAGCCATGCGAACACGGGCTGCAGATGTAGCGGGATGGGGTAATAGATCTCGGCGCCGATTTTGCGTTCGTTCAGGAAACCGCGAAGCGCGTCGCGCCGCCGGGCGCGAATCACGTACTGGTGGAAGACGTGATGGGCGTGCGGGGCAACGGAGAGGATGCGGACCGGAGCGTCGTCGCCCGGGGAAAGGAGACCAGCCTGGGTAAACAGGCGGTCGTAGTTGGCGGCGCGCTCGCGGCGGCAGCGGTTCCAGTCTTCGAGGTGGGGTAGCTTCACGCGCAGAATCGCCGCCTGGATGGCGTCCAGCCGGCTGTTCCAACCCATGTCTTGGTGCAGGTAGCGGCGCCGGCTGCCGTGGTTGCGCAGGCTGCGCATGCGTTCGGCCAGCTCGGGGCTGTTCGTGGTCACCAGGCCGGCGTCGCCCATCGCGCTCAAGTTCTTGGTGGGATAGAAGCTGAATGCTGCCGCCAGCCCCAGTGAGCCAGCGCGGCGACCCCGCCAGGCGGCGCCAACCGCCTGAGCCGCATCTTCGATCAGGGGCACGTGGAAGGCGTCACTGAGGCGGTTGAGAGCATCCATGTCGGCGCATTGCCCATAGAGATGCACGGGAAGCAACGCCCGCAAGTTGTTTGGCTTACCGGCGCGCAGTTGGGCCTCAACCTGCGCAGGATCGAGGTTCAAGGTGCGCGGATCGACGTCCACGAATAAAGGCCTTGCCCCGGCGCGTACGATCGCCGACGCGGAGGCGAAAAAGCTGAAGGCGGTGGTGATCACGCTGGAGCCGGGCCGGACTCCGGCGGCGGCCAGCGCGAGCCAGAGCGCCTCGGTGCCTGAGGCGCATCCCACGCTGCCGGCGGCGCCGGTGTAGACCGAGAACTCGTGCTCCAGGGCCGCCGCTTCTTCGCCCAGAATGAACTGCCCCGAGGCACACACGCGCTCCACCGCGGCCAGAATCTCCTCGCGGATGGCGGCGTACTGGCGGCTCAGGTCGAGCAACGCGACCGCGTCGAGCCTACGCGCGGTCTTTGAGGTCCAGGGCTGGGTCACGTCAATGCCAATCTTAGCAGGCAGGTCGCAGGCTTCGGCGTCAAGCTTCCAGGCTTGAAGCTGCACCGTTCAAGGCTCGGCCAGCACTTGTGCACTCGGAGAACTCTGCCCTGAGCAGCCAAATCAGCTGAAGGCTGAGAACTAATGGCTTTGAGCTTGATGGCATGGCCTGATGAGCTAATTCGCAACCCGCTGAAGCCCAAAGCCCGGAGCCTCAACCCGGCGCAGACCCCTCCTGCTTATGAAGCGATAGGACAGGTGGTGGGGGTGGTGTACGGTTTTCATCCAGAGCCAGGCGCCAGTGGGCGAGGGCGGCAAGCAGGGCGGCGAGGTCCAGACCGCCGTGTTTGCTGGGATAGGCGGCGAGATTGCGGCAGGCCCGGCCGAGCACTGAGCGGCATCCTGCGAGGTTGCCGGTGGAGTGGTGGTGCAGCGCCACCGCGACTTGGATCAGCCCCTGCAGGAACCTGCGCTCGGCGGGCGGAGCAGCACGCCAGACCTGCTCGAGCTCCTCGTGGGCGGCGAAGAAATCAGCGCGGTTGAACAGAGCGATTCCATGCTCATAGTGCGGCCAGAAACTCTCGCAGTCGTTGAACACAGGTCATTCGTTCGAACGGTTCATACAGTAAATCATAGAATTTGACCTGCAAATCTTCAAATTTCGGGAGCTCCCCCCTGCCAGACAAGACTTAACTGTTTATAAACAGATGACTTAACAGCGATCTGTTTTGGCACAACAGTTGCGCTCGTGTACGCGGCGTGTTTTGTATTCGTGTCGCCATTTTTCTAATGGCTAATTCCCCGGAAGGACGCCCCCGAAAAGTCTGGGGATATCAAGATTTGCAGGAGAGAGAATTATGATTCAGGCCAATACAAGCTCCAAGCTGCTCGTACTCGCGGTTGCGGTGTTGGCGGCCCTTAGCCTGGTGCCAGGTGCCTTCGGGCAGGCGATTAGCGGCAGCTTGACAGGATCGGTCACCGATCCCACCGGGGCGGCTGTGAACGCGGCGACGGTGGAAGTGACCAATATCGCCACCGGCTTCAAGGCCAGCACCAAGACCCAGGCCTACGGCTCGTATCTTTTCACCGAGTTGCCGGTCGGCACCTACACCCTGACGGTTACGGCGGCTAATTTCAAAACTTCGACCCTGTCCGGCATTCCGGTCGACCTCAACAAATCGAACACCGCCAACGTGAAACTGGAACTGGGCAGCAGCACCACGACGATCGAGGTGTCCGGCGTGGCACCGCCGGTTGATACGACGACCGCCCAGCTGCAATCCAACTTCGATTCCCGATTCGCGCAGGACTTGCCCATTACCAGCAATGGCCAAGGCGCCGGTGTTTTGAATTTGTCGATGCTGGCACCGGGCGTGTCGAATGCGAATGCCATGGGTCTCGGCGTGGGACCTTCGGTCGGCGGTCAGCGTCCCCGGGACAACAACTTCACCGTGGAAGGTGTGGACAACAATAACAAGACGGTTACCGGGTCCCTTATCACGATTCCCAACGACGCGGTGGATGAGTTCTCGTTGATCTCCAACCAGTTCAACTCCGAATTCGGTCACTCGTCGGGCGGCCAATTCAACACCACCGTCAAGAGCGGGACGAACTCCTTTCACGGTTCGGCGTACGAGTATTTCAGGAACCGCAACCTGAATGCCGTGGACCAGACGTACGTGAACCAGGGGTTAACGTCGAACCCACGCTTTGACAGCAACCGCTTCGGCGGCACTTTCGGCGGACCGATCATCAAGGACAAGTTGTTTTTCTTCAGCAACTTTGAGTACCAGCCTACGGGGCTGACGGCGGCATCCTCGGGAGGCGCATCCACGCCTACGGCGGCGGGTCTGGCGGCAATCGGAGCGGACCCTAATCTCAATGCGACCAATTTTGGAATCTTCAAGCAATACGTGCCAGTTGCCGCTACGGGAAGTGCTTGTGCCACGTTCAACGGCACCAGTAATGGCGTTCCTTTCGGTGCCGGCTTCAAAGCTCCGGCCAACGGGATTTGCCCGGCAGGTTCGGTCGAACTCGGTGCGGTGACGATCACGCCGCCGGCATATGAAAACTACACAAACTTCGTGCAGAGCGTGGATTTCAACTTGTCGGCGAAAGACCAGATCCGGGGGCGCTATGTTTTGAATAATCAAACCGGACCGGACATCGCTGCGCAACTGCCGGTTTTCTTCGTGAGTCTGCCCATCAAATATCGCCTCTTCACGGTGAGCGAGTACCATACGTTCTCTCCCACCCTGTTGAACGAATTTCGCTTCGGGTTCAATCGCTTCGATCAGACCTACGCGGTCGGGCCACAGAAATACCCGGGCCTGGATGCATTCCCTAACATCGTGCTGGCTGATTTGGGCTCGGCTGGTCTTAACATCGGACCGGACCCCAACGCCCCGCAGTACACGATTCAGAATTTCTATGGTTTCGTGGACAACGCCAGCTGGACCGTGGGCAAGCACACCCTGAAATTTGGCGCTGAGTACCGGTGGTACATTTCACCGCAGAACTTCACCCAGCGCTCGCGCGGGGATTACGAATACAACTCGACCCAGCTTTACCTGGAAGACTTTACCCCGGACATCATCGGCCAGCGCAGCACCGGGAGCACCACCTACTATGGGAACCAGAATGCGGTCTATTGGTACGTCAACGATTCCTGGAAACTCAAGCCCAATCTCACCCTCAATCTGGGAGTGCGCTACGAGTGGACATCAATTCCCCTGGGCGAACAGCGGCAGTCTTTGAACGAGGTGTCCAATTCGCCGAATGTAATCATTCCGCAGGTGAACCAGCCCCTCATATTCTCTGCACCCCACGCGCCCAGGGATCAGTTTGCGCCGCGCGTGGGAATCGCTTATTCACCCGGATCCAAGGGAAATATGTCCATCCGGGCCGGGTTCGGCATGGCGTACGATACCCTGTACGATAACATCGGCATTCTTGCCGTACCGCCGCAGGTAGGATCCACGAACAATGTCAACACCAACTTGCCACCAGCGGCCGACTTCCTGGCGAACGGTGGTTTGAAAGGCGGGGGCAGCGGCATCACGGTACTGGACCGGGCGGATGCGATGGCGTCCACGTCTTCTTGGATACCGCCCAATGTCAAGTATCCCTACTCGATTAACTGGAACCTCGGCGTGCAGCGATCCTTCGGGAAGAACTACACGGCGGACGTAAACTACGTCGGTACACGCGGCAACCACCTGGATGTGCAGAACATTCTGAACTTCCAATCCGTGATTACCCCGCAGACCGCACTGCCGACCTTTTTCTCGATGCCGACGCAGGCCGCCCTGAATGCGCTGACCAACAGCAATCTGAACGCCCTGGAACAACTCAACATCATTCCTGACAATCTGAACAACGTCGATGGGCCAGGCATCGGGTTCAACCAAAGCGTGCTCACCGGTTTCATCCCCTCCGGATGGTCCACCTACAACGGATTGCAGGCCCATGTCACGCGCCGATTCAGCAACGGTTTGACCCTGGACGGTGCTTACACCTGGAGTCACACCATCGACAACAGCACCGCGGACTTTCACAGCACGGATCTGACTCCACGCCGCCAGCAGGATTTCTTTGCCTTCACGCCGGAAAAGGCCACGTCTGCCCTTTCGCGCACGCAGCGGCTCACGGTCGCAGCCGTCTACAACTTGCCGTTCTTCAAGAATGGCAACTGGTTCATGAAGAACATTGTGGGCAACTGGGTATTTAGCCCGATTTACACCTATGAGTCACCAGAGTTCGCCACGGTGCAGGCCGCCCGCGACGCGAACCTCAACGGCGATTCCGCGGGCGATCGCGGCATCGTCAATCCGGTGGGCTTCAAAGGGCAGGGCGGCAATGTAATGCCATTGAGCGCCGTTAGTGGACCCAACGCGGGACAAGTTGTAGCCTACGTGGCGACTCAAGACCCGGCTGGCACCGTACCGTGCTCGTCAGCGGCACAGTGTCCCGAGTTCATTCGTACCGGCCTGGGATCAATTTCCAACATGGGCCGGAACACGCTGGCGACCTATCACACCAACAACTTTGATCTCGGTACCTACAAGGACCTGCACCTGACAGAAAGAATGTATTTCCGGCTGGGGGCGCAGTTCGGGAACCTGTTCAACCATCCGCAGTACATTCCGGGGGTCAATCCTGGCTTCGGGCTTGGGGTGAATGACGTGTACTCGTACAGCTCGTGCTGCACGACTTCCACGTACCGGAACTTTACTACTCCGGACAAAGCAAACTTCAACGATCCCAAACTCACCTTTGCCAGCAGCGCGAGGACGATGGGTCTGGTTGTGAAATTCGTCTTCTAGTTGTTTGCTCGACACCGACAAACTCCAAGGGAGGCCCGTAAGGGCCTCCCTTTTTTGGTGTGCCGAGCATGATCAACAGCTCGAGGGTGAAAGTCCCTTACCGAACCTGATGGAGGTAAACGGTTAGAGAAGCGCAAGGGCGCGGCCGCAAGGTCGGGTCTGAAGGAAGCGCGGACCAAACTCGCAAGCCGATGAACAAAAACCGGATATGAGGCCTACGGTGCCGGGCGAGCTAGCAGTTGATAGCAAAGCCCATATCCATCAAGGGCACTGGTGGTAAATCCGGCGGTTGTGCGAGGAAGGCGGTTGATCTTACCTCGGGAGATCCGCCACAGGTCACGGAAACGTGACTGAGGATGAAGCAATTCATCCTGACCCTGCGGCGGAAGTCAGCAGAGGGCAAAGTAGGTCGTGCCGTCGGCCAAGCTAGTGAGGCACTCCCAAGCCGAAAGGCGGAGCAACCGATAGGCCGAGCCGGAAACGACGATCGAAGGCCCGAACGGTCCTCCGCAAGGAGGATAAAGAGAGCGACGAGTAAGCGGTGCGACTCAACGACGGCAAGCGGCAGAAGAACCAGCTCCAGCCGTTGCTGGCCTTTCCCGAATCAGGAAGGAGTGAAGCTCCGGAGGATTCGCGGCGAGGGACCGAATCGCCGTTGGCGAAGCACAGGACCGAAAGTCCGGCTAGTACAGAACAGCTCATGGAGGAGATCTGCGAGCGAGAGAACTGTAAGCAGGCATTGGCACGCGTCAAGGCAAACAAGGGCAGCCCGGGAATCGACGGAATGACGGTCGAGAAACTTCCGGACTACCTGACGCAGCACTGGCCCGAAATCCGGGAACAGCTCCGGAGCGGAACCTACAAACCCCAGCCGGTAAAGCGGGTAGAAATCCCCAAGCCGGATGGCGGGATAAGAAAGCTGGGTATCCCGACTACCCTGGATCG
>DASPST010000087.1:0-57663 GCA_035623795.1 Terriglobales bacterium
CTGGTTTGTCCGGTTGGCGGTGAGCCCGGAGCCCGAGCGATGATCGCGCGTTGCGACCCGCAAGGAAGCGGCGAGAGCAGGTCAGCAAGGGTCTAAAGCGAGCTACTGGCCGAGAGGAATGAGATCAACATCACCTCGGGACTCTTAATTTTGGGCTCTGATTCCCGCTTTTTTCTTTCCTCAGTTCCGCGCGTTTCCCGGCCCGCCGACTGCATGCAGCCTGGGGATGCGCTCTTCGAGAGACGGCAGGTGCGGAAACTCCGCGTGCGGTTCCGCCTGATACCAATAAGCCACCGAGAAGAAATTGTCGGAGCGATGGTTGGCATGGCCATGTTCGATGGTCGCTCTCAGGGATTTGGTGAACGGGATCGGGGAATCGAGGTGGAAGCGGTACACCGAAGTCCGGCTGCCGGCCTTCTCTTCACCCTTCACCGGGGCGCCATAAAGTGAGTACGCAAAGGGATGGTCGCCAAAGGCCCATGCCCCGAGAATGTAATCCTCCGATCCGGTTCCGTTGATCGACGGAGTGGTCTCGCCGTCCACAAAAAACATGTCATCGCCTTCCCCCCACCAATCGTCCTGGTTTTGGAGGATCGACATCGTCACACCGACAAAGTGCCCGCGGCCCTTGGCCTCCATCCAGGTGTAGTTCCCTTCACCCCGAGGATTCTTCTTGTCGTTCACCAGCGGGTCGGCGTTCGACTTCCAGCGGTCCGCCCATCCCGCAGCCGGAGTCGCCTGCCGATACTGTGCGTGGAAGTACAGTTCGTCTTCGGGAAGGGGGGCAGAATAGGCGCGGAAGTCAATGTTGAAGTAGAAAGCATCGACCGTAGCCGATCCCTCGTTGGTCACCGTGATCCTGGCGTGCTTCTGGAAAGGCATAGGGAAGAAGCAGTTCAACGCTTTGTCGGAGGCGACGCTCAGAGGAATCGATTGATAGCGAACATAGTCGCCCAGGCCCAAGCCAAAGAAATCCCCCAACGGTGTCTCCACGCTCGGACTGAGTTCACCGTCCCAGTACATTCGCAGAACCAGAGCCTTCAGGTGCAGCGGGTCGGCGCTGGCCACGGTAATCCAGATGTGACTGATCAGCCCGGGCCCGGACTCGTCGAGAAGCGTTAAGGTCGCGGCGGACGCGATCTGACGAAAATCGGCATTCCCGCCACTGCGGTCATAGCTGGAAACCCTTTTTTGCACGTAGTTCTTGGCCTGCGGAAGATCTGCGAGCCAGGTGGCGGGATCCTGAGCGAACATAGCCGTGGTGATGGCGACTACCAGCAAGAGCGCAAAGTGCCTCACGGGGACCTCCTGGGAACGCCGCATTCTACTCTCGAGTAGAAGAGTGTAGCGAAGGGTGACGTCGGCCGCGATCGGGCAGTTTTGCGATTACAGCGGTATATTCCCGTGTTTCTTGGGAGGGTTCTTGTCGCGTTTGGTTTCCAGCATCTCCAGGGCCTGGATCAGTCTCTTGCGGGTTTCGTGCGGCTGGATGACGGCGTCCACGAAGCCGCGCTCGGCGGCCACGTAGGGACTCGCAAAGCGGTCGCGAAATTCTTCGATTTTCTGGGCGCGCATTTCTTCGCGGTTGGTGGCTTTTTCCAGTTCCCGCTTATACACGATGTCCACCGCGCCTTCCGGGCCCATCACCGCGATTTCGGCGGTTGGCCAGGCGTAGTTCACGTCGGTGCGGATGTGTTTCGAGGCCATGACGCAGTAGGCACCGCCATAGGCCTTGCGGGTGATCAGCGTGACCTTGGGTACGGTTGCCTCGGCAAAGGCGAACAGGAGCTTGGCGCCGTGCTTGATGATCCCACCGTACTCCTGGTTGGTGCCGGGAAGGAACCCGGGAACGTCTTCGAATGTCACCAGCGCGAGGTTGAAACAGTCACAGAAGCGGACGAAGCGAGCGCCTTTGATGGAGGCGTTGATGTCGAGGGTGCCGGCCAGCACCGCAGGCTGGTTCGCCACGATTCCCACCGGGCGCCCATTCAGCCGGGCAAAGCCCACCACCATGTTCTTCGCGTAATGTTCCTGGACTTCGAAGAAATAGCCGTCATCGATCACGGAGTGGATCACGTTCTTGATGTCGTAGGGGCGGTTCGACTCGGCCGGGACCATCTTGTCGAGTTCCGGATTCCCGCGATCGACCGGATCCGTCGAGGAGCGGCAGGGCGGATCCTCCAGATTGTTCGACGGAAGAAAGCTGAGCAACTCCCGTACCATGGACAGGCACTCTGCATCGTCCTGTGCCATAAAGTGCGCCACGCCGGAGACTTCGTTGTGGGTGGAGGCTCCTCCCAGCTGATCCTTGGTGACTTCCTCGTGCGTCACTGTCTTGATCACATCCGGGCCGGTGATGAACATGTAGGAGGTCTTGTTGACCATAAAGACGAAGTCGGTGATTGCGGGAGAGTAAACCGCCCCGCCCGCGCACGGTCCCATGATGGCCGAGATCTGGGGGATGACGCCGCTATAGAGGGTGTTGCGCAGGAAGATATCGGCATAGCCCGCCAGCGACATTACGCCTTCCTGGATGCGGGCTCCTCCGGAATCGTTCAGCCCGATCACGGGCGCGCCCATCTTGGCGGCCAGGTCCATGATCTTGACGATCTTGCCCGCGTTCGCCTCCGACAGCGACCCGCCAAACACCGTGAAGTCCTGCGCAAAGAGAAACACCAGGCGCCCCTCGATGCGCCCATAACCAGTGATGAAGCCGTCCCCGTAGTACTTCTGTTCGGCCATCCCAAAATCGTTGCAGCGATGCGTGACCAGCTTGTCGGTTTCCTCGAACGTACCCTCGTCGAGCAGAAACTCAATGCGCTCGCGCGCCGACATCTTGCCTTCTTTGTGCTGCTTTTCCTGGCGCTGGGTTCCGCCGCCTGCTTCGGCAAGGTGATCCCGTTTCTTCAGCTCTTCCAGTTTCTGCTCGAGGTTCATAACTCACAGATTATATGGGAGAGCAGACGGCGCCACGGGTGGGCTCCGATGTCGGCGGGAGACGATAGTACGGAAGCTGTGACGCGCCAGCGGGGAGGGGAAAGACTAGTCGCCGCCGGTGCCGATGGGTTCGTACTTGTAGGTCTTTCCATCCCAGAAGACGGCTGAGTCCCCGGCGCTGGCGTCCGCCTCCATCGCAAAAATGGCGTTCACCATTTTCTTGCCTTTCTGCAGCCGTCGGACTGCGATCCTCTTGAAGGGCAGATTGATGATCACGAACTTGGACTTCGGGGTCTCGGAACGCCAGGCCTCGGGTCCGGCGCCATGGATCACCAGAACCACCAGGTTTTTCTCCATCGGATCCTCAGCGCCGAAAGTGCTCGTCAGCTTGGGATCGCCGTAGCCGTAGAAGCTGTAGTACGGGTCAACCACCTTATAGCTGTGCTCGGCTGCGTCAATCATGGGCTTCTTACTGCGTGCGACGATCACCAGATCGTCAACGCCGTCGCCGTCAATGTCGCGGACAAACGGCGCCGACATCGGAACCAGCGTGAATTCCTCCCCGAATTGCTTTTGAATGAATTCGTTGTCCACCGTGGGCGTGGATTCCGGACGCGCAGCCTGAGCGGCCGGTGGTTGCATCGGGGCTGGAGGAACCGCAGGTTGCTGGGCAGCGATGCTAACTGCGGGACAAGCCAGCACCGCAAAGAGGGGCCAAACGCGAGGGACGTGCGGCATACCGATACTCTAGTCCCCTCATACAGCAGATACTAGAGTCAGAAGAGGTACGTCGGGAGGTGACCTACCGAGCCGGGCTTGAGTCTCCGAAGTGCTGCCAGCCCTGGGGATCAAGCCGCGTCTCGACTCCTTTCTCGTCAATCAGAAGAACGCGTTGATCTCGAGTTACCTGCCCGATCGGACTGACCGGAACGCCCGCGATTCGCAAGGGGACGCGTTTTGCCCGCGGTGCGGTAAAGAGCAGTTCGTAGTCCTCCCCCCCGTGCAGGGACTTGCGCAAGTCCACTCGGATGCTGGCTCTCCCCACCACGGCCCTGGGGATCGAAGCCGCCAGGATCCTGGCTCCCACCCCTGATGCCGCGCAGATGTGGGCGAGATCAGTGGAGAGGCCGTCGCTCAAGTCAATCATGGCCGACGCCAGCTCTTTTTGGCGGAGAAGGCGGCCCACGACGACGCGGGGTACGGGGCGGAAAAGCTGCGGGTAGTCGAGTGGACGAATTCTGCGTCGCGCGGAGAGTTCCTCCAGTGCAGCTGACGAACCTCCGAGTTGCCCAGTCACGTAGATTTGATCACCGGGCCTGGCGCCGGACCGTAAAATCGCCTCGCCCACCGGGACGGATCCCACCACCATGATGTCAGCCAACACCCCGTCAGGAGACTCAGCCGTGTCTCCGCCGGCAAGCGTGACCCTGAACTCGCCCGCTAGTCGCAGCAGACCCTGAAGAAAGCCGTCCACCCAGGTTTGGGGCAGGCTGCGTGGGAACGCCAGGGAAAGGAAGGCAGCGAGCGGATCGCCTCCCATGGCGGCTATGTCGCTCAGGCCCCGGGTCAAACAGCGGCGCCCGACGACCGCTGGAGGGTACCATTCCCGTCGAAAATGCACCCCCTCGAGTGTGAAATCGGTCGTCACCAGCAACTGATGGCGCGGGGATATGGCCAAAACTCCGCAGTCATCCCCGATACCTGCCACTACCCCACTCCCCACCCGGGCACGCCGGCGGATGCGGGAAATGAGCGCTTTTTCGGTGAGGGGCACGGCGGAAAACACTATATCGAGCCTTTCACACCCGAGAAAAGCCTGGTCGGTCCTTATTTCCTGCGCTTGGCTTCGGGCGCTGACGCCTCGCCCCAAGCTGGTAACCTCTCTGAAGTACATTCCTCGTCACCCATCCCTTGGTAATGAAATGCGCCCCGGGACGCGATTGACAGGGGGAACCTAGTTTGTTACCGTGTCCTAGCAGTTTTCAGATTCAGACCTGAGGCCGGCTTAAGTGCTGTATTAGGTAGGGATTGCAAGCACAGCAGTAGCGGCCTCACCCGGTTCCGGTAGGTAGTAAGCACGCATCAGCCAATCCGCAGGGGAGGCGTAGCTTTGGAACTGGGATGCAGCACCGGGCTCCTGTAACCGCAGAGCCGCCCGGGCATGGTTCGGTCCCGAGCTCATTTTGGAAGGAGGGATATTGCGTAAGCGCTACTACATACTTTTCGTAGCCCGCGACGACCAGGGCCAGTTACGCAAAATCCCCATCCCCGTACATTACCTCTACGTCTTTGCCGTGGGTGCTGCCATCGGGTTCCTCAGTTTGACTGGGATCGCGAGTTCCTATGCGCGCATGCTCTTCAAGGTGTCTCGCTATAACGAACTGCGGGCCGAGAAAGATGATCTGAGAACCCGCTATTCGCACCTCGAGCAGGTCGCCAGGGAGCGCGATGTCCAGCTGGCCTCACTCGGGTCGCTGGCCAGCGAGGTTTCGGCTTTGTACGGCCTGAAGTCGGATCCGGCCCTGGTGACCGCTTCCGAAGAACAAGTCCAGAATAATCAAGTGAGCTCTTCGCTGGATCAGCTCTACGCCCTGCGGACCTCAGCCCTGACCGGCGCCACCAGCACGGGTCTGTCTCTGGGTCTGACCCGCAACGTGACAACCGCGGATTGGGTGCGTGCCAACGCCACCCCCAACCTGTGGCCGGTGGAAGGGCAGGTAACGGGCTCGTTCGGAGAGCGAATTGATCCGTTCAACGGGGAGGGCGCATTCCACACCGGAGTCGACATCGCCGCTGGCTACGGGCAACCGGTAATTGCTCCCGCCGACGGTGTGGTTGCCTTCGCTGATCAGCTAGGCGGCTATGGACGCGCCATCGTCGTGGACCACAGCCACGGCATCGCCACCCGCTATGGTCATCTTTCCAGCTTCGCGGTAACTCCGGGACAGCAGGTTCACCGTGGCGATGTGATCGGCTACGTTGGACTTAGCGGCCGCAGCACCGGACCGCATCTGCACTACGAAGTGCGCATTAACGACACGCCCGTCAATCCTTACAAGTACCTCCGCATCACCGTGGCTCATATCGGCGGTTTTGCGGCTGGAAGCTAGAGAAGCAGTCGGCTGCCGATTGTTGGCCGTTACCGAAAGCCTTCCCATCTCAGTCTGGCCGCGCTTGCTGTCCCCAGCCCACGGCGGAGTGGACCCTGGGAGAACGCAAGCCACAATATTGACCTCCGCCATCGACGAACGGCCGACGCCTATTGCCTCAACCCCATCCAGCTCTCCGACACTACCATCGAGTTGCCAGGGTTCTGGGGATCGTACTTGACTGAGGTGGGCAGACCCAGACGGCAAGAGTGCAGATTGACCCACTGGCGCAGGTAGGTCACGTCCTGCGAGGCCTCATAGGAGACACCGGCCACGTCGTACCGGTAGATGAGCATGGTGGCCGAACGCTGGCCATCAAACGCGAGTTCCTGGACGTCCATGACCGTGCCGTCCGTAATGCGGCCCACCTTGTCGATGAATTCGCGACGCCTTCGCTCCGTTTCTTCCGCGCTCTTGGGTTTTCGCCGCAGCAGAAAATAGGCGCCCACGGCAGCGATTACGCCACAGACAATCACACTGTAGAGACGAAGGAAATTCATGGCCAACAGCAGGAAAGCAACCCAGGGAGATTTCCCGGTGATCAGGATAAGCTGGAAAACGAAAACGCGAAAGAGGCGGAATGATTACCAAAGGGTAGCGATTTTTGCACTCTGCGGAGAGCCGAACCCCGTAAACCCACGCTATTCGTCGACAACCGGATTCCGTAGCGGGCCGATGCCCTCGACGCTCACCTCGATGACATCGCCGGCGACTACCGGCCCCACACCTTGTGGAGTGCCGGTGGAGATCAAATCGCCGGGCACCAGAGTCATTACTTGGGAGATGTAACGGATAACAATGTCCAGGGGGAAGATGAAGTCGCGCGTATTGCCATTCTGCCGCGCTTGACCATTGACGTGCGTCTGCACCACCAGGCCCGCCCAAGGATCGATTTCGTCCGTCACCAGCGGACCCACGGGACAAAACGTGTCGAAGCCCTTGGCTCGCGTCCACTGCCCGTCTTTATTTTGCAGATCGCGGGCGGTGAAATCGTTGACGCAGGTGTAACCCAGAATGAAGGGGCGGACATCCTCGGCCTCTTTCAGTTTAAAGCAAGGCTTTCGGATCACCGCGCCCAGTTCGCCCTCGTAGTCTGTCCTTGTGGACAGGCGGGGGCGGACGATGGCGGTTCCCTGGCCAATCACTGACGATGGCGGCTTGAAAAACAGCAGGGGCTCGCCGGGGACCTCGTGGCCGAGCTCAGCGGCATGTTCCCGATAGTTACGTCCAACGCAGACAATCTTGGACGGACGTACGGGCGCCAGCAAGGCGGCCTCCGACAGCGCGAGATGATCCATCCGGCGGGTCGGTAAGTCTTCTATATCGCTGACGTCTTCGGGCGCCGTCAGCAAATGGCGAGTAATCTCATCGCGGCCCGCGACGGTTTCGATCAGCCCATATTGGGCGTCACCATTTCGTTGGAAGCGGCAATATCTCATAGGGGTGAAAGCGCAGAGTACGCCGAGCCTGGAAAGAAGGGAAGATTTTTTCTGGAAGGATAGCCTGATTTGACACCGCAATCCGAGCTAGTTTCTGCGGTGGAGGCCTCACGGCACGCGCTCACTCGCTTCCGCCGACTTGGCGCTTTCATTGCCGCGCAGATCCACCGCCGACACCGCGTAGAAATATGTCTTCCCGGAGGTGACTTTGCTGTCCCGGAAGGCCGGGGTCTTCACCAACTCCGCATTGATCTTTGTGAGCTGTTCTCCATCTTCCCGCCGGTAAACGTTGTATCCGGCGAGATCAGCGTCGGTGTCGGGAGCCCACAACAGATCGATGGAAGGGAGCTGGCCCGGACCGGAGAAGACGGCCTCGAGACCCCCAGGCACGCTCGGAGGATAAATGTCCCGGGTGAATACTTCGACCTCCGGTGTTGGGTCTCCTTCCACCAGGACAGGCTGGTCGTCCTTCGTGACCACGGTCAAGACCGCAGCAGCGTAGTCGTAGGTCTTCTCCCATTCGAACGTCTGATCGTAAAACTCCGGCGCGTAGTTCTCCTGCGCCGCAGCTGGTTGCGGACCCCGCGCGCACTCCGAGTAGCTGAGTTCGGCAATCTGGCCCGGTTCAGGCTTGTCCTTGAGCCGTCGGAAGATTCGCAGCCGGTAGTCGAAGCGATCCCCGGTATTGGTGCGAGGACACTGCCAGGAGAGGAGCACTCCGCGGGCCGTCATCCGGGCGGCAAACTGGCGCGGCGGCGGTAGCGTCGGGGCCAGCGGCACCTGCACCTGGTTGGACAATCCCGCGCCCCGGCCACTGTCATTAAGGGCTTCTACGGCGTAGGTAATCAATCTGTCCGGATTTTGTTGCTGGAGGTCCCGGGGCAGCGTGTCCACATAACTGAGGGCCTGTTTTCTATGCTCCGCCGGCATTGCCTGCTGCGCTTGCACCTGGCCCACGGCCGCACCGCACTGGCTCATGGCGGCTTCCAGGCTGCGGCAGATCAGAGTGGGACCTCGCCGACGCACGTTCTGGCGGTCTGTGGTCAACGCAGGCTCCCCCCAGGATAGATAGACTTTGTCGCCTTGGCGCACGGCGCGCAAGTCGGCGGGAGGTTTAGGCAGTTCGAGCGACGGGGGGACGGGGGCTCCTATCGACGCGCATCCCACAAGAAGTCCTGCTGCCACAAGCGTTACCAGACGTTCGCAGCGTACCGGTCTCATCAGGCCGAGTTAGAGCCTACCATGACGGCCGCGGGCAGGCTGTCTCCCGCCCGTGGTCACCAGCCTGTTTTCTAGGCGACCAACTCCTTAGCAGCTTCGCGGAAGATCTTGGTGTGCTGGTCCACATCCTCCTTCGAGGTGGCAGGCGACATCAGCGCCATGTTGTGAAATGGGGTCAGCAGGATGCCACGATTCATGGCGTAGAGATGCATGAACCGTTCCAGTTCGAAGTCCATAGCGTCATGGGCCTGGCTGCCATTCTTGGGCGGTTGCGTGGCAAAGAGATACTCCGCCCGGCAGCCCAGCCGGGTCACCGTCCAGGGCAGGCCAAAATCCGTGATGGCCTGCGCCACTCCCTCAGTCCAGCGTTCCGCCAGAGGGATCATCCGATAAAACGCTTCCTTGCTGAGGACTTTCTGCAGGGTGGCGCGCATCGCCGCCAAGGAGAGCGCATTGCCGGCAAGGGTTCCGCCGATGCCGCCGGTGTCGCAGTCTTCCAGATTCTGCTGCGCGACAATGCACTGTGCCACCTCCTCGGTGAAACCGTAGGCCGCGCCGGGCAAGCCGCCGGCAATGGGTTTGCCCAAGGTCAGAAAATCGGGTTCCAGGTTCTCGGCGCGCGTGACCCCCCCGGGCCCGGCGCAGATGGTGTGGGTTTCATCGATGATGAGCAGCGTCCCGTAGCGCCGGGTGATCTCCCGCAGTTCCTGGTGGAAGCCGGCCGCGGGCAGAACGATGCCCACATTGGTCAGGGCGGGCTCAGCCAGCACGCAAGCCACGTCTTCCCGCCGGAGTGCCCTCTCCAGGGCCTCAGCATCGTTGAATTCGACAATGCTCGTGGTTACCGCAGGATCTACCGGCGGCCCGATGTTGCCCGGCCGAGCTTTGGCCATGCCATCGGAAAGGGTGATAAAAGTCTCGTCGACCGTGCCGTGGTAGCACCAATTGAAGACCAGGATCTTCGGTCTCCCCGTGATGTGGCGCGCTAGACGTATGGAGAACCGGTTGGCGTCGGTCGCCGTCACGGCAAACTGCCAGTAGCGGAGTCCAAAGCGGCTCTTGAGCTCTTCGCCCACAGCAATCGCGTCCTCGCTCGGCAGCATGAGAGTGATGCCGCGCCGCACCTGCTGCTCGACGGCGGAGATCGTGGCGGACGGGGAATGCCCGGTCATCGCAGCGGTATCACCCAGGCAGAAATCGACGTAGCGGTGACCGTCCACATCGAAGATCTCCGCTCCCTGTGCCTCCCGTACGTAGGGCGGAAAAGCTCCTGCCCATTTGGCCATCCAATTCATGGGCACGCCACCCAGCAGCGATTCGCGGGCGCGATCGAAGAGTGCTTTGGACTTGGGTCTCTCCGCGACGAAGCGATTCTGCTCGCGCTCCATCAGTGCTTTGAGGCGTGAGCGATCAATGGCCGGCATGAGTGCTTTCGCGACTTCGGAGCTGTGATTCCTGGAAGAGCAAGAAGTGTAAGCGGGCCGGGGGGTGGGGCGCAAGGCAGGGCAGTCCGCACCAGTTCGCAGCTCGCCGCCGAGGCTTAGGTGGGAGGGACCCTTCGCGGGCGATAGCCAGCAGCGACCGGCTACAGGATATAGCGCGACAGATCCTGGTCTTTCACGATGTCCGCGAGCATCTTGCCGACGTAGGTAGCGTCCACCGTAATCTGCTGGTTCTTTCTCTCCGGGGCCTCGAAGCTGATCTCATCGAGCACCCGCTCCATGATTGTGTGCAGCCGGCGCGCGCCGATGTTCTCGGTGCCCTCATTCACCCGGAAAGCGAACTTGGCCACCTCCTCCAGCGCATCCGGGGTAAATTCGAGCATTACGCCTTCGGTCTCAAGCAGCGCCGTATATTGCTTGACCAGCGATGACTTCGGCTCGGTCAGGATACGGATGAAATCCTCCATGGTGAGAGATTGCAGCTCCACGCGGATGGGGAAACGCCCCTGGAGCTCCGGGATCAGGTCACTGGGCTTGGATACGTGAAACGCACCGGCAGCAATAAATAGGACATGGTCGGTGCGTACCATCCCGTAGCGGCTGTTGACGGTGGTTCCTTCCACGATGGGCAGAATGTCCCGCTGCACGCCCTCGCGGGACACGTCAGGGCCGTGTCCACTCTCGCGCCCTGCAATTTTGTCGATCTCATCCAGGAAGATGATGCCCGAGTTCTCGACCCGATCAATGGCGACGCGGGTTACCTGGTCCATGTCGATCAGCCGCTGTTCCTCTTCCTGGATCAGGTATTCGAAGGCTTCGTTGACCTTCATCTTCCGCTTCTTGGTACGCTGGCCGAAGATGTTGGGCAACATGTCCTTGATGTTGACGTCCATCTCCTCCACGCCCTGGTTGGAGATGATTTCGAAGGAGGGAAAGTTGCGCTCCCGGACGTCAATTTCTACCATGCGCTCGTCCAGCTTGCCCTCACGCAACTGCTGGCGTAACTTCTCTCGGGTTCGCGACTGCGAATCCGCCAGCGACATGCTTGACCCGTCGAGAACCACTCCGCCGCTGGTCGCGTCCGTCGCCCGGGGCACGGCCGGTGGCAGGAGCAGATCCAGGAGCCGTTCCTCCGCGTTCAGTTCGGCCTTGTCCGCCACATCCTCCAACTTTTCCCCCCGGATCATGTCGATGGCAATCTCCACCAGGTCACGAATCATCGATTCCACGTCACGGCCGACATAACCGACCTCGGTGAACTTCGAGGCCTCAACCTTCAGGAACGGCGAATTGGTGAGCTTGGCCAGGCGGCGGGCGATCTCGGTCTTCCCCACACCCGTAGGCCCGATCATGATGATGTTTTTCGGGATGATCTCTTCCGCCAGGTCAGGCGTCAGTTTCTGGCGGCGCATCCGATTGCGCAAGGCGATGGCCACCGCCCGCTTCGCTTCCTTCTGGCCCACGACATACTTGTCAAGTTCGCTGACGATCTCACGTGGCGTGAGGTCGTCGAGCGTCAGCTGTTCTTCTTCCGCAGCAGGCGGTAGATAGATTGCCATAAATCATTTTCCGGCGGTTGCGACTGACTTCTGACAAGCCGCTCCGTCCCCTTAAAGCTCCTCGATGGTTACGTTGTCATTTGTATAGATGCACATTTTGCCGGCGATCTTCATGGCTTCTTCGGCAATCTGCCGGGCCGAGAGTTGGCTGTGCATCGCCAGCGCCTGGGCTGCTGCCTGCGCGTAGGGCCCGCCGCTGCCGATCGCGGCAATCCCGCCGTCGGGCTCGATCACGTCTCCCTGCCCGCTCAGCAAGAAAGTCTGGTCCTTGTCGCAGACCAGCAGCAGCGCTTCTAGGTGCCGCAGGAACTTGTCAGTGCGCCAGTCCTTGGCCAGTTCGACCGCGGCCCGGCCCAGGTTGCCGTGGTACTGCTCCAGCTTCGCCTCGAACCGGCTGAACAGGGAAAAAGCGTCCGCCGTCGACCCCGCAAAGCCAGCCAGGATCTTGTCCTGGTATAGGCGGCGAATCTTCCTGGCCGTGTGCTTGATGACCGACTCCCCCAGCGTGACCTGGCCGTCTCCGGCCAGCACAACCTTGCCGTCACGGCGGATGGCCAGAACCGTGGTGGAACGCACTAGCCGCTTCGTTCTCATGAGCGCAAACTTTTATTATAACAGCGCTCCCCGAAGAGCTTCGCACCCCACCTTCCGGAGCTCACGCTAGGCGTGCACGGGCTGCGGCTTATTGGCGAGCAGTTGCCGCAACACAAACTGCAGGATGCCTCCATTCGCATAATACAGGGCTTCCTGCGGGGTATCGACCCGGACGACGAGGCGGAACTTGGTGGTCTTGCCGTTGCCCACCGCGCCCACCTCAAGTTTCTGTCCCGGCGTGAACTTCTCCATCGCCCCCCGGATTCCGCGGATCCCGAAGACTTCCTCCCCCGTCAACTGCAGCGACTCCGCGCTCTCGCCAGGCAGGAACTCGAGCGGCAGGATCCCCATCCCCACCAGGTTGGACCGGTGGATACGCTCGTAGCTCTCGGCAATTACCGCCTTGACGCCCAGCAGCCTCGGGCCCTTGGCCGCCCAATCGCGCGACGAACCGGAGCCGTACTCCTTGCCCGCCACGATGACCAGCGGCACGCCCTCGGCGATGTACTTCTCCGAGGCCGCGAAGATCGTCATCTCCTTGCCGTCCGGCAGGTGACGGGTGAATCCCCCTTCGAGGCCAGGGACCATCTTGTTGCGCAAACGCACGTTGGCGAACGTTCCCCGCAGCATGACTTCGTGATTACCGCGGCGAGAGCCGTAGGAGTTGAAATCCGCGGCTCTTACGCCGCGCTCGATGAGATACTTTCCCGCCGGGCTGTCTGGCTTGATCGAGCCCGCCGGCGAGATGTGGTCGGTGGTTACGCTGTCGCCCAGCACGGCCAGAACCCTGGCTCCCTGCACGTCTTCCACGGGCGGCGGCGTCAGCGACATCGTGTCGAAAAAAGGCGCCTTGCGAATGTAGGTCGAATCCTTATCCCAGGCATAGGTTTCGCCCTCGGGCACGGGCAGAGAACGCCAGCGCGAATCTCCGTCATAGACCTCGGCGTAACTCTTCCGGAACATGTCCGAGGCAACTTGGCGCACCGCCTCTTCCACTTCTCTCTCCGTGGGCCAGATGTCAGCCAGGTGAACCGGCTTGCCGTCACGTCCCCGGCCAATGGGGTCTCGCTTCATGTCCAGATCGATCCGGCCGGCCAGCGCAAAGGCAACCACCAGTGGCGGCGACATCAGATAGTTGGCGCGCACCTCTGAATTGATCCGACCCTCAAAATTGCGGTTCCCGGAAAGCACGGAAACTACCACCAAGTCCCTCTCCTCGATGGCCCGCGAGACCTCAGCGGGCAGTGGTCCGGAGTTGCCGATGCAGGTGGTACAGCCATAGCCCACGAGGTTGAACTTGAGTTTCTCCAGATACGGCAGCAGGCCGGCTTTGGCCAGATAGTCGGTGACCACCTTCGAACCCGGGGCCAGCGAGGTCTTCACCCAGGGCGGTGTCTGGAGGCCGCGTTCGACAGCCCGCTTGGCCAGCAGCCCGGCGGCCATCAGCACCGACGGATTCGAGGTGTTGGTACAGCTCGTAATGGCTGCGATCACTACACTTCCATGTTTGAGCGCGCTGCGCACATCCCTGGGAACGTGCTCTTCCACCCGCGGATCTTCCACGCCGATGGCGACCGGATTCCCACCTTCACTTTCCCACCGGACCTCATTCATCGGGCTGGTGGCCGCCCCCACCGCAACCGAGGTCTTGGCCTTGGGTTTAACGAGCGCAGGCAACGACGTATGGAAAGATTCTGCCGCCCTCGACAGCGACACGCGATCCTGCGGTCGCTTCGGGCCAGCCAGACTCGGCTCAACCGTCGCGAGGTCCAGCGACAGCAGTTCGGAATATTCCGCTTGCGGTGTCTGCTCGTCGTGGAACATCCCCTGCTCGTGCGCATAAGCTTCGACCAGGGCAATCTGTTCCTCCGATCGTCCCGTCAAGCGCAGGTAACGGAGCGTTTCCTTATCGATGGGAAAGATCCCGCAGGTGGCGCCGTATTCCGGCGCCATGTTGGCGATCGTCGCGCGGTCGGCCAGCGGAAGGCTGTGCAACCCGGGGCCAAAATACTCGACAAACTTGCCCACCACGCCATGCTGGCGCAGCATTTCGGTGATCGTGAGCACCAGGTCGGTCGCGGTCGCTCCCTCGCGAAGGCGGTTGGTAAGCTTCACCCCCACCACCACCGGGATCAGCATGGACACGGGCTGCCCCAGCATGGCCGCTTCCGCCTCGATTCCACCGACGCCCCAACCCAGCACGCCCAGCCCGTTGATCATGGTGGTGTGCGAGTCCGTGCCCACCAGGGTGTCGGGGTATGCCATCCGCTTGCCCGACTCCTCCCGCACGAAGATCACACGGGCCAGATACTCCAGGTTCACCTGGTGGACGATTCCGGTATCCGGAGGCACGATCGCCAGGTTGTGAAACGCCTTTTGGCCCCAGCGGAGAAAGGCGTAGCGCTCCTTGTTGCGCAGGAATTCCAGTTCTGCGTTCAGCCCAAAGGCCTGCGCAGATCCGAACTCGTCTACCTGGACCGAGTGATCAATGACCAACTCAGCGGGCTGCAGCGGATTGATCAGCTTGGCATCGCCGCCCAGCCGCTTCATGGCGTCGCGCATGGCCGCCAGGTCGACCACCGCCGGAACCCCGGTAAAATCCTGCAGCAGGACCCGGCTGGGAGCGAAGGCAATTTCTCGGTTCGGCTGCGCATGGCCGCTCCAGGCGGCCAGGGCGCGCACCTCTTCCCCGGTTACGTTGCGCCCGTCTTCCATGCGCAGCAGGTTCTCCAGCAGAATGCGCAGCGAGTAGGGTAGGTGACGGGTCGAAATACCCTGCTTGTCGAGCGCATCAATGCGGTAGATCTCGTATTCCTTGCCAGCAACTTTGAGAGCAGAGCGACTATGGAAACTGTTCATATCACCTTTAGTGTAGTCGTTCGGTGGCAGATTGCGTAGCGTGCCAGGGCAACCGCAGCAGGCAATTCGAGCGAGGAGCCGCGGCGAGATTTCGGGCGGTTCATCTGGCGCGAAGCAGCAGCACGGGCACGCTGATGCGGTGCTGCACCCGGCTGGCGGTGGTGCCGAGAAAGACGTCCGCCAGAAAACGGTGCCCATGGGTGCTCATGGCCACCAAGTCACAACCCTTGTGCTTCACCCATTTGACGATCTCGTCCGCCGGGTCGCCATAGGCCAGTTCTGCTTCGGTGGGAATGCCTTCAGCCTGAAGCTCCTCCCTGACTTTTTGCAGGTAAGCAGTGTCCTCGGCGATCTCGGGACTGACCGCGTCCGGACCATAGGTTCTGGCGGCCCATCCATCCGCGACGTGCAGCAGCACGACATGACTCCGCGCCAGCCGGGCGAGTTGTTTCACGTGGTCGACAATCGCGCGGTCGGTCGAAGTCCCATCCAGCGTCACCAGAATGGTCTCGTACATGGTCTTCGGACGTCCAGCGTTATCGCCTCATCCACCGTGGATGACCTGCCACGCAGCCTTGAGTGACTCGGGCAGGCCGTAGATATCCATCAGTGTAATCAGCATAGCACTGGCCCAGCCGCTAACCAGCAGAAACCAGCCGTTTCTCCACCTCCCCATCCGCTTACGGGAACTTGTGAAGTGCAGCAGGGGAAACATGGCGAAAGGAAGCTGCAACGCCAGCACCACCTGGCTCAGGGTCAGCAGGTCGGTGACACTACTGCCTCCACGCAACCCGATGATGAAAATGGCCGGCAGGATGGCCAGGGTACGGGTGATAAGGCGCCGTAGCCAGGGTCGGATTCGCCAATGCATGAAGCCTTCCAGCACGACCTGGCCGGCGAGCGTGCCTGTGATTGTGCTGCTTTGCCCGCTGGCCAGCAGAGCTACGGCAAACAGCGTGCTCGCAGCCGCGGTTCCCAACAGCGGAGCCAGCGTCAGATAGGCCACTCGGATCCAATCGCTGTCGGCAGAAAACCGGATCACGTGTCCTCCCGGCACCACTATGCTTTCCTTGCCGAAGAACACCATCGCGGCGAGCACCAGGATGGCCGCGTTCACGCAAAAGGCGACGGACAGGGCTCCTATCGAGTCCAGGGTGTTGAAGCGAATCGCACGCCGGATGGATGCCGTGTCCTGCTGTAGCTTGCGGCTCTGCACCAGGGCGGAGTGCAGGTAGAGGTTGTGGGGCATGACGGTTGCGCCGATAATTCCGATGGCGACATACAGCATGCCGGCCTGTCGGAAGCGGGGACTCAGCAATGCCTGCCCCATTTCCAGAAAGCTGGGCTGGGTCTGGGGCAGAACGAAGATCTCAATGAAGTAGCAGACCACAATGGTTGCTACCAGCAGTACTACCACCGCCTCGATGGCGCGCATCCCGAAACCTTGGAGCGCCAGCAACAGCAGCACGTCCAGCCCGGTAATGAGGACCGCCCACAGCAGGGGGATGCGGAACAGCAGATTGAGGGCCACGGCGCTGCCCAGCACCTCGGCTAGGTCGCAGGCGCCAATCGCCACCTCGCTGGCCAGCCAGTTGGGCCACCAGGTCCACCTCGGATACCAGTCGCGACAACATTGCGCGAGGTCCTTAGCGGTCACTACGCCCAGCCGGGCGGAGATCACCTGCATGACCATGGCCATGAGGCTGGACAGGGCGACCACCCATAACAGCCCGTACTTGAACTGAGCGCCGCCCTGGAGGTCGGTTCCCCAGTTTCCCGGATCCATGTAGCCGACGCTGACCAGAATCGCCGGTCCCACGAAAGCTCGCCACTGCTGCCAGAAGCTCGCGTCGAGGTGAGGCACTTCGATGGAACTGTGAACGCCTTCGAGGGACTGGGGGCCGGCCGAGCGCACGCCTAAGCCACCCTGTCCTGCATTGCGCAGCTGGGCCGGCGCATCGAGGTTCTTATCCGCGCCGTTCATCGGCCACGCTCCACCGCTGGGCGTATGCTTTTGAGGATCCCCACAGTCAAGCAGTATACAACGTCTGGGATTAGCTATAGTTAATGCCAGGAATCACGCACGGGGGGCCGGGGACAACCAGACCTTCTCGGCCGCCAACCGGCCTAAAGTCACGCCACCGGCGGCGGTGCGAACCGAGAGCGTCTGGTCGTAGTTGCGTGCCAGCAGGTCGAGCCTAGCTCCCGGGCGAATGCTCCGCGCCTCCAGAAACTCCAGCAGTCGCCGATCACGCTCATAAATTCCGCTGACGATGTAGTTCTTTCCCGGCTCCGCTTCGGACAGAAGGAGCAAACCCCGGCGACGCCGGCTGGCGGGGCTTTCCAGTTCGCTCAGATTGCCGTGAGGACAGGCTCCGCCCCGGCCCAGTTTGGCGCGCAATTTCGCCTCGAAGTCGGGCGATACGGCGTGTTCCAGTCGTTCTGCCTCATCGTGCACCTTGTACCACTCCATCCCGAAGACTTCCGCCAGCATGCGCTCGATGAGATGGTGCCGAAGGGTGAGACGCCGGGCAATTCTGCGGCCGGCGGCGGTCAAGCGGACGTTGCCACCGGCCTCGACGCGCACAAAGCCGTCTTTTTTGAGGCGGCGTAGCGCCATCGTAACTGCCGGGGGTGACACCTTTAGCCAGTGGGCCAGGGTCGCGGAGATGACGGTCTCGCCTTCACTCTCGGCTTCGAGAATCGCCTTCAGGTAATCCTCTTTGGAAACGGTAATCATTCCCCTTGATTATACGGTGCGCTTAAGCACAGTTAAGAGCAATCCCCGATTTCTCCGCCGGGACGCATGGACCGATGCTGCAGGTTTCTGGCTATCGCCCGTCGATCCTCAGCCCAATGCCAAGTGTTTGACATCAGCTCACCCTCGCTCCTAACCTTGGGTGTCTCAAAACTATGAAGGTTCTTGTCATCGGCAGCGGAGGACGCGAGCACGCGCTGGTGTGGAAGCTCGGCCAGTCTCCCCGCGTTCACCAGGTTTATTGTGCCCCGGGGAACGGCGGCATTGCCCAGGAAGCCGAGTGCATCCCCGCCGATGTCAAAAGCCTTGATTCGCTGCTGGCACTGGCTCAGGAGATCCGTCCTGATCTGACCGTCGTCGGCCCGGAGTTGCCTTTGACTCTGGGGGTTGTGGACGAATTCCAGCGCCTGGGCTGGCCCGTCTTCGGGCCCACGCGGGCGGCGGCGCAACTGGAATCGAGCAAAACCTTCGCCAAACAGTTCATGCAGCGCCACCGCATCCCGACGGCCCGCTACACCATCTGCGGCTCGGTGGATGAAGTGCGTGCCGTCCTTCCCCTGTTTCACACCCCGATTGTCGTCAAGGCGGATGGTCTGGCCGCGGGCAAAGGCGTCGTCATCGCGCGCAGCAAGGAGGAAGCGGCCTCGGTTTCCGCGGAAATGCTCAGCGGCAAGATGCTGGGCGAAGCCGGCGCCCGCGTGGTGCTCGAAGAGTGTCTCCAGGGAGACGAGCTTTCTTTTCTCGTGTTCAGCGACGGCGAGCGCGTCGCTCCGCTGGTGGCGGCGCAGGACCACAAGCGGGTTGGGGATGGGGACACCGGACCGAACACCGGCGGCATGGGCGCTTATTCTACGCCCACGATCATCGACGACAAGATGCGCGACTGGCTGCTTCACCACATCGCCCAGCCGGTGGTGGCGGGAATGAAAGCCGAAGGGGCGGAGTACCGGGGTGTCCTGTACTGTGGTCTTATGATGACGGCGCGCGGCCCGATGGTCTTGGAATTCAACTGCCGCTTTGGCGATCCCGAGACTCAGCCCATCCTGATGCTCCTGGAAAGCGACCTGCTGGAAGCGATCGAGGCCTCCGTCGAGGGTCGCGTCAGCGAAGGAGATTTCCGCTGGTCGAGCGATGCTTCGGTTTGCGTAGTGATGGCGTCCGGCGGGTATCCGGGCTCATTCGAGGCAGGGAGGAGAATCCTGGGCCTCGATCAGGCAGAAGAACTGGCCGACGTGAAGGTCTTCCACGCCGGGACGACGCAGCACGACGGCGCATATTACACTTCGGGTGGCCGAGTCCTGGGGGTGACGGCCCGGGCTTCAGACTTGAAGCAGGCAGTGGAGCGGGCGTATGCCGCGGTTGCCAAAATCGGCTTTGACGGCGCCTACTATCGCAAGGACATCGCCGCCCGGGCGTTCAGAAAATAGCCGGCGACTTCAACATTTGCGGTTTTCAGAACAGCACATCGTCATGAGCCTAAAACCTCTGGTTTCCATCGTCATGGGCAGCGACTCCGACCTCGAGATCATGCGTGAGGCCGCCAAGGCCCTGGAAGAATTCGGGATTCCCTACGAAATCGATGTTACTTCGGCGCACCGGTCGCCGGAGCGCACGGCCGGCTTTGCGCGCAAGGCCGCTGAACGGGGCATTCAGGTCATCATAGCCGGTGCCGGTGGCGCGGCCCACCTCGCCGGCGTCATCGCGGCCCACACCACGCTGCCCGTGATCGGTGTGCCCATTCCCTCTACCTCGCTGCAAGGCATGGATTCTTTGTTGGCCACGGTGCAAATGCCGGCCGGCATCCCGGTGGCTACCCTGGCCATCGGCAAGCCCGGCGCAACCAACGCGGGAATCTTTGCGGCTCAGATGATTGGGCTTTCGGATCCCGTGGTGGCTGGCAAGCTCCGAGGACATAAACAGAAGCTGGCCCGCGGGGTGGAGGAAAAATCGAAGAAACTGAAGGACTTGGCGGGCCGGTAGTCGGCGGCGGGCGAGGGGAGCGCCGGCTACAGTTTTAATTCCTTCAAATATTCCCGGAACTTGTCTCCCAGATCGGGTCGTTTGAGCGCGAAATCAACCGTCGCTTTCAGGAAGCCCAGCTTGTCGCCCGTATCGTGGCGGCGTCCCTCGTACACATACGCGTAGATGCTTTGTTCGCGCAGAAGCGCGCGCAGGCCATCGGTGAGCTGGAGTTCTCCGCCGGTGCCGTACGGCGTACTGGCCAGAATCTCGAACAGGCGCGGCGTCAGGATGTAGCGGCCGATGATCGCCAGTTTGGAAGGAGCCTGCTCCGGCTTCGGTTTCTCCACCATGTTGTTAATCTCAAACAGGCGGCCTCCGAAACGGCCGCCCGCGGGCTTGACATCCAGCACGCCGTAAGCCGAGATGCCGGGTCCCTCCACGATCTGGGTCGCGAGCACCGAACACTGGGTCTCATCAAAAACCCGCATCATCTGCTTGAGGCAGGGCTCCTCGGCATCGATCACGTCATCGGCGAGCAGCACCGCAAAGGCCTCGTTGCCCACCAGTTCCCGCGCCATCAGCACGGCGTGGCCCAGGCCCAGGGCTTCCTTCTGGCGCACGTAAGCGATATGGATCATGTCGGAGATGGAGCGCACGATCTTGAGCAGGTCGGTTTTCTTGCGCTCTTCCAGCATTTTTTCCAGTTCGTAGCTCACGTCGAAATGGTCTTCGATGGCTTGTTTGCCGCGGCCAGTGACGATGATGATCTGGTCGCAGCCGGCGGCGAGCGCCTCTTCCACCCCGTACTGGATGATGGGCTTGTCTACCAGGGGAAGCATCTCCTTGGGCTGCGCCTTGGTCGCAGGCAGGAAACGCGTGCCCAATCCGGCGGCAGGGAAAACCGCTTTGCGAACCTTCATCGGCATAAGAGATCCATTCTGCGAGCAGGCTGACGGCCGAGCCGCCACAAGCGGTCACGCTCGTAGGAGGAACAAAGTTACGCGAAGTATCAAAGTTTTGCCACGGGTATCAAAACCCTGGCCCCCGGCTCCCCTAGGCAGATCGGATATGCGCGGGTTGCGCCGAGAGATCCACCAGCAGCTCCTTCAAATAGGCGAGCACCTCGCTGGCCGCAGTCGCCTTCTGCGGGAACTTCAGGGTTCCGTCCGGGGCGAACTGTGCCCCGTGCTGGGAGGCAACAAAGCGTGCCAGGCGTTCCGCATCTACGGCCGCAGTCTGGCGAAATTTGATGCTTACCTGGTCGCGTTTGCGCTCGATCGTGTTCACCCCAATCCGCACCGCAAACAATTTCAGTTCCGCGTAGTCGAGAAGGTTGCCGACTGCATCCGGGGGCTCACCGTAGCGGTCGGTCAGCTCGGCGCGCACGTCGTGCAGTTGGGCCTCCCGCTCCACACCCGCGATGCGCTTGTACATCCGCAGGCGCTGGTTCTCCTCCGAAATGTAGTCGCTGGGAATGCGCAGACTGAGGCCGAGGTTGAGCTGGGTGGCAACTTCCTCCTCCGGTAGTTCGCCTTTCAGCTCGCGCACTGCCCGGTCCAGCATCTGGGTATACAACTCGAAGCCGACGGCTTCGATGTGGCCGCTCTGCTCTCCCCCCAGCAGGTTTCCCGCCCCCCGCAACTCCAGGTCAAGGGCGGCAATCTTGAAGCCGGCGCCGAGGTCGGAGAATTCCTTGAGAGCCGCCAGGCGCCGGCGGGCGATCGGGGTCAATTCGATCTCCGCCGGGAGGAGCAAGTAGGCGTAAGCGCGCCGGTCGGAGCGGCCCACGCGCCCGCGCAACTGGTACAGTTCGGACAGGCCCAGGCGCTCGGCGCGGTTGATCAGGATGGTGTTGCACAAAGGGATGTCGAGGCCATTCTCGATGATGGTGGTGGCCACCAGGATGTCGGCCTCATGATGCATGAACTTCAGCATCACTTTTTCAAGTTCCGCCTCCGCCATCTGGCCGTGGCCAACCACAATCCTCGCTCGGGGAGCCAACCCCTCGAGCTTGGCCGCAATCTCCCAGATGCTTTCCACCCGGTTGTGAACGAAGTAGACCTGGCCCCCGCGCTCGAGTTCCTGCTCAATCGCCGATTGGATCAGCGGCTCATCCCAGCTGGCTACGACGGTCTGGATGGCCATGCGATCCTTGGGCGGCGTCTCGATCACGCTCATGTCGCGCAACCCGGCCAATGACATATGCAGGGTGCGCGGGATGGGAGTGGCCGACATGGTGAGCACATCCATCTGCCGGCGCATCTGTTTGAGCCTTTCCTTGTGGCGTACACCGAAACGCTGTTCCTCGTCCACAATGAGCAGGCCAAGGTCGGAGAACTTGATGTCCTTGGACAGCAGGCGGTGCGTCCCGATCAGAATGTCCACCTTGCCCGCTTCCACCCGCTGCCGGATTTCCTTCTGCTGCTTCGGCGTGCGGAAGCGGCTGATCATTTCGATGTTCACCGGGAAGGCGGCAAAGCGCTGCTTGAAGGTTTCGTAGTGCTGGAAGACCAGCACGGTGGTGGGAGCGAGCACGGCAACCTGCTTGTTGTCGCCCACCGCTTTGAAGGCCGCGCGCATGGCCACTTCTGTCTTGCCATAGCCCACGTCGCCGCAGAGCAGGCGGTCCATGGGGCGGGTGGATTCCATATCGGTCTTCACGTCCGCGATGGCTTGCCCCTGGTCTTCGGTCTCGGTGAACTCGAAGGCGTCTTCGAACTCCTTCATCCATTCCGTATCCCCCGGGAACGCATGGCCCTGGGCCATCTGGCGGGCGGCATAGAGCTTGAGGAGTTCGTCCGCCATGTCTTGCATCGCCTTGCGCACACGCGCCTTGGTCTTGGCCCAGGTGGCGGTGCCGAGATGGCTCAGGGCCGGCCTGGCTCCCTCCGAAGAGCGATATTTCTGGATCAGATCGAGACGGGTTAGGGGAACATAGAGCCGCGCAGCTTCGGCAAACTCCAGCAGCATGAACTCGGCTGGACCATCGCCCCGGTTGAGCAGCTTCAGGCCCTGGTACTGGGAAATCCCGTGCTCGACGTGCACCACGTAGTCGCCAACCTGCAGGTCGCGAAAGTCGGAGAGGAAGGCGGAAACCTTCGACTTTTGCCGCTGGGGACGGGTTGCGACCAGTTCCGATTCGTCAAACAGATCGCGCGCGCCGAAAATGGCTAAATTCGCATCCGGGAAGACGGTGCCGTCGGGAACATACGCCTTCACCAGCGTGGTGGTCACGACCTCGCCCGTGAAGTACGCGGTTTCGTCGGCGTAGCTTTCGCCTCCGCGCGTGCGGCTGCCCAGCCGGAACGAAACGTTGTACTCGCTGAAGATGTCGGCCAGCCGTTCCACCTCGCCGGTGTTGGGCGCGGCGAAAACCACGCTCTTCCCCGCCGCGACCAGCTTCTGCACTTCTTCGAGCATGGCGGGCACGGACCCGTGAAAGCGCGGGGTGGGTTGCGACGCCAGCTGCACAGCCTCCCGGGGTTCGGAACGCGTGATCCCCAGGTGTTCAAGGTCGGCTCCGGGCAGCGCATGGATCCTGGCCCACCATTCTTCCGGCGGAAAGTACAAGTCGGCCGGCCTGACCAGGTTGCCGATCCCGCTACGCTCGTGGGCCTCCTCGATGCGGGCCCAGGTACGATCCAGTTCCTGCTTCAGGCCGTCGGGCTCGTCGGTGAGGATCGCCGCGTTCGGCAATAGATCAAACAGACTGCGGCTCTCCCGGGCCACCGGCGCATAAAATTCCCATCCAGGAAAGACGGTGACCCCCCCGGAGCGCACCGCCTGCTCCATAATTTCTTGCGATCCGGTGATGCGTTTGCCGGAGAGCCGAACATGGATGGCGCCGAGGAGTTCGTCACGAACCGGCGTCTCGGTCAGCGGTAGGAGCACTGCCTCATCCGCCGGACTCGAGGAGCGCTGCGAAGCCGGCTCGAACTTGCGGATCGACTCCACTTCATCGCCAAAAAACTCGATCCGCACCGGGCGGTCGGCTTCCGGCGAATACACGTCGAGGATGCCCCCGCGCAGCGCATATTGGCCGGGCATCTCGACCACGTCCGCCGCGCTGTATCCGACCACGTTCAATTGTTCCAGGAGAACCTGGGTATCGAAGGACTCGCCACGACGCACGGTATGGGCCAGCTCCGTGTAGTACTCGGTGGAGGCGAGCCGGATGTTACTGGAAGCAATGGGCACGATCACCATCGAGGCTGCCCCGGTGGCAATCCTCCACAACGCCGTGGCGCGTACTTCCTGGATATCGGGGTGGGGCGACAAATTCTGAAAGGGCAGCACGTCACGGGTTGGCAGGGTGACGATGGAGTCGGCAGACGCGGAACCGGTGAGTTCGGCGAATGCCCGAAGGACGGGCAAGAACTCCTCGGCGGCCCGATTGTCGGCCACCAGCACGATTAGAGGTTTTCCCGCAGCCTTTTGCACCTGGGCCAGCAGCAGGGTCTTGGCCGTCGGCGTCAGTCCGGAGATGCCAATCCGTCCCGTGGCCTCTTTGAGGTGGGAGGCTACACGCCGGAAGGCTGGCAGGTTTTCCACGCCCGCGAAGAGTTCGCGGACGAACGGGAGGACCATTGCGCTTCCCATTCTAACAGTTCGGAAGACTGGTCCCCGCCCGTCCGCACTTAGCCGCGCCGCAAGGGTCGGGTGAGGCAGGTGGGGCCGCCCGAGCCGTTGATGCAGAGTTCGGAACCGGAGAAGGTACGCACTTCAAATCCGGCGGCTCGCAGCTTGTGGTTGGTTCGGCGGTTCTCTTCAATCGCCAGCACACGCCCGTTTCCCAAAGACAGCACATTGCAGGCGAGCGTGGGGCGCTCGGAGGAGTCGATCTCGATGAAGCCGTAGCCGCGCGCCTGAAGCAGTTCCACGGTCTCCACCGCCAACCAGGGAAGATCGACCAGTGCCGTCTGCTCATCCAGCAGGCTGAGGAGCGACATAAGGTGCAGGCAGGCCGCTGGTCCCGGCCCGTGCGGGAGCGGGGCGGCGAGCACCTCCACCTCGTGGGCGGCAAGCACGTCCCGCATCTGCCGGATTCCTTCCGCATTGGTGCGGTAACCCCGGCCGATCAGGAGAGTGCGAGCGTCCAGCCAGAGCATGTCCCCGGCTTCGCAGGTGCCCGGCGAAACGACGCTGGCCAAGGTGGGGATTCCGGCGGCCTCGCAGAAGGAGCGCTGGCATGCACCCTCGGGCACGCGGTTGACCTTGGCTGGTCGCATCACGATGAGGCCGAAATCGGTGGCAAGCGACGCATCGTGCACATACACGGCGTCCAGTGTGAGATCGGGTGCAGGCAGCAACTCCAACACCTCGGCGCCTGCTTCGACGAGTTCTGTGCACAGCGCATCATGCTGAGATTGCGCCTTGGCTGCCTCCGGCGGTTGCAAGAAGCCGAGCTCCTGCCAGCGGCCCGCGCGCTCCGCCTGATCCCAACCGGCGGTGCGCGGCGAGCATACAAGCACCCGCTCCAGTCTCCCAACCATGGAGTGGCCATTCAAACGGGTAGCGGGGACGATACTCGCCATAGCGGCAGATTGCTGAAGACCAGCAATCCGGCAAGAAATCTAAATGGACGTCATGACAAAAGCAATCTGGTGGAAGGCAAGCAGTACTCGGGTGCCGCCATCGGCAGGGAAGAGGTCAAAGACAAGCGAGCGTCCCACCATCAGCCCGTGGAAGGGAACGACAAGCACTCTGATGTCGCGGTGCAAGCGCAACGCTGCCTCTCAGCCCAGCTTGCCAGGCGATAAAGACCTCCACGATTTGGTGGATAGGGCGTGACAGGGGAGAGATTAGAATTGCGCCAGAAAAGCAAAACAGGACAGCCCGGAGCCCCCAAGGCTGTCCCGCAAAACCCTCCCGGTTAGAAGGGCCAATCTGCCCTCGAACCTAATTGCTCGATGTTTCATTTTAGTTTCGTGTTTGTGAAAATCTCGTGAATTCACCAGCTTCGCGGCGGCTGTCACAGAGGCCCGTGACCGGCCCCACGGCGGCGCACTTCCCCGCTGCTATAGTTAGTACCATCGGCAGGAGGAGCGTCATGATCCGCAATGTCGAACAGTCGCGCAAACTGCAAAAACGCGCTGAGAAGATGCTTCCGGGCGGCGTGAATTCGCCGGTGCGCGCCTTCCGCGCCGTGGGCGGGGAGCCTCCCTTCATCGTGCGCGGGCAGGGCGCGCGCATCTGGGACGCAGATCAGAACGAATACATCGACTACGTCGCGTCCTGGGGTCCGCTGATCCTCGGCCATGCTGCCCCCGTGGTTCTCGAGGCGCTGGGCGCGGCTCTGCGCAATGGCACAAGTTTTGGCGCCTCCACACCGCTGGAAGCCGACCTGGCGGAAGTCGTGCTCTCCGCCTTCCCTCACATGCAGAAGGTACGTTTCGTCAGCTCCGGCACGGAGGCGACGATGTCCGCCATCCGCCTGGCCCGCGCGTACACCAAGCGCAAGTACATCGTCAAGTTCGAAGGCTGCTATCACGGACACGCCGACTCCCTGCTGGTCAAGGCCGGTTCGGGAGTGGCCACCCTGGGTATTCCCGGCTCCGCTGGCGTCCCCGAGGAGTTCACCCAGTTCACTCTGGCACTGCCCTTTAACGACGTCGATGCCCTCGAGGAGGCGTTCCACAAGTTCAGCCACCAGATCGCCTGCGTGATCGTCGAGCCGGTGGTGGGCAACATGGGGTGCGTCCCCCCGGCGCGCGGCTACCTGGAAGCGGTGCGCGCCGTCACCTCCAATGACGGCGCCTTGCTGATTTTCGATGAAGTGATGACCGGCTTCCGCCTGGCTTTCGGGGGCGCCCAGGAAATCTACAGCATCCATCCCGACCTCACCACGCTGGGTAAGATCATCGGGGGTGGACTACCCGTCGGCGCCTACGGCGGATCCTCGGAGATGATGGAACTGGTGGCGCCGCTCGGACCGATGTACCAGGCGGGCACGCTGTCGGGCAATCCCCTGGCCATGGCCGCAGGCCACGCGCAGCTACGCTACTTGAGGGAACACAAGCAGGTTTACGCGCAACTCGACAAGCTGAGCGGCGAACTGGTGGCCGGAGTCGCGGCCGCGGCAAAGGCTGCCGGCATCCCCATGACACACAACCGCGTGGGCTCGATGTTCACCTGGTTCTTTACTCCCGGCCCCGTGACCGATTGGAACTCAGCATCGAAGTCCGACAAAGAGGCGTTCGGCCGTTTTTTCCGCAACATGCTGGACAGTGGCGTATATCTTCCGCCATCGCAGTTCGAGGCCGCGTTTCTGAGCGCCGCCCACACGCAAGAAGATATCGAGAAAACCATCGCCGCCGCCAAGCAGGCATTCGCGCTGGTCACGGCGTAAGCGGCAGAGCTGCGCGGCGCGATCTCAGGGTCACTCGCCGGCTGAGGGCGGAGAGCTGACCGCCGCCAGCTTCATCATCTCCGGAACCGAAACAAATTCGTATCCCTCCACCTGCCATCTCGCCAGCAGCGCTTCGGTCGCTAGCACCGTTTGTGCGCGATCCGCGCCCATCCCCCGGTGACCGCCATCGTGCAGCAGGATGACGTCTCCCCCGCGAATCCGCCGGGAAACCCGATCCGCGATTCTCACGGCCAGCGGGGCCTTCCAGTCCCGGCCCGCGACATTCCACATGATCGGCTCCAGCCCCAGCGAACGCGCGATTCCCAGCGTACCCGGACGCCGCCCGCCAAACGGAGGCCGGAACAGGCGGGGCGCGATGCCCGTCGCGTTTTCGATGGCCCACTGGCATCGCTCCAGTTGCCAGCGCGTCTCCGCCTTGCCCCGGAAGATCAAGCGCGGATGAGACCAGGTGTGGTTGCCGATGGCATGCCCTTGTTGCGCGATCGCACGGGCGATATCGGGCCTGCGCTCGACAAACCTTCCGATCAGGAAAAACGTGGCGTGCGCGCCGTGCCCGGCAAGAACCTCGAGCAAGCGTAACGTATGTGGATCGTTAGGCCCGTCGTCATAGGTGAGTGCGAGTTGCCGGGAGCCGTGGGGCAGTCCGGTGAAGGTGCGGCCGAAGCACTGCGCCGTAGGCGCCATGGCCTGGTAGGCGGCAACACCCGCCCCCACAACCGCGCCGGCACCCAGGAGTGGGAGGAGCATGAGCAAGGATTCTAATTGCCAATTGCCCATGGCAACGTGCAAATCTCCCGTGCGTGAATCGGCAATGGTGAAAATGCCTCGGTTCACTCAGGTTCACTCATCCCGCCATTGCGTCCCGCACCCGCTCGAGCTATCCTGCAGCTGCGACGCGCTGCTCGAGCCCATGGCCAATCTCTTCGAACTGCCCCGCTACATCGCAGTGGAAGGTCCGATCCGGGTCGGCAAAAGCACCCTGGCCCGTGTCCTGGGTGAGCGCCTCAGCGCGCAGCGGGTCATGGAGCCCGACGACAATCCCTTCCTTCCCGGTTTTTACGCAGGCGATGCGGGAGCCGCCTTCCAAACGCAACTGGCGTTTCTGATCCGCCGCTTCGAACAGTTGCGGACGCTCGATCTCGGCCCGCGCCTGCAGCGAACGGTCGTCGCCGACTTCATTTTTGAAAAGGACAAGCTCTTCGCCTGCCTGAACCTGAATGACCTCGAACTGGAAACGTATAACCGCTACTACAATCTCTTTCGCGAGCAACTGCCAACCCCTGATCTCGTCATCTACCTGCAGGCGACTCCCGAAGTCCTGCGCAAGCGGCTGAAGAAAAAGAACGCCCCCGGAGAAAAAGGCATCAATGACGACTACATCGAGGAGGTTGTCAAAGCTTACGAGCACTTCTTCTTTCACTACACATCGTCGGACCTGCTAGTCGTGAACACCTCGGAAATCGATTTCGTGGACCGTAACCAGGATCTGCAAGAGTTGCTGCGCAAGGTCACTGAACCCATCAAGGGCACGCAGTACTTCCTGCCCCTGGGCGGGCGGGAGGCGGCCAGCGCGTGAAGCCCCGCCCTTCGTCGTCCGCCACAGTCGTCCGCCGAGCGTGAGCGGAGAACCCCTCCACGGCAACCCATTTAAAATCAATCCATTACGTCCGTGGCTATGGCTGACGATTGGCTATGGCCTTAGTCATCTTTTCGATCTAAACTATTTTTCGTTCGCATGCCAAGATGTGTACAGGCTCTATCCGCCGGAGGCGGAAGGGCACTGGAGGACATCGTGAGTCTCACGCCCATAGGCGAGCCCCGCCAGAAAATCACTGTCGCCTGTCTTCGCGATAACAAGCTGCAACACCAACCGATCACCTGCCTGACCGCGTACGACTACGCCAGCGCGCGTCTGGTGGATGAAGCCGGCATCGACATCGTTCTCGTTGGCGACTCGCTGGCCATGACCATGCTCGGCTACGAGAACACGCTCTCGGTCACGCTTGACGAGATGCTGCATCACGTAAAAGCTGTGCGCCGGGCGGTGAAACACGCGCTGCTGATCGCCGACATGCCGTATGGCTCCTACCAGATCAGTCCCGACGAGGCAGTGCGCAACGCCGCCCGCTACGTGAAGGAAGGCGGTGCTGAGGCGGTCAAGGTGGAAGGCGGCGAGAAGCGCGCCGAGCTGGTGCGCCGCATGATCGACGCGGAGATTCCGGTGGCCGGGCACATCGGCCTGACCCCGCAGTCCATTAACGTGATGGGCGGCTATAAGGTGCAAGGCAAGAATCTCTCCGCCATCGAGCAATTGATGCGCGACGCGGTCGCGCTGGACCGGGCCGGCGTGGCCTGCCTTTACCTGGAGGGCATCCCGCGGGAAGTCGCGGCCATGATTACCGAGCAGGTCAAGACGCCCACCATCGGCATCGGCGCAGGTCCGGAGTGCGACGGCCAGGTGTTGGTCTTCCACGACATCCTGAATCTGACTTTTACAGAGCCGGCGAAATTTGTTCGCCGTTACGGCAACGTGGCGGCCGCCATTTCCCGGGCTGTGCAGGCCTTTCGGACGGATGTGATGTCCCACCAGTACCCGTCCGACGCCGAGTCCTATCACTTGCCGAAGGACACCCAGGCGGCGCTGGAAACGGTGCTGGCCCGCAAGCGCGCGCTGGCAAGATGAGGTGATGGTCGATTTCCGACTGCCGATTTTCGAACCCGTCGCGCGTGCCTATTTGAATCGACCATTGACGGTTGGAAACCGACAATTCCCCGATGAGGCTTTGCACGACGATTGAAGAGATCCGCGCCTCGAGCCGGGCGGCAAGGCAGGGGGGCAGACGCGTAGGCCTGGTTCCCACCATGGGAGCGTTGCATGAAGGCCACCTCTCCCTGGTGCGAGCGGCGAAGCAAGACTCTGACGTCGTCACCGTCTCCATCTTTGTCAATCCTCTGCAGTTTGGACCGAACGAGGATTTCAGCCGGTATCCCCGCACCCTCGAGCGGGACCGGGAGCTGCTGGCAAATGAAAACGTGGATTCCGTCTTTGCCCCCACGGTCGAGGAGATGTACCCCGCGGGCTCGGCGACGTTCGTCAACGTCGAAGGCCTGAGCCAGCGCCTGGACGGCAAATCCCGGCCGGGCCACTTTCGGGGAGTGGCCACGGTGGTCTCCAAGCTCTTCCACGCCGTCGAGCCCGACGTGGCGTTCTTCGGCCAGAAAGACGCAGCGCAGGTCGCCATCATCCGCCGCCTAGTGCGCGACCTGAGCCTGCCGGTAGAGATTGTCGTGTGCCCCATTGCCCGCGAGGCCGACGGTCTGGCCATGAGTTCAAGGAATGCTTATCTCAATCCCCGGCAGCGCGCGCAGGCGCCTGTGCTCTATCGTTCGCTGACAGCTGTGCAGAAGCTCTTTGATGAAGGGGAACGGCGTGTCAACAGGCTGCTCGCTGCCGGCAAGGAGAAAATCGCGCAAGCACCATCGGTCAAGCTGGATTACTTCGCGATCGTGAGTCAGGAAACCCTCGAACCGGTAGCCGACCTTTCCCACGGCGCTCTGGTCGCGATTGCCGCCTACCTGGGGAACACCCGTTTGATCGACAACATCCTGCTTCCTCCGGGGTCCTCATAGCACCGCCGTACTCTGGCCGCGGTTTAAGCAGGCACGAATCATGGGCTCCGGGCTAGCGACCGGGCACTCCCGCCTTTCTCGCGGAAACACAGCCGTTCCCGGCGATCACATAGCGGAGTAGTTTCTCGGGAGCTTTGGTAATTCCGATCCGCGGCGTGGTCTGGACTCGGCTGGGGCGAAAAGCGTCGTCGGCGATGATCAGGTCAGACTCCGGGGAAGTAACGTCTTTCCCGTTATCCCGCTCGCGGGTGATGCCGAAGGCCTCGGCCAGCCGCCCTGGCCCGCTGGTGAGCACCCGCGGGTCGCGAGCCTTCTCGCCAGAGAGACCGCGGGCACGGGCCATTTCGTCAAGGCCCGCCACCGGCTCCAGCGCCCGGAATAGGACGCCGCCCGCCTGGCCGTCCGGCAGGCAGGATACGTTGAAGCAATAGTAATTGCCGTAGATGAAGTAGACGTAGGAATGCCCCGGCGGTCCCCACAGAACCGCGTTGCGAGCAGTCCGGCCTGCAAAGGAGTGTGCTGCCGGATCCTCCCGCCCCAGGTAGGCTTCCACCTCGACGATGCGCCCTATCAGCGCGCGCTGAGCGGTTTTGCGGATTAGCAGCTTCCCCAGCAAATCTCGCGAGACCTGCCGCGGATCGCGATTGTAGAAAGCGCGCGGCAGAACTTGGCAGCGCGAGGCCGGGACGCCAGAGATCCCCACGCCCGCCGATCGCCGGGATGCTTGCACCGCTTTCCGGTTCACGCCGCCTGCTTCAGGTACTCCAGAACTTCCTGCGCGTGGCTGTCCGCCTTCACGTTCCGGAACAGATGCTTGATCTTGCCATCGGGCCCGATGATGAACGTGGTACGCGCAATGCCCATTACCTTCCTGCCGTACATGTTTTTTTCCTGCATAACCCCGAAGGCTTCGCAGGCTTTCTTGGAGGCGTCCGAGAGCAGGGTATAGGGCAGTTCGTTCTTATCCTGGAATTTCTTCTGGGCCTGCACCGAATCTGCCGAGACCCCCAGCACCACGGCTCCTGTCTTTTGAATCTGCTTGTACGCATCGCGGAACCCGCGCGCTTCTATGGTTCAACCCGGAGTATTGGCTTTGGGGTAGAAGAAGAGCACGACGGTTTTTCCCCGAAAGTCCCTTAGGGAAACCTCTTTCCCATTCTCATCCTCTAACTTCACGTGAGGAGCTTTATCATTGATACCGAGCATGACTTCGTCTCCGTTTCGTCCTTGGTTATACCGCAGGCGGTGGCGGGCCGTCATCTGCCTGAGTCTGACTCTGTCCCTGGCGCCATTGCTGCCCTCTCAGTCTGCCCGCCAGCCGAAGCGGGTACTGCGAGCGCTGGGCCTGCTGCAGCTGGCGCCGAACGGCAAAGCCAACCTGGTGCCGATCGCCATTCTGGTGGACGGCAAGTTTTACGACGCGAGCGTGTATAAGGCCGACCCCGTACCCATGTCTCTCGATTCCGAAACCGTGTACGAGGCGGAGCGCACCGGCGTGGCTCAGGGCCTGTTTACCGTTACCGGGGCGTTGCAAACCAAGGATACCTGGATTGGGGAGGGGAAGTGGCAGCCTGGCGGAGCCGCCCCGGCTAAAGCTCGCCATGCCGACAACAAGCCCCGAATGGAGGAAGACGAAGGCCCGCCACGGCTTCGCAAAAGGGGAGCGGAGGGACCGTCGCCACCAGTCGCACCGCAACCGCCTTCTCCTCCTGCGGATACCCAAAGTCCAACTCCGCCGGCGAGTCCCAGCAGCGCGGCTCCCACGAACCCGCCCGCGGACGCGAGCACCTCCTCGCCCTCGCCCGATGAAAATGATCCGAACCGCCCCGTGCTGAAGCGGGGAAAAACACAGCCGCTGGGAACCGCTCAGAAATCTTCGGAACCGGCGACGTCCTCAACTACGGCAATGACGGCAGCCTCTCCGAAGCCGTCCTCGAGCAAGAACGACAAGGCGAACGGAGTGGTCCAACTCATTCCGGCCATCTCCGACGCAGCCGGCCCCGAGCCGCGTCCCTACACCTATGATCTGAAGCCCTCCGAGGAGTCGTCCTACCGTAAAAAGATGCTGGCCCTGGCGGCCGAAGCAGTCCAGGCCCGGGCCCGGCAGATCGTTCCCGTGCTTCCCGGCGGTGGGTCAAGGCAGGGCCAGGGCGCGCACGCCTCCGCCGGCAAGCCGCCTCAGCCAGCCTTCGACGATGTTCAATTCCGGGCCTTCGACTTGTGGAATACGAACGAGCCCGTATTCATTCTTTCTGCCCAGGCAAAGATGACACCGGGATCGCGGTCCGCCGGCTCTTTTTCCGATCTGACCTACTTCATCACTGTGGTCGCCAAGGCAGACATTTATGGCGAACTCCGCAAGCTGCTGGTAAATGCGACCGACAGCCAGCATCTCGACGAGACTCCGCGTTTGGAACTGATCGACGCAGTCGATGCCGACGGCGATGGCCGGGGCGAGCTTCTCTTCCGCCAGATTTGGGATGGGGGTGTCGCGTGGGCCGTCTATCGCGCAGCTGCTGACCAACTCTATCCCCTCTTCGAGGGGACACACTAAAGCCCGTCAACCGCCGGATTCGAGCAAGTCGTTCTTTCCCGATTGCCTGTCAAGGGTATCGTCAAAACAAGACTCTGGATCAACTCAAGCAGGAGAAGGTGCTGGAACCGTGGAAGAAATGGTCTCGCGATTTCATCTCGTCCGATGCGCCTATCAAGACGACCTATAACGAACTGACCGGGAAGCCAGGGACGTTTATGAAGCACAATTGAGATGGGACGCCGGATCAAGGATGTCGCATGGGGGAAGAGTCCGCTCACTTGTTGCTGAGCACCAATTCCCCGTTTTCCACTTTGACGCCACCCACCGAGTCGGGCAGCTTGAGCCGGCCCCGCTGCTCCAGCAGGCGTTTCTGCAGCTGATCGTTAACCAGCGATACCGGCACATTCAAGTCGCCGACCTTGAACTCGGTCGGCTCGAAGGTCGCGTACCCGTCCTTAGAACCAAGGTGCCCGCTGACCGTTACCCAAACATCCTTGCCCGCTATTTTCGTCAGGAACTGCCCGGTAACCAGGTCGCCCTGAAAGTTGACCTGGTAGTTCTGGATGTCAGGCTGCCCTGGACCAAGCTCTCCCGCCAGCAAGGGATTTGGTTCTCCGCCCTCACCTTTTGCAGAACTGGGCGCCGCCGGTGCTGGGGAAGCAGAGACGGAAGCTTGCGCGATGGCGGCGGTAACCTCATCTCCGGACAGGTGGACCTCTGCTCCGCTTTGTCCCTGCACCCTGGCCTGGTCGAGTTGGTCAATTTTGCTTTGGAAGGATTGGGCGTTGGCCGCCACTGCCGCGGGAGGCAGCGGCGGAGCCACCGGGCTCGGCTTCTTCATCACCAGGACGATGGCTGTGAGCGATGCCGCCAGCGTGGCAACGCTGATCACCCGATCGAACTTGATCTTCATGAACTCCTCCCGCAGCCACTGCCTCACAAATTGTGCGATCTATGGTATCGGGTTCCCCGGCTGGCCTCATGTGACCGAGGTTCCACGCGGCAGTAACCTGGCTTCAGGGGGAAAGAATGCTCACCAACCTCTTTGCTGGAAGGGGCGTAGGAAGGACCGGCCATCGGCTGAAGTTGCCCGCGCTTTACCCCTCAAGTTTCCTGGTCAGTAGCTGGTTTACCACCTGCGGGTTCGCTTGCCCCTTAGATGCCTTCATCACCTGTCCCACGAAAAATCCGATAATCGTCCTCTTGCCGGCCCGGTATTGCTCCACCTGCTTGGGGTTGGCTGCGATCAGTTCGTCGATGATCTTTTCCAGCGCCGAGGTATCGGCGGACTGCACCGGCCGGCCTTCTTCCTCGTAAACGACGGGAAAGTCCGCGCCTCGCATGAAGCTCAGGTCATAAAGATCCTTGAGCATCTTGCTGGAAATCGTACCCGACTCCAGCAAGTCCGCCGACGCGGCCACCCCCGCCATGGAAATCGGGGACTGCTCGATCGCCAGCCCTCTGGCCTTCAACCGCCCCATCAGCTCGCCCTGAACCAGGTTGGCGACGCGCTTGGCATTTTTCGCCGCTCTGGCCGCCGACTCGAACTGGTCGGCCAAGGCCTTGGATGCGGTCAGCACACCAGCGTCGTATTCGGTGATCCCGTACTCCTTTACCAGGCGCGTCCGCCGCGCCTCGGGAAGTTCGGTTAGTTGCTGTGCGATCTCCGCCTGCCACTTCTCATCCACCACCAGCGGTAGCAGGTCGGGTTCAGGAAAGTAACGGTAATCATGCGCCTGCTCCTTGGAGCGCATGCCGTAGGTCCTGCCCTCGTTGGCGTTATACAGACGGGTTTCCTGCAGGATTTCCCCGCCCGACTCCAGCACGTCGATCTGGCGGCCAATCTCGTACTCCAACGCCTCCCGGATGAAGCGGAAGGAATTGACGTTCTTGACCTCCGTCTTGGTACCGAACTCCCTTTGCCCGCGCGGGCGCACACTGATGTTGGCATCGCAGCGCAGCGAACCCTCCTCCATATTGCAGTTGCTTACCCCGGTGTACAGGATGATCTCCTTCAGACGCGTAAGGTATTCGTAGGCCTCGTCCGGCGATTGGATGTCCGGATCGCTGACGATTTCGATCAACGGAACACCGCTGCGGTTCAGGTCGATGGCGGTCTTCTCGGCCGCATCCGGAGTCCCTTCATGCAGGCTCTTGCCGGCGTCCTCCTCCAGGTGGACGCGCGTAATGCCGATCTTCTTGACTGTTCCCTGGCTGGTGATCGCGATGAACCCATGTTCCGCCAGCGGTTTGTCGTACTGCGAGATCTGATATCCCTTGGGCAGGTCGGGATAGAAGTAGTTCTTGCGCGCAAACACGGAGGTCTGGTTGACCCGGCATTCGAACGCCATCGCCGCGAGCACTGCAAATTCCACGGCTTTCTTGTTCAGCACCGGCAGCACCCCGGGCAGTCCCAGGCAGACCGGACAAACGTTCGTATTCGGGGGGGCGCCGAAGCGCGTCGAGCAGGAGCAAAAGATCTTGCTAGCCGTCAGCAGCTGGACGTGCACTTCCAGGCCGATCACAGGCTCATATTGGGCGCGACTGGCAACCGCGGACGCGGTGGTCACCATATCCCGTGATTATAGTCCGGTGGAACCGGTGCTTTTGAGCGTTGACTCAACCGTCCGGAGCATGAGAGGACATCGCAACCGAGGTGCCACTATTGTGTCTTCGCCGGAGCGCTCAGGTACTTCTCCATGGGGATCTCGAAGTACATCAGTTCGTTCCCCTTGACGTCCTGCACCCCGGTCAGGTAAAGATGTGCGCCCGGCAGCGGCGTACTGATACCGGAAACATCAAAGAAGAGAAACCCCGACTGCGTGGAGTGCGCTTCCACTACTTTCGCATCAAACTGGGCGGCATCGATCTCCTGCCTCGCCTGCTTGCTCACCGCGCCCTTGACCTTGCTCTTGGGAAAAGGAATCGGGTAGGTGGGCCCTGCCGAGGAAACATGCGCCAGCCGGCGATACAGATCGTCGCTGGTTGCGGGCAGAATCTTGTCTCGGCGCACGGTCACGAACTCGGCCTTCATGGTGGCCAGCGAAACCGGCTGATCACTGTCGTTGGTGATGACCAGGAATACAGGCAGGTAACCCTCTTCCTTCCAATGCACCGAGAAAATCTGCGCTTTGTCCGCCAGGTCATAAGGATCCGCCGCTATCGTCACCGCCTCGCTGGTATGTTCATCGTGGGCCGGATAGGTCTTGGCAGGGGAGGCGGTGGGCTTCACGAACTCCTTGGACGCCAGCACTAAGGCGCACGATACCAACACCACTCCGAATGCCAGCAGAGGGTGGCTGCCCGCCAGATTCTGGATCCTCAGCATGGGTTCGATTATAACGAGCGATTGCGGCCGCATTGCCGAACTCAGAGTCGCCAATCCGGGATGATTCTTCCTACTTGGATACGGCCGCGACGCGCTGGAGTTGCACGAGAAAGAGCGAACCGGCCGTCCCGTTCTGCGTGCTTCCTCGATCAGCCCGCATTTAGAATGAGCTCGTTTCATGTACGTCTTATACAGTGCGTTGCTGTTAGTGGCGCTTCTGGTGAGCCTGCCCTACTGGATTTACCACATGCGCCGCCACGGCAAGTATCGTCAGGGGCTCTCACAGCGCCTGGGCCAGGTTCCACCCGGGCTGTTGGCAACATCGAAGCTGCCCTCGATCTGGGTGCACGCGGTCTCGGTAGGCGAAGTGCTCGCTGTCAGCGGGCTGGTCGAGGAGTTACGTCGGCGTCGGCCAGATTATCGAGTGTTGGTTTCAACCACCACGGACGCCGGCCAGAAGCTCGCCCGCATCCGCTTCGGCGAACACACCGTTTTCTATTTTCCGCTCGATCTGGGCTTTGCCATCCGGCCCTGGCTGCGGGCCATCCAGCCCCGCTTGATACTCATCGCCGAGACCGAGTTCTGGCCAAATTTCCTGCGCCAGGCCAAGCGCTCCGGAGCCAAAATCGCCATCGTCAATGCCCGCATCTCCGATCGCTCGCTTCCAGGCTATAAGCGGTTCGGCTGGTGGCTTCCCCGGGTGATCGGAAATGTCGATCTCTTTCTTGCCCAAACCTGGGAAGATCGCAAGCGCCTCATCGAGATTGGAGCTCCCGCAAGCCGCGTCGAGGTCACGGGAAACCTGAAGTTCGACATTGCTCCCCCGCCGGTTCCTCCCGTCGTCTCCAGCCTGCGGGAGAGCTTCCGCCGGTCCGGCGCCGGCCCCATCCTGGTTTGCGGCAGCACCGTTGACGACGAGGAGGAGCGCATCTTGCTACAGGCGTTCCAGAACATTCTCGCAAGCCACGCGCACGCGGTCATGATCCTGGCCCCCCGTCACCCGGAACGGTTTGCCGACGTGGCCACCTTGCTGGCGGGCCTTGGCATTCGCTTTTGGCGCCGTTCCCTGTGGAGCGGCGAACCCATCCTCGGCGGGGTCCTGCTGCTCGACTCGATTGGCGAACTGCCCGCCATTTACGGCCTGGGAGAGATTGCTTTTGTGGGCGGAAGCCTGGTGCCGAGGGGGGGCCACAACATCATCGAGCCCGCCCGCCACGGCGTAGCCATCGTAGTCGGCAACCATACGGAGAACTTCCGGGATATCGTCTGGCTGTTCCAGACTCGCGACGCCGTTCGCATCGTCGGACCCGCCGAGTTGCCCCTGGTCTTCATGGAACTGATTGGGAATGAAGCCGAGCGTCGAGCCCTGGGCCAGCGCGCGGCGGAAACCCTGCGCTCCCAGACGGGAGCAACCGAAAAGACCTACGCCGCCTTGGATAGGCTTCTGTCCTCGTCTGTGGCTGCGGCCGGCCAACCATCGTGAACCCATTCGCCGCCATCTATGGAGCCGTTGCGCAGACACGCAATTGTCTTTACCAGACCCGGATCCTGCGGGCTCGACGCCTGGCAGGTCCCGTGGTCAGCATCGGCAACCTGTCGGTCGGCGGTTCCGGCAAGACCCCCTTCGTCATTCTTCTCGGCGAACTGCTGAAGGCGCGTGGCATCCTCTTCGACGTTCTGTCCCGGGGCTATGGCCGCCAGACCCGCGGAGTGTTGCTGGTCGACCCGGGCGGCTCGGCCGGCGAGTTTGGCGATGAGCCATTGCTGATGGCACGCCGGCTTCAGGTTCCCGTCATCATTGGCGAAGACCGCTTTGCTGCAGGCCAGTTGGCGGAAAGGAAGTTCAGCCCACAGCTGCATCTGCTCGACGACGGGTTTCAACACCGATCTCTGGCTCGCGACTTCGACATCGTTCTGGTGACGCCCCACGACGCTCACGACCGCCTGCTGCCCGCGGGACGCCTGCGCGAGCCACTATCTTCCCTGCGCCGGGCGGATGCGGTGGTCCTCGCCAGTGGCGCGTCGGCGTCGGCGTTTCCCCTTGACGGCAAGCTGGTCTGGCGGGTGCGGCGCGGCATCACGACCAGCCATATTCCCTCCCATCCCGTGGTGTTCTGCGGCATCGCCCGCCCCCAAAATTTCCTGCGGCAATTGCGAACTGCTGGCGTCGAGCCGGCCGCTGAGGCCATCTACCGGGATCACCACGCCTACACCGAGAAAGACATCCGGGAACTGCTCGCTGTCCGGACGCAGAGCGAGGCTGGTGGGTTCGTTACCACCGAGAAGGACGCTGTCAACCTCGGGGGCTTTTTCACCGCTCTCCAGCCATTGGCGGTTGTGCCGGTCACGATGGAACTGGAAAACGCCGCGGACGTCCTGAACACTATTCTTCGAATCGTGGACGAGCGCAGGTACCGGCCATGAGAGAATCTTCCTGGTTCTGAAATCCAGCGAAGCATGAGGCAATATCCCCCCCACCGCGATCGCTTGCGCGCCATCGTCCAGGCGTTTCCCGGAACGACGGTCACCGTGCTCGCCGATCTTGTGGCTGACGAATTCGTCTACGGTGAAATCTCCCGCGTCTCGCGCGAGGCCCCCGTGCTCATCCTCAAGCATCGGGAGCGCACCGTTGTCCCCGGGGGCGGCGCCAACGCCGTCAACAACCTCGCCGATCTGGGCGTGAAGGTCCTGCCCGTGGGCATTGTCGGTGACGACGACCCTGGCCGTCTCCTGCTGCAGCATTTTCGCCGTAAGCGAATTCCGCTTCGCGGCATCTTCCAGGACAAGCTGTACACCACCGTGACCAAAACTCGTATCCTGGCCGGCATGACGCATTCCTCGCGCCAGCAGGTGGTGCGTGTGGACCGCGAACCGTCAGCGCCGCCCGCCGCGCATCTCGCCCGCAAGCTGGTCGCTGCGGTTCGGGCATACGTGCGGGCTTCGAATGCCTTGCTGGTCTCCGACTACGGTTACGGAGCGGCCGCTCCCGAAATTCTGAACGCGGTGCAGAAGAAACCAGGCCTGAACGGGATTCCGGTGACGCTCGACTCCCGTTTCCGCATGCTCGACTACTCGGGTGTGACCGCGGCCACGCCGAATGAGCCCGAGGTCGAAGAATGTCTGCGCATCCGCATCGGGCAGGATTGGACCCGGCTGGTCGCAGCCGGCGTCAGGATCATGAGCCGCATGAAGCTGAAGGCATTGCTCATCACCCGGGGCCGCGATGGCATGGTCGCCTTTGCCCGCCGCCGCCGCCCCGTCGACATCCCGATTTTCGGTTCGGACGAAGTCGCCGACGTGACCGGAGCCGGCGACACGGTGATTGCCACTTTCACCGCTGCGCTCGCCGCCGGAGCGAGCTCGGAAGAAGCGGCCCAGCTGGCGAATTATGCGGGTGGCATCGTGGTGATGAAGCGCGGTACGGCGACTGTTTCGCGGCAGGAGCTGCTCGATGCCATGCAGCAGGCGCCGCCGGTTACCAGACCCCATTGAACCGAACGCACACATCCAAGATTCTGGATCGCGAGAGCCTCCGTCGCCGCGTCGGCGAGTGGCGCCGTGGCGGCGATCGTATCATCCTCAGCAACGGTTGCTTCGACCTTCTGCACGTGGGCCATGTGCGCTACCTGGGTGCGGCCAAGCAACTCGGCGGTCGGCTGATCGTGGCTATCAATGCCGACGAGTCCGTTCGCAGGTTGAAGGGTGAAGGTCGCCCCCTGATGCCCGCCGCAGAGCGCGCCGAGATTCTCGCTGCCCTTGCCGACGTCGACGCAGTCGTCATCTTCCCAGAACCCGATGTGCGCGCCCTCATCCGTGAAATTCGCCCCGACGTGCAGGCCAAGGGAACCGACTACACCACCGAAAGCGTTCCCGAGGCCGATGTCGTGCGGGAGTGTGGCGGCCGGGTTGCGATCGTGGGAGATCCCAAGGATCACTCGGTCAGCGAATTCCTTCGTGCCCGGCTCACGCCGCGGAATCGGTGAGATGCCCCCGATGAGTGCCTCCCCTGCCTCGGCCGTTGGCCCCAACCTTGAGCGAATCCTGATCGTACGGCTCAGTTCCATGGGCGACGTCATCCACGCTCTGCCGGCAGCGGCCCTGCTTCGCGAAGCCTTTCCCCATGCCGCGCTCGGCTGGCTCATCGAAGAGCGCTGGACAGAATTGCTGTGTGCGCCGGCCTGCGCGCTTTCCGGTCCGCGCTCGCCCGAGCGGCCGCTGGTGGACCACGTCCATCCCCTGAACCTGAAGCATTGGCGATCCAATCTGTTCGCTGCCAGGACCTGGGAAAGAATGGCGGCCGGATTGAGCTACCTGCGGGCAGAGCACTACCAGCTCGCCCTTGATCTGCAAGGTGCGGCGCGCTCGGCAATTCTCGCCCGCTGGTCGGGTGCGCCCTCTATTTACGGCGCGGCGCAGCCCCGGGAAAATGTCGCCAGCATGTGGTACACGACCAGGGTCATGGCTCGCGGCGCTCACGTTGTCGAGCGCTACTGCGCTCTGGCGCAATCGGTAACCGGGCGCGCCGTCCCCATTCCGCCAGCGCAATTTCCCCGGGACTCCCGGGCTGAGGAGGCAGTCCAATGCCAGCTCCACCGGCTTGGGGCGGAGGAGTTTGTGATTCTCAGCCCCGGCGCTGGCTGGGGCGCGAAGCATTGGCCGGCCGAGCGCTATGGACAAGTGGCCAGCGCAATGGCTGGCGATGGGCTGAAAGCAATCCTCAACTTCGGGCCCGCCGAAGAAGCGCTGGCACGGAGAGCGGAGTCCGCGTCTGGCGGGACAGGGATCGCGATTTCACTCTCTGTCTCGGAGCTCGTTGCCCTTACCCGGCGGGCGCGTCTGTTCATTGGAGGGGACAGTGGCCCCCTGCACCTCGCCGCCGCCCTGAACATCCCCGTGGTCGCCCTCTTCGGGCCCACCGATCCCGCGCGCAACGGGCCCTTCGCCACGCGCAACATCGTCCTCCGCCATCCCGCCAGCCCGACCTCGCTCACGCACCGTGCTGGGCCTGATCCGGGCCTACTCGCGATTACCGCCGGCGAAGTCATTGCCGCCGCCCGTCGCCTTCTGGGGAGTGCCAGTGCCTGAGTGGTCGCGCATCGCCCGCCGCATCCGCGTCCCCCTGGGCTTCGCCTTCTCGCTTCTCTACCTGTGGATGGCACACCCCACATCGATCTCCATCGTGGTGGGTGCGCTGATGGCGCTGCCGGGCATTCTGTTACGCGCGATCGCTTCCGGCCACGTGAAGAAAAACCAGGAACTCACGATCTCTGGACCCTATGCCTATACCCGCAACCCCCTATATCTCGGGTCCGTGGTGATGGCCGTGGGATTCGCCGTCGCCGCGCACAGCCTCTGGATTCTCGCTCTGCTGGCGCTTTTCTTCGTCGCCGTCTACCTTCCGGTTATCCGCTCTGAGGAAGAATCCCTACGCCGGATGTTTCCGGGCTTCGAGGAATACGCTCGCCAGGTTCCCCGATTGCTCCCACGGCTTAGGGGCTTTGGTAATCCCGGGGGAGCATTTTCCCGGGAACTGTACTGGAAGCATCACGAGTACAATGTGGTGGTGGGCACCGCCGTGGTGATGGCGGCCTTGGTGGCCAAGCTTTGCTGGTGGTCAAATTAACCCGGCCGTGAACCGCTCCCTCCCGCGCCGGGGTAACTGAGAAACTCGCCGGGCCTTTGAGTCGTTCCTCTCCCCAACCCGCTGCTCTCCTGCGCACCCTTGCTCGGTGCACTGCACTGATCGCCTTGGCTTCCCTGCCGCTTGCCTCCCGTGACACATCGACCCAGTCGCCCACTGCCACCATCGGTCCAACCTCGCGGATCGTCCCCCCGCCTTCGGGCCATCGCTTTCCGGACGGGCAGGTCCTCACCTTCACCGTGGAATGGCACCTGCTGACCGCCGGAACCGCCACCCTGAAGGTGGAACAAGCCTCGCCGCAGCGCAAGGTCACAGGCACCGCCGATTCCCTCGGCGTCACCAACGTGCTGTACTCGGTGCACGACCACTTTCAGGCCGTGTTCGATCCCGCCACCTTCTGCTCTCTCAGCATCGTCAAGCACACCGAAGAGGGTCCCCACCGCCGCGACACCAACATCGGCTTCGACTACTCCCGCCGCAAAAGCACGCTCAGCGAGAAGAATCTCAAGACGGGCGAAAACAAGCACGACGAAAACGATATTCCCCCTTGCGTCACCGATGTCCTGAGTGGCTTCTACTACCTGGCGTCTCTGCCTCTCCAAGCCGGGACTTCCTATACCTTCCCCGTGAACGATGGGGGCAAGACCGCCGACGTTAGGGCGCACGTCGAAGGCCGCGAACAGGTCAGGGTCCCAGCGGGCACTTTTGCTGCCATCCGCGTCAGCTGCGAGGCAGTTTCCGGACCCCTGAAAGGCAAGGGGAAAATCTGGGTATGGTTTACCGATGATGCTACCCGCACGCCCGTGCAGATGCGTGCCAGGCTGACCTGGGGAACCCTGCTCTTTCGTTTGCAGAGAATGGGCCGCTAGCCAAACAGATTGCCGCGTTGGTCAGAGCACCAGACGCGACGACCATCACTGGATCCGGAACCGCTCCCGCATGATCCGCTGCAGGCGTGGCTTGTAGAGAATCTCGAACGCGAGTTCTTTGTCGGGAAACATGGCCAGGGCTGCTCGTTTGGCATTGGCGACCAACTCCGAAGCTTCTTCCACCGTCAGGTCAGGATCCTGGCTGATGACCGACATGACCATGCTCATCATCAACTGAAGGCGGCGGATCTTCTTAGCTTCCTCCTGGCTGTCCAGCGGACTCTCTTCCTGCCGCCGTTCCGGAATCTCCATGTGGCCCCCAACCGGGATGCTCGGCCACTACCCGCGACCCGCGGCCGCTGGACGCCCTCATCCCCGTTTCCTTCATTCTCCCGGCAACCGGCTCCGAAAGCAACTGTCTCTGGGCACACAACCTCGGTCACTGCGCCTTTCCCGAGGGTTCCCCCGGGGGTTGCAGATTCCCGCCTCTGCCCCTGCGATGTACAATGCCTAGCGTGCGCCCGCTCTTCCTGCTCGCCCGGGCGCCAGGGAGGAGTTATGCCAGATCCCACGCCCGCCACCCGGCGCCCCAATCCTAACGAAAAGCTGGTGAAGGTGTTTGACAGCGAGCAGGAGTCCGAAGCCCTTATCGTCAAGGGCCTCCTGGACTCGGCCGGCATCGACTCGGACATGACGTCAGTCGACCTGATTGGCGACATGTTTCCCAGCGTCGGCGGCACCATGATTCTGGTACGTGAGGAAGACGCGGACGAGGCGCGCCGCGTTATTGGAGAGTTTCGCCGCTCCAGCAACGATGAGGAAACCGCTGACATCGATCTCAGCGAGGACTCGCCAACTGCCCACTGACCTTGCGCGCCCGATGGAGGGTCACGGCGCCGTCTTCCCCCGATTTCCGAACGCCTGCCTTGCGCCCAAGAGGAGGCGGGTGACCGCGACGAAGGCTATCGCACCAGCTCCACAACGCTCTCGATGTGGTAGGTCTGGGGAAACAGATCGATCAGGTGCACCTGCTCCACGCGGTACCCGCCCGTCCTCAAGAGGCTCAAATCGCGCGCCAGCGTTGCCGGATCGCAGGACACATAGCGGATGCGCGGCGAATCCAGCTTGACCAGCGCCTGGGCGACGCGCTCGCCCAGCCCGGCTCGCGGTGGATCGGCGACCACCAGTTGCGGGCGTGACCGGGCGCCTTTGCCCGCGAAATATGCGTCTACAGGAGCGTGGACGGTCTTCACATTCGGGGGGCAATTGTGTTTGAGGTCCGCCGCCGAACTTTGTGCTGATTCCACGCCCACAATGTGACGAAACCGCTCCGCTAGCCCCACCGTGAATAGCCCCACGCCGGCGTAGAGGTCGAGTGCCAGCTCACCCCCGGACCCGCGGGTCACAAGTGTCGCCAACTCCTCCACCAGAAAGCGGTTTACCTGGAAGAAGGATCCGCCACTCACCCGGAACGCTGCCGTTCCGCTGCGGTAGCGAAACTCGCCGGGATAAATCACCCGGCCGGGAGCGTCGCTGGTGTGGCCCACCCGACGGGCCCTGCTGATGTTCTGGCCGAAGGCATACACGGTGGCCACTTCCGGTAAGGCGCCGCAGAGTTGATCAGCGATAGCCTCGCCCGCGGTTGCGCGGGCCCTCCCGTCTAGGCGGGAGTCAAGATATAGCTCGACCAGCAGCCGCGCATCGTCTGCATCCGCAAACAGTTCAATCTCGCGCAGCGCCGCCGGAATTCGTCTGCTCCGGCCCAGCTCCCATAAAACACCAATCGCCCGATTGATCAGCGGAGAGCTGATCGGACACTCTTCCACCGGCAGCACTCCGTCAGAGGAAATCTTGAAATATCCCAGCTCGAAGTCCCCCTCGCTCCGCACCTGCAGTCGGGAACGGTTTCGGTAGTTCCAAGGCGGAGAAGGGTGCACGACGGGCTCCTCTGGTAGCTCGAGCTTCGCCAGTCGCTGCAGGTTCTCTTTCAAGACGGATGTCTTGATCTTCAGCTGTTCTTGGTAGCTCGCGTGCTGGTAGTTGCATCCCCCGCACCGCTCAAAGTAGCGGCACCGTGCGGCCAGACGCTGAGGGGATGCTTCGAGGATATCCTCTACGTGTGCGCGGGCGAATCCCGGCCGCTCCTGGGTGATAGAGGCCTCGACCTTCTCGCCTGCCAGAACAAAAGGAAGGAAGACCGCCTTGCCGCGCCCGCGCTCGTCGGCGGGAAGTCGGGCCAGCCCCTCACCGCCATAGATCAGTTTTTCGATCGTGAAGAGCAAACCGTCATTAGTATGCCACCACAACCCCGCGGCTTGGTCCCATGCGCGCCAGCGTCATCTTCGCCGCTACTCTCCTCCGGCTCGGGCAGGACGAGCGGATTCCCTACATGTAGAACAGACTCAGACGGGGCAGGCCGTGCTTCTCCAGCAGTCGCTTTTGCAGGTACTGCTTCTGCAGTTGTTCGATCTGCAGCCCACTCATCTTGCTGCGGTAGGGAGCCAGTTCGCGATCGGCCTGCGCCCGCGCCTCCAACAACACTGCATCCGGACTGGATGCCAGCAGGACGGCAAAGAGTTTCTCCTCCAGCACGGTGAGCCGGCGCTCCAGATCCTCGAGGCGCTGGTTGGGCCTCGCGGCCAGGCCATCCGCGAGTTCCCGCAACCGCTTCGCGGTTTCCGTTGCAACCGGACATGCCAAGGCCCCTTCTTGCCCCGCGAGCCGCGCCCCGTCCAACAACACTGCATTGCGGCGCAGGAAGGCCACGATTTCTTCGGGCGGCAGGCCAAATTGCCGGACCCGCGGCCCCTCCTCCCGCGTGGCGCCCACGGCCGCCTCTTTCATCGCCTCAGCTGTTGCCAGTACCTCCTGACTACAGTAGGCAAGACTGTTCACCTTGCGGCTCTTGGAGGGCCGCTCGTCATAGCGGTCGAAGGCTGTGTCGATCCCGCGCAGTACGGCTTCCAGCGGAATTCCGGCGTCCTTCCAGGTCTCGATCAATGCCCAGTCGAGCGTCGACAACAGCAGCAGGCTTCCGCGTCGCCGCTGGAAGTGTTCTTCGATCTCCGTGAAGTATTTGAAGTAGTTGTCCACCCTGGTTCAGGAGGCAGATCCCGTCTTGCTCCCGCCCCCGGCTCTGCTGACGTCCGCAGGGGGCTTCACGATCTTTCTCCTGCCCGGATCGGACTCGCGACGGCCGGCGGCGTTGCGCTCCCAAATGATGCGCAGACCGTCCAAGGTCAGGAACTCGTCCACCGCTTGGATGTATTTCGATTCGGTCCCAATGAGCGATGCCAGCCCGCCCGTCGCCACCACCTGCGTGCCCCGGCCGAGTTCGTGCAGGAGTTGTTCGAGGATGCCGTCCACCAGGCCGAGGTACCCATAGTAGAGACCGGACTGCAGGCTGCCCACGGTGTTGCTGCCGATGACCTGCGAAGGCTTGCGGATATCTACCCTGGGCAGGCGTGCTGTGCGGGTGAACAGCGCGTCCGCCGAGATGCTAATCCCGGGACAAATGACGCCTCCTAGGTACTCTCCCTTCGTCGAGACGCAGTCGAAAGTCGTGGCGGTGCCGAAGTCGACGACCACACAAGGTCCGCCGAATTTTTCGAAGGCGGCCACGCTGTTCACGATGCGGTCTGCCCCCACCTCCGCGGCATTGTCGTAGTGCACCGGCATGCCTGTCTTCACCCCGGGCTCGATGAAAAGTGGCTTTGACCGGAAGTACCGTTCGCAGACTTCGAGCAGCACCGAGTCCAACGGCGGCACGACCGAAGAGATCACGATGCCGTGGATGCCCGCTACATCCAGGTTGTCCATGGCAAACAGGCTGCGGAACAACACCCCGTATTCGTCGACCGTATTCTTCAGAACCGTCGCCACCCGCCAGTGCGCCACCAGTCGGTCGTAGCGGGCAGAGTTCGTGGCGTGGGAGTCCGGAACCTTGGCCGCGCGGCCAAATACGCCCAGCACCGTGTTCGTATTGCCAACGTCAATGACGAGAAGCATTCCACATCACGCAAGCCCAGGCGCCCCAGCCGGGCCGCCAGGCAAAGCTCGGCTCCTGATTGAACGTCCTTCAGATCGCGCGCACCGTGCCGCTCAGCACGGTGCGCAGGCCCTCCGCGGTTCGGACCCGCAGGAAACCGGCGGCATCGAGACCTTCGGTGACGCCTTCAAAACCGGCTCCGCCCATGACCGCGTGATCGCCCTCGATCCTCACCCTTCGGCCATGCACGTACGAAGAGCATGCAGCGAAGCGGCGCAGAACCGAGTCCCGCGCGCCCGGTTTCTCCAGCAGGTCCCGGTATTCGCGATGCAGCGATTTTAGCAAAGCCGCCGTCAGCTCCACGCGGGAGCGTTCGCGGCCTGAGGCCATGCGCAGCGAGGTCGCTTGCTCGCGCAGTTCCGGCGGAAACAGTTCCTGGTTCACATTGATGCCGATGCCGACCACGATATAGCGCACGCGAGTGGCTTCGGCATTCATCTCGGTGAGAATGCCCGAGAACTTCCGCTCGCCCAGCAGGAGGTCGTTGGGCCACTTCAGGTCCGGCAGCAGATGGGCGTCAATCGCGCGGACCGCATCCCGCACCGCCAACCCTGCAGCCAGGGAAAGAATCAGCACCTCCGAGGGGGGAAGTTGCGGACGTAGCACCACCGAGCAGTAGATCCCTGTCGAGCGGGCAGAGTGCCAGGTGTTGAGCCCGCGCCCTCGCCCGGCTGTCTGTTCTTCCGCCAGAAAGACGCTGCCCTCGGGAGCGCCGGAGGCGGCCGCCTCCATGGCGACGATATTGGTGGAACCGATCTTGTAGTAGTGATGCAGGTGACGGCTGAAAAACGTGCCTTCCACCAGAGGACCTACAATCTCGCCCAGCAGAAGGTCCGGCACTGCCCGCAGCTGGTAACCGATCGCCGGGTGGCCCGTGACCTCCACGCCTAACGCCCGCAGTTGCTTGATGAGACGCCAGACCTCGGAACGGCTGCTCCCGATCTCGTCCGCGATCTTCGTGCCGCTGACGACAACGGTGGCGTGGTTCATCAGCAGACGTACGATGGAGCCCAGCCGAACGTCCGTCTTCTGCGCGGGCGCCACCCGGCTCGAACCACGGGAGCGGCTTGGAACCGGCTTCAAGATGCGGGAATTATAACCACTAACGCCGGCACCGCGCCGCTTGTCCGGCCGGACGTCCCTCGCCCGGCACCATGGCCAAGTCCCCCGACCGCAAACGGGGCCAGATAGCCGAAGTCCCGGCAATCAACCCGATTCGCAAGATGGCGGCACCGGCGGGCTCTAGCTAAAGCGGTCCTCGGAGACGCCCGCTAAGCCGGCGAAGCACGCAGGCTCATGTCCACGGCCAGGGCGGAATGTGTAAGCGCGCCCACCGAAATAAAGTCCACGCCGGTCTCGGCATAAGCGCGAACGTTCTCCAGCCGGATCCCCCCCGAACACTCGATGGGAACCCGCTTGTCCAGCCGGGAACAGTGCTGGACGGCCTGGCGCACGCTTTCCACCGCCATGTTATCGAGCAGCAGGGCCTCAGCACCGTGGGCCAGAGCCTCTTCCATCTCTTCCAGCGTGCGCACTTCGATTTCGATGGGTTGCGAGCCGCGGCGGTTGCGGTGCGCGCGTTCCAGGGCCGGTCCAATCCCGCCGGCGAGCGCGATGTGATTGTTCTTGATGAACACGCCGTCGGACAGGTCGAGGCGGTGATTCTGCCCGCCTCCGCACCGCACCGCGTACTTCTCCAGCACGCGCAGCCCGGGGATGGTCTTGCGCGTATCCAGAATGCGCGCCCGGGTTCCGCTGACGGCGTCAACGAACTGGCGCGTCAGCGTGGCCACACCACTCATGCGCTGCAGGAAATTCAGGAGCACCCGCTCGCAGGAAAGAATCACGCGGGCATTGTGACGGATCACCGCCACCGACTGTCCTGCATGCAGCCGCACGCCATCGAAGATCTCGGGATGGCTGGTAACTTCGAAATGCGACACCACCGCTCCGTCCAACGCGGCAAAGACCTCGAGAATCCGCGGAATCACTCCAATGCCTGCCAGGATGCAGTCCTGCTTGGCGAGCACGGTCGCGCTCGCTTTCTGGCCCGCGTCAATGCAGGCGTAGCTGGTCGCGTCCAGTGTGGCGCGGTCTTCCTGCAGTGCGTTCTGCAGGATCGCGGTGATGCGGCGACTGTTCCAGTCCATGAAGAACCAACGGTCAGGCTTCCGCGGTCAGCAAAGTCGGTCGCCTGTTCCCGATTCTCGATTACTGCAACTCCTCCAATTTACGTTGCGCCTTTTCCCGCAACACTTGGTGTTCGCCCAGGCTCTTGCGCAAATCTTCAACCACGTTCGGCGGCGCCTTGGCCAGGAAATTCTCGTTGCCCAACTGGCTCTCGGCGCTGGCGATTGCCTTGTTAAAGCGTTCCAGTTCTTTCATCAGGCGCTTGCGCTCGGCTCCGACATCAATTTTCCTTTCGTATACCAGGTGCACGTCGAAACGGGCGGTGTGGCGTGCGCCCGGCAGCTTCGCCAGCGACGATTCGACGAATTCAATTCCTTCCACGTTGGCCAGACGCTCCAGGGCGACGTGATTCCCCTGGATCATCATGCGAATGTCGGGTTCGGAGGCAAGGATCTGGACCGGCACCTTCTGCTTGGGTTCCACCTTCAGTTCGGCTCGCAGGTTGCGCACGCTGACGATCAAGTCCTGCAGTACCGCCATCTGTGTTTCGGCCTTCAGATCGATCTGCCTGTCGTCGGCCTGCGGGTAGTGGGCAAGGGCAATCGACTTCAACGGAAGGCGACCGTCGTAAATGACTTGCCAGATTTCCTCAGTAATGAACGGCATCACGGGATGGAGCAGGCGCAATGAAGCCTCGAAAAGGAGCACCAAGTTCTTGTAGGCAACTTGCGCGCTACTCGTGTCGCCACCGTCCTCGCCTGCCAGGCGCGGCTTGATCAGTTCCAGGTACCAGTCGCACAGCTCTCCCCAAAAAAAGTCGTAGATGCGGCTGGCCGCTTCGTGGAAGCGGTAGGTCTCCAGCGCTTCGTTCATGTAACCCGCCGCCTCGTTGAAGCGCGAGACAATCCAGCGGTCTTCGAGCGTTTGCGCGTCAAATCCCGGAATGCCCTTGGCAGTCGGCGACACGGGCGGGGGCGCCCCCGCCGCGTCGCCGAGCCGGTCCCTATTCAGGAACAGGAAGCGCGCCGCGTTCCAGATCTTATTGGCAAAATTGCGATACCCCTCGGTTCGACTGGGGTTGAAAGCGATGTCGGTTCCGGGCGCGGCCATGGCGGCCAGGGTGAAGCGCGTGGCGTCCGTGCCGTACTTCTTGATGACCTCCAGGGGATCCAGTACGTTGCCCTTCGTCTTTGACATCTTCTGGCGCTCGGCATCGCGCACCAAGGCATGAATGTAAACCTCGCGGAAGGGCACGCTCTTGCGCAGTGCCTCCTCGCGGCCCTCCGGCTTGGTGTCAGAGCGCACCGGTTTTTCCGGCGGCATCATGAACCAGCAGCCCATCATGATCATGCGCGCTACCCAGAAGAACAGGATGTCGAAGCCGGTAATCAACAGCGACGTGGGATAGAACACCTCCAGGTCGCGGCTCGCTTCCGGCCAGCCCAACGCCGTAAACGGCAGCAGAGCCGAAGAAAACCAGGTATCCAGTACGTCCTTGTCCTGCTCCAAGCGGGCGCCACCACACTTCCCGCACCCCTCGGGCGCCTGGCGCGCCACCATCACCTCTTGGCAATCACCGCACCGCCAGGCCGGGATGCGGTGTCCCCACCATAGCTGGCGCGAAATGCACCAGTCGTGGATGTTGTACATCCAGTTCAGGAAGATCTGCCGGTAGTTCTCGGGCGTGAACCGGATATAGCCTTTCTCCACTACTTCAATCGTCCGCTTGGCCAGCGGTTCGACCTTCACGAACCACTGCGCGGAAAGCCGCGGCTCCACGATCGTGCCCGAACGGTCGCATTTGCCCAGCACGATCGTGTACTCCTTGATCGCAACCAGGAACCCCTGGGCTTCCAGGTCCGCCACCACCCGCTCCCGCGCCTGGACGCGGTCCAGCCCGGCGTACCGCCCTGCGTTCTGGTTCATGTGGGCGCGCTCGTCCATGACATCGATCTGGGGCAGGTTGTGCCGCAGGCCGGCCTGGAAGTCATTGGAATCGTGCGCCGGAGTCACCTTCACCGCACCCGTGCCGAACTCCGGGTTGGCGAGTTCGTCGGTGATGATCGGTATCTCGCGATTCATCAACGGCAGGATCACCTTCTTGCCGTGCAAGTGGGTGTAGCGCTCGTCCTTGGCATTCACTGCGACGGCCGTGTCGCCCAGCATCGTCTCCGGGCGCGTCGTGGCCACGGTGATAAACTCCTTCGATCCCACCACGGGATACCGGATCTCGTAGAGCTTGCCGGGAACGTCCTCGTGCTTCACCTCGAGGTCCGAGATCGCTGTCCCGCAATCCGGACACCAGTTCACAATGTATTTCCCCCGATAAACCAACCCCTGCTCGTGGAGCCGAACAAACACCTCGCGCACTGCCCGCGAGAGATGATCGTCGAGGGTGAAGTACAGGCGGTCCCAATCGACCGAAGCCCCCAGCCGCTCCATCTGCTCGAGGATGGCGCCCCCATACTGTCTCTTCCAGTCCCACACCCTCTCGATGAAGGCCTCACGCCCCAGTTGCTCGCGAGACTTGCCCTCGCGGCGCAGTTGGCGCTCCACCATCATCTGGGTGGCGATGCCGGCGTGGTCGGTACCCGGTAGCCAAAGCGCGAGATCGCCTTTCATGCGGTGCCAGCGCATGATGATGTCCATCTCCGTCTGGTTGAGCATGTGCCCCATGTGCAGGCGTCCGGTAACGTTGGGCGGCGGCAGCAACAGGCTGAACGCATTACGCACCACACCCGCGGGCGGCGTGGCCACGTGGAAAAGCTTCTCCTGTTTCCAGTACTCGGCCCACCATCCTTCGATGGCGCCGGGTTCATAGGCTTTGGGCAGTTCGTGGGGCATGCCGATCCGAGTACGTTTCCCGCAGGAAGTTGTCACAGGCTATTCCGCGCGGGCAAAGGGAAACCTTGATCTTACAAGCGGGTGGAAAATGGGGTCAAACCCCGTCAGGGGTTAGAACACGACGGGATGGAATATGCACCCCACAAGGCATTGCGGTTAACAATATGGTTAACACAAGGTAAGATTGACTAACACTTGTCGGCTAGAATGCTCGCAGGAGATCATTGACGACCTGCAAAGAAACCGGCAAGGGACGAGTGCCATGCCTACCCTGGATGATGTTTACCAGAAATTTGGAGAAGCCGCAGAGGCAGCCCAGCTTCTAGAAACCGAGCTTGGCACGATGCTTCTGGCCGCCCGTTGCCTGGATGAGGGCTTGCTGAAGAACACCAATCCGGCGCGGGCTGGGGATATCCTTGGCTCCGTCAATCGCCAGACCCTGGGCCAGCTCCTCAAGAGCCGCAACAATCACACGCAGCCACTCGACGCTCTCGATGATGTTCTTTCAAAAGCACTCAAAGAGCGCAACCGACTCTTCCATTCCTTCTACCGGGAGCATAATTTCAGGAGGAATTCCGAGGAAGGCAGAGCGCTCATGATGCAAGATCTTGAGCTTATCCATTCGACTGTGCTCGATGCCTATAAAGCCGTCCTGGCACTCAACGGGGTGGATTTAGATTCGGTGGCCGGAATAAAGCCGCCGACGCGTCATCTTCCAATCTGAAGGCAGACGAAACGGCGAAGTTAACCCGCTTGTTAACCCGCTTGTCCCTTGTCTGAAAAAATAGCAGTCTGGTCTCATCGCACTCCACTTCGACAATAGCTGCACCGTGTGCCGGGCGAACTGTAGCCGGTGTTATAGCAATACAGGCATACTTGGGAGGCGAGGACCCCGATAGGAAAAGACCGCGCGAGTTCCAATGCGGTCTTAAAGCTTCTGCGTCCACCCTGCTGCGCGAACCCGGTGTTCTGCCGGTCCTTCGGATCCGGTCTTTCGATGATTCGCTGGGGTACGCGCGAAGGTTCTGGTGCACGCACGATAGAAGGTGAGAATGCACGCGACACGGGCACACTTATCTGCGCCGCAGCCTTCCGCTTGCGGTATTTCCGCATCCACGCTGCTCTCTTTGCTGGATCACGATAAGGCATACAGTTACTTAGATGCGTGCACCGTGCACCGTGTACCCTACAACGACCTAAGAGGGCCGGGGAAACTCAACCCCGACGCAGGTGCGTGCTCCAACTGGCGAGCGTGGGAAGCGGGGAAGCTGACGAGCGTGCTCCGTTGAGGGTTCTGAGTGCAATCGCGGAGTTGAGGCATGAGAACTGCGATGTTCCTTTCAAGTGCAATCCTATTCGTGACTCTGTTTGCATCGGGGCAGGACTGGCAACACTGTGAGTCACAGAGCCAGGGTTCATTCCAACAACTAAAAGACGCGGTACGACGGGTGGCGACAATGCACGGCTACTCGGGATGGGACGAGAAGGCCTTCAATCGGTTTGGTGACATGGTATCCGTTGCGATTCTGCAAGATTTCAATGATGTTGAGATGACGGCCCCACAGACGCTGCGAGACCTACTTGTGACAATTCGTCTTGCTTTTGCGTGTCCTTCAACATGCGTTGTTGTCCCGGATGATCGAAAGCCAAGAGTCACCCTGCTCCTGCTCGGACAGTTGCACAACCACACACGAGGGCCTAATCAATTAGCTGTCGACGACACGAGAAAATTCGTGTTGAAGCAGGTGCCCAACGCCGACTAGCCTCAGGCTTTGGTGCAATCGCTGGCGTAATATCGCCATCTCACAAGCTAGGGGTACAACTACGGGCTGTCCGATTATGATTCGATAGATGCCGCTATCTCGACGGACGGTCAACAGGTTTATCCTTGCGTGGGCTGGGTTCCTGTGGGCGGCTGCCCCAGTCCTGCCCCAGCGAGGGTCGGAAAACGCGAATGCTTATTCGCATGGGGAAACAACTTGTCTCCAAGGGGATGAGGGACCGGGTATTCGTCTGCGCTTGCGCCAAGACAGCCATTGCGAAGAGAGAGCTTCCTACCCGTATTTGGAGATAGACATCAGAGAGTTGCCGATCACAGTGCGCAAAAGCATCACGATCGGCGCCGACAACTGGGCCTTTAGGTGTGCCGATCCCAAGGAATCATGTGAACAGTCTCTGGGCGGCAAGATCGTGTTCGACCACTTTGAAGAAACTGCTGGTAAGAAGATTCGAACTGACGGCTCTTACGACCTAAGATTTAGGAACGGCGCAGAGAGCGGCCACTTCGAGGTGGATTGTCAGGCACCCTGCGGCTAGCAAGTCCTTGGTTGTTGAAATATCGCCATTGAACTCGTAACCGCAGGGTTACAAGTGTAAAGGCCTTCCATGAGAAAGCCGGTCTCTGTCAAGCGAAAATTTCGATTTTGCTTTCCTAAAACCCACCTTCCTTCCTAGCAGAGCGATCTTGCGAGCGGCCCGCAGCAGTCAAGGGCGCGTCTTGTGCGGCACCAGCGAACCCTTGACGGCGAGGACCGCTCAGCCACCCTCCGGCTAGGAAGGAAGGTGGGTCACCACTGGCGATGGTTGTGCGATCGGACACCATATCCACTACGAATCGCGCCCCTTTGGCTCTCCATGCTGTCGCCACCCTTCCATCCGCACTCTCCATGAGCGATTCTTCGCTCGGTGCAAGTTGGGTGTTCTCGTTTCAGCCGCCCCCACTCCGAACATTGCTACATCTGCTCCAGCACCACTACGATCCGCGCCAACGTCGAGGCATCAAAGCCGACTCCAATTTCCACCTTCCGCCCTCCTGGCAGAATCACGGCAAGAGCTTTCTCAGCCGGCTGCCCGTTGGGCATCGCGATTTCCACCGGCACCAAACCAGACCCCGCGCAATTGCTTTTCAGCACTTCGCCGGTTGGGTATCTTCTTAAGTATCGATCGAGGGTGCTCACCGAGAGTGCGTGGCTATGACAGAACTCAACTCGGGTCTGGCCGCTGGTTTCAAACTCTCGTACCAACCGCTGAATGACTTCGGCTCGGCGACGAGGACCCCTGACTCGGACGACAACTTGCTCTTCACTCATGCCAGCAGTTCACCACTTCGCGACCACGCTTGGGAAGGTGGGTTGGTCGTCCGCTTACGGTATCCGTAAGAGCAAACCCATGGTTGATTGGAGTCTCGACCTATAGTGAAGGGTGATGCTAGCTTCGACGGGCCCAAGCTGCGGGCGTGAGTTCCGGCAGGCGCTGGATGGAGACATCGGCGAGTCCGGGAAGTACTGCGGCCAGATACTCGCGGGCAGGGATTTTCAGCCGGCGGCAGCTTTCTATCACCGAGAGGATCGCCGCGATTTTAGGCCCGGCTTGTTGATCGCCAAGGTGGATCCAGTTCTTTCGGCCCAGAACGACCCCGCGCATCGAGTTTTCTGCCAAGTTATTACTCAGTTCCAGTTCCGGATATTCCAGAAAGCGCATCAGCTTGTCCCACAATTCCAGCGTGTAGCGGCATGCCTTTCCGAAGCAACTTTTCGGTAGCGCCTTGCTTTTCCCGTCTACCAGCTGCGCCTTAATCTGTTCCAGCAGTGGCTTGGCATGCTCTTGCCGTAGGACATGTCGAGCCGCCAGATCCGCGTTCTCCTGGCGCGCCTTGGCATCGATCTCAAATAGCTCGTTCACCAGCGTCAGCAATCGCACGGCGGCTTCGTCTTTCGGATTCAGGCGCACGGACTCCACCAGTTTGCGCCGGGCGTGCGACCAGCACGCCGCATGCACCACGTCCGATCCCCCCAGACCCTGGTAGGCGGCATAGCCGTCGGTTTGCAAGATCCCCTTGAAGTGCTTGAGAAATTCCCTCGGCCCTTCCCGGCCGCGACTCATGCGGAAGTCGAACACCACCCCTCGCCCCGGACTTCCGTACTGCCACAAGTAGGCCTGGTGGTTTTTCCCCCGCCGATCATGCATCTGCACTCCCACCGGCGTTTCATCCGCTTGAATGTAGCCGTCACCGATCAGCTCACGCCGCATGGCCGCGACCATGGGTGTCAGCAACTCTCCCACTCGCATCACCCAGCCGTCCATCGTCGCCCGGCTGATCTCCAGGCCCACATCCCGCGTCAGGATCGCACTCTGCCGATACAACGGGCAGTGGTCCGCATATTTGCTCACCACCGTAGCCACCACCACCCCATCGCTCACCAAACCCTTCTCGATAATCCGCGGCGGCAACGGCGCCGCCAGGACCCCGCGCTCCTCGCACTTCTTGCACGCTCGCTTCTCTCGCTTGATCTTCCACACGAAGTACTTCGCCGGCTCCACCTCCAGTTGCTCGCTCTCTTCGTAGCCGATCACTGCCGTCTCCCCGCCGCACTCGGCACACACGCACTGCTCCGGCGTGCACGCAATCACCTTCTCGACTCTCCGCAAGTTCTCCGGCAAGGTCTGCCGCCCCGGATGCGGGCGACGCATGCGCGGCACTCGAACCCGTTCCCGCTGGCTCTCCGCCTTCACCTCCTCCTCACTGACTCCGGGCTCTTCTTCCATCAACTCCAGCTGCAGCGTCGACAGTTTCTCGCTGTGCGGACCGTATTTCTCGATCCGTTTCTGCCGTAGCTTCTCTTCCAGCAGTTGGACCCGCAGCTCCGCATACTGCAGACGCTGCTCGGTCTCTTCCAGTTTCTTCTGCAAGGCTTGCACGATCGTGAGCTCGGCGGGAGAAGAAGAAGATGATGATGATGATGATGAGATCTGAGCGAACGCGTTCCGGGATCGAGCCATCTCACTCATGGTGAGTGTTGGATAGCAGAAACGCCTGTGGACACACAAGCGTTTTCTCCTGTGTTCATGCGCTATTTCGTGTGATTGTTGGTTCTCCTCCAACTGGCTTGCGATACCACCGTCGCCGCTGCGTTTGCGCAAGATCAATCCCACTCAACAGCATCGCCAACTCCTCCGGCGTCAACTGCACCTTGCCTTGCGCATCTCCCGACTTCGGCCAGTTCAGCCGCCCTTCCTCGACCCGCTTCGCGCACACCCAAAGTCCAGTGCCGTCCCAAAAAATCACCTTGAGTCGGTTCCGTTCTGCATTGGCGAACAAGAACAAGTGCCCGCTCATCGGGTCGCACATCAGGCGATCGCGAACCAGGCCAAACAGCCCGTTGAAGCCCTTGCGCATATCGGTGGCTCCCACTGCCAGATAGATCCGTGTCGCCGCCCCCACTCCGAACATTGCTACATCTGCTCCAGCACCACTACGATCCGCGCCAACGTCGAGGCATCAAAGCCGACTCCAATTTCCACCTTCCGCCCTCCTGGCAGAATCACGGCAAGAGCTTTCTCAGCCGGCT
>DASPST010000089.1:0-9618 GCA_035623795.1 Terriglobales bacterium
GAGAAGCATTGCGCGAACAGGGTAGTCGTAACATTCCGGTCTGACTCCGAAAAGTAAGCCGTTGCTTTCGATGCGCTCCAGCTTGCCTTGCTGCCAGCGCAGAAGCGGGGGATGTCCCGCGGGCGGAATACAGCGCCTTAGCCCACCGATATAAATTGACCGCGCAGCTGCGCGGAAAGCACACGGTTCAACCCGCTCAGCACGGCTCGGGGGTCATGTGCGTAAGCGGAGACACCGCTATGACAGCCGGCGATTGACTCAGGTGTTCGCCGCCGTACATCGCGCTCCAGAGTCCCAGCCAGATAAAAATGCGCACGCCGCCCCGGCGGCGAATCGCAGCAATGCAGCAGGTCGCCAGTCCAATAAACAGGAAAACCGATCCAACGATGATGTCAGCGACTTGGCCGCGGAGCATCGCTAGAACTTGATCTGTCAGACCCACACCTCCTAGAGCCGCTAACCGGACTAGATTGATTCTAGGCTTGCAACGATTCCGCTTGCATTTGAGTAAACATGAAGCTTGACGTCAACGATTGCGAGCAGGTAATGGCACTAAAACCCCAAATGGGGATGTTTTCAACAGCACTTGGCACACTGGGGTCAACGCCTGATAAATTAGGCTCGAGTCGCGTTTCATTCTAAATTGGCCAAATTGTTTCAGTCCAAAAGAGTGTTTCTTTCTGCTGAATGGCGAGATCTCGTGATGTTGAACTACGTGGTTGAGCCCAAGCTTTTGCATCAGTACGTTCCTCCAGGCACGGAACTGGACTCATTCAACGGACGAACATACGTCAGCCTTGTGGGCTTTCGCTTCTGCCACACAAAGCTGTTCGGGTGCTTTCCAATTCCATTTCACGCCGATTTCGATGAAGTAAATCTACGCTTCTACGTTCGTCGCAAGAAAGACAGCCATAATCGAAGAGGAGTTGTCTTCATTGCCGAGGTTGTGCCCAAGCACGCAATTGCGACAGCCGCTCGCCTAGTGTACGGCGAGAACTATACCTATCGTCGGATGAAGCACCGGATCGAGACAGAAATGTCGAGTAAGACGGCCGAGTATCACTGGCAAGTCTCTGACCAATGGTGCAGGCTCTCAGCTCAGACCGTGGGGCTCCCAACACATCCCCAAGAAGGCAGTTTGGAGGAGTTCATCACCGAACACTACTGGGGTTATTCGACTCAGCGAACTGGCGGTTGCGTCGAATATCGCGTTTCGCATGTCCCATGGCGAGTGTGGGCAACTTCGGAAGCTGGATTTGAGGGGAATGCCGCTGCGCTTTACGGGCACAAACTCGCCAAAGTTCTAGAGCGACGCCCCGCCTGTGCGTTTGTGGCAGATGGCTCGCCTGTCGTGGTCTATATGGGTAACAGGATCCAATGAAATCGCCAGACCATGCATCTGAATGCGTTCCCCCCGCGAGGGGTGGATACTTTACGACGGCGGATGCGGGTTCTGCTTTCGCTGGGTTCACTTCTGGAAGATCTGCGCCAAGCACTTGCAGTCCGCTTCTGCCGATAGCAGTTTGCAGATTTCGCAGGAGAATCTACTGGACGACATACGAGTATTGACTCGCACTGGAAAGCGGGCGCCAATGCATACCTCTATGTGGCACGACGAATATGGTGGGCGTGGCTTTTCTATGAGATCTTCCGCTTGCCGGGCTTCAACTGTCCCAGGCCTGCGGATTGTCATAGACCTCTACCTAAGTGTCGGGTATCGGTGCGCCTCTCCAGTCAGTGACCGCGCCGCGAAGGCTTTTTGCAGGCCCGTCATGTCTTACGATCTCGTGTTCTTGATGGCGGCACAAACATGCGTTACGCCCCGGAGTCATTCGAGGCACGGTCACAGCGCGGACTTAGGCTGTCCTTCTCAAGGAGTGAAGCAGCATACGCTTTCACAAAAATAAACACCGCAGTCAGGCAGCACGAGTTGCAAATCATCCCACCCGATTTGCCCGCGACAAGAAACCGCACTCTCCGGTCGCTTCTGCCACAGAACGAGCAGTGCAGCCTGTGCCATTCGGCTGGATCTTGAACAGTGCGGTGAGCGAATGGGGACATGCCTTCCTCCTTCGTGTCATTGACCTTCACGCTCGCTGCCTCCGAGTCTCATTTGCGGTCCCTGCCAACGTGGAACAAGACTCCGAAGGAAAGATGGATATACCCTGCGGGGGCGGAATACTGGCGAGCAAAAATTCCTCCCAGGCCGGTTTCCATGACGAACTTCGCCTGATCGGAGATGCGCGCCGTCGTACCAACCACGCCCAGGGGAACCAGCGCGCCGGGTGCGTGTTTTGTGCCTTTGCTGCCACCACAATTGACACAGCCCCGGGATGCTCCCAGACGTAAAGACATATAGTAATTCCAAGTCTTGTCTGCATTGTGGGTGCCAATCACTCCGGCCAGATCGGCATTCACATCACCACCATCCCCTCCATCTGCGGCTCCTAACCCTCCTTCCAGGCGAAGGCTCTCGGTTACTTGGTAGCGCATGGCAACCTCCCCTGTTGCTCCAAGGCTCCCATCGGTTTGGCTATTTGTCAGGAAGTCGAAACCCAGATCGATGCGATCGCTGAGACCTCGACGCCAACGCACAAGCCAGTCCAAACCACCTGCGTGGATACACGGGGAAGACAGAATCTCACCGTACCCGCCGAATCCCGCTCCCAGTTCCGTCTTCCCCGGCGGCGCCGTAGTAGGGCCTCCAAAGGTGGCCATTGGAGGTAGATACGCGATGAGCCTGCAGTCCGTAGAAGTTTGTGTCTGCCCCCACGCGGGACCAAGAGGAATCGCCGCGGTCACCAGGACGAAGACCGCTCGGGTCATGACGACAGGCACCAAAAAGCACACTGGTTTCATGGTGGGCTCACAGCCACCTTAGGCCCCGCAAAGTACCACCATGGTGTCCTGAGATTGTCAAGGGGATGTAAAATGCAATCTCGCTCCTTCTTACCGACCACGCTTGTTAAGGGGGCTTCACAATACAATCATGAGTCGTGTGGCTCAGCGCGGGGCTAAACTGGCTTCCAGCGACCCGCCCCCAAATCGATGAACCGCTCTTCCACTTTCGGTGTCATCGGCGGCGCCGGCAGTACTGGGAAAGCTGTTGCTTGGCGTTCTACTGACAGAGCGATCCTCATAGATGGGAGTAAATTTGCCAACCTAGAGGCTGTTGCAGCGGACGTTGGTGCCGCAGTGTCAGCGGTACGAATTGATGTGCGCGATCCGCAGTCGCTGGAGAAGTTTTGCAACCGCTGTTCCGTTCTGGTGAACTCCGTTGCGCGAGTGTCCAAGCTAAAAGGACATGGTTGCGCAAGCGGCGCTGAGAGCTCGGCCATTACGTCGATGTTGCAGGCTTGACACTCGTGCGGGAAGACATGATGCCGCGCATCCTCTCAATCCGAACCGACTTGCTTAGTGCCAAAATTTGTCAGCGATGGCTCATTTCGTACAGTTAAGTTTCGCCGCTGAGCAAAGGAGGGATAGGGCACAATTGAAAACAGGCAGCTTAGGAAGAGTGCGGGCTTACCAAGGTAATGTTCATCTCTGGCCCTTCAAGTGCGGGGATTTGAGACAAATACAAATCCACGCTTGGGGGAACAAAGGAGATGCGGAAACAGAAGGGCTTTTCATTAATCGAGTTGCTGATCGTGGTGGCGATTATCCTGATCATCGCCGCGATCGCTATTCCGAACCTGCTGCGCGCGCGCATTGCGGCCAACGAGTCGTCCGCGGCCAGCGCTGTTCGTACCATCAACACGGCGGAGGTTTCCTACTACTCCACCTATCCCACCACTGGCTACTCACCAACCTTGCCGGTCCTGGGCAATGGCGGAATCGGAGCAGTTTGCCCCAACCCGCCTACGGCTGTGACGGCTTGCTTGATTGACGATGTGCTTGCTCAAAACGGCAACCCTCCAGGCAGCGGTAAGAGCGGTTTTCTTTACACTTACGGAGCCGCGGCTGGCGCGGGTGGTATCAACACCACCTACCACGTGGAAGCGAACCCGGCCGTCCCCAACCAGACGGGCGTGCGTTCCTTCTGCTCGATTGAGGACGCGGTCGTGCGCTTTGTGCCCAACGGTGGGGTCAACCCCTGCACCGCTGCAACGGCACCGCTGTCTTAATAGGAAGAGTACGGCGAATGGGGCATCCGAATCACGCGATGCCCCTTTCTTTTTCTCGAGACCGTCCTATATGGAGTGGAAAGGACCAACATCGTGGGACCGATGCTGCTGTCCGCAGGCAAACACGAGATCAAGTATGAGTTCATCTCGGATGCTCCCAAGCCGGGCTCAGGTGGCAAGTCGGTGCTCTACGTGGATGGGCAGCAAGTGGCTGAGGGACACGTACCTAAGACCCAACCGTTCGCTTTTTCGGGTGACGAGGGCACGGATGTTGGTATGGATAGTGAGACCCCTGTATCCAATGACTACAAGCAGGGAGACAACAAGTTCACCGGCAGGATTGTTAAAGTAACGATCGACGTGCAGCCATCGAAGCTGAGTCCTACGGATGAGAAAGCTGTACAAGACGCAGAGGATGTGGCGGCAGTGATCGAAGACTGATTTCCGCTCCCATCTCCATCCGCCCAACCGGGCCAATTAAATGATCTCTATCAGCCAGTCGCTGCCCGGCCTAAGCGCTACGGCGCCGAGGATGAGGAACTCCAGGAAGACCTCCCAAATCGATACGGCGGCTCTGGGAACAGCCGCAGGGCTTCGCGGTGTCACTCATGACTCTGGGGCTCGTTCCCCTTCAGGCGATACACCATGCCCGTTTTGGTTACGCCCAGCGCCAACCAATCCTGAACGTCCCGCTGCAGGGTGACGTAGAACTGGGTAGCTAGCTTTTTTGGTTTTTCGGCAACCGACTCCCGACTGGGAAACTTCACTTGGAAAGCGAACTCTCCCACAAGAGGCTTATGCTCGCCGCGTGTACGCCACAAGGAGACATCGCATTTGGCAACTTGTCCTTTACCAAAGTCCAACTGGCCCAGAGGGAGCAGTACCTCTTCGACGATGCCTTCGTTCACCAGGCAGATTCGTTCCTCGTCGGACTTCTTGATAGCCGACAAAGCCGGGAGAATTCGTGTCAGCGTAGCCATCGAGGCTTTGTCAGCATCGTGCACTTGGCTCAAGCCGAATTGGCAGTTGTGGGAGTAAAGGATGCGATAGCCGCCGATTTCGTCCTTCAGTGGCAGGGCTTCCGCTTTGAACTTGATGCGGTACGCGCCGGAGATTTTGGGACGAACGTCCACCTGAGTGGCCTTCTGTTCGTCAGGATGCCGGTATTTGAAAACGATTTCCGGATCACCCACAGGAAACCCATCCACGTACCTAATGCGCCGGCGCAGGATGAACGCGTTGTTGTAAAGGCGGAAATCGGGAGTATCGCCGAAAGTGATCTCACGGATTTCCGGCCGCTGGTCGGCATCGGGATCGGCAATGAATCCCACGCCGAGCTTCTTCGCCGTCTGTTTGACGATTTTGCCGAAGTCCCTAAAGCTCTGTACCGAGGTGAAGCGGTCAGGCTTAAGGATCAGCTTGGCCTCCAGGTAGGTTACCTTGTCGAGCGGCTGGCCGTCGGCGTACATCGCTATCACGGCCGAAGCAGAGCTTTCCGGCTCAGAACTGCTTCCGCGGATCCCCTTCTTCTTATCTCTTTTCTTCTTCTTGTCCTTAGCCACAGATTCCCCCTTTCCCTTTCCTCTTCTCAACAAGTCAAAACGTTCGCGGGCCAATGGGTGCTGATGCGTCGCGCCGGCGGAAAAAGACCTGTCCCAATTTGCCTTCTCCAAGAACTCTTTGCAGCTCGCCAAGTCCGAAAAGCGGGATGAGCACCACGAACAGGATCGCGGTGAGCGTAAGGATTCCCTTCCAGGTGCCCCCGCCCAGCTCGGCAATACTCTGGGAGAAAGACTTCCCGTGATACAGACCGACGGCAGCATCTTCCAGAATTTTGCAACAAGCCAGTACGAGAGAAAACAAGGCAGCCTTCAAGAGAGTCGGGTAGATGAGTGCCTCATCGTTAACCCGGTCGCCCAGGTGAAACGCTCGGGCGATGAGTATAAACTTCGCGAACACCAGCGCATTGATGAGCGCGATACCATGGGCCAAGTAATCGATGTGCTCCTCGTTCAGAATCACGGATTTGTACACAAGGAACAGCCCGAAGACCACCCAGAGATAAAGCGTGATGACGAGGAATTCCTTCAGCTCATGAATGGCCTTTTGCTTCAGGGTTTGACTTGAGGTTTCCACGGTATGTTCTCCATATCATCGCAGACAACTAAAAAGCCGAGAAGCCTGTCCAATAACATTCAGAGCAATGCTCCGCCCGGCGCCTTGTCACATTCAGGAGACTCGATTAGGGTTTCTCGATCGACATCTTCACTGGGTACACCCGACGCCAAGTCCAGGTCACATCTGCGGAATTCTGCCGATCTATTTCTGTTTGGGTGGAAAATCCTTCATCAACTTCTGCACGGCCTTGTTCAGGTTCTTCTGGTTCTTTTCCTGGTTGGAACTAGGGTCAATCGTCTTGGTCGCATTTCCCGTCCAGACCAGCTGCTTGCTGGTCGGGTCATAGATATCCAAAACAAGAGTTCCCACGTTGATGGTGGAACTCGTGGCCGTAGCCATTCCACCCCAACGAACGCCGCCGCCCATGCCATATCCGTTCCATTGCGTTTCTTGATCGACCGCGATCTGATATCCGAGATAAAGATCAGCCTTGTCGCCGTCGGTCTTGGTGAAGCCCTTCGCCGCCATTTGCTCGTCAACAGACTGCTTGATTTCCGCGTCCATGATTTGATTAGGGGTCCACGACCTCTCTTACAAACTTTCCCGGGCGCTCAGCCATCTCCCTTCAGCACGAGGCACCATCCTCACCCGCTTTTCCGCTGCCTACACATACCTTGGCTGCATCCCAAACTGCCATTCAAATCCCATAGCGCACCGCGTCCGCCACAAACGCCAGCGGCTTCCTCCTAGTTTCCTTATCGAAAACGCCTCGGGTCGACTTCTTCCAACCCCAAACTCCCCTGCCGAGGCGTTTCCGATCAAGGCTAGCGACCAATCGCCCAGAATCCGCTATCGTGCTTTCAGAACTCCATCCCCGCAGGTATCGTAGATGAAATCGCACAAAGTCTCGGGAGAGGATGGAATGAGCTTTCGAAGGCGCCAATTTCTTAAAATCTTGTCATATGCTTTTGGGTCCAGCTTCATACAGAATAAATTAGCGATGGCGGCACAGAACTCCGCACAGCCAGCGAGTTGTGTTCCGCCTGCGAAGACAGCCACTAAACCTGAATTGGGAGGAACGGATATGGAAAAAGTCGCCGGAATCGGAGGGTTGTTCTTCCGAGCTCATGATCCCGCTGCGTTGGGGAACTGGTACCACCAACACTTGGGGATCGCGCTCACACCAACGAGCGAGGGCGGGACCGTTTGGCAGCAAGAGGCCGGCCCGACGGTTTTCAGTCCCTTTCCCGAAAAGAGTGGCTATTTCGGGGATCCTAACAAGGTCTGGATGGTCAACTTTCGAGTGCATGACCTCGACAAAATGGTAGCCCAGCTGCGAACGGCAGGAATTGAGGTCAAAGACCCGGAATCTTATCCCAACATTGGGCGCTTCGCTCGTCTGCATGACCCTGAGGGAAATCCCATCGAATTGTGGCAACCTTCATAATTCGGCGCTCCACATCGGGTGCTTTCCACGGGAACTGTTGGCGGATTACGGGCCAACCGGAAGTTAACTGTTGATAACAGCGATGTCACAAGGCTTGCGCTATTTGTTTGCCAGTTCTCAAATCACTTTCGACGGGTCAATTTGTGCTATGGGATGTTTCAACAATCATCCGGGAAGGCAGCACGCGAGTGAAAGGGGATATCACCAACAGCAACCGATCAGTTCATGATCTGAATGTCGGCCACGCAGACGTTGTCGATGAAGAGTTGTTGCCCGCTGCCAGCTTGGCACTGGCGAACCAACCATTCTTATCAGTCTTCCCGATCCATGCGATTTCAGATGAGGAGTACAAGGCGAACTTCAGAGGCTTCTTGTGCAGCACCACACCTCCAGCAATCCTGTTGCCGCTAATAGCCGCTTCTTGCAATCTTGGGTCAGAGCATGGGGATGCCGGGATGCACAACGATGCCCCGAAGACCAGAGCGAGTGCAACGCATTTCATCACGAGATTTTTCAACAGGCATCATATCCCTTCGGTGCAAACCGCGTTAGATAAAACAGCACGGCGTTATCAGTTCCTGATTTATTGTGCGAACGTGCACCATTTTCATGGCAGTTATTCCGCCAGTTTCAAAACCCAGCGGCTTCGAGGCAATTCTTAAGTACGAAGTTGATCCTCTTGAAACCAGGCCATGCGGGAGTCTAAGCTTTCCCTAAGGGTCTTCGGCGATACCCACGTATGTTGAATCCGAGTCGGTCGCTCGACCACCGTGAACCGGCCATAATGGGACGTCCCCTTGAGCGCCCAGAAAAAGAGGCCGTCGACTTTCGGATCTAGCAAGAACTTCTCGGCTGCATTCCAGGGATTGCCAGGGATCTTCGGATCCAGCCATCCATCGAATACCTCAGTCAGAGGAGCAGGGATTGTCCGTTGGAGATTAAATTCAAGGATCTTCTTCGAGTTCTCCATTACCTTTTCTCCTTCTTCTTTTTGTCGCGAAAATACTCCTGAAACTGATCGAGGCGCTCGTTCCAGAACCGTTCGTACTCATGCACCCATCCTGCTACCTGCCGAAGGGGTTCCCCTCGAAACGAAATGTAGACCTCGCGGCCCTGTTTTCTACGCTGGATCAGTCCGGCTCTCTCGAGCAGCTTCAGGTGTTTGGTCACTGCATTGAGAGCCGTATCGAACGGTTTCGCGACATCGAGAAATCGCGCAGGTCCGCTTGCTAGCTGCCCAATAATTGCTCGCCGAGTGGGGTGAGAAATGGCTATCAGCACGTCCGTCAGTTGGTCCACCGCTATATTACACCATAAGGTGTAATATGATGCAAGCTGATTTTGTCGGGCGGTATCTGGGGAGCGCGCGGCTCCAGGGGATGAATGACTGACGCGGGAGTACCTGGTGAAAGACTAGGCGCGCAAAAAAGCGCTAACTCGCCATTCTTAGCGGTTGACGAGCAATCCGGAAGTCAACTGTTGTGGCCCGCTGCCAGTTCTGGACTCAGCAGACCCGCGTCGGCAGCTTCATGTGCGACACGGCGCACAGCAGTGGTTGATGGTGTTGGCGGGCCCAATCGGATCGCAGGCACTCGCTACCGCATGTACCCTTGAATCCCGTGGACTGAAGGCGAGGCGCGGTTCCGAGCAGTACCACGCAATAAACCATCGAGAGCATATTCGTAAACGCGGCGCGAACCCGGTGACCCGAGGCTGTTGAGCACTGCCAACTTGGAATGATCGAGGTCTGGCAGTCGAAGCGTTCTAGGACGATAATTGGGCTGGATTCTTTTTTTGCCCATAGCGACGGTCTCCCCTGCTGCAGCATTGGGACTACGGTAGGCCCTGCGACGATGCAACCGCCGATCCGCCATCGGCTTCGACAGCGTTGCCAGCGCACGAGGACATCATGGACATCGACAACGA
>DASPST010000094.1:0-8700 GCA_035623795.1 Terriglobales bacterium
CTGCCGTCGTGCGCATTGGACGCATTTAGCGGCACGGGCAGCGCGGGTGAGCCGGCAAGGGTTCCATAGACTTTGTATTTGTAGAACGGCGTTCGCAATTGCACCATCCGGGAAGTGGGCAGTACGTTGAGGATTCCTTCGAGGACTTCGCGCCGATTGTCGTAATCGGTTGGTGTGACGTTTGCCGGGTTATTGGGATCTGCGACGAAATAGTCGGTGTAAAACCACTCGCCCCAGTTGCCGATAAATCCAGCCTCTACGACATCGATGACATCGGCGTTGTTTTGGAGGATGGGTTGCAACTGAATCAGGTGCTCCAGCACGCGTGCTTTGTCGGCGTCTCCATAGGGTGGCACGAAACTTTTGTTGGTATAGGCAAAACGGATGATGGCCTTCAATCCGGCCGCTCGAAGGGTGTCGAAGTCCAGTTGCATTTTGTCCAGATACCATTGCGGAATCGCGCTGTTGACAAACCCCTCCAGGTAGAAAGTACGCTTGATCAGAGTGATGTTTTCGTTTTGTCGGTAGCCTTGGAGGGTGTTCCCATCCAACAAGACGTAATCCTGTTCCTGGGCATTCCAGGAATGGACTTCGGATGCGTATAAAAAGCCACGTTCGGGGTTGGGAAACACGGTATTGTCGGGGGTATAGGTCACCAGGACATCACCCGCTGCCAATGCCCAACCGGCGGTCGCCAGGAGCATCGCGCCCATGCCAAGAATCGTACGGGTACTTTTCTTCACAGTTATACCTCCCCTGATGGTCTTAAATTAGGGGGATTTAGGGTTCTGGGTGGTTCCCGGGAAGCCTGGGACGAAGGCCATTCCTTCCCGCGGAATTTGTCACAGAGCGGTCCTCGGCCCAACGCGGCTTCCCTCAAACCGGCGAAGCTTTCTATCGGCCTGGGAAGTTAAGCCAGCAGTTAGGGCTTCACAATGGCACCGAAGTGCCAACGTTCATGGCACAGACGAGCCCACCAGTTCGTCCTCGGGGGAGCGAGGAGGCAGTCAAGAACGCGGAGCGAGGGACGAGCGGAGCGCCGCGTACCGGGCTTGGATCCTTGACGGCCGTCCGAGCAGAACCAGGTTTTCCGCGAACAGAAGTTATTTATGAGATAGGTTGTAGTCTAAGTTATTAGGTTTTCAAGATGTCAGGCTCGCGATTTGACCAGGCATGCCCCGCTCTCCTCTCGCAAGCCAGCCCAGATTCCAAGCTTTACAACGTTGTCTCAGTACTTAGTGGGCAGGCCAGTTTATCGAACGCGCGCCGCCTTTCTCACCTCTTTCTCGCGATGGCGCGCGTCCGCTAAAGCACTTGCGTCATCCAGCCACCGCGTGGAGGAGAAATTTCGCGATGGTTAGCAGCCGAAAGTCAAAAATTTTCGATCATCCAAACGTTACTGCTGCTGGTCATACCCTGGATTGCGAGTTCACGGCCGTTTGGCGCAGCAATCGCCCACGTGCGCCACGCCCCCCGCTGGTCCCAGAGAGGAGTGGCATGACCGTCCAGGTCCACGTGTAGCAAGGTTGAGCTGGTCGGGGACTGGCTCGAAACAAAAAGCGACCTGCCATCCGCCGCCCAGTCGACCGAATTGAAGCCCGCCCAGCCCTTGACCTCGATGTCGCGCTCTGGTTCGCTCTTAAGGGAAAGTAGCCGGATCCGGCCCTCCAGTGGGTTGTACTCGCAAAGAACGATGCGCGTTGCATCGGGTGAGGGCATCCAGTTGAAAAGCACGCCGGGATGAGCGTCGAGTGTAAGGACCGGGTGCGCTTTCCCCAGCGATGGGTCAAAAGCGCTGAAGATGAGCTTCGTCTGGTCCTCGGTCATCTGTGCAAAGAAGCAAACGTCTGCAGGCGGCTGAGGACAGGCATAGTTGCCGAGGCGCGGTACCTCCAGGACAGTCTGTGGAGCACCTGCGCTCAACCCCACTCGCGTGATGCGCTGGGAGGAACCATTCATACTGCCGGTCAAAAAGAGAACAGATTTTCTATCGGGACTCGTCCGAGGCATCCAGCTCTCTTCGGATCCTGCGACTATGGTTTCGGCGGTCTGCTGATCCACCAACTGCTTGAAGATCTGGTTGGAACCGTTCCGGTCAGACCAGAAAAGTATGGCCCGGCTGTCACTTGTCCAAGCTGTGGGCCAGTCATTGCGCTCATCGAGCGTCAGCCGACGTGGGGTGGTCAGCTTCGCGCCCCCTGCCGTCAATTCCGCAACGTAAACGCTCGATTGAAAATTGAACTTTAGGAAGGTCAGCCGCTTCCCATCTGCGGTGCCTGTCGGAGAGGCAAATGAAAAGCCCGCCCAGCTAGTAATGCGAGCCGGCTTATCCTCGGGTTTTCCCGTCCCGGGATCCAGCTTGACCTCCCAGAGATTGGAATCGTTGGCATTGGGGGAGGGCTCGGCCAGCGAGTAAATTAGCCGACCGTCCGGTGCCCACCAAAACCCCTGGGGGTCTTGGCACAGGTTCGAGCCTGTCACCACCGCTACGGCAGGGCCTCCCTGCAGGTCGCGATTTTCAATGTCGCATTCGAAAGCGTCAAAAACCTGGTGGACCCGCAAATAGGCGATTCGACTGCCGTCGGGGGACCATCCGACTTGCATGAATCCCGTGGCCTCATCCCCTTGAGCCAGCATACGGGGCGCCTGTCCACTCGCCCCAACCAGCCAAATGGATTGGTCACCGAAAAACTCTCCGGGCGTGCTCGCACCTTGAAGCTCTCCTAGCCCCGTGCGCGCGGCCGTAAAGACGATCGCCGTGCCGTCCGGCGAGATCGATTGCGCGAAGGCATCGTCGCGGAATCTACGGGGCGCATCCCCAATCAGAGAGAGAATCCAAATGCTCGGCGCTTTGCCGGCCACTTCGAGATTGGTGAGTAGGCGGGTCCCGTCGGGAAACCACGCTGCCGGTAGCCAGGTGGCGTGGGCCGAGGCAAACTCGGCTGGCAGGGGAAGCGTCCGCATTTCCCCGGTTTCCACCAGCTTGATGTGCAGTCCCGCATCGTCGGAGTAGGCCAGATATTTGCCATCAGGCGAGACTCTCGCGCCATTCACACCATGCCCGGCGAGATTGGTCGTAAGCTGGCGTTGGGTCATGGCGGGCTTGCTCGACCGAGCGTGGTGCGTTGCTACCCACCAAGCAGACGCTCCGGCTAAGAGCAGCACCGCGCCGCCGCCTGCGATCCAGCTACGCCTCACTCCGACTGCAGATTTTGCAACGCCTGCTTCGGTCTGCACGGTACCGGATCTTGTGGCTTCTACGGTCGCGACTGAGCTCATCGCAGAGGAACGCCCAGAGTCCTTATCGCGTCTCAGACGCTTCAGGTCAGAACGCATCTCTGCGGCACTCTGGTATCGAAGGTCGCGATCTTTCTCCAGCGCCTTGTTGATGATGTCTTCCAGCCTGGCCGGCACATCGGGATTCAGCCGAACGGCGGCAACGGGCGCGCGATTTAGGATCGAATCAAAAATTATTGCAGTAGTGTCCCCGCGAAAAGCCAGCTGCCCGGTGACCATCTCGTACAGCACTGCCCCAAAGGAAAACAGATCGCTCCGGGCATCAAGCTCCCTTGCCCGGGCCTGCTCTGGAGACATATAAGCGACTGTACCAACTGCTGAACCGGGACTGGTGAGATGCGGTTCGTCGATTGAGCGTGTCATCGAGTTCGCCGATGAAGCTTGGCTCGAAGAACCGGCCCGCGCAGCGACTTTCGCGAGCCCGAAGTCAAGAATCTTGGCGTGTCCGCGCTCAGTGACGAAAATGTTCGCTGGCTTGATGTCGCGATGGATGATGCCCTTGCCGTGCGCTGCGTCGAGGGCATCCGCAATTTCAATAGCCAGCGACAGCATTTCATCGGCCTCCAGCGACCGCTGTTCGATCTTGTGTTTTAACGTCGTCCCTTCCAGAAACTCCATGGCGATGTAGGACTGCTCACCGCTCTTGCCAATGTCGTAAATCGTGCAGATATTCGGATGGTTCAGGGCCGAAGCGGCACGAGCCTCAAGACGAAAACGTTCGAGCGCCTGCGGGTCATGGGAAACATCATCGGGCAGGAATTTCAGAGCCACGAAGCGGCCCAGTTCGATGTCCTGGGCCTTATAAACGACACCCATGCCCCCGCCCCCCAGTTTTTCGACGATGAGGTAGCGCGAGATGGTCTGACCGATCATTCGACGGTGCTTGGCCTTCGGATCGCTTCATCTTACGGAGGCCCCCGCTGCCAGTCAACGAATGCTGGCCCTGACTCCTCGATTGGCGGCATTCGGAAGCAGTTCTACCAATCGTCGCCGACGAGGCGCTGCGCTGGACTGCTACACCGCATCAACACAGGAATGGCGATCCAGCAGGCTTCCGAGTGATAGGGTCCTGAGAGGGAAGTGGGCATTACACAAGCTGCGACGCCGCCTGCGCTTGGCACGAGCTAGAGATTGGGGTCTTTCGGCTCATTCGTTCTTGATCGAGAGTTGGCAGTCCTCACACAACCCTTTCTCGAACTGCTTGCCGCGTTCTGGAATAGCACCACAGATGCGGCAGGTCCAACCACTCTCGCGACAGAGATTTTCCCAGGCAACGTCTTTTCTGCGCTCCGGGCCTTTTTGGCCTCGTTGGGCTAAGCAGCGGGAGTTACGACCTTGGGAAGGGGGCCTACACTGCGATCGGCCAGGATGGTGAACCTGGATTCTGCGTGATCAGCTCCGCCGGGCTCTTGCCGGCAAGAACCTTCTGGCGTCGAACCGCGGAGGCGACGTTGCGCTCCAGAGCTTCACTTCGTCCGACTTCCATGGTGGCTCGGAGCTGGGCAACTTGAGAGCGAGTCCGCGCCCGAGGAATTTCCAGATCATATCGCGGTCGGAGGACAGCGATTTCGGGATTACCCGTGATACGTCCAGGAACTCGACCGGAGTTATCGTGCAAGGGTTTTGCATCGTATAATCGCCCCCATTATGCCTCTCGCTTCGGGCACAAAACTTGGACCATATGAAGTTGTAAGACCGCTTGGAGCGGGCGGGATGGGTGAGGTGTATCGGGCACGGGATACGCGGCTGGGACGGGATGTGGCGTTGAAGATATTGCCTGCGGAATTTTCCGCAGACCCGGTGCGGAAGCAACGGTTTGAGCAGGAAGCGAAGACAATTTCCAGCCTGAATCACCCTAACATTTGTGTGCTCTATGATGTGGGCACTCAGCATGGCGTGGACTATTTGGTGATGGAGTGCGTGGAAGGCGAGACGCTGAGCCAACGTCTGGAGAAAGGACCGCTGCCGGTCGATCAGGTGCTGAAGTATGGGGCGCAGCTTGCGGACGCGCTGGACAAAGCGCATCGAGGGGGCATCGTGCACCGGGATTTGAAGCCGGGCAACATTATGCTGACGGCGACTGGGGCGAAGCTGCTGGATTTTGGGCTGGCAAAGTCAGCAGTGCCGTTGGTGAGCGCCACCCTGACAGCGGCAGCGCCGCAGCCAGCGCCTCCAACGCAGGTAGGAACGGTCGTGGGCACGTTTCAGTATATGTCGCCAGAGCAGATTGATGGCGAAGAAATCGACGGGCGCAGCGATATTTTTTCGCTTGGCGCTGTGCTGTACGAGATGCTTTCAGGCATACCGGCGTTTCATGGGCAAACGATCCCACAAGTGATTAACGAAATTCTACGTCACAACCCGCCACCCTCGCCGGTGCCCGCACTAGACCCTCTTCTCAGGCGATGTCTGGCGAAGCAGGCCGCGCAACGATTTCAGACCATGAAAGAGGTGCGGGCTGCGCTGGAACGAGTAGCTCAAGCCGCGGCCGGTACAACAGAACGATCGGTTGCCGTGCTGCCGTTCGCAAATCGTAGCGCGGATCCGGAGGACGAATGTTTCAGCGACGGTCTCGCCGACGAAATCATTAACGCGTTAATGCGCGTACCGGGTCTGAAGGTTATTGCGCGCACCTCGGCTTTCGCCTTCAAAGGCAAGCAGGATGACATTCGCCGGATCGCAGAAGCGCTCGGCGTGGAGAACGTGCTGGAAGGCAGCGTGAGGAGGGCCGGCAACCGCGTCCGGATCACTGTCCAGCTGATTACCGCTGCCGACGGCACCCATCTCTGGTCCGAGCGCTACGACCGGGAGCTCGCCGATATCTTCGCCATACAGGACGACATCGCGCAAGCGATCGCAACAGCTCTTCGCGTCACACTTGCTGCGAGGCCCAGCGATATCCAGCGCCACATACCGAAATTACCTGCTTACGAGGCGCTACTCAAAGGGCGGTACCACATGCTCAGGCAGGTGGGCCGCGACGAGCGATTCAAAATGTATTTTGAGCAGGCAATGGCGTTGGATCCCGACTATGCCGAACCACACGCCAACCTGGGTTTGGCCCACTTTCTTTCCGCCATGATCGGCTCCCAATCTATGCAGAAGACAATGCCCTTGGTTCGCGCTGAGGCGCAGCAGGCCTTGAGCCTTGACCCGTCCGACGCCGGTCCTCATTTCTTGCTTGGGTCTGTCGCCGCATCGTACGAGTACGATTGGAAAACGGCAGCCGAGCACTTTACCACCGCGATGGCTCATAGATCATCCGTTTCGCCGGAGACGCACTGGGCATACGCAAGCTTCTACCTTCAACCTTTGGGGCGCTTTCAGAAAGCAGTGTCCGAGATGGAGCGGGCCGTTGAACTTGATCCGCTGAATGTCTTCTGGCGGGGCGTGTTGGCCAGCCACCTGACGCACGCGCAGCTGTACGATCGCGCGATTGAGCAAGCCAAAGAGGCGCTGGAGATGGATGCGGCCAGCTATGTCCCCCACTTCACGTTGGGCGAGGCCTACGCTACAAGCGGACAATGGACCAAAGCAATCGAGGCTCTCGAGAACGCGCACCGAGTCATGCCTCACGACGGCCTAGTTAGCGGCATGTTTGCGGGAGCACTTGCGCGCACCGGCCAGAAGTCGCGGGCAGAAGGATTGATTCAACAAATGGGAGAAGCGCCGCGCCCGATCTTCGGTAGGGTTTTCTATCACGTGCTGTGCGGCGATACCAATGCGGCGGCGGACTGGTACGAGCGTGCTATCGATGAGCGTGATCCATTTGCCCTCGTGTTCGCGAGCGTGCCGCTAACCACCGATTTTCGACAATCGTCGCGGTGGCCGAAGCTCGCGAGAATGATGAATATGCCCGAGCAGCTGGCAACCTGAGATCGAGCTGCTTTCGGGGGATTTGTCGGTAACTCTTCCCTAAAGGCATTTGCCTGTAATCCGGACTGTGGCGACCATCAACAGTTCCGGCCTGGCTACCGCCCGTCGCGTCAGGGCGAGACGGCAATTCCAGCCTCTCGGTCACGGGCTCGACGACCTTAACTGTACGGCAGGATTCAGCGTGATAGGGGGCGTCGGCTCATTCGTTCTTGACCAAGAGTCGGCAGTCCTCACACAACTCTTTCTCGAACCGCTTGCCGCGTTCTGGAATCGCACCACAGATGCGGCAGGTCCAACCACTCTCGCGACAGAGATTCTCCCAGGCAACGTCTTTTCTGCGCTCCGGATCGTCGGGCCTTTCTGGCCTCGTTGGGCTAAGCACGAATCTGACCTCCATGGGGGAGTTACGACCTTGGGAAGGGGCCCGACACTGCGATCGGCCAGGATGGTGAACCTGGATTCTGCCTGATCAGTTCCGCGGGACTCTTGCCGGCAAGAACCTTCTGGCGTCGAACTGCGGAAGCGACGTTGCGCTCCTGAGCTTGCACTTCGTCCGACTTCATAGTGGCTCTGAGCTCCGCCACCAGAGAACGAGTTTGCTTGTTGAGACCCGAGGAATTCTCTTCCGCCATTCGCAGCCAATAGTACGCGGAACAGCTATTCTTTTCCACGCAATAGCCTTCCAGGTGTGCCAGCCCGACTATGAATTGGGCGGCAACGAATCCCTCGTCCGCCGCCTTGAGATAGGGGTCCATGGGATTACCACGCCGGAGTGCTTCCTCCCTTGCCCCATTATTAATGGGAGCGTGATTTTCGTTGAACAGCAAGAAAAGCAGCTCGAACCGACTCGATACACCGAGTTTCTCAAACACACGAAAGAGATAATTCTTAACCGTATGTTCGCTGAGCTGGAGATGGTCCGCGATCTGGCGGTTACTGTGGCCCTGGACAGCGCACTCGGCAACTTCCAGTTCACGCTTAGAGAGCATTCCAATCCTGCCCTCATGCAGGCCGTCATAGGATGGCGTGCTGCGCAGCGTCTCAAGCAGGTGTTGAGCCTGGTTGCTGCTGGCCCAGATCTCCCCCCGGCTGACGCGCTGGATGCACGAATGAAGCTCCGACAGAGGTTCGCTGCGCCAAAACACTCCGGTCGCGCCGCAACGGAAAGAAGCGACGACTATTTCACGAGTGTTCGCCTCGATGAGAATTACGATGCGAACGTCAGGGCGGTGCGCACTCAACGTGCGAGCCACTTGAAGCCCCTTCCTGGACACGTTGTCAATATCCGAGCTGATCAGTGCGACGTCAGCTCGGCGAGTAACAGCTGCCGGCAGGACGTCCGATGCTGAAGCAACGGCTGTGATTTCAAAGCTGGGATCACGTGCGAGCGACTCGGCAAGCAATTGGCTGCCCATGCGGTCGCGATCAGCTACCAAAATGCCAATCGGCTGCCGGCCCTGCGCAATACTTGTTGTAGAGTACGACATCGCCCTCCAATCCTGACGATTGGCGTTGCTGATTAGCGGT
>DASPST010000103.1:0-32762 GCA_035623795.1 Terriglobales bacterium
CCCGCCTGCCCCCGAGGACCTGGCGCCCATCCTGGAGATCGTGCCCCTGCAGTTGCTGGCCTACCACATCGCCGTGCGCCGCGGCTGCGACGTCGACCAACCCAGGAACCTCGCCAAGTCGGTGACCGTGGAGTAGGCGCCTGCGGCCCCGTATTTTCGCGCAAGAACAAGAAAAAGTTCTCTCCATGGTCAGTCGGATGGCCTCTCCAGTACGTTGATCTGGTCCGGCCAAGGCTGATCCCAACCTCTTACGAAAGTCAACCGAACGCCTACGTCCCCCGGCTGTTTGGGTATGCCCACTTGCTCTTGATGCACACCGGCATCCACCCAGCACCGTAGGACACACCGAAAATACCCCGCCGCAGTGTCGCGGTAACCCAATCGTCGGAAGATCGGCTGCCGAGGGCAGGCCGTCAGCACAGAACCAGGCAGGTACGGATTCCCACGTGGGTATAACCCAATGGAATCTGGCGCGCTAGCCATGACATCGGTTTACTGGCACGAGGTAGTACCTATATGTCCTTGCGGATAAAGGTCCTATGAGGATCAGGGTAGGCGGTGATGCAGTTCGGCACTTTGTACCTTCTGCGCGAGCCCGCCAACAAAGCCGCAGGATGATAACGAGATCAACTAGGCCAGTTCCTCACCCGCTCTGATGGCCGGAATCCAAGCTTGTGGCTGGGCTTTCCATGAGAATTCTTCGTAGCCAGCTTAGACTCGTCACGGCCGCTAACCTGCTCGTCAGCAGTGTGTTGCTCGCCGCTGTGGTGGCAAGCGTTCTACCGAGCGTCGGCTGTGGCACGCCGTCGGCGATGATGGATACAACCACGCCGGCCACGGTGACCGTTACCATCTCAACTGCCTCGAAGACAGTAACGGTAGGGAAGACTTTGCAGTTCACGGCCACGGTGCAGAACGCCAGCAATACGGCCGTCACCTGGCAGGTAAATAGCGTGACCGGCGGCAATTCCACCTCGGGCACAATCTCGACCTCGGGCCTCTACGCCGCTCCAGCCACCGTACCCAACCCGGCCACCGTGACCGTCACCGCCATCTCGCAAGCGGATTCCACCAAATCCGCATCCGCCCAGGTGACGATCACGACCACCCCAGCCGTGGTCAGCATCACCATCTCACCCACCTCAGCCAATGTGACTACAGGAGCCACGCAGCAGTTCACGGCCACGGTGCAGAACGCCAGCAATACGGCCGTCACCTGGCAGGTAAATAGCGTGACCGGCGGCAATTCCACCTCGGGTACGATCTCGACCTCGGGCCTCTACACCGCTCCAGCCACCTTACCCAACCCCGCCACCGTGACCGTCACCGCCATCTCGCAAGCGGATTCCACCAAATCCGCATCCGCCCAGGTGACAATTTCCACAGTCAATATTGCCGGCTTCTATGTCTCCACCACAGGCAATGATTCCAACCCGGGAACCATCGACTCGCCCTGGAGAACGATCCAGCACGCTGCGAACTCTGTCCAGGCCGGAGACACTGTATATGTACGGAGCGGGGTGTACAGCGAGGTGGTAACGATTGCGGTCTCAGGATCGGCGGGCGGGGGACCTATTACATTTCAGAACTACCCGGGCGAAACCGCGGTTGTAGACGGGTCGGGCCTGGCCGTTCCCAGCTCCGGAACCCAAGGCCTCTTCAACATCGCAAACCAAAGCTACATCACGATTGAAGGCTTCGAAATCCGCAATTACCAGACAGCGAACGCATCCGCCACCCCGGCGGGGATCTGGATATCGGGCTCAGGGAGCAACATCCGGATCCAGAGCAATATCGTCCATGACATCGTGACCACATCCGAACAAAGCGGGAACGCCTTTGGGATTGCCGTTTATGGAACAGCAACCACATCTCTGGACAGCATCACGATCGATAGCAACCAGGTTTACAACTTGAGAACCGGCAATAGCGAATCAGTGAACGTGGATGGCAACGTGACGGACTTTGCCATTACCAACAACATCGTCCACGACAACGACAACATCGGGATCGACGCCATCGGCTTTGAGGGCGTTGCGCCCAGCCCGTCTGTGGACTTTGCCCGCAACGGCGAGATCAGCGGCAACACCATCTACAATATCAGCGCCATCAACAACCCGGGCGAAGGCAACGAGTATGACGCGGACGGGATCTATGTGGACGGTGGCGCCCAAATCACGGTAGAGCGCAATCGTGTCTACCAGACGGATCTGGGCATTGAGGTCGCGAGCGAACACGCAGGACACGTTGCCAGCTCCGTGATCGTGCGCAACAACCTGGTCTATCACTCGAACTCGGTGGGAATCTCAATCGGAGGCTATGCCAGTAACGTGGGCGGAACCGACAAATGCAGTATCGTTAACAACACCTTGTTCGAAAATGACACCCAGAACACGGGCAGCGGCGAGTTCCAGGTCCAGTATTACGCGACGAACAACATCTTCGAGAACAACATCGTGTACGCCACGGCCCAAGGATTGTTCATCAATAACTTCACGACCAGCGAACCGAACCCGGTGACCGCCGACTATAACCTCTACTACTCGTCGCTGAACTCCTCCACCGTCGACTTCATCTGGAATGGCACAAGCCAAACTGGATTCGGATCCTACCAGTCAGCCACTGGGATGGACTCTCACTCTCAATACGCAGATCCCCAATTCCTAAGCCTAACGACACCTGATCTGCGCATTGAGGCGACTTCGCCCGCTGTCAACCGGGGCAACAACAATCTGGGGCCAGTCGTGGGTACTCTGGATTTTGCCGGCAATCCACGCACCCATGGCAGCACCATCGACGTTGGCGCCTACGAGCAGTAGCATGGCAGGTCGTTGTATGGCTGCGATTCCTTCTTCCCACCGCTCTCCTTAAGAAGATTACACGCTGGAGACCCGCTTATCCCGAAAGCCGTAAGAAGCGCAAGAACGCCATTATGCCGATAGGAGACCAAGATGAGAGATGCGTATGCCCTTCTGCACCAGAAGGAAGCGGACTGTGAACGCGTTCGTCGAGAAATCGAGTCACTGCTTCTTGTGATCCCGCTATTGTCCGACGACGAGCCCCCTCGGAGGCTTCTGGAAGGCAAAAAGAAGGAGTAAATTCTGGATCGCAGGGCGCCTACCTACGCGGCCTCCAGATGTTTCAGCCTCCAATGCAACACTCCTTGATCATGGGCAGGTAGTTGGACTTTTCGCTCCTTCCTTCCTGGGGTTTGCGTATGCGTCAGTATCGTCGTGCGGTTCTGCTCCCCCCGATGGATTAGACAATCCAACCCCTGGCAGAATCCCTAGCAGGCCCTCTCTGCAGGGTGTTTCTCGCCTTTCCGGCGCCTCCGCATGTGGTAGAGTTCAGGGCGGATAAGCCTCGCAAGTCTACAGCGCCCGAGGAATTGGTGTGAAAGCCGCGGTGCTTCCCACTCCAGGAAAGGTCTTGGATCGCCCTCTGCGTGTCGAGGAAGTGCCGAGGCCTGTGCCTGGCCACGGCCAGGCGCTGTTGCGTGTACGGGCCTGCGGGGTCTGCCGAACGGACCTGCACATAATCGAAGGCGAACTCACCGCACTGCGAGCAAAACTGATCCCGGGCCACCAGATCGTGGGAGAGATGATCGGAGGAGATGTAGCGGGAATCCCGGCCGGCACTCGGGTCGGCGTCTCCTGGGTCGGCGGGACAGACGGCACCTGCTGGTACTGCAAGCAGAATCTGGAAAACCTCTGCGACTCGCCGACATTCACCGGCTACAGCGTTGACGGCGGATACGCGGAGTTCGCGGCCGCGCGATCGGATTTTGTCTTCCCCCTGCCAACGACGCTGGACGATCTGCACGCGGCGCCCCTGTTGTGCGCCGGCATAATCGGCTTTCGCAGTCTGCGCGTGGCCGGCGTGGAGAAGGGCGAACGAGTGGGGCTGTTTGGCTTCGGCGCATCGGCGCATCTAGCCATCGAGGTGCTCCACGCTTGGAAATGCGACGTCTACGTCTCAACCCGTGGCGCATCGCACCGCAAACTCGCGGAGGAACTGGGGGCGAAATGGGTCGGGTCGGACCTGGAACGGCCCCCAGTGGAACTTGATCGCGCCGTCACTTTCGCTCCAAGTGGCAACGTGGTCGTCATGGCTCTGTCCAGCTTGCGAAAGGGCGGCGTGGTTGCTATCAATGCAATCCACCTCGATCGCATTCCCGAGTTCGATTACGATCGCTTGCTCTGGGGGGAGCGCCAAATACGCAGCGTGGCCAACATGACTCGGACCGATGCCCGTGACTTCCTGAACCTCGCCGCCGAAATTCACCTTCGGCCCAAGGTAACCACTTTTTCTCTTGATCAAGCAAATGAAGCACTGGCCGCCATCAAAGGGGATTCGATCGACGGAGCAGCCGTCATCATGCCGTGACAGGACAAAGGCAGCGAACGCGCATCCGTTTGGCGTCCCGCGGCGCTGGGCGTAAGGGGCTCCGCCACCCTGCCCGCCAGGGTTCTCTAGGGCCGGAGCATCGCCCGTTGTGGGCCCGGCGGCGCTTGCCCGCACAAGGCATGTGTCCGGGTTGTGACTCTCACGTCTGCGTACTTGGTCGACAAACCATTCAACAGCAGCCCCGGTGGCTTGCCCGAGAGGTAGGCATCGAAGAAATCCGCAACATAGTCCCTGATTGCAGAAATCGTCACCTCCGGCCCCATCGTGCCTGTTTCAACGTGGAGTCCAGGGACGTAGAAGCCAAGCCAGACGGCGTCAGAAGACGTCATGTGCTCGGCCCCGCGAAATATCAATGCCACATGAGGTCCGCGCAGTCGACTCCACAGTTCGCACTCCGCCTCTGACCATTCCTCGCGCCCTTCCGACACGAGCAGGAGTGGTTTCTCCGTACCCCGGGTCGAAAGAGGCGACAACAACGCGGGATCTAGAAGTACCGCCGCCTTGACTTCGACCAGCTGCCCCAGACTGGTCATGGCCGTGTCCCCACCCATGGAATGGCCAACAATCCCGGTGCGCCGCAGATCGAGCTTGCCTGCGAATGGGCTGCCGCCGGCATCCAGCCGCTCGAGTTCGGCGACGACGAATGCCAGGTCGCGGGTTCGAATCGACATCGCAAACTGTAAGGACTGTTGATCCGTCTGCAAAGTCCCTTCCGCGTACTGGCTGCCGAGAGCGGAGGTGAGCAGTCTGCCGTCCGGAAACTCCGCCGCCGTGGTCTCGTAAGTATGTGCGACAGAAGCGACCACGTACCCGCGGCTGGCAAGGTCCTCCAGGAGAAAGGTGTAGTCCGTGAACATTCCGGTGTATGCGTGCGACACCAAAATCACGGGATGTCGTCCCATCAAAACCGGAAGGTTCGCGCAGCTATTGGTGCGCACGGTCAAGCTTGGCATTCCCATTAGCTCCGACACATTGGCCCACACCTTGGGAGAGGCGTACTCGGCCGGAGGGCATCCGCGGACACGCAGCGCTGGATACCAGAAGCGCACCATCAGTTCGCGCTTGCTTCCATCGTGCAGAAAGGGATCGTTGCGCGCTGTGTCGACCAGCCGCAACCAGAGCGTACCCACTCCATAGGGCCCGGAGGGTGCGGGCACCTGCACCGTGGCGGGGTCGTCTTCGGCCCAGAGCGCGTCGGTCATGCGGAGGGGGAGCGCATTCACCACCAGCACCCCCAGGAGCGCCCATTGCGTGATCCGCGGTGCGAGTTGCATCGCTCCTCCTTGCATTGCTCCTCCTCAGGTGCCTTCACTCGGTGCCTTCACTGCACCGTTACGGTCACCGATGTCGGGTGCTGTAACGTCGTTCCGGAGGTCGCATTAATGTTCACCGTATAGGTGCCGGCAGGCGTTCCCGGGTTCGAAGGATTGCTCGAGCTACTGCAAGCTATCTGAAGGGCAACCAAGCAGAGCAGCAGGCCATAAAAGACCAGCCGGACCAGGCGGCGTCTCCTACGAGTCGAACCCGTCGTGCCAAGTCCCAATGCGGCCAGCATGGGAAAGGAGATCCACGCAGCCCACAGAGGACGCACATCTCTAGTTCCGGAAAAGGGCGCAAGGGCGGCGGATGGCCCCTTCGTCGTCACCGTCAGGGTAGCGCTGCCGCCGGGCATGACAGAGGGCGGTGCCAGCGAGCAGTTGACTCCCTGGATCGTGGGTGCGGAACAGCCCAGCGTCACAGGTTGGTTGAAGCCTCCCGTTTCAGCAATGGCGATGTTGAAGGTTGCCTGCCCACCCGGCACAATTGGCGCAACCCCCGGGGGAGACACAGTTACCGAGAAGTCGGGCAGGTCAAAGACCGCCCCGACACTTTGATCGGTCGCTAAATTGAAAGAGCACGACCCCGTGCCGGAACACGGCCCGTTCCAGCCATCGAACCCGGAACCGCCCCCGGCAGTGGCGGCGAGGGTTACTGCGGTTCCTGAGGGGAAAGTCGACGAGCATTTTCCGGCGGGACAGTTGATGCCCGCAGGCGTACTGACAACGCTCCCCGCGCCGGTGCCACTAAGATTCACACTTACCGTTGGAGGTCCATTGAACGTGGCCGTGACGCTCTGGTCGGCATTCATTGTGAGCGTGCACGCCCCGGTTCCGGAGCAGGCCCCGCTCCAACTTCCGAAGACTGATCCCGGACCCGGGGTGGCGGTAAGCTGCACCGAAGTACCCGGCGGAAAGTAGGCCTGGCACGCGGTTCCGCCGGGTGGGTTCTGGCAGTTGATCCCCGGCGGATTACTGGTCACGGTGCCGGTGCCGCTGGCATTTCCGCCAAGGTTCAGGGTGAGTGAGGGATCTAGATTGAAGGCAGCCGTGACCTGGCGGTCTGCATTCATCGTCAGATTGCAACTGCCGGTACCGCTGCATGCACCGCCAAAGCCGGCAAAGGTGGAATTCGCGTCGGGAGCGGCACTCACTTTGACCACAGTCCCCGTAGCAAAGTTCGCTGAGCAGTCCGTCCCCTGGCTGCCACAGTTCAAACCGGCGGGATTGCTGGTCAGATTCCCACTTCCGGTGCCGTTCGGGACTCCGGTGAGCACAAATGGGCCGACGGATGAACCACCCGTGAGGCTCACCGTCTGTGGACTGCAGTGCTGGTCATCGGCGATTTCGAGGGACGCAGTCCGGGTGCCAGCGCCCGTTGGCGTGAAAGTCAGATCCAAGGTGCACGAGCCACTGCTCAATGTGCTGCCGCAGGAATTGTCAGCGATGGCAAATTCCGCGGAATTGGGGCCGGTCAAGGTGATGCCGGAAAAGTTGAAGGTTCCGCCACTGACGGTCACAGTCTCAGGATCGCTCGTCTTTCCAAGGGCGACAGCTCCGAAGTTCAAACTTTGAGGTGTGCGAATGACTTCGGTGCGGCAGCCAGTTAGGCTGACAGCCTGCGGATTCAGGAATCCCCCGCTGGAGAAGTCCGCCATCATCACTCCGGTCGCGGGCCCTACCCCGCCTGGACCGAAAGTGACATCTGCCGAGCATTTTCCAGCCGGGGCAAGACTTCCGCCGCAGCTGTTGTTCCCGATTGTGAAGGGCCCGTAGGACGTCAGTGTCAGGCTCTCCGAACCAGCGTCAACATTGGTGAAGGTAATTGTCTGCGGGGCAGAGGTTGCGTTGGAGACCATCGTCCCAAAGTCCATTGCAACGGGCGAGGGGCTCACCGGCGCCACGCCGGTTCCTGAAAGACCGATGACCTGCGGGCTTGTGCCGTCGCCATCCACTACCGTAATAGCTCCGGGATAGGGGATAGGAACTAAATTCGCCACAGGCTGAAATTTCACGGAAATCGTGCAGGTGCCATTCGCGGGAAGTATCTTGTCCGCACAGGTATCGGTGGACGCGTATCCGGCCGAAGCAGCGATGCTTGTGATGTTCAGACTGGCGGTGGAACTTGTGTTCCTCAACATTATGGCCTTGACAGAGCTGGTGGTTCCGGCTTCCAGGCTTCCAAAGTCGAGGCCGGCAGGGGTAAATGAGACGTTTGGCGTGGCCGGGCCAGAACCTATGCCCGTCAGGCCTAGGGGTTGTGCGGCCAAAGTGGCGTCGGTGGAAACCGTGATAGCGCCCGCAATCGTTCCCTTCCCCGTGGGCTGGAAAGTCACGTTGAGGGTGCAGGTGGCCCCCGCAGCCAGGGAGGACGGACAGTTATTGGCCTGGGAGTAGTCACCACTGGTGGCGATGGCAGTGATCGCCAGTGCGGTGGCCTGATTGTTGGTCAGGGTCACCGACTGCGCCGCTCCGGTACCGCCGATGCCCACAGTACCGAAATCCAAGCTGCCCGGCGAGAACCCGACCGGCGGCAGGCCTGCGCCGGTCAAGCTGGAGCTCAGGCCGCTGGCGTCAAGCTCGCCATAGATATTGCCCACCGCGTTGGGAGCAAACGTCACCTGGATGGCGCAACTGGTTCCGGACGCAAGCGTGCTGGGACAGTTGTTGGTCTGGGAGTAAGGGCCGGTGACCGTGATCGAGCCCACCACTCGACTCCCACTCCCCGCATGCAGGGTAACCGCCTGCGGTGCACTGGCCGGGCCGGTGGGGTTCACCACCTGAGGAGGAAAAGTCAAGGATCGGGGGGAGAGAGAGGGCGGAGTGGGACAACCGGTGAGGACCAACAGCGCCAGGGGTCCAGACAGGCACGCGAAGATGTCTCTCTTCTTCTTCATAGGCACCTCTTCATAGGCACCTCAAGGCTGAGCCGACTCCAGGTGCAGTTTTTTAGACCACCCCAAGCCCTTGGCCGTCTCCGCTGCCGGGCGCAAAGCCGGGCGGTCACCTCCATTGGCCCAACGCAACGCGGCAGGCTACAAATCGAAGCGAAGTCCCGAGCAAGGGCCGAGGTTTGAGTAGAATTCGACAAGAGCGCCTCAACCCGCCAGGAAGCCCTGGACCCGACAAATCTCAGCTGCCGTGTGGCGATCAGATGCACCAACCTTTCGCAAAATCCGGTGGATGTGGTTTTTTACTGTCTGCTCAGAAAGATGGAACTTCGTTGCGATTTCCTTATTAGTAAATCCTGCCTGGATTGCGAGCTGTTGTTCGCGACTGGTCAGCCCCAGCCGGCGGCAGGGAGAACGCTCCGCGAGTCGCTTGCTTTCTCGAGCAACATATTGAAAAAGGCCTAGGCACAGGTCCGGCGGGCAAACAGCCAGGCCATGCGCAACAGAGATCAATGCCTGTGCAAGTTCGTTCCCCGAAGCATCCTTAAGGACATAGCCAGCGATGCCCGCTCCAACGCAGCGGACAAACGTCTCAGGGTCTGCCTGCATGCCGATGAGAATCACTTGCAGCTCGGGAACAGCGTCTTTGGCCTCAGCCACCACCTGCAGAATCGGTCGCGTAGCACCTGCCGGATCGAGCAGCAGGATATGAGCCTGCCCTTTGGCAACTTGATTCACGGTGTAGCCGGAGAAAGGCAAGGCGCTGACACTGCGAACGCCGGCTTTCTTGCGGAGTAGCTTGGTCAGGACATCCCGCAGTAGCCGGTTTTCCGACACGACACAGACGTCAAACATGGTGGTAAGAACAGCTTTCTCTGTCATAAATCGTGCTTTCTGCTTCTTGGCAACCCACAGTTCCCCTACCCTTTCGGGTCAATTTGCTTGGCCATCGAGGTGAGGACCAACCCCGCATTTGTGTAACCTCTCAGGCTTAGCACCCGGCGGGTTGTTCAAAGATTTGTCTGCGTTTGGGCACAGCAGCGGCCAACATCAGGGTCGACACTACCTGTCGCGCAACGGCGAGTCCTGAGGATAGTCCGAGGTTTGCCGGAGGTTTCTCCGAGGGAGGGGTCGGGGGGGGCGGGGGGGGCGGGAGAACGGGTTGAAAAGTAGACAAATAGGTTTATAATCTGCGAGATTCGCGGGGTGGAGGGAGTCGTGAAGGGCGACTTCCGCATGGGGCCTTGGCTGGTAGAACCCGGCCTGAATACCGTTTCTCACAGAGGCACGTCGCTTCGTCTGGAACCGAAGGTGATGGGAGTGTTGGTGTGCCTTGCCCGTCACCCCGGCGAGCCCTACTCGAAAGAACACAGCGTCCCGCAGGACGCCGCCAAAACTCCCCACTTTGTCCAGACCACCCCCACGCGCTGTCGGGTAACGCCCGTCGTCCTGTTGAACGGCGCACCCAAGGCGCTGACAGGCCTTGACGCAACGTCGAAGCCGCCGGCGGTGTTCGATTGGTTGTATATCCTCCCCCAGGAGGAGCGGGACTATAGGTTGCAGTTACAACACCTGATGCACAGGCTGGGTCTGCCCCAATGAGTACCAAGCACATTATCGACGGCTTCCAGGTTGGTTCCTGGCTGGTTAAGCCCGGCCTGAATACCGTCTCCCAAGCGGGCTGGACCGCTCACCTCGAGCCCAAGATCATGCAGGTCCTCGTCTGCTTGGCTGAACAGGCGGGCGAAGCGGTTTCGAAAGAACAGTTGTTGCGGACCGTCTGGCCCGACACATTCGTGTCTGACGACGTGCTGGTGCGCTCGGTCTCGGAACTACGCCGGGTGTTTGAAGACGACGCCAGGGACTCTCGCTTCATTCAGACTATCCCCAAGCGGGGTTACCGGCTGGTGGCGCCGGTGGAGGTGGCGAATGGGGCAAAGGCCGCTGGGGGGCTTCTGCATAGAACCAAGCCGGCGCGAGGGGCGATCGCCTCCCGCCGAGCCCTGGGAACCGGACTGTGGGTTGGCGCCGGAGCAGCCGTGCTTCTCCTAGCGGTTCTCGGACTAAAGCCCATGGGCATCTGGCACACACTCGCGCCGAGGGAGAACGTTCGGCGGATTCAGTCCATCGCTGTCCTGCCGCTCAAGAATCTCTCCGATGATCCGGCACAGAATTATTTCGCGAATGGAATGACGGAAGAGCTCATTACTGACCTGTCTCAAATCAGCGCCCTGAAGGTAATTTCGCGCCGGTCCTCAGAAGTCTATCAGGACAGTCATGAGCCATTGAGGCAAATCGCCAGCGAACTGAACGTGGATGGAATTATTGAAGGTTCGGTGCAGCGTTCCGGCAACCGCGTTCGCATTACCGCCCAGTTGATCTACGCACCTCAGGACAAGAACATCTGGGCCCAGAGTTACGAACGCGATTTGCGTGATGTGCTCGCTCTGCAAGGCACACTCGCCAACGCGATTGCGGATGAGATACGAGTCCAGGTAGCCCCCGCCGAGCAGGCGCGGTTGAACGCAACCCGAGCCGTCAGTGTGACCACGCTCGACAATTACCTTGAGGGGAATTACCACTTGCACCGGATGGGCCGGGGATTTGGAGACGAAGAAACTCGGATGGCGGGAGAATATTTTCGGCGTGCCATCGACGAGGATCCTGGCTTTGCTCCTGCCTACATCGGATTGGCTTATGCTCACGGCCTAAATCGTGCTGCACCGACCTTGTTGCGTCCATCACCGCAGGATCACGACATCGGGAAGACAGCTGCCGATAGGGCTTCAGAACTTGATCCGGGCTCACCAGAGGTCCACGAGCTCCTTGCGGACCTGGATTGTGATGATTGGAAGTGGTCCGAAGCCGAGGTGGAGTTACGGCGCGCGATTTCTCTCAATCCCAATCGAGCCGAAAGTCATGACGCCTTGGGATATTTTCTGATAGCCCTCGGCCGCCCTGACCAGGGCGTTCAAGAGCTGCAACGTGCGCAGGAACTCGATCCTAACAATGATCACCTGGCCAACTTCTATTTTTATCAAGGGAAATACGAGGACTCCATTCGGTTGTCGCTGCGGGACCTGGAACGCCAGCCCGATGACGGCTTTGGTCACTATGGCCTTTTCCAGACATACGCCCTAGCCGGGAGGTATGCGGAGGCGATGGGAGAACTGGAGGAAACATTGAAGCTCTACGGCTTCACGGCACTCGTTGCCCCCTTGGACAACACCTTTAGGCGAAGGGGATTTCAGGCCGCGATGCGCCTGCAGGCTGCCGTTCTTGAGAACCTCCAGAAGCAAGGAAAAATTTATATGCCGGGCACCTTGGCGGAGATGGATAGCCTCATTGGAGACAGGGACCGTGCCTTCTACTGGCTAGAAGACGCGTATCGACACAAATACAGCCTGGGCGCGGACGGGGGACTGCTTTGGCTGAAGGGGAACCCTTTCTATGAGCCTCTCCGTTCGGATCCCAGATTCGCAGACTTGGTTCGCCGTGTGGGGCTGCCGGACTAGTTGAGCTTTAGGCGTTATCCCGTCACCTGGGAGAAAGAATTGAACGGCAAGTTTCAAGTCGGAGACTGGCGGGTTGATCCGAGCCTCAATACTTTGGCGTTGAACGGCACTACGATCCGTGTCGAGCCCAAGGTAATGGAGGTTTTAGTCTGTCTGGCCTCTCAGCCGGGCGAGCCTGTGTCGAAAGAGAAGATTCTTAGCGCCGTGTGGCCGGAAACCTTTGTTTCTGACGATGTTCTGATACGGTCGGTCTCCGAACTGCGTCGCGTGTTTGAGGACGACGCGAAGCAGCCGCGATTCATCCAAACCATCCCCAAGCGTGGTTATCGGCTGGTGGCGCCGGTTGCACGGACAAACGGCGGTTGGCCGGCGTCGATGGCGGCATCGACAGAATGGGAACCCGCCCGAGCCGGCCACCAGCCGAGCTGGGTCCGAGGATTAGCTGGGCTCGGGGGGGCGGTCCTGCTGTTGAGTATGTTTTTCGTGTTGAAAGGGGATGGTCTTCGCGGATGGTTGTCGCGAAAGGCTGGCTTACCTCCTATCCACTCGCTTGCGGTGCTCCCGCTTCAGAATCTCTCCGGCGATCCGGCGCAGGAGTATTTCGCCGATGCCATGACGGAAGAACTGATTACAGAGCTCTCCCGGATCAGCGCACTCAATGTGATCTCCCGAACCTCCGTGATGCCGTACAAGGAAAGCAAGAAGTCACTGCCGGCGATTGCGCGCGAGCTGCACGCTGACGCGATCGTCGAGGGGTCGATCTTGCGGTCGGGAGATCGAGTCCGCGTTACAGCTCAGCTGATTTATGCCGCCAACGACACCAATGTCTGGGCCGAGAGTTACGACCGCGATTTACAGGACCTGCTGACGTTGCAGAGCGCGGTGGCGAGCGCGATTGCCAGCGAAATCCGAGTCAAGCTGACAACCCAGGAGCAGGCCCGATTGGGTAAGGCGCGGCGCCTCAATCTGCAAGCGTTGGAAGTCTATCTTCGAGGGAATCGTCAGCTTGAGCTGTCCGACGCCCTTGAGTGGACAAATGGCAAGCAGAAACTGTACATCGACGGGATGAAGGCGGCACAGAGTTGCTTCGAGCAGGCCATTCAGATCGATCCGTACTACGCCCCGGGGTATGTGGGATTGGCCAAGAGCGTGCAATGGGATCCCGTGTCGCCGGAGCGCATTGAAAGCGCTCGAGAAGCTCTGCACCGCGCGATTGCGCTGGACGAGAGTCTCGCCGATGCCCACCTGGAGCTGGCCGAGTTGCTGTACCACAGAGACTGGAACTGGTCCGCCGCGGAGACAGAACTCCGGCACTCGATTGAACTCAATCCCAGCTTCGCCCATGCGCACGCGCAATACGCCGACTATCTGGACGCCATGGGAAGGTTTGAGGAAGGTCTGCGAGAGTTCCAACTTGTGCTCGCCCTCGATCCGGGGCATGAATGGGTGCCAAATACCTACTACCGCCGCAGACAGTACGACCAAGCTATCGAGATGTATCAGAACGACGTCAAGCTAGGCGTGTTCGGCATTTACGCGCACTGGGATCTGGGCCATGCTTACGCGGCAGCAGGCAGACATGACGAGGCCGTCCGCGAGTTCGCGGAAATGATGCGAATGCTTGAATTTCGAGAGACCGCCAACGCCATGGATCGAGCGCTCCTGCAGCAGGGTTACAGAGCCGCGTATCGCGAATGGGCGTTGGCCTTCGAGCATTTGGACGCCGGGGGAAGATTCGTCCCTCCTGCTTTCATCGCGTTCGTCCACGGTTTGTCGGGTCAAAAGGACCGCGCGTTTGCCTGGCTAGAAAAGGCCTATCAGGTGCGTGACGGCAACTTGACGGATCTGAACTCGGATCCTATCTGGGACGCACTCCGTTCGGATCCCAGGTTTGAAGACTTAGTAAAGCGAGTCGGCCTCCCCAGGTGAGCATGCGAGCAGCAATTTGAAGAAATGACTGATCCCAACCCGATCGCGCCGCGACGGGCACGGGACATCGGCGGGTCCAACTCATGCGTGCTGTTTCAAGACACCGTCAAAGTCTGGCCGCCTGCCTCTGCGTGCTCATATCGATCCTCGCTTCGGCCCAAACCGAAACCACGGGTCGCATCACCGGGACCATCCGCGACCTGCAGGAGGCGGCTGTTGCCAAGGCGGCGGTCACCGCCGAGAACCTGGCCACCGGAGAAAAGCGTACGGCCACGACGGATGGCTCGGGCGATTTCGCTCTGCTCTCTCTCACGCCTGGCTTGTACGAAATACGAATCCGGGCGGGTGGTTTTGCCGATGCGGTCTTTCCCCGTGTGACGGTGGGCCTATCCGACTCGACCCGTCTCAACGCTGTCCTTCGCGTCGCCCGCACCAGTACGGAAGTCAACGTCAGCGACGCTCCTCCACTCGTCCGCACCGACAGCACGGAACTGGGGGTCACGCTTGATGGCACGAGCGTTTCTCAATTGCCGACTGCCGCCCACAATGCCCTGCAGTTGCTGACGTTCGCCCCTGGTGTCAGCGCTCCCCTGCTTAACAACAGCGCGATCGGACGCAACTCCCCAAATCTCAGCGTCAATGGCGCCCGAGTTACCCAAAACAGCTACCAGGTCAACGGTGTCGACGCCAACAATATTTCCGTGCACGACTTCGCAAATGTAGCCGTTCCGGCGCAAGAAACGATCACCGAAGTGAAGGTGCAGACATCGATGTATGACGCGTCAGTGAGCGGTGCGGGTGGTGGCAGCATCGAGCTCATTACCAGCAGCGGCACGAATGCTCTCCACGGAAGCATGTACGAATATTTTCAGAACACGGCGCTCAATGCCGACGACCCCAACTTGAAGGCCGTCGGTCTCGGACGCCCAACTCTAAAACGCAATGTTTACGGGGCGACCGTGGGTGGTCCGCTTCGTAGAGGCCGGGCTTTCTACTTTGTGTCCTATCAGGGCAGAAGGGAGTCCAATGGCGCCACCGATCAGAGCCTTTATCGGAATGTGCTGATTGATCCCTGTCTGACCAATGACCGAACACCCGCGGCTCTGATGGCAGACTGCGGTGTATCCAGTATCGACCCTGCGTCCCTGCGGCTTCTGAACTTCACCCTGCCGAACGGGCGGTTTCTTATCCCCACGCCTCAGACCCCGGACGGCCTGATTACCGGGACTGCTGTCTCCACGTACGGGGAAGAGCAGTTCAACACCAACATCGACTACCGGCTCGGCGCTAATGACTCGCTGGTCGCAAAGTTCTTTTTTGCCAATTCCCCACTGTTTAGCGCTCTGGGAGGATCGGAGTTCGGACTCCCACCCAGTCTTCCCGGATTCGGCACGCATTTACAGGTGAACAACCGGGTTCTGTCTCTGCAGGTGATCCACGCCTTCAGTCCGAAAACCGTGAACCAGTCCCGGTTCGGCTACAACTTCATTCGAAGCAACGAAGTCCCGGACGAACCCCTGAAAGACAGCCAGCTTGGCATAAACCGGGTTTCGGCATCAGACTTTCCCGGTTTACCCCTCATTGTCCTGGCGCGGGATTCCGGTGGAGGCTCGATCGGAACCAACGACCTTCTCCTACGTGGCATCTCCCCCTCGCTGACCTTCATGGACTGCTTGTCGCTACTGCGCGGCAAGCACTATGTTCGCTTGGGGGGCGAAATTCGGCACTCACAGTGGCAAGTCAACGCAGCGGTGAATTCTTACGGCGAAGTAGACTTTGGCTCGTTCCAGGACTTTCTAGCTGGCGACACAGAATTTTCCTCGCTTGGGACCGGCTTCAGTGATGCCGACCTTCGCACCACGGACTATCATCTGTTCGCTCAGGACGACTGGAAGATCACGCCCAGGCTGACACTTGGCCTGGGCGTGCGCTACGAACTGAACATGCCTCCTTACGAGGCTCATGGCTGGATTGGGGGCTTTGATCCAGCTTTCTATCAGCCCCGAATGGGGGTTGACGAAGATGGGTTCCCGCTAGGCCCACCCGCGCAAGGCATCATCGAGGCCGGCAACGCTCCTCCCCAATACAGCCTCCCCGGCGTTACTCGTGTCGGCAAGCGCGTGTTGAGGAGCAACGGGCCCTTAAACTTCGGACCGCGCCTGGGCATCGCCTGGTCACCCCTGGATTCGGCCCGACTGGCCGTTCACGCCGGCTACGGTATCTTCTTTTCTCGTCCCTCGTTCCTGAACCTCGGCTTGAACTACTTCGCGCCACCATTCTTCCAGATTTCTGCGTATGGCGAGCAGCGCTTCGAAGATCCCTTTCCCGGCGCCCCGCCCAGTGCCAGCTTCCCCGTCGTTCAGACCGGAATCCCCCTCGCTGCCGCGGTCCTGGATCGCAACAACCGTTCTCCTTATTATCAACAGTTCAATGGTGGCGTGCAGTACGAGGTCTTGCAGGACACGGTTCTGCAGGTGGCTTATGCAGGATCGCGCGGTGTCCGGCTCTTCCGCAGTGTCACGGTGAATCAGGCGCGCATCGCCAGCCGAATCCTTCCCATCACAAATCCTGTAACTGGGGAGGTCATCACAACCAACACATTCGAAAATGCACCGTTGCGCTCCCCCATGCAGGGTGTGGACCCCGGGTTCTTTAGCCTGAACCAATCAACGGCTCAATCCACCTATGACTCCCTCCAGGCCACACTCAACCGGCGTCTGTCGCGGGGATTGCAAATCTCCCTGGCTTACACATTCTCGAAGTCCATTGACGACACGTCGAATCCCGGAGGCGGCGCGAATTCCGATGGAACCACTGACCGGAGTGGTGGGCTTGACACCGGGAATGTGTGGGCAAACTATCTGGATCCCCGCGCCAACCGTGGCCTTTCCGACTTCGACCGTACTCACGCGCTAGTCCTTAGCTACGTCTGGAATTTGCCCGGAGCTGCATTTGCCAGCGGTTCAAGGGCAGGACGAGTATTGCTTTCCAATTGGCAGGTATCCGGGGTAGCGACCGCCTTGTCGGGCGTGCCCGTGGACCTCATCGATCCGGCTGGGGGGGCAGTGTACGGCTTGGCGGGAGCTCGCCCTAACTGGGCTGCGGGGGCGAATCGGAGAACCGCGCTGAGCAACATTCCCTCCGGCTACTACTTCAATCCCTTCGCCTTCGCGCAAGCAATCGTGCAGGCTGGCCAGCGCATTCCGAGCGCGCGCGACCCGACGGCCCTCGCTGGAGATACTGAAACCGACTTCGGGAACGTGGGGCGCAACGTGCTGCGGGGGCCTCGGCAGACGAATCTGGACTTTTCCGTCGCCAAGCACTTTCCCCTAAAGGACTCGAAGACTATCCAGTTTCGAGCAGATTTCTTCAATCTACTGAATCACCCGAACCGAGACAACCCCGTCAGTAACATAAACATGGCCGAGGTGGATGCCGCCGGCAACGTTCTCAGCCCCGGCGATTTCGGCCGGATCGTGGGCTTCGACTCGAGTCCGCGGATGATTCAAGTTGCATTGAAGTTCAGCTTCTAGATACACCATCTCCGCAACGCCGAGCGCGCACTGTTTTCGGGGCGGCGGCCGCGATCAGCCGTTCCTCCTCCACCCCCCATGTATCATCACAAGCAACAGACCATTCCCTGCGGCGGGTTTGTGCGAGCGCTTCAACTGTCCCGGGCCTTAATACCGCAAAATGGTGCAAGATCTAGTGCGGGCGACTGTCTATAACTCCATTGCTGTGGCGGCCGGGCTGTTTATCCAACTGGAGAGTCAATCTCACCGTGAGCGTGGGCGCGATGGCGATGCTCTCAGTTATTGCTAGGGGACCGTGACACACACCCGACCACGGCACCGATTCATTGTCGACCGCACCCGCGGGTCCCAAGCCACGTCCCCTAAGGCGGAGGATTCATCTGGTTGGGAGCGGCGATGAGTAAGCGAGCGTGCGTTGTGGGTGCCGGCCCGAACGGACTATCGGCTGCGCTGGTTCTTGCTCAACACGGTTTGCAAGTGGAGATCTTCGAAGCCGAGCTAATCCCCGGTGGCGCTGCGCGCACGCTCGAACTAACCCTGCCGGGCTTTCATCACGATTTCGGATCTGCAGTGCATCCTCTCGGCGCAGGTTCTCCTTTCTTCTCTTCGCTGCCCCTGCAGCAACACGGACTGGAGTGGATTCAATCTCCGGCACCATTGGCTCATCCCTTAGACGACAGCAGTGCGGTGATGTTGGAGCGCGACCCAAGAGACGCAGAGGTTGCTTTAGGCAAAGACGGCAAGTCATGGCGCAGGTTGATGGAACCGCTCGCTGAACATTGGTATGAGTTCGTGCCCGAAGTCTTAGCCCCGCAACCTACGATTCCTCTGCATCCCATCCTCATGGTGAAGTTTGGCCTGAGCGCGGTACCCTCCGCTAGGGTCACAGCCAACCGCTATTTCAGCTGTGGCCGCACGAAAGCGCTGTGGGCCGGACTAGCCGCTCACTCCTTCCTGAGCATGGATGACGCACTCAGTTCGAGCTTTGCCGTGTTGCTTGGAGCGGCCGCGCACGTCATAGGCTGGCCAATTGCCCGCACCGGGTCGCAAGCAATTACCAATGCCCTATGCCAATATCTATCTACCTTCGGCGCAGTGGTCAAGACTTCGACTCGCATCGAGAGCCTAGACGAACTCACCGGTTATGCAGTGGTCTGTTGCGACGTGACGCCGAGACAATTATTGCGTCTGGGCGAGGGTCGCTTCCCCTCCTTCTACAAACGGCGGCTTGCCGCATTTTCTTACGGCCCCGGGACCTTCAAGGTCGACTACGCGCTGTCAGAGCCCATTCCGTGGAAATCCCCCGAATGTCGTCGAGCGGCAACCCTTCATCTCGGAGGCAGTTTCGATGAAATTGCCGAGTCGGAGAATGCCGTGCGACACGGAAAGCATGCTGAGCGCCCGTTTGTCGTATTGTCGCAACCCACTCTATTCGACCCAAGCCGCGCACCTCTCGGCAAGCACATCGCGTGGGCATACTGCCATGTGCCTAACGGATCAAACTTCAACATGCTTGAGCGGCTGGAGTCACAGATCGAACGCTTCGCCCCCGGCTTCCGCGATTGCGTGCTGGCCCGTAACGTCTGCTCTCCGGCGGTGCTGGAGAAGATGGATGCGAATCTGGTCGGGGGAGATATCAACGGTGGCGCATTGACCCTTGCAACCTTGCTGTTCCGTCCCACGTGGCGCCACTACGCAACTTCGGCTCGCGACGTGTATATCTGCTCGTCCTCAACACCACCGGGAGGAGGGGTCCACGGCATGTGCGGCTATCATGCAGCGAAGCTGGCAGTATCAAGATTGAGGATCTAGAAGTCAGGATCTCTTCTTATAAAGGGCATGACTTCCGTCGTGCCCTCTACCCAATTGTGCACCTCCGGCGCAGCCCCGGGTCTCTTAGCCGCTTGATCGATGTACCGTTCGGCGAGTAGTCTCCGCATGCGGGTCGGGATCCGGCCGCGGACACTCGAGCCGGTAAAGACTGGACGACGGAGGCGGACCGATGGACCAGAGATACAGCATGCTGGGATTTGTCGTGATCGTGATCCTTTACGCCGTGATCGGGCTCATGGCGGCGGCGGGTGCCATCCTCATTGCCCGCCGATTCCTCAGCCCCAAAGCAGAGCAGATCTTCTACGCGATGTTCCTCATCCTGATCGCCTCGTTCTACCTGGCCTTTGCGGCCTACTTCGGGGTGGCGACGGCATGGAGGCTGGAAACGACTGTCGTCGGGGCATTTGTCGGGATAGGCCTGCTGGGCACGCGTCTGCCGTTCGCCCTGATCGTCGGATATTCGCTGCATGGACTGTGGGACCTGCTGCACGAACTTCAGGCGCATGGAGCACCCTCATTCGCGCCCGGCTGGTTGACCGCGATCCCGCTCGCTTACGGGGTCTTTTGTGCAGCCTTTGACTTCTGCATGGCGGGGTATATTTCTACGCGACGCACCGCGTGGATTGCCGCGTGGAAAGGGATGCCCTCGTGAGGATGGCGCATTCTGCGGTGGCCAGCGCATCCACCGGCCCCCTAGCTCCTCGCTAGCGAATTCGCTTCAGCGGCAATCTCCAGGGCAGCCTGCTCCGTCGCCTGGCGGATCGCCGGTGAGACGTCGCTCCCTAGATCGAATTGCGCGGCTTCAATTCCCCAGACGCGCAGCCGCGCAGGAAGGCGACCCAGCGCACGGGCCAATTCGATCGCCTCAGCCACGCCTAGCCCGTGCGTGGAGCTAACCGAGAAGGAGGAGGGCAGAGCCTGAGATCCGTCCCATATGTGCAAAGTTCCGGGGATAGCGCCGGTGAGAACGGCATCGATGACGATCACGTCATTCGCTCCGTTCCACGTCTCGAGGAGCGCAGCAGCCTCGCCGCCGCAGATCTGGGCGGGCACGCCCAGTTCCCGAAGCCTCTCCGCAGCGAGTATGCCCGCGGCGTCGTCGCCCCGCTGCCGATTTCCGCAGCCGATCACCAACATGCTTCAGCCTCTGCTTGCGTCGTCGGGCTGTACGACCAGCTTTAGAAAATGGGTGGCGCACGAAATACACGGATCGTAGCAGCGCACTGCCTGCTCGCACTTCCAAGTGGCTTCTTCGATGGGCCAGGCCGCCACTTGAGCGGCGTATTCCCGCAAGTCATCCTCGATTCGCTTCAGATTCTGAGATGTGGGTGGGACGATCTTGGCCGCAAGAATCAGCCCCTTTTCATCCAGAGCATAACGGTGGTAGAGGATACCGCGGGGCGCTTCTGTAATGGCTTGCCCCACACCGGTGCGGCTGGATGCCTCGATGCGTGGCGCCGGCGGCGGTTCGTATTCGCCGATCGCGCGCAGTGCCTCGCTGCAGGCGAACACCAGTTCGACGGCGCGCACGACGATGCTGCGAAAGAGATTCTTTATCGGTGGCCGCAGCCCTGCCTCTATGGCAGCTTTGCGGGCTACGTCCGGCAGCCTTTCAAAGTTCAGGTTGAACCGGGCCAGCGGGCCAACCAGGTAGGAACTTCTGCCGCGCACGACCGAGTGCAGGGCATTCGAGTGTTTGACGTGCAACTCGAGAAAATGGTCCTCGTACTCGGCGACGTCGATGTCTAGTCCCCGGTTGGACACAAGGCGCCCTTCGTTGAGCGGGTACTCATCGGGATGACGAAGCGCTACAAATTCGTAATCCTGCTCGAAGTTGGGGAACTGCAGGGATGCGGTCCAGCGGACCGTTTCCAGCGAGGCTTCGAGCGCCCACTCCAGATCGGTTCTCAGTTCGAGTAACGTCTGCTTCGTCGGAGTCTTGTAGAATCCTCCGATGGTGGCCGACAAAGGATGAATCTCGCGCCCGCCCAGCAACTGCACGATCCGGTTGCCGATTTTTTTCAGGCGCAGTGCCCTTTCCACAATCGGCCGGTGATCCCGCGCCATGGCGATCGCGTCCTCGTAAGCCAGGAAATCTGGCGCGTGTAGCATGTAAATGTGCAGGGCATGACTCTCGATCCATTCGCCACAGTAAAACAAACGGCGGAGGAGGCGAACCGCCGGGTCGATGTGGATGCCGAGGGCGCGCTCAACCGCGTGCACTGCGCTCATCTGGTAAGCGACCGGACAGATGCCGCAGATGCGCGCCGTGATGTCTGGGGCCTCCGTACAGTGACGCCCACGCAGAAACGCCTCAAACAGCCTTGGCGGTTCGAAGATCTTCAGTTTGACATCGGCCACACGGTCGCCGGCCATCTTGATATAGAGGGAGCCTTCGCCCTCGACCCGCGCCAGTGTATCGACTCGAATGGTTCTGCCCCCGCGCCCGTTCATGGGTGTTCTGACTCCTCGCTGGCTTTGCGGAACTGCCATGCCCAAGCGTTGAAACCCCGCATGGCGCGGACGATCTGATCATCCGTCTGTCCCAAGACGCGGAGCTGGTTTCGCAGCGACGCCGTGTTGGCAGTTTCCATGGGACCGTAACAGCCGTAGCAGCCACGGTCGTAGCTGGGGCACAGGGCGCCGCATCCCGCCTGCGTAGCCGGGCCCAGGCATGCCACGCTCCTGGCCACGGCAATACACACGTTCGCTCTGCGCTTGCATTCCATGCACACGCTGTACGATGGAATGGCGGGCTTGCGCCCCGCCAGGGTCGCCACGATTAGCTCGATCAGGTGAGACTTGTTAATGGGGCAGCCGCGCAGCTCGAAGTCGACCGGCACATGCTCCGCGATCGGCGTGGAGAGCTTCAGGGTGCTGATGAATTGGGGAGTTGGGTACACCAGGCGGACAAACTCGTCCACATCTCTCCAGTTGCGCAAGGCCTGGATGCCGCCGGCCGTGGCGCAAGCTCCGATGGTGACCAGCGTCTTGCACTGCCGCCGCACCTCCTGGATCCGTTGCGCATCTTGGTGAGTGGTGATTGATCCCTCCACGAGCCCGATGTCGTACGGCCCCTTCCCCATGGCACGCGTGGCTTCAGGAAAGTAAGCAATCTCAATGGCTTCCGCCACTGCCAGCAGCTCATCCTCCGCGTCCAGGAGGCTGAGCTGGCACCCATCACAGGACGCGAACTTGAAAACCGCGATCTTGGGCTTGCCTTTGGATTTAGAGCTCATACTTCTCCAGTAGCGGTCGGATCCGCAGGTAGGAGAAAACCGGGCCATCCTTGCAGATAAAGTGTGGCCCGTACTGGCAATGCCCGCAAAAGCCGACTCCACACTTCATGTTGCGTTCGACCGAGAGATAGATGCGGTCCCGGGACAAGCCCTGGTTCTCCAGTTCCTGGGTGACGAAGCGCATCATGATCTCCGGCCCACACACCATGGCCAGGGAGCGCTCTGGCTGCAGGCGCGCATACTTGAACAAGGTAGTCACTACCCCGACGTGCCCTCGCCATCCCAGCCCGCCGTAGTCGACGGTGGTCAGCACCTGGGTTTCACCCTGACGTGCCCACGCCGCCAGCTCTTTGCGATAGAGGAGATCCCGCGGGCTGCGCGCACCGTAGAGCACCACCAGCCGTCCATAGTCTTCACGATGGCGGAGAACTTCGTAGATCATGGGCCGGAGCGGCGCCAGCCCAATCCCACCCGCCACAACAATGACATCCCGGCCGCGCGCTAAAGCCTTTGGCCAGCCTGTCCCCAGCGGTCCGCGCACGCCTACGCTCTCGCCTACCCGGCGGCTCACCAGGGCGTGCGTTGCCTGGCCGACCGAGCGCACGGTGTACACCAGTCGATCTTGCTCCGTGGCGTCGCCGCTGATGGAGATGGGCAACTCGCCCACGCCAAACACCCACAGCATGCTAAATTGTCCCGGCTGAAATGTACTGCCGTTGGGTCTCCCTGTTGACTTGAGCGTTAGCGTAAACGTGTCCGGCGTCTCCTTACCGACGTCAGTGACCCGGTAAAGGTGCGGAAGCATCGGGTCGTCAGGCGTGATGGCCGCCACGTTCATCGCCTTGCACCATACACATCAAGCAACTGCAGACGCGTGGTCTCCAGCCGCTGTTCGATGATCCGTGCGAATCGTTTCACGACCTCGAAACCAAGGTCGTGGTTTTCTTCGCACTTGCTCCGCAGACACTTCCCATCGAGAGCGATGGCGCGAACGTCGCTAACCGCGCGCGCTTGGTGTTTCCATTGAAAGGGAGGCAGTATCCAGGACCATCCCAGGATCTCGCCCACTCCGAGCGTCGCCACAACGATCGGCTTGTGCTGCGGCGCCGGGACTTCCACCGCGACCATTCCCTCTCGGAGCAGGTAGAAAGTGTCTGCCGGGTCTCCTTCATGAAAAATGTATTCGCCTGCCGCGAATCGCACATTGGAGGCACAACTCACCATGAGGTGGGTGAAACCCCGATCGAAACCAGCAAAAAAAGGATGTTCTGCGATGATCCGCTCAAGGGTTTCCATGGTCTCCCCCCTGAAAGGCACGGGCTTCTTCAGTAATGTCGATTCCAACTGGGCACCACGTGATGCAGCGTCCGCAGCCGACACAGCCCGACGAGCCGAACTGGTCGATCCACGAGGCGAGCTTATGAGTGATCCACTGCCGGTAACGGGACTTGCCGGATGTACGGACGCTGCCGCCATGAATGTAAGAAAAAGCCAGCGTGAAACACGAGTCCCAGCGGCGCCACCGTTCCGCATGATCGCCAGTGATGTCGCTTGCGTCCTCGACGGTCGTGCAGAAGCAGGTCGGACAAACCATCGTGCAATTTCCGCAGGTCAGGCAGCGGCTGGCGACCTGGTCCCAATGTGCATGGTCAAAGTTTTGGAGGAGAACCTCTCTGACGGTGGCCCTGTTGATGCTACGCACCTGCTGCTGCGCCGCCGCATCCACCGCTGTCCGGGCTTCCTGCAGATCTTGCCCGGTCGCAGGAGCTACCTGCACTTCAGAAAGGACCTCCGCGCCGAGTTTACTTCTCGTTTCCACGACGAAGCGGTGCCCACTGGATCCTGCGAGTTCGGTGAAGATGAGGTCGCAGCCACCATCTACCCGTGGCCCCGTGCCCATCGAGGCGCAGAAACACGTGGCCGCCGCCTGCGTGCATTGCACCGCAATCGTGAACAAGTCTCGACGGCATCCTTCGTAGATGGGATCTTTATATCGATCATCGATCAGCACCCGGTCCTGCCGCGCGATGGCCACTAGTTCACACGCACGGACTCCCAGAAATGCGTACTTGCGGCGAGGCAGCTCGTTATTCAGGATGCGAAAGCTTTCGCCCTGACGCTGGGCTGACCAGAGTCGCACTTCCGGTGGGTGCAGATACCTTTTCCAGCTCTGAGGTCCCACCGAATAACCGAACCAAGACGGATCATCGCGGCGCCTCAACCGGTAATATCCTGGGCCCTGCTCGTCCGTCCACCCGGCGGGCAGGTCGGCCAGTGAATGGACACATTCGCAAACGATAGCCCCATCCCGGACTGTGGGCCCGACGACTTCATAGCCCCGGCATAGCAGCAATTCGATGAGCTTCCCGAGTCCACCCGCATCCAGAATGCCGGCAGGGGCAGACCCATGGTCACTGCCCGAACCGTGGACCTCCATCGCGTCGCCGGCTAGCACAGGAGCCTCCGCCCGGGCGTAACAGTCCGGCCTGACGGACGAGGAAAAGAAGGGAAGCGGCCTGAGGGCCGACGGTTATGTTTCGCCGAGATCGGCGGCAATGCTGGCGAGCAGGCCGGCACAACAACGAGGAAGGCTTTCATGCCACGATCCGAAAAGAGCATACGTGGTGTGCATAACTATGGTCGTCCAGGCCTCGACCGTAGGCAGTGATGGGCGTCACGACCGCTTGTAACCACGAGCAGGAATGTTTCGCCAGCTTAGAGCGTTGATCCGCAGCTCAGGTTTTCACGCCACGGAGCGCAGTGATTTCGAAAATGGCTTTGCTCACGATGATTACAGTCAAGGACGAGTCCACGGGCACAATCTACAGCGCGGTTCTGATCACTGACCCTGCCGGGATTTCTAGCGCCTGCTTCTTTTGCGATCCGATCACTGTGGGCGACAAGGACGCGGAGTCATCAGATGGTCACGGAGAAGCTAATGGATTGTTATGCTCCGTTGATTCCCTGGGAACCGCAGGGTTAACAGTCACGCATTCGCGAGAAGGTAGACTCAGTCCGCCGCGCTACGGCGCACTGTGTACATTTCCCCGAGGTATTGGATGTCGGGCGTACTGGCAACCCCAGCCCGTTTCATCTTATCGCGCAGTTCCATGGAATTCATGTATCGCTGCGCCTGCTCCAAGTTTTCCCACTCGAAGAGCAAGGTAAGATCGTTGAGATTATCGGCGTTGTGAAAGACGCGGCAATTAATCTCCCCGCCCCGGTGCCGAAACTCCAGATCGGCATCGAAAACCGACCTCCATTTGCCGTAGTCGGAGACGTTGTGACGGACGAGAACGTGAACCATGGCAAAACTCCTCGCTCCAAAGTTTCGCGACTGACCTGGGCCACCTCGAGTCAAAGTGTACGTCGCTTGCGAACAATCGTCTGTGATCTGCATCACAGAAACGACTTCCTAGCGTTCTGCGGATGTCTCCCGTTCGATAGGAACCAGTTGTTGTACAGCTGTGGGATTCTGTTCTATCGTTTAGGGTACTCTTCTGAATCTGCTGCCGTGCTTTGTCTGTGGAAGCAACCGACCGGCTGCTGGGATGTAGTTGGCCCAGATCGCGAATTCTTGCTGCCGTCCGTCACGCTCGCCTTCCACTGACGCCAGTTGAAATAATGGGTGGGCGCAGAGGGAATCGAACCTTGAACCTACACTTCGAAACAACAACCCGAAGCCAATGGTTGCAACGATTATCCCAGCACTTGAGAGGACACGAATCGGCAGATTTAGTCGGGTTGTTATGTCGTGTGTTTCCCAACTTCTTGCGGTCCGGATGAGGAACAGAAACGCGCAGCGGTTCTTAATGATGCGCGGTTACACCCGACTTCGTCGCATGTTGCGCTTGCCGAAAGGCCTGCGGAGTCAGACCGTACCAGCGCTTGAACGCGCGATGGAAAGCGCTCGGTTCCGAGTAGTCGAGCAGGTAACCGATTTCCGCGATGGACAACGAGAACTCGCTGAGATACCTTTGTGCCGCCTCCTTCCTCGATTGCTCGACAAGATCCTGATAAGAGAATCCTTCCCCATCCAAGCGACGCTGCAGCGTCCGTGTGGTAGTTACGAGTTCCCTGGCAACCGAGTCTATTCGCGTGTCCCCCCTGGGTATCCGCTTCGCCAAAACGCGCCGCACTCTTGCGGCTACGCTGTCTTCGGATGGGATGCGCGCAATGATCTCGTTAGCCTGCTGCTCCAGCAAATTGCGGAGAATCGGATCTCTCCTGAGCAGTGGCTGCCGCCATGCGTCGCCGCTTATGGCCAGACCGTTCCATGACGCATGTGCCCGAATAGGGCAACCCAGTATGCCTTCGATTTCTAGCTGATCCTCCGGTTGGTGCGCAAAGCTGACCCATTCTGGCTGGAAACGGCCCCCGGTCTCTTTGCGGAAATGCAATACATCGAGCGCGATAGAAAACTCCGCCGCAACGCTGCTGACTGCGGAGACAACAACTAGGATTGGGTGCTCGTCTTCGTGCACCTCGATGTTGCCGGGGCTGCGCACCACACGGAAATACTGTGCGAGTTGTTTGAAACCCTCGCCGACGCTGTTGGAAGTGATGACCAGATAGTCGAGGAGCGGAAATGATCCAAAAGGCGTCTCAGCCGCAATCCGTGTACCCACATTCTTTATCGGTCGCTGCTGCATGGCGCAACCTACGACCACCCCGAACGCTTCACATGTAATCCGGGCGTCTGGATCATCGATCGTGCATCTGCGCAGTCCCGCTGCGGCCAACAGCGACTCGGGTTTGTACCCTAGGCGCTCGAAGGCCGCGAGGAAAACGCGCAGGTCATTCGTTGGAAAGCTCGGTATCCCTCGGGCTACGGTATCCGTGGCACGATTTGTCAATCGTTTGTCGCTAATCGTCATTGCCCAAGTCCCTTCGCCTAGCCAATGATTCTCCCATTCCGGGACAGGAAATCCAAACCTGGCACCGGAATCCGAGCGCCGATTTCCCCAACGGCGTAGCGGCAATTTTCATCTGAGGAGAAAAGCAATGAAGAAGTTACTAGCAGCGGAAGTACGGTCGGCAGATATGTTCAAGGAGCAAGGGAACTCGGTGAAGAACCGGAAATCCACGACCATATCGGCACGCTGGCTGATCAGGATTGCGAGTTGGGCATGCGGTACCGCCTTTACCCTGTTTCTGTTCAACAAGACTGTCACTTGGGCGTCCGGGGCCTTAATCAGCATCTTCGTATCGACCATGTCGCTCGGACAACAAGCTTCGGTTTCTGCCTTGCCGACAGCAAAGCTTGATACCGAGATCGTTGAGGTGTCCGAAATGTACCGCAAGGCCGTGCTGAACGCAGATCTACCCACATTGACTGGCCTTTATCAGGCTGATGCTGTCGAGATGCCGTTCTTTCATCCCCTGATTGCTGGCCGTGCGGCAATTGCGCAGTTCTACCAGACCTTACTTAAAGGGCCTTCCCAAATCAGGGAATTTTCGTTTACGCACTTGGAGACAGCCAGACATGGAGAGATCGCTTACGACATCGGCACGTACAAGCGCAGCATGTGGGAAACGTCGTCTGGGCCCATAGAGGCAACGGGAACCTATATAGCGATACTGAAGCGTAACACTGGAGCATTTCGGATCGCCTATCTTATGTACAATTGCGATCGTCCTTCAGGGTCGATTGCCTCCGCAGGGAGCCACTGAAATATCCGGTTGGGCAAGGTCGATGATCGCCGCTAAACCCCGGTGGCATCTTTAGAACACCAGCGGGAGGATAGAACGCAACGATGTAGCCGGCATCTGGCTTGAGGACCGCCTTGTGCCGAGCTCTCGCAAGCTCCTAGAAATGGTTTAGCCAACATTCACCGAATCCAAGGATCGAGAGCCGCGCCACAGCGCGTGGGGGGAAACTGGACGACCGGGTGAGTTGTATGGGGCTCCTGCTGGTCGTCGCCGCTATCAGAGGGTGGAGGACAGTTCGCGAGAAGACAACTGGCACTTTTAGCAGTCGTACGGTTGGTATTTCTTACAGTTGACTCTTTTGGTCACGATGCTAGAGTGCGTGACGGCGTCGGCGGATTGAGGCCTGTCGACGTGACCAACGAAGAACGACTAGGGCGGGGTCCGCGACGACCCGCCCTATTTTTCTGCCCGGCTGAGGTATCGCTCTGTTGTTAAACTGGCGCTAGATTGACATTCTTCCTGTCAGGTTACAGACGGGTCCAGGTCGCGGTGCCTTTAGTCTGTCCATCCAGCGGTGTAATTCGCGCTGCTGCCAAGAAGTCAGTGATAGGATCTCCAGCAAGCCCAGCAAGAAATACGAAGCGCACCGTGCCGCCGACCAGGCTCGGGCTGCCAGCGACGCTTTGAAGTAGCCAACTCTTTTTGCTTCCGCGAGCCGGAATTTGGAACCACCGTTTCAGATACGAAGAGGATCACTCTCGTGCACTGTGAACGCCGGGCATTATGGTCAAATATCTGCTGTTGACAAATCTTCTGGGCTGGCCCGGTTCAGGCTGCCTTGGTTTGGTCAGGGCTGTGGACTCGTCCGCTCTTCGAACAGCTGACTTCTTTTCGGCGTGACCGCAGGCCATTGAGGGCGTGGTTCAGCTCTTCGAGCTCGCCATGGGTGAGTGTCTCCTCGATCTGGTCGAGTACCGCGTTGATTGCATGGTCGAGCAGTGACGGCAATTTGGTCGAGTCAGACTCCAGCATGGCAACATGATAGAGTTCCTTCCACCTGAGCGGTCCCGGAATGCTTTCGGTTGTCATAGCACCTTCCGCTTGTAGATTCCACGTACTGCAAGGTCGGTCTTGGCTAACGTCCGATTCCACTACCTCTTGCCAGCTTTGATTGGCTACGCTTCTGTTAGCGTACCCTTCGGGGAAGCATTTCAGGGTCTGAGGTCGATGTCACGCGGCTGTTAAGGATGACAGATGTTTTCTTACGCAATCCCGCGCTGCCTTTTGCTAATTCGGCTGCCCTGCTCTGTAGGCAAATCGCAACAATGAGGATGCCCCCGAAGAACATCATGAGATCGCCCGCGCTGAACAGTCCTAGCCGCGCTTGGTCTGCTAGAAATGGCAGCCGCGTTTTCGAGGTCGCCGCCCGCCACATCGGGCTCGCAGGATGAAGTGTGGAGGGCATTCCGACAACGGGCATTGTTCCAGCGTTGGCGGCAGTCACCACGCCATTGAGCATCAGTCCACAGAGCACCAGCAGAACGCCGGTCCGAACCCAGGGGGAGCGAACCGCTCGGATTACAAGCCACAGGATTGCGCACGACTCGCACAACCAGATCGTCGGATGCTGTGTCCATGCCAACTGATGTACTGCTGACAGAAGATTCATCGTCCACCGGACCTGAATGACGTAAACGGTGGAAGCAAGCGCGGGGCCAAAAGGAACTAGATGGAAGATCTCATGTTTGCAGTCGAATGTTAACCGGCGGATCAAGGTTACGGCTTTCCTCCAGTCCGGTGCGCACCACTTTTCATCTCCACAGGGAAAATGAACCGACAGCCAAAGTTACCGACGTAACTTCAGCCATACCTTTGGCAAGGCAAGACTCGCACCTAAGTAGTCTCCCCTTTGCGGCGGTAGCTGCGCCCCCAACTTTGGGCCGGGGTCCCTCAGCGGACACACGGAGATGACTCTGCCATCTCCCCCAGGTCCTCGCTTCAAACGGCGGGAAGGAAGAGTCTCTTGTGGATAAACAATTAATTGTCACCGTCCGCGAGCCTGCCACACACTCTAAGTGATCGGGGATCGACCTTCTCATCTTCTGACTAACCGGGTCATCTGCCTGTCTCGCATGGCTTCGCTCTGTGTCGCTCGGACCCAGCTCAAGGAAAGGAAACACGCGTTAAGCTTGCATGAACACTGCGCTTGGGTGTCGCTTGGTCCCGCTCAGCGTAGCGCTGCTACAATTCGTTGATGGAAATGGCATGGAAGAGGTCGTCGGTTCGATCCCGACCAGATCCACCCATTCCCTTCAATGCACTGATCCCGAAGCGGGCCTTCGTGGCGCTTCTGCTGGTATGGATCTTTCCTGTCACGTTCCCCACCCGCGTTCATGCCCAGGCCGAAAAGGCGGGTTCGATTGAATTTACCAACGTTACTGCAGCTGCGGGCATCAAGTTCGTTCATTTCAAAGGCAACAAAGGTATCTCCATCAACCGGGAAGAGTTTGGTCCCGGCGTCTGCGTGGCCGACTTTGATGGCGACGGCCGGCCTGACATTTACTTCGTGAACGGTCGCGACCTTTACAACACCGGTGTCTCCGTTCGCAACGCCCTGTATCGCAACAACGGCGACGGCACATTCACCGATGTCACGGAGAAAGCCGGCGTGCCTGGAACCGGTTACGGCATGGGTTGCGTCTGGGGCGATTACGACAACGATGGATTTCCCGATTTGTTTGTTACCCAGTACGGCCGCAACGTTCTTTATCACAACAACGGAAATGGGACGTTCACCGACGTAACCGACAAGGCGGGAGTGGCCGGTTTGGAGTCTGGGGCATTCCACTCCGGTGCGACTTTCTTCGACTACGATCGCGACGGCCGACTCGATCTCTATGTCGGCAGCTATGTCGAATTGGGGGACAAGCGCTATTGCGGCTTAAATGGTGTTCAAAGCAGTTGCCCTCCCAGTGCTTACCACGGCAGTCCGGATGCCCTCTACCACAACAATGGCGACGGAACCTTTACCAATGTCACGGTCAAGGCCCGGATCTACCAGCCTGCGGGGAAGAATCTTTCCGTCGGCGCCGCTGACTATGACAACGATGGCTGGCCGGATCTGTTCGTGGCTAACGATGGCATCAGCGCCTACCTCTACCACAATGAACACGACGGCACTTTCAAGGAGATTGGGGAAGCCACCGGCATGGCCTACAACGCTCGTGGCGGTGCCATGGCCGCGATGTGTATCTCCCTCGGCGACTTCAATAACGATGGCTGGCTCGATCTCTACATCTCCGATTTTCAGCGCTCCTCCGACCACATCTGGCAAAACGATGGCCACGGTTTTTTCGACGAGGTCAGCGATCAGGCAGGCATCACCCGCGCCACTCACGACGTTCTGAGCTTCGGCGGCGGATTTTTCGATTTCGACAACGACGGCTGGCTCGACATCTTCATCGCGAACGGTCACGTTTACCCTGAGGTCGAACAGGCCACTCCGGAAGTTCACTACAAGCAGCTCAATTCTCTTTTTCACAACGAACACAACGGTAAGTTCACAGACGTAAGCAGGTCAGCGGGGGATGGATTTAAGACTCCCTATGTCGGCCGCGGTGTCGCCTTTGCGGATTTTGACAATGACGGCTTCGTGGACGTCGTGGTCGCTAACAACGGAGACGAACCTCTGCTCCTCCACAACAGCGGTGGCAACGGGGCTCATTTCTTGAACTTCAAGCTCGTAGGTAACAAAAGCAATCGGGATGCAATGGGAGCTCGCGTAAGCATCGTCGCGGACGGCCTTTCGCAAATTCGCGAAATTGCAGGTGGCGGAAGCTATCTTTCTCAGAGCGACCTGCGCGCCAGCTTCGGATTGGGGAAATCAACTCGCGCCGAAACAGTCGAGGTCAGGTGGCCAAGCGGTCTGCAGCAGACGTTTCACAACGTGGAAGCCGATAAGTTCTACCTGATCGAGGAAGGCAGCGATAGGCTAACCCTCCAGCTGATCAAGTCCTCGAAGAGCTAACCATAACCAGTACGTTCTGCGCGAATTGCGCTGCGATGGAGGCGAAAAGGGTCTGAGTTTTTCAGGGCCTCAGCGTGCTGGCTCCTCAGGCTTTTCACTCGGCCGATTTTCGCAGGGAAGACCTGCGTTAAGCAGCTCGTGCTTTACTCCCTGAGACACGCGATGCTGACACGGTTGGGGGGAGATGCTGTCGCGATTTAGAAGATCGCTGGACACTCCAGCATCCTGGTTTCGCAACGGTACGTTGATCCCAGCGTGTCCTCGTTCAGCCTGCTTTGTCCTAGCCTGGATTATTCGTGAAAAGTGGAACAGCGACGAATTCTCGCTCGGAACGAAATACGTTTGTGACGAAGAGCAGAATTTCTCTTTATGGCGTCACTGATTTCAAAGCAGTTAGTACGATCAGAAGGCGAATTTCTG
>DASPST010000044.1:0-90206 GCA_035623795.1 Terriglobales bacterium
ACGGAGCACCAAGCGATCTTGCTTCAACGACTGGGATTGCGGTTCCCCGAGAGTTTGGAGATGACGCCTTTGTAGTGAAGACTTCAGTACTCCGGCATTGTAGGCAAAGGACTTACCTCTTCAACTGCGGAAGTTCGGCTAAGCCAACTTCTTCGCCTCCGCATTCTCTGCGTCAACCGTCACCCACACCCCGGAAGCCGCCGACCGCTCTGCCGAGTCCAGTACCCGCTGGACCGCAACCCCATCTTCGAAATTGGCGTGGAACGGCTCCCCTGGTTCGAGGCAGCCTAGAAAATCGCCCAACGTGGCTATGAAGGTATGTTCATAGCCGATGATGTGGCCGGGCTTCCAGAAATTCGCCGCATAGGGATGATTCGGACCCGTGACCATGATTTTGCGCGGCCCCTGTATGCTGGCCGGTTCGGTCGCATCGACGAACTCCAGGTAGTTCATCTCATCGAGGTCGAATCCCAGCATTCCCCCCGATCCGTGAATCTCGAGGCGGTTGCGGTTCCGGCAGCCTACGCCGTAGCGGGTGGCTTCAAAGCTTCCTACGCTGCCATTGGCAAAGCGCGCCAGGAACAGCGTGGCGTCATCCACCTCACGCCCGACGGCAAAGGTCTTGGTCATGGCGGTCACTTCTCTGATCGGCCCGTTCAAATAGAGCGCCATGTCAATCGAATGCGAGAGCAGATCTCCGGCCGCTCCAGTCCCCGCCTCGGCGCGCCTGTAACGCCAGCCCGCGGCCTTCGTCGGGTCGTTGCCTGACTGGTTCAGGTAGAGCGCGCGGTAATGAAAGATCTGCCCCAGCCTTCCCTCCGTGATAAGTTGCTTTGCGTACACCACCGCCGGCACCCGCCGAAAATTGAACCACACCAGGTTAGGCTCCTGGCGGGCCGCCTGGGCCATGCGCTGCGCCTCATCCAGAGCCGTTGCCAGCGGCTTCTCGCACAGCACCATCTTCCCTGCGTCGGCCGCCGCCATGGCGATCGGCGCGTGCAACGCGTTGGGAACCGCGATATCCACGACGTCGATATCCTGCCGGCTGAGGACAGCCCGCCAGTCGGTCACTACCTCCTTCCACTCCCACCGCCCCGCCATCGCGGCAAGCTTCCCACGATCACGGGCACAGATCAGCGTCAGCTCCACGTCATAGGCAGACTGGAAAAACCGTCCCACCTGCCGGAAAGCGTTGGAGTGCACGCCCGCGATAAAGCCCGCGCCTATCATCCCGACTTTCAGACTTTTTCTGACCCGGTTCATACTTGCGGACCCCAGGTTCTCCAGTGTAGCGCGGGCCCCACGCCCGAAACCAACAATGGAAGAGTTAGAATGGCTGACACTTGTGTTCAGTCAACATTGGCATCAGGGGTTGGGAGGAACGTGAACCTACGCAAAGCAGCGTTTGGCCTAACCGACGGCACGCCCGTCGATATCTACACGCTCAGCGACGCCAGAATCGAAGCGCGTATCATGACCTACGGCGGCATCGTCGTTTCCCTGCGCACGCCCGACCGCGCGGGAAAGATGGACGATGTGGTGCTGGGCTACGACTCGCTCGACCAGTACGTGGCCAACAACAGTCCCTATTTCGGCGCCATCATCGGGCGCTACGGCAATCGGATCGCGCACGGCCAATTCACCCTCGGCGGCAAGATCTACTCGCTGCCCAAGAATGACGGGGACAACACCCTGCACGGCGGCACGCGCGGCTTCGACAAGGTGATATGGAAGGCGCGCCCGGTTCAAGACGGCGTCGAGTTGACCCATATCAGCCCGGACGGCGACCAGGGCTTCCCCGGCACGCTCACCACGGTCGTAGGCTACACCGTGGCCGGAAGCGCACTGCGCATCGAGTACTCTGCCACCACCGACAAACACACGGTAGTGAACCTCACCAATCATTCCTACTTCAATCTGGCCGGGCAAGGCAGCGGCGACATCCTCGAGCACCAGCTCCAGATCAACGGGCTGCGCTTCGCGAGTATCGACTCGGCGATGATTCCCACAGGGGAACTCAGACCGGTGGCCCAGACCCCGTTCGATTTCCGCACCCCGCATGCGATTGGCGAGCGCATCAACGCCGACAACGAGCAGATCCGCAACGGCCGGGGCTACGACCACGATTGGGTACTCGATAGCGTGGGAGACAACCTGGTGGAGGCTGCCCAGGCCTACGACCCGGACAGCGGGCGGGTTTTGAAAGTCCTGACTACGGAGCCCAGCATTCAGTTCTATACGGGGAATTTTCTCGACGGCTCCATCCGCGGAAAGCAGGAGCGGGCGTACAGGATGCGCTACGGGTTTTGCCTCGAGACGCAGCATTTTCCGGACTCACCGAACCGCCCTGCTTTCCCCTCGACCGAGTTGAAGCCGGGCCAGCAGTATCATTCGGTCACCGTATTCGAATTTGGCACTGCGTCTCGCTAGGGCGTGCCGCAGGTCGGGAAGATTATGGAAATCCGGTCGCACTGGTTCCTTGCCGCCAGTCTGTTCCTGCCTGCCCTCGCCACCGCCCAGCCTCGCGTCGTCCACGTGTATGTGGCCCTGGCTGACAACCACCACCAGGGCATCGTCCCCGTGCCTGCCAAGCTGGGCAATGGAGATGACCCCGCACGGAATCTTTACTGGGGGGCGACCTACGGGGTTAAGCGCTTCTTTTCCAGCAGCCCGGATTGGCAAACCGTCAACGCGCAGGATCCTGCCAAAGACAGCGTGCTCGAACGCTGCATCTTCAAGTACCGCAACGCTGAGGTGTTCATGGTGGCCGACGCCTACCAGGGCAGCCGCATTCGTGACGCCGTTGCGGACTTCCTTGACGCCGCCGGCGGAGGCCAGCCCCAGGAAATCACTTTGGAACAGCCTTCAAACCTGGTCTTGCACGCCGGCGGCGCCTCCAGCCTTGTCGCCTATATCGGTCACGATGGCCTCATGGATTTTCAGGCGGTTCTGCCCGCCCGCCACCGCGATCACGACCCGCCCTGGTCTATCGTGCTCGCCTGCGCTAGCAAAATGTTTTTTGGCCCGTATCTTCGCGAAGAGAAAGCCAGGCCGCTGCTTTGGACCACAGGTTTGATGGCCCCCGAGGCGTATACTCTCAAGGCCGCGCTGGATGGGTGGATCGCGAAGGAGACCCCGGAGCAGATTCGCTCCCGCGCTGCACGCGCCTACGACTATTACCAGAAGTGCGGGCTCAAAGCCGCCATGGCCTTGTTGGCAATCGGAGAGTGATGCGGCCTTACGGCTGTCATCCCTGGGCCGCGTCAGAGCTGGGCAACGAATGGGCCGCATGGACGGCATCGTTAGAAGGACGGCAGGCTTGGTTTTACGCGGAGAGCATCCATGAAGCGTTCGATTCTCGCTGTTCTGTTGCTCGCGGCTTCTATCGCTATCCTCGGAGCATGGAGACAGGCTTCCGATCGCGAACCCTCCCCGGCCGGGACCAAAACTCTCGGAGCACTCGAACAACAGCTTATTTCCTACGAGAAGTCCATGCCCGAAGCAGAGAAAAAGCGCGACTTGGATTTCTACAGGCGCACCCTAACCGATGATTTCGTTGCCGTCGGTACTGATGCCAAGCTTCATTCCAAGGACGAGATTCTGGAAGATCTTCGTTCCACCGAACTCGTCGAGTACCGCCCCTATAACGTTCAGGTCGTACAGCTGAACGATGGCGCCGCCGTCGTGACCTATGACGTCATCATCCAGATGTCCCGCTATGATGAAGACATCCCCCGTTACCAGCACATCAGTTCGATCTGGGTGAAGCAGGGTGACCTGTGGAAGCTGAAGTTTCAGCAGGCCACCGCAGCGCAATGAACGGAAAGATCTTGCGCGGGCGCCTGGCGTGCTGTCTGGTGGGAGAGATATTGGTTCAGACCTCCCTTGGCCTCTGGCCACGGAGACCCCGCCTTTTCTCGGCAGACCACGACCTCAACAAGCTTTTCTCCCCAGCCGTTTATAATCTCTGATTCGGCCCTGCGCCGTATTCCCGACCGGTGAAGGCGATCCTTTGCTCGACTTTCTAGGCGATCTGCGACGTACTCACATGTGTGGCGCCTTGCGCGCCACCGACGCGGGCAAGAAGGCGGTGCTTATGGGCTGGGTCAACCGCCGCCGTGATCTCGGCAGCATCATCTTCGTCGACATCCGCGACCGTTCCGGGGTCACCCAGGTCGTGGTGAGCGCCGAGGCCAGTCCCTCCGTCCACAAGAAGGCCGAACAGCTGAGAAACGAGTACGTCATCGCCGCCCTTGGCACCGTCAAGCTGCGCGATCCCGATACCATCAACAAGAACATTCCCACCGGCGAAGTAGAGCTGGTGGTGGAAGAACTGCGCCTCCTCAACGAGGCCAAGCAGCCGCCCTTCCTGCCCGGCGATACCGTCCTCCCCAACGAGGAAATACGCCTGAAGTACCGCTACATCGACCTGCGCCGCGACGTCATGCAGTTCAACATCGAGTTGCGTCACAAGATCGTCCTAGCTATCCGCGACTACCTCGCCTCCCAGGGGTTCGTCGAGATCGAGACGCCTTTCATGACGCGCTCGACACCGGAAGGCGCGCGCGATTACCTTGTCCCCAGCCGGGTGCAGCCCGGGAATTTCTACGCGCTCCCCCAATCGCCCCAGCTCTTCAAACAGATTCTGATGATCTCGGGCTTCGACAAGTATTTTCAGATCGTACGCTGCTTCCGCGACGAGGACCTGCGCGCCGACCGGCAACCCGAATTCACCCAGATCGACCTGGAAATGTCCTACCCTCAGCCCGAACGGGTGTGGGAGACGGTCGAGGGCTTCCTCGTTGCCGCCTTCCAGGCCGGCGGATACGAGATAAAAACGCCTTTCCCGCGGATGGACTACGACGAAGCGATCCGCCAGTACGGCAGCGACAAGCCTGACCTGCGCCTGTCCCCTCTGACCGATGCCCGCGACTGTTTGGCCGCCGGGGATTTCGAGCAACTGGCCATCAACAAAGAGCTCCCGGTGATCGCCATCTGCATCCCGAACGTCGGCGAACTCTCCCGCAAAGAACGCGACGACATCAAGCCGATGTTCGTCTCCAAGGCAGGCGCCCGCGTCTTTGAAGACTTCAAGCGCATCGAAAACAGGTTTCGAGAGGCTGCTGCCAGAATCCGTCAGAAAGCAGGCGCTGGTACGGGCGACCTGCTGGTGCTGGTGGCCGGCTCAGGGCAAACTGGCGGAGAGCCCCACCCCGGCAAACGCAAAGTGACGCCTGCCGAGCTCGCGGTCTATGCCTCGGCGGGCCTTCTGCGCGTGGCCCTAGCCCAGAAATACGCGGACCGTCACCGGCTGTTCCAGAAAGGGATCTTCCGCTTCCTCTGGGTGACGAACTTCCCCATGTTCGAATATGACGAGCAGGACCGCCGCTGGGTCGCAGCGCATCACCCCTTCACCTCGCCCCATGAAGAAGACATGGACAGGCTCGAGTCCGACCCGGGTATGGTGCGCGCCCTGGCCTACGACGTCGTGCTCAACGGTACCGAACTCGGCTCCGGTTCCATCCGTATTCACCGCCAGGATATCCAGCGCAAAATCTTCCATGCCCTGGGGATGACGGAAGAAGAAGCCAGGTCCCGCTTCGGATTTTTCCTCGAAGCTCTTGAATACGGCACGCCTCCACACGGCGGTATTGCCCTCGGCCTGGACCGCATTGCCATGATCCTCGCCGGTGCCGACAGCCTGCGCGAAGTCATTCCCTTCCCGAAAACTGCTGCTGCCAAGGACTTGATGGTCGACGCCCCCACCCCGGTGACCGACGCGCAGCTGAGAGAGCTGGGGATTGGCGTTATGAAGCGTTAGCGGAGTCTGGCGGAATCAACCGATCTCCGCGCCTCTGGTGTCAGCTGGTCAGACGATCTTCCGAGATCGGTTTCATGGGCCACAGGTCGAGAGATTGCAAAACCGCTGGGTCCGAGACCTCGACATGCAAAGGCCCCTTGGGAATGGTGTAGAGCCTCGCGGTGATCACGGTTCTTTGGTTGGCGAAGACCTCCAGCGCCGACCCGTCAAGAAACACTCGCAACGAGACCGGGGCCTGGGTTTGAAGCGCACCGCTGGTACCGTTCACCCGCAGCTCCGCGCCCGTCCTGCTGGGATCATAGGCGATCTCCGCAAACCGCTGGCCGTCTCCAGCGCACAAGCGCAGTTGAAAGTCGCAATGGGGGGCAAATTCGGCCTGCAGTTCGGCAGCAAGGTGGCTAATGCGAAGCGTGGTCAGGGCCTTTGCCCTGCTGCTTCGATTCCCACGCAAATCGCAGCCCGCGTGCTCTCCCCGCAGGGTTTCCACCGGGATCGCCACCGACATCTCGAGAACCCCATCGCTCGCCAGGCGAAGGCCTCGCGGCAATGACATCAGCCCGGCCCATCCTGCCGCACGGTAGTCGGCTTCCGGGCGCGTTTCCGGTATCCAGCCCCAGAGAATGCGGTTGCCATCCTTGTCGAGCATGGTCTTCGCCGCATAGTAAGCGCCGAAGTCGACCACTCCTTCTTTTTCCACGGTGAAGCTGCGGTCACGATACCTGCCCGTCTTCCAGAAGACCTTCCCCAGGGTGGCGAACAGAAGCACGTGGCGGTCACCAAGCGGAAAGAAATCGGGACACTCCCACATCTCTCCGTTGTCCACTGGATTGGCGGCCGGCCGTCCCGTGCCCCGGCCTGCGATGAGCGGGTGAAGATAGGCCCAGTGGCGAAGGTCCGGCGAGCGATAGAGAAGCACCGCGCCCCCCTCCCCCCTGATCCCCGATCCCAAAGCCAACAGCCAGTCCGTGCCCTCGCGCCAGACGCCGGGGTCGCGAAACCCGGTGATATCCAAGTCCTTCGGTGGCCACGCGATGATAGGTTCGGGCAGTTTGTGCCAGCTGCGGAGGGCACCGTCGTCCGAGGTCGCCAGGCACTGTACCTCGCGCCATTTGTGCCGGCCATCGTCAAGCGTAACCTCGGAGGGTGACGTAGGAGGCAGGACGCCGGTGTAAATGACGGTTGGCGTCTCCTCGTCCAGCACCGCACTGCCGCTGAACACTCCGTCCCGGTCGTAGCCGCTCGCAGTGGGCGCCAGCGCAATCGGTTCGTGCTTCCACCGGATCATATCCGGGCTGCTGGCGTGCGCCCAGTGCATCGATCCCCAAAACGCGCCGTTGGGGTTGTATTGGAAGAACATGTGGTAGCGGCCCTTGTAGAAGATAGGACCGTTGGGATCGTTCATCCAGTTGGCTGCGGGCAGCAGGTGGTATTGCGGGCGCAGGGGATCCGACGCGAGGCGGGTTTGGACGGTACACTGTTCCGACCACGAGCGCGGGTCCCACCCAAACCGGGCAGCGGCGGAGGCAATTCCCGCCTGGGCCAGAAAAGTGCGGCGTGAAATCGGGTGCATGGCGGCTTTCCCCAGCTTACCTGAGCCGACCTCTCAGTCGCATCCGGGTGGGGCAGCCCTTTCAGCGCTGCACCGGTGGAAAAATAGGGTAGCTTTCCGCCGCTGGGGTCACCGACGGTCCTCCTCACTTCCCTTTGCCTGTGGAGCGCTGATCTGCGAAACTCTCCACAGTCCTCCATGGGAAAGATCCACGTCCTCTCCGAAGCCGTTGCCAACAGGATCGCCGCCGGCGAGGTGGTCGAGCGTCCCGCCTCCGTGGTCAAAGAGTTGCTGGAAAATTCTCTCGACGCCGATTCCACCCGAATCCGCGTCAACGTCGAAGCTGGCGGGAAGAAGCTCATCGAAATGATCGACGATGGTAGCGGCATGATCCGCGACGACGCGCTACTTGCCTTTGAGCGCCATGCCACCTCTAAGCTGAGGAATGCCGAGGACTTGCTCAGCGTCGGAACTCTCGGCTTTCGTGGCGAGGCTTTACCGTCCATCGCGTCGGTCTCGCGGCTGCGCCTGGAAACCCGAGCCAGGGAAGAACCCTCGGGCACGATCGTGGAAATCAACGGCGGCAAGATTTTCAAAGTCGAAGAGGCTGGGCTGCCGTCCGGCACCTCTATCGTGGTGCGCGACCTATTCTTCAACACGCCCGCCCGCAAAAAATTCCTTAAGTCCGAGTCGACCGAACTTTCCCACATCGCGTCGCTGGTTACCCACTACGCTCTGGCACACCCCGGCAGGCACTTCGAGCTACACTCCACGACCAACGCCTTGCTGATTGCGCCCCCGGTCGCCGGGCACAGCGAGCGCGTTTACCAGGTCTTCGGGAAGCAAACGCTCGATCAGCTCATCCCTTTGGCCGCCCGGCAAAAACTTGAGCGGGTTGGTCTGCCTCAGCCGCCGCCCTGGCGCCGCTCAGAAGAAGACGGAGGGCCCAAAGATCCCGGCGAACTCCAGGTCCATGGCTTCGTTTCCAGGCCTGAGATTCAGAAGCTCAACCGTAACTCCATCTACATCTTCGTTAACCGCCGCCTCATTCGCGACCGTCTCATCCAGCACGCCATTGCCGAGGCTTACCGCAACATCCTCCCGCCTACGGTCTTTCCCGTGATACTGCTCTTCCTGGAGATGCCCAGCGCCGAAGTCGACGTCAATGTCCATCCTGCGAAGACCGAGGTCCGCTTCCGCCAGCCATCCCTCCTGCACGACTTCGTGCGTGACTCGATCCGGGCTGCGCTGCTCGAGGCCCGTCCGGTACCCCGGTTTGTCTCCGAGATCCACGCGCACCCCACTGCCCGCCCGTCGCTCGCTCCGGGGCCCGGTCCCGCTAGAACAGGAGACGCATGGCGTGCGCTCTACGAGCCAGCGAATTCAGGGGGCTTTGCCTGGCAACCGCAGGCGGTGCCGCCCATTACCGAGCACCTGCAATTCCACGAAAGCATCGCGGGGGAACGCAACGCTGTCCTCTCGGTGGTGCGCCCGCCGCAACTCGTGTCCGACGATGGTTGTACGCCCCAACTGCCCGACGCCCCCGAACCAGCCAGCCCGCTGGCTCCCTCGCTCGCCTCGCTCAAACCTCTGGGACAGATCTGCGAATCTTTCATCCTCGCTGTCAACCACGAAGGCCTCTGGATCGTCGATCAGCACGTTGCCCACGAACGGGTCCTGTTCGAGAGAGTCCTTAAGCAACGTGCCGCCAAGGGCGTGGAGAGCCAGCGCCTGCTGATGCCGCTGATTCTCGAGCTCAACCCTGCACAAAAGGTGGTCTTCTCCGAGATCTTCGATGAACTCGCGCGTAACGGCTTCGAAGCCGAACCCTTCGGTACGCACAGCGTGGCGGTAAAAGTGGCGCCCGCCGGGATCGAGGCCTCCCAGGTCGAGCACCTGCTGCATGAACTGCTCGAACAGCTGGCCCGCGAGAATCAGCGACTTAACCTGGATGTCATCCGCACGCGGATCGCCGCCTCTATCGCCTGCCACGCCGCCATCAAGGTCAACATGCCGCTGGAGCAGAACAAGATGGAGTGGCTGCTCGCCGAGCTGGCGAAGACGGAAGCGCCTATGACCTGCCCCCACGGCCGCCCCGTCGTGCTGCGTTATTCCATCCAGGACATTCAGAAGGCGTTCAAAAGGGTGTGAGGTTCGGACGGCATTCGTTCTTCAGCCGTCAGTTGTCGGGTGTCAAGTCAAACGTGAGAGGACGCTGCATCCTGCGTCCTGCAACCGCCCGCGACCGGCGCGCCGACGGACCCCTCGGGTCCGCAGCGGCGGCACGAAGCCCGAGGCCTAGACCCCGAGCCTGCTATGCTTAACTCACCCCGATGACGGAGCAGGAACTCCAACAGGCCCGGCTGCACAAGTGGCATCTCGATGGGCAGCCCGTGCGCACCCTCGAAGATGCGCGCTCGTTTATCGAGTCGGTCGGATTCTGTCTGCTCTATCCCATGCGCCCGCCGGTGCTGGTGCCGACGTTCGTAGGCAGCTTCGTGGGCGCCAATGAGCGGCTCCCCACCTGGCAGCACGCCTTCGCCGATCCGCGCGCGCAGGAGGCCCGGGACCTCATGGTGCGCCTGCTGCGCGAACGCACTGCGTACGAAGCCAATCTCTTCGAGGAAAACAACGCGTTTCTTGTATCGGCCGCGGTGTTTCCCTATTTCTACGCGCTGGTGGGCGAGCGCAATCCGAAGCACGCTCCCAAACCCGGCCCGCGTTCGGAGTATTCCCAGCTGGCCTTTGATGCCTTGGAGGTCATCCGCCGCGAGGGCCCGATCTCCAAACAGAAGCTCGGCGAAACGCTGGGCGGAAGTCTCTCGGGGCAGGCCCTTGATCGCGCCCTTTCCGAGCTCTGGTCCCGCCTGCGCATCACGCGCGTCGACTACAACCGCGACGTAGGTTCATTCTGGGATGTGCTGTACCGTTGGTCGCCGGATGCAGTCCGTGAGGGCATCGGCCTCTCCGTCGGGGAAGCGCTGAGCGCGCTGCTTTCCCAGTACCTGGAGTGCGTCGTTGCCGCCGACCAGGCCGAGGTGGAGGCTTTCTTCGGTATCTTTGTCTCCCGCTCGCGGGTGAGAGAGGCCATCAACGCGCTACTGGCCGCGAGGGAACTCAGCTTTGTGCATGTCGGAAGCCGCTCCCTGATCCAGATTGCTCCCCTGCGGACCGCGCCCCCGGCGAACCCCCAAAAAACGCCCAAGCGAACGGCAACCTCCGAACCGAAATGATCAGCGGGCCACCGTTGGTCTGGTGGTTTGCCGGGTCTGCTCTGAAGCAGGGAGAAGCACGTATTCCTCAGGTGAACCGATGCTCCAGCAGACAACCTGATTTCCGTAATCGTCTCCTTGGTGTCACGTCCGGTCTTTCATGCTTGATGGGTTTAAACCCTCGGGAGTGCATCAGTCTGTCGTTCCAGCCCGCGTGCACCTTCTGATAACCTAGATCGTTTTGGAGCCGCCTCGCATTGCGGCTGGCGTCTGGAATCGGGAAGTTGGTTGCCCAACAGCAGGCGACCCGATGAGTCGAGGCCTTACCTCATGGGCTAAATCCCGTTGACGGCTCGGTCGCAGCTGAAGCGCGCTCTTTCAAGGCGCCGTTACTGAAACCGATTTCGGACCCGGGAGGCTAGTACCGTGGTTCCGCCAAGATTCAGGCGGTGGAGGAACGAACATCTCGCCCGTGCAGCCGGGTGGGACGCCGGGTGCTCCATCAACACCGGTTGATCGGCCGCTCGACAATCTCGAGTTCGGTGTACGAGGGACACTGTGCCTGCACGCAAGCTGATCATCGCCATCGACGGTCCGGCTGGAGCGGGCAAGAGCACCATTGCGGCGCGCCTGGCGCGCAAGTTCGGCTACGTCAACCTGGAAAGCGGAGCCATGTACCGGGCCTTGGCCCTGAAAGCCATTGAGGGGGACGTTTCCTTCGACGACGAAGCCGCCTTGCGCAAACTGGCCGAGGGTTCTCGTATCGTACTCGAGCCAACCTTGACCGGCAACCGGGTGCTGCTCGACGGAAAGGACGTTTCTGCCCGCGTCCGCGAGCGCGACGTGACCGAAGCCGCATCCCGCGTGTCGGTCCATCCCCGGGTGCGGGAGTGGATGGTGGCTCGGCAACAGGAGATGGGGAATGACGGTGGCGTGGTCATGGAGGGACGGGACATCGGCACCAAGGTCTTTCCCGAAGCTGACCTGAAGATCTTCCTCGACGCCGACCCCGTCGTGCGCGAGCAGCGCCGCCTCGAGCAACAGCGGGCCAAGGGACCGTCAGCGGCTTCCATGGCTGGGGAATTGCGGGCGCGCGACCACCGCGACCGTACCCGCGCCATCTCACCCCTGGTCCCGGCGCCCGATGCGGTGATCATCGACTCCACCCGCCTGTCCGAGGATGAAGTCTTCCACCGGATTGAGGACTTGGCGAGAAAGAAACTCTCGCGGGGAAGGTAGGTCCATATGGATCGATCACCCCAACCGCCCTGTTTCAGACGGCTTAGTTCTCTGTCGGCTTGGTTGCGGAGCCAGGGAGCCTGGGTGGTTTAGGCGGAGCCGGGGGCCGGGGCGGAGCGGCAGGAGTGGCCGGCGTGGCCACGGTCGTGCTGGCTTTCTGGATCTCGATGGTGCCGTGTTCACTGTTCAACGCGATGTGACTTGCGCCGTTGCCCACGGTCCCGGTGATGGTTCCCTGGCTATCGCTGTTGTCGACCTTCAGTTCGGCGAAGTCCGACTGGGCCTCCCCGCCCCCGCCGCGCGTGCGGGCATCCACCTTGAATCCCGTTTTGTCGGGCAGGATCAGGGTGATATCGCCGCGGTTGTCGATCTGAACGTTGCCCACCGATTTAAACTGAACCTCGACCGGCGCGTTCTCATTCTCGATACGCACGTCCCCACTAACGCCCTCCAGGTTCACGTCCTTGGAGCGCGTGATCAGTCGGAAGGGGCCTGTGAGATTGTCAGCGCGCATGCTGCCTGACTCCATGCTCAGGTCCCCGTCCAGTCGGGTGAACTCCAAGTCGGTGCGCGCCGACTTGAAGCTGACTGCCTTCGCAATTTTCGAAAGGTTGACCGTCTGCATTTCCCCGTTCAGGCGCGAGGCTCCCTTGATATCCGACAGCGATACATGGTCAGCGCGCCCTCCCACGGTTACGTCCCCGGCGATCCCGGACACGCGGGCCGAGCTGCCGTTCAGGTCGAGGGTCAAGTTGGCGTTCACATCTTCGACGCTGACGTCACCCTTCTTAGCCGAGATCTCGACGGCGCCGTCGCGCCCGGTGACGCTGACGTCACCGTGCTGGGAAGAGATCGTAAGCGCGGACCTGCGCGGAATCGAAATATCTAGGTCGGTGGTGATGGGGTGGTCACCCGCGCCGGTGGTATTGGCGTTGATGGTGACCAGGTTGCCGCTCACGTTGAGCTGCGGCTTGGTCTGGTCGTTCCATCTGTCCGCTTCCTTCTGGCTCTCGGCGCAAATCTTCTTACGCAGGGTCACGCTTATACTCTCGTCATTGGAGACGTTCACATTCACGTCGCCGTGCTCGTCCAAGATCTTTACATTCGCCCCAGTGGGCAGATCCTGGCTGGTCAACCGGTCGTCATAATCGTAGTTGTGCCCCCAGAAACAGGATTGGTCCCCAAAATCCCAGTTGCTGACGCTGCGCTTTGCCTCCCCGGCGATGAGCCCCGAGACAATCAGCAGTACCACCAGAAAAACCCCTCCCGCGCCGAAGCCTGGGGCCGGCGCTCCCTCGCGCTGTGCCTGCCAGTATTCCAGCAGCTTGATCACGCCCCACAGGATGAGCAGCACCGGCCAGTACTGTGCAAACAGTTCGCCGACCCGGTGTATGGAGATGACATGCATCGTCCCCAGCAGACACACCACGCCCACGAGAATCAGGACGAAGGGGCCGGTCATCGAACGGCGGCGCCGCGGAGTGGTCGCCGGGCTAGACATGGTGCACCTCGCTCGAGGACGTGTCCGTCGGCGCTGGCTGGGTGGGCGCCGGGGCCGGCGGTGGAGGTGGGAGTTTGGGCGTGTCGGCGTGTCCGGCCGACGAGGCGTTGCTCTGCAGCAACTTCACCACCCCAATCGCCAGGATGATGGCCGGCCAGCTGCGCCCGAAGCTCACCGCGTCGAGGCTGTCGAGCAGGATCAGAACACCTACGGTAATGAGGATCGCCGGTCCCATGACGCTTTGCATCCGGCAACGATCGCATTCACACCTTGCTCCAGTAGGACCAAGCAGGCCCCAGCGCCGCACCAGAAGCCAGATCCCTAGCCCGACCAGAATAGTCGGCACGAAGAAGCGGGCGATGTCGAAACTGAAAACTCCAGCGGTATGCAGCAGGAAGAGAACGCCCAGAGCGATCAGCACGACCGCGGCCGTCGGCACGTTCTTGTGGGGGCGCCCTTCTCCGGCAGGAACCGCAGCGGCCGAGGCTACCGTCGGTGCTCCGGGATGAACTGTCGGCCCGAACATGCGCTCGAAGCCGAACGGATCCGGCACCGGCTGGCCCAATTCGATGGCGTGCGCCGTCTTGTAGGCGTCGAATACAAGGTAGAAGAAGTAGGCGAAAAACACCGGCACCATGATGGGGCCGAACCGCGACGCCATCCATATCAGGCAGATGAATGCGCCTACGTGGATGAAGCCCTTCATGAACTGGCCGTTGTACATGGCTCCCACACCGGGGATGAACCCCAGCACGGCCGCTAGGCCGGGACTGGGTAAGCGTTCCGCCACCCCGGTTCTGGCGGGTCTGCCGGGCTGCGCCGGGATTGGCGGGGGTAGGGCTTCGCCCATGCGCTCGGCCAGGCAGGACTCGCAGAAGATCGTTCCCCGGACGTCGTGGGCACAGACGGCGCACAGCGGCTTCCCGCAGGTGCGGCAATAGGCCACGGCTGCAGCATTGCTATGCGTGGCGCAATTCATACCAACCTCCTGAGCGTGGTCACCGACACGGCAGGTGGCTCGGGGAGGGAAGCCAGCACTGGCTGGTTTTCGTCCCGACTGTAGTTGCGCTCCTGTCTGGGCTCCGGGTTTCCACTCGTGTTGTTGTTCTTGCGCTGCCCTTCTTTCTGGCTGGGGGTGGGTTCAACCGGAGTCGTGGCTCGCTTGAAGTCCCGCACCCGCGATTCGATCTCATACACCAGGCGGACATTGTCGTAGTACTTCACCATCCGGCTGGTGGTGCTGTAGTAGGTCCGCCGCAATCCGTTCGGGCTCAGATCCAAGTGCCTTAAGTCCGTCGGCTTCACCCCGGCCACACTTAACGCAACGGACAGAGAGAAAAATGCCATGCCGAACGACATGGCAAAACGCGGTTGACGCACCGTGTGCCACACCGGGAAGGCCAGCGAATCTGCCCACTGGCGAATCCGCTCGTGCCACGGCGGCTGGCGCCGCGGAGACGTTGCCGTCTGCAGGCGGTAGCTGTCGATTCCGCTGGTCGCAGCCAGGACGTTGTTCACCAGGTTGGCCGGGGGCTCCACCTCCGTGAGCATCTTCAGCCAGTGCTGCCCCGCTTCCACCTCCGCCAACAGGGGGCCGCACTTGACACATGCGCGGGCATGGGCTCGGAAGTCGGCTTCCTGCGCCCCGGACAGCTTCCCATCGAGGGCGTCTGTCAGCCGAGCTTCGAACTCGCTGCACTGCATACTGTTGTGGCTTTCACCTGGCATCACATCACCTGCCTATATGTACGTTGTAAGAGGCGCGCTAGTTCCGCCCGCCCCCTATTTATTCTGGACTTAACCGTGCCTTCGGGAACCTTCAGGACGGCTGCAATCTCCCGGTAGTCCATATCCTGTAAATCCCGTAGAATCACCGCCTCCCGCAACTCTGGGGACAACTTCTGCAAGGCTCCGTGGATGGCATCGCGGGCTTCGCGACTCTGTACCCGGGCGTCGGGACCAAGCCCCTTGTGCTCGATCCGCTCGCTCAACGGTAGCGCCTCCTCGTGCTCGGAGGGAGCTGCGTCCAGCGAGTCGGTTATCCGATCCTGCTTGTGCTTCCGGAAGTGGTCTACCAGTAGGTTCCGGGTAACGGTCGTGACCCAGGTCATGAACCCGCCCCGCTCCAGGTCGTAGGAGCTGAGAGTGCGGAAGACCTTGATGAAGACCTCCTGGGTCAGATCCTGGGCATCGTCGGCGGAACCGGCGAACCGGTAGCAAATGTTAAAGATCCGCCGGTGGTAGCGTTGGACGATCTCCTCCCAGGCCGCCGCGTCGCCGCCCAGGCAGCGCCGGACCAGACTGTGGACGACCTGGAGATCTTCCAACCCGCACTCCCCGAACCCCTGGTTTTTCGCCGGAAGATCCGCCGGTACACCGCACCCCTGCTACCGGCACACCCCCAAGCTTCAGGTCACAAAACCACTGATGTCGCAAAAGTTCGTGCTGACCTAGCCATTATGAGGGATGGAATTGTATCAGCGATGGAAAGCACGGGCGAAGACGTGGCGAAGAGTTCCAAATTAGACCTCAGGAGTTTCGCCTTCCGAACCTTAGGACGTCAAACTTGAACCCAACCCCGCCTCGGCATCAACTGCCGGAGGCGAGGACGCCGGCGCTGGCCAGCGGCCCGCTACTCGCTGGTGAAGTAGTCCACCGTCACAGGATTCTCGAATAGCGAATAGTCGCGGGTAACCACCGTGATACCGCCATCCGTTACGAAGTAGCGTTGCCGGTCGGCCTCGGCGTCGTAGCCGATCGTCGTCCCCTCGGGAATATGCACGTCGCGGTCAATGATGGCGCGCTGGATGCGGCAGTGCCTGCCGACGTTGACGTGGGAGAACAGGATGCTCGATTCGATCTCGCTGTAGGAGTTCACCCGCACGTCGGGCGAGAGTACGCAATTCTTGACCGTGCCGCCGGAGATGATGCAGCCCGCGGAAACGATGGAATCGAGCGCGCTTCCGGTCCGTCCCGGCTCGGCGAACACGAACTTGGCCGGTGGGTACTGGCGCTGGTGGGTGCGGATGGGCCAGTGCTCGTCATACAGGTTGAACACCGGCGACACCGAGACGATATCCATGTTGGCTTCGTAGAACGCTTCCAGCGTCCCCACGTCCCGCCAGTACAGCGCCTCCTTTTTGTTCTCATCGAGGAAGTCGTAAGCGTACACCCGGTACTCGTCTACCATACGGGGGAGGATGTTCTTGCCGAAGTCATGGCTGGATTGGGGATCTTCGGCGTCCTTGAGCAGCACCGGGATCAGCACGTCCGTGTTGAAGAGGTAGATCCCCATGGAGGCCGAGACCTTCTCCGGGTTCCACGGCGAGCGCAGGCTGGTTTCCTTGGGTTTCTCTTGGAAGCCGTTGACGCGGTAGTCGTGATCGATATCAACCACTCCAAACCGCGCACACTCGTCCGGACTGATCTGGATGGTGGCCAGCGTCACATCCGCCGCAGAGTGCTGGTGCTGGTCCAGCATCTTGCCGTAATCCATCTTGTAGATGTGATCTCCGGCGAGGATCAGCACGTGTTTGGGCTGCTCGGAACCGATTGAGTAGATGTTCTGGTAGACCGCGTCGGCCGTGCCCATGTACCAGTTCTCGCTGACCCGTTTCATGGGCGGCAGAATTTCGACGAACTCGCCCATCTCGCGCGCCACAATGTTCCAGCCCTCGCGGATGTGGCGGTTCAGCGATAATGCCTTGTACTGAGTGAGGATGTACACCCGGCGCAGATCGGAGTTGATGCAGTTGGAGAGGGTAATATCGATGATGCGGTAGATGCCGCCAAAGGTTACTGCCGGTTTTGCCCGGTCCCGGGTGAGCGGATACAGGCGCTCACCGGCGCCTCCAGCCAGCAGCACTCCCAGCGTATCTTTCATCCGATTTCCCGGTCCCCAGTACGGGTGCGGCGCGCGGCCGCCGGCTCCGCCGATCGTCCGTGTATCGGCGCCGGGGAATGTTAGATGGTAGCACAGCGAGGCAAGCACGCGGCCCGCCCGCGAGGGTCGATCAAACCATGCATGTTGCGGGCGAACGGCAGGGCTACGGGCGGTACCCGGCAGAAAGCACAAACACCCGAGGCGAAGGGCTTAGCCCAAATCTTCGTCAATCTTGATGCGCAGTGACTTCAGGAATTTCAGGTCCTGATCGTTGATCTTGAATTCCGGGTTGGTGGTAAGAGTGGTGACCAGCGAAGTCTTGTCCGGGGATTTTTCGCCTTGTTTGCTGACGCCTATGGTGGCTTCCAGCACCAGGAAAATGTCGTATCCTCCTTCTTTAATGCGGGCTACCACCTCCGCGATCTGATCGGAGTCGGCCAGGGATTCGTTGATTGCTTCCCCCAGCTCCTTCATGAGTTGCTTCAATTGCTGATCCACGAAGCCCCCCGGGTGCCGAACAATAGCACAAACAGCGATAATATGCCTTCCCGCCTCCGCAATTGTAACCCCGAACATTGATAAAATCGACCCGTGCCTGAACTCACTCTAACGCGCAAGCTTGGCATTTTGGCCCGGGTTGCAGCCCGGCAGGCGGGGCGCAGCCGCACCCTGGCCGCTTTAACCGGCGCGGGACGGGCTACGGCACGCCGTTTTGGATACGTCCTCCACCAACTTTGGCTAGAGGTAACCGGCTTTGTTTTCCTCGCGATAGCGGGCATCGGTGGCATGGCGCTGAGCCGTGAGTACGGCAAGTTTGCCAGCGGCAAGCAGGGACCGGGGCGCATGCTCATTGCCGTGGTTTTCTGCCTGACCTTTGCCTACTTTGGGCTGAACTCGTTTTGGCGCGTGCGCCGGAAGAGACGAGGCTAACCACGGCAAGGCCTGGCCCTCGTTCCGCCGTGTTTTCGGTGGTTGAGTTCTTATGAAAGAAAAACTCCACACCGCGGCTCCCGCGAAACCCCAGGCGGATACGCCTGACCCGCAGACTTCGTCCCACATTCCGGTCCGCCTGCTCTACACCCCGGCTGACCTCACAGACTGGAACCAGGAAAAGGAAGTTGGATACCCCGGCGAGTACCCCTTTACCCGGGGTGTGCAACCTACGATGTACCGAGGGCGTCTGTGGACCATGCGGCAGTATGCTGGCATGGGCGACGCTGAGGAGTCCAACCGGCGCTACCAGTATCTGCTTGCCAACGGCATCACCGGGCTGTCCGTCGCGTTTGACCTCCCTACTCAGATCGGCCTGGACTCGGACAACCCTCTGGCTGTGGGTGAGGTGGGCAAAGTAGGCGTCGCGATCGACTCCATCGAGGACATGCAGAGGCTCTTCGATGGCATCGACCTGACGAAAATCTCGACTTCGATGACCATCAATGCGACGGCGTCGATCCTGCTGGCACTGTACGCGGCGGTAGCGAAACGGCAGGGCGCGGAGATTCACAAGCTCTCCGGCACGGTGCAGAACGATGTCCTCAAGGAGTACATCGCGCGCGGCACCTACATCTATCCACCACAGCAGGCCATGCGCATCATCACCGACCTGTTCGCCTGGGCGAACGAGAACATGCCGGAGTGGAACACGATTTCCATTTCCGGCTACCACATGCGCGAGGCCGGTTCAACCGCGGTGCAGGAAGTCGCCTTCACCCTGGGCAACGGGATGGCGTACGTGCAGGCGGCCATCGATAAGGGGCTGGACGTGGACAGGTTTGCGCCGCGCCTGTCCTTTTTCTTCAACGCCCACAGCAATTTCCTGGAGGAGGTAGCCAAGTTTCGCGCTGCCCGGCGCATGTGGGCGCGCATCATGCGGGAACACTTCGGGGCGAAGAACCCGCGTTCCTGGATGCTGCGTTTTCACACCCAGACAGCGGGTTCTACGCTGACCGCCCAGCAGCCCGAAAACAACATCGTGCGCACCGCTCTGCAGGCGCTGGCGGCCGTGCTGGGCGGAACGCAATCGCTGCACAGCAACTCCTTCGACGAGGCGCTGGCGCTGCCTACCGAACAGTCGGCGCGGATCGCTTTGCGCACGCAGCAGATCATCGGCTACGAGTCCGGGGTGGCGCAGACGGTCGACCCGCTGGCCGGGTCGTACTATGTCGAAAGCCTGACCAACGAGATCGAGAAGCGCGCCGCCGAATACCTGGGCAAGATCGAGGTGATGGGTGGAATGCTCAGGGCGATCGAGCGCGGCTACGTGCAGCAAGAGATCCAGAACGCCGCGTACGAGTACCAGCGGGCGGTGGACCGGGGTGAGGTGACGGTGGTGGGTGTCAACCGCTTTGAGATGGAGGAAGAGAAGCCGATCCCAATTCAGCGAATTGACGAGGCGCTCGAACCCAAGCAGGTGGAGCGGTTGCGGGCGTTGCGGGCACGGCGTGACATGGCGTCGTGGCAGGCGGCACTGCGGGCCGTAGAAGAGGCGGCGCGCTCGGGGGCGAACCTGATGCCGTGCATTCTGGCGGCGGTGGAAGCGAACGCCACCGTGGGCGAGATTTCCGACACCATGCGGCGGGTCTTCGGGGAGTACAAGGAAGCGGTGGTGATGTAGATCCAGTCGTCGCTCGTCAGCGGTCAGCCTGGAGATTCATTCCAACCCTGGGAAACATCAGGGCTGGCCCTCCGCCAGCCCTAACTCGATTCGTGATTAGCGCCGCTCCGGGCCGTGGCCTCGATCGGAACGGCCCTCGTTTTCCTGCTGAGGAGCATTCTCGTGCGGACGAGCATTATCCGGACGGAAGTCGTTCGGGTGCGGTGAGCCGTGTGGAGAGTTGTATTCCGGCTGGGGAGCGCGGCCTCCGTGCATTCCCTCCGGTGGCGCGGAGTGCTCGTCGTAGCGCACAGAATTCTCCGGACGCGGCACCGAGTGATTCTCGGCATGACCATAGGGCCCTCCGCTCGAGCTGGCTGGTACGACCCTCGGCCCGCGGAATTCTCCGGGCCGGGCCGTGGCCGCAATGGCGGGCCGTCCGTGGTTCTCGGTCGCCAGCAAAGCCCGGTTGCCACCCGCGGTTTGCTCGTGCTGTCTCTGCATGGGGGTAGGCTCGAAATGGCGTTCGCGGGCGGCGGTTTCCTGTTCCCGCGTAGCCTGTGCCCGGATTCCGCCGGGGCCTCCGTTGTAGCTGACCCGGTTCACGGTTACATTGTTGATCACGGTTTTGTTGTAAATATGAACATTGGTAATGGTGACGTTGTTCACGCTGCGGTTATAGAAGAAGTGCGATCCTCCCCAGTATCCGCCCTCATAGCCGGCTCCGAAGTAACCGAACCCGTAGTTCACCCCGCCGTAAAAGCCGATGTGCGGTCCCCAATAGCCCGCATGCCAGACATAAACGCCGTTGCCCCAGCCCCAGTAGCCGGGCGTCCAGAGCAGGCCAACTGTGGGCGGCATCACCCACGTTCCCGGCACCCAGTAGTAGCCGGCCGGACCGTAGGCCCAGTAGCCGGGCGTCCAGATGTAGCCGTCGCCGGGACAGGGCGGCTGCGCATAAACGGGCAGCACCGGCGGGGCGATCGTCACCGAGACGAAAACTCCCGCGACCGATAAGGCAGGTATGGCCAGGATCAGAAGCGCGAGCGAGAAGTGACGAACCAAACTAAGAATTCGCATTGTTTCCTCCTGCCCATTCGTCCTTGGCCTCGTCAACACCAGATTCTCGCGGCCAGGCGGATGCAAAGGGAAGTTGGGCCAAAATGTCTACCCAGATCGTGGGACCTCCCTGGTGTGTACAAACCCATCTTTGGGAGAAGTGTTGCTGGGCGCGCGGTGTGCTGATTTTAAGTCGCTAACGTGGCGGTCCTGGGCGGAAACCACACCCGGCCGGTTACGTGAGTAACCGTCCGGGGTCGTTCAGAACGCTTGGTTCTTGGTGAAACCGGGCCATGGTGCTACAGCGGCCGACCAATCGTCGCCAGCACTTCTATAGCGGAGGGGGCGAGCGGGCTACGTCCAGTACGCTTCGAATCCCGGGCAAAGGCACAGCGGATGGGGTCTGTTTACGTTATACGACCGGGTACCTTCCTCCAAGGCCCTGCGCGACTCGAGACCCTTCCCGCGTCAAGCGGTACTCCCCAGGCCTGCTCCTTACCATCAGGCCGAGATCGACCAGTGACCGCAAGGTATCGCCGACGCTGGCGAGAAGCGAATCCTTGTTTGATTCCTTCAGGGTGTCGCCCAGCTCGACCAGGGCGGCATAGGCAGTCGTCGAAAGGCAAGTTCCGCCGTTCATTTGAGCCCGAATCAGGATTGCCTCCTGTGGCTTGTTGAGTCCGCGTTCCATGGGTTCCTCTAGAGATGATATTGCGAACTATTCTTGTGACCACTTCGGTGGCGTCGCACACATTTCTGACAGAAAAATTATACGCTCGGGAGTGTGTTGGACACGTCGCTCCCAAGCCGTCCAGGTGTGCGTCGACCTTCTCAGCGGTGCGAGAACCTGACATCACAAACTTCGACCTGTCCATGATTCCTCCCTGCACAAGACATACGCGCCCTCAAATTCCGCGACGGCAAATGTTCGCGGTAGTGCCCTGTACCCAGCCGCGTTCGGGGGTGTCCCGCCACGCCAGAGCCGCACGATCTGCATCTTCCGAGGGTTGGGAGGTCCAGGCATCTCAGCCACCCTGTTTGACCGGTCTTGCTGGCAGCGCTGGACAAGGCGCGCGGCCCCTGGACAAAAAGCGTGGACTGACTATCCTGTTGGCCGCGAAGGAGAGTGGTTGATGAAACGCGTTCTGGCTGTATTCTGCCTGCCCCTGCTGGCAGCCTGGCTGATCCCGGTTGCCGCGCAAGTGAATCCCTACAAGGAGGGTATTCCGGGGGTCACCGGATATCGCTCCGAAGTGTTGTCGGAGGTGATTGTTCAGGAAGACAAGCTGACTCGCCTTGCGGATGCCATTCCAGCGGAAAAGTACACGTGGCGTCCTTCCCCCGATGTACGCTCGTTCGCTGAGGTGTTTCTGCACATCTCCGCGGCCAACTACAACCTTTACAAGCTCGTGGGCACGCCTCCTCCGGCGGGGCTGGATGTGAAGGACCTGGAGAAATCCACCACTGACAAGGCAAAGGTGGTTGCCACCTTGAAAGATTCCTATGCTCACGCCCAGAGAGCCATTCGCGCTATGCCCGACACCGATCTGGACAAGAGCCTCGACTGGTTTGGGGGAAAAAACAGCGAGCGTGGTGTGTTGCTCTTCATCGTGCGTCATGGCGCCGAGCACCTGGGCCAATCGATCGCCTATGCCCGGTTCATCGGCGTGGTTCCACCTTGGACCGAGGACGCGCGGGGGAAAGCCCAGGAGAAGCAGACGCCTGCGGCAAAGGACAAACAGTAGGTTCCAGAGCCCCGCGAGATCCGGGAGGACCGAGTCCCAGATTTCGAACACCTTCGGACGATCTGCCGATAAGGTACGGTGGCGGGCCGGGTAGCGTCGGAGGGAGAAACCAAGCTCAAGGGAGAGATTGGACAACCGTTGGTGGTGCGGGAACCGGCGGCCGGATTTCACCTTCGGCCGGTTCAGGCGCTCCCTTTCAGGGTGTCGGCCAAGAATCTACTCAGAGATCTTGTAGTCGCAGGCAGCGCGGCAGGCTTCGCAGTAGTAGAGTCCGTCCACCCAGAGGCGGACGTCCAACTGCCCCTGGCAGAGCACACAGTACCTCTCGCACTCGCATCTGTGTTCGGGCTGCTCGCACTGGCTGCACAGAACTATGGTCTTAGTGCCCATAGCGGGACTCTATTCTTTTCTCGAGCGCAGAGGAATGTGCCCTTGGTAACCGCCGCGCCGGCCATGGGGCGCTGCCATGGCCCTCCTGCCCATGCCAAGAGGGGAACACCCGAGAAACCGGGCGGAGGGGCGGGAGCCTCGGTTGCTGGCCGTAACAGCTGCGTGTTAGGGTTATGTGTTTCACTATCTCAGCAGCCCAGCCTCGAGGAGTCCGTTTGCCTGCTGTCGACGTGCCGACCATCCGCAAGACCGTGCTGAATGCCGTCCATCGCCAGATGGGGGCGAAGATGGTCGAGTTCAACGGCTGGGAAATGCCCGTCGAATATCCCGCGGCGGGCGGCATTGTGGCCGAGCACATGGCGGTGCGGACCGGCGTGGGAGTTTTCGACGTCAGCCACATGGGCGATATCCGGCTGTCGGGGCCGGGAGCGCTGCCCGCGGTCGAACATATCTCCATGAACGATGCGGCGCGGCTCGCGGTGGGGCAGGCGCAGTATTCGGCGATGCTCTATCCGCAGGGCACGTTTGTCGACGACGTGATCGTGCACCGGCTGGGCGAGGATGATTATCTGCTGGTGATTAACGCCGGGACGCGGGAAAAGGATTTCAACTGGGTGCATGACCACACTCGCGAGTTCGACTGCCGCGTCACCAATCTCTCTGACGACTTCACCCAGATCGCAATCCAGGGTCGCAAGGCGGTGGATTTGCTGCAGAAATTGACCGACGTCGATCTGTCGGCGGTAAAGGTTTACTGGCTGACCCGGGGTACCGTGTGCGGGCTGAAGAATATCCTGATCGCACGCACAGGATATACCGGAGAAGATGGCTTTGAGGTCTATGTTCCTTCCGACGAATCCACCAGCACACGGGTCTGGAGGGAAGTGCTGGCTGCGGGCAAGGAGTTCGGAGCCCTTCCCTGCGGCCTGGGCGCCCGCAACACGCTACGACTCGAAGCCAAGCTCCCACTTTACGGACACGAGATCTCGGATACCATCAATGTCTGGGAGGCGGGACTCGATCGTTTCTGTAAGACGCAGAAGCCCGAATTCATCGGGCAAGATGCCTTGGAGAGAGCGCGGGCCGCAGGTCTGAAGCGCACACTCGTTGGTCTGGAGATGGTGGACCGCGGCATTGCCCGCGACGGATACAAAGTGCGGGACGAGGCGGGGCATGAGATCGGCTACGTCACCAGCGGGTCGCCGGCGCCGTTCCTGAAAAAGAACATTGCGCTGGCCTATGTTCCGCCGGAACATTCGGCGGTGGCTTCGCTTGTGAAGGTGGAGATCCGCGGGCAGGCGCTAACGGCGCAGGTGGTGTCAACGCCGTTTTACAAGCGGCCGAAGAAAACCGGATGCCAAACACGGCGCGAATAGCCGGAAACCGGGAGCCCAGGAGCTAGAAGCTGCATGTCCTATCCAACCGACCTGAAGTACACGAAGGAGCACGAGTGGATCAAAGTCGACGGGTCGACCGCGACCATCGGCATCACGCACTACGCCCAGGAGTCGCTGGGTGACATTGTTTTCGTCGAACTGCCCCAGCCCGGAGCCCAGATCACTGCGGGCAAGACCTTCGGCACGGTAGAGTCGGTAAAGGCGGTGTCGGATCTGTACGCCCCGGCTTCCGGCACCGTGGCCGAAGTCAACGGAGAACTGGCCACGGCTCCGGAGAAAATTAACAGCGATGCGAACCACACCTGGATGGTGAAGATCAACCTTAAGGATCCGTCCGAGGTCAAGGCACTTCTTTCCGCCCTCGACTATGAAAAATTCGTGAGCGAAGAAGCAGGACACTAGGATCTTCCATTGCCAATGGCCAATTTTCAAGGGAACCTCCGCGTGCATCCAAGGTTCCGGCAATTGGCACTAGGCAATGGGAGATCGCAGCCCGGGGCGCGTGGTTCGCCGATCCCCAAGGTCGTTTCGAACACTAAGCGATTTTCATGAGATATCTTCCCAAGTCTCCCGCCGATCGCCAGGCCCTGCTCAAGGCACTTGGTTTGGGTTCGATCGATGATTTGTTCGCGCCCATCCCGACCCAGCACCGCCTCACCGGTGACCTCGAAGTTCCCCGGGCGATGGCGGAGTCGGAAATCGTCGACTGGTTCCGGCAACGCTCCCGGGAGAACGGGGCGGAGTACACCAGTTTTCTAGGCGCCGGCGCTTATCTGCATTATCGTCCGGTAATCATCGATTCGTTAATCTCGCGGGGCGAGTTCCTCACCGCCTACACGCCCTATCAGGCGGAGATCTCCCAGGGGACGCTGCAGGCTATCTTCGAATTCCAGACCATGATCGCGGAGCTTACCGGCATGGAAGTGGCCAACGCTTCCATGTATGACGGCTCGACGGCGGTTGCCGAGGCCGTGATGATGGCGTCGCGCGTCACCGGGCGCCGCTCGGTTGTGATCGCGCGCAGTTTGCATCCCGAGTACCGGGAGGTATTGACCACTTATGCCTCGCACCAGGGGATGCCGATGGGTACCGTCAGCTTCACGGATGCGGGGCGATTGGAACTGAAGGAACTCGAACAGGCGGTCGGCAGCGAGACGGCTTGCGTCCTGATTCAATCGCCAAATTTCTTCGGGACGATCGAGGAGGTGGCGACCATCGCGGAGATCGCGCACAAGCACGGGGCCTTGCTGGTGGTTTCGATTGCCGAGGCCGTTTCTCTGGGCGTCATCGAGCCGCCGCGACAGGCGGATATCGTGGCCATGGAGGCGCAGTCGTTTGGCGTGCCCCTGGGCTTCGGGGGCCCGTATTGCGGAGTGATCGCCACCCGCGGGCAGTTCGTCCGGCAGATGCCGGGCCGGCTCGCGGGCCAGACCACGGACCGCAACGGCAAACGCGGCTTCGTGCTCACCTTGGCTACTCGCGAGCAACACATACGACGCGAGAAGGCTACCTCCAACATCTGCACCAACCAGGCGCTGGTGGCCCTGATGGTGAACATTTTCATGACGGTCTACGGAAAAGTGGGCCTCAGCAAACTGGCGAAGCACAATCTGGCCAAAGCCGCCTATGCTGCGGGCCAGTTCGGCCGGCATGCGCGCATCTTGTTTGCCGGGGCGCCGCGCTTTAACGAGTTCGTGGTGCAGAGCAGCGAAGATCCCTACGTGATCAACAGCCGGCTGCTGGGACACAAGATCGTAGGCGGCCTGCCGCTGAAGAAGTTTTATCCCGAGCTGGGCAACGCCGCGCTGTGGTGCTGCACTGAGATGACCGCGCGCACCGCCATCGATACTGCGGTCGGCATGCTGGCCGAGAGCGAAGCCGAAGAGCCCTCGGGGGAACAGGCCGTCCAAGAGGTGGCGCGATGAGGCACATGACCCGCAAGGCCACCCGCCACGTCAACCAGAATGAAGGTTTGATCTTCGAGAAGTCGTCTCCGGGGAAGGGAGCGTGGAAATTGCCTCCCCTCGATGTGCCCGAGGTCGACGCCGCCAAGCTGCTGGGCTCCGTCGAACGCAAAGATCTCGGCCTCATGCCCGAGGTCAGCGAGATCGAGATCATCCGCCACTTCACGCGCCTCTCCACCTGGAACTACGCAATCGATCTCGGGATGTATCCCCTGGGCTCGTGCACCATGAAGTACAACCCGCGGGTCAACGAAGTGGTCGCGCGCATGGAGGGGCTGGCCAATGGCCATCCTTACCAGCCGGAAAGGATCTCCCAGGGCGCCCTGCGCATTCTTAAGACGCTGAGCGAGTGTCTGTTGGAAATCACCGGCATGGATGCGATCACATTGCAGCCCGCCGCGGGCGCGCACGGCGAATTGACGGGGCTGCTCATGGTGCGGGCGTTTCATCAAGCCCGAGGAAATCCCCGTAAGAAGATCCTTATCCCGGACTCAGCCCACGGGACCAACCCTGCGACTGCCGCCATGGTTGGTTACTCGGTTGAGAATCTGAAGTCGAATGACCGGGGCATGGTGGACATCGCGGCGCTGGAAGCACAGGTGAACGGCGACGTCGGCGCGCTGATGTTGACCAACCCCAATACGCTGGGTGTCTTCGAGCAGGAGATCGACGAGATCGTCAAGATCGTTCACGCCAAGGGGGCCTTGCTCTACATGGACGGCGCCAACATGAACGCGCTGGTCGGCAAAGTCCGCCCCGGCGATGTGGGTGTCGACCTGATGCACCTCAACCTGCACAAGACGTTCTCCACGCCTCACGGTGGCGGCGGCCCCGGCTCTGGCCCAGTGGCGGTGCAGCAGGCACTGGAGCCCTTCCTTCCCAGGCCGGTGGTGATCACCAAGCCTGACGGCACGCTCGCCTTCGACTACAACCGTCCGCAGTCGGTGGGGCGCGTGCGCGCCTTCTACGGCAATTTTGGAATGTTTATCCGGGCTCTGGCCTACATCCAGGCTAATGGTCCCGACGGCCTGCGCCAGACCACCGAAGACGCGGTCCTGAACGCGAATTACATCCGCAAAGGGCTCGAGGGTGTCTATGATCTGCCCTATGCCACACCCACCATGCACGAAGTCGTATTCAGCGACAAACTGCAGGCGAAGAAGGGCGTGCGTACCATGGACATCGCCAAGCGCCTCATCGACTACGGCTTCCATCCCTACACGACAGCGTTCCCGCTGATCGTGCCCGGGGCGCTGATGATCGAGCCCACCGAGAGCGAGAGCCGGGAGGAGTTGGACCTCTTCATCGAGGCGATGAAATCAATCGCGGAAGAAGTGGAAGAAGATCCGAAGACAGTCTTGGACGCGCCGCACAGCACGCGGGTATCACGCCTCGACGAAACGGCGGCGGCGCGCAAACCGGTGCTGCGCTGGAGGCCGCAAGAAGGAGATTAGCCGCAGGGGGGGCACCGGGAACTTACAACCTCCAAGTGCCAACGGACTGCATGGATTTGCGCCGCGCCAGTCAGCATGTTTCCGGTCGTTGGGGGTATTCAGAAAGGCACAGACCGCCAAAGACACGGAGAGAGACGGAACTTGACTTGTGCCCGGGGCAAGGTAAACCGAACCGACCGGTCCGGTGGGCCGAATTGGCAATGGAAATCCCTCCTGCGCCCACTGTGGTCAGAAGGGTTTATTTCTTCTCCGAAATCTCGATCGTCGCCCGTGTATTCTCCCAATCCAGGTACATGTGGCAGCCGCTGCCCATCTCGTGGAAGGAGATGGTGAAGTCCTCAACCGGTGCCGCGGTCTTGGAGACGCTCATGTCGTAGCGTCCGAGTTCGTCGCTCTCATACTTGTAGGGGATGCCCCATTCGCCGGTCTTCTTGTTGAGGATGAGAGTCCACTTGTCCTGGTTGGGAATCGTGAAAATCGTGTAGTTGCCGGCGGGCACGTCTTTGCCCTCCATAGTGAGGTTGGCACCGGTCACAAAGGTCGTCGCCTCGTTGGCGCCGGTGCGCCAGACCTCGCCATAGGGAACCAGTCCGCCGTAAATCTTGCGGCCCTTGGCCCGTGGGCTGGAGTAATCCACCTTGATCGTCTTGCCGTCGGAGAACTTGCACTCCGCGCTGGCAGCCGGACTGGGACGCTGCTTGCCGCCCGTCTGCCCGGCCGCGAATATCGGAAGGGCTAAGAAGGTACACAGCAGGACTGCAACACGCTTCTGCATGCGATTCTCCTCGTGAGTATTCAGCACTCAGCCGTTAGACGTTCGAGATCTGATCCAGTGATCGCGCCCAATCTCAGAGCCGATTGCTGAAAGCTGAGTGTTGCCTCGGCGCCGCCATTATCCACCCTCGACCGCCCAGGATACAATCACCCCATGCCCGTATTTGACGAGAAGCAGGAAGAACTCGAACACTTCGAGACCATGATGGGCGTGCCGCGCGGGCGGCTAGCCGTCACCATGGACATGATCACCGATGCCATGGCCCTGGTCGGCCAGCACGGCGTCTATTGCCAGAGCCAGCGCTGGCCCGGCCAACCCGTGCTCGATATTCAGATCATCATGAAGGATCTAACCGGAGCGAAAGAGCTGATTCAGAGCGTGATGGAGGAGTTGAAGAAGAGGAATTGAGTAGGTAACCCTCCCATATGCCTAGATCGGATTGGTTGGCCAGACCCCTAATAGTCTACAGAACTAACAGTCTTCAGAACTCGGGCCTGGCCGGATAGTCCACAATAATCGCCCGCCCGTCGGTCAGAGCTTTGGCTGAGTGCCGCACACCAGCCGGCACGATGGCAACCACGCCCGCTCGAGCGATCTGGGACACGCCCTCGATGGTTACCTCGAGCTCGCCCTCGATCACCTCGTAGACTTCTTCCTGAGGATGGAAATGCTCGTGAATGGATGCGCCCCGCACGAAGTCGTAATGTGCGAAAGTCATGCTCGGCGAGTGGAAATGGCGCCCACGCCAACCCGGCAAGCGCTCGATAACACGAAGGTTGCTGACGTCCACAAATGGCATAGGAACCCCGCTGCGGGACGCATGCTAGCATAGCTGGTGTTCGTTCGGTCCGAACCCCAGGCGCAGCGCGACCGTGGCTTTCATCCGTTTACGCGTGGTTGACTGCCTTCAGAGCGCAGACCACGATCCTACGGCTTCACCGTCACCATCACCACGCCGTGCGACGCCACCTTCGCCGCGAAGTTTCCCGTGAACTTGCCCAGGTCTTTCCCCTGCCATAAGTCGCGCACGGCTGCGCTCAGGTGCGCGGGGTAGCCGAGATCCTCCCACTTCGCCGTAATCACCTGCTCCTCCGCGCCGCGATTGAACAGGAGCACGGCGCGATCCCCCCCGGCGATCGGCCGCGCCCAAACTTCCAGGTCGTCGTCCTTCCACACCCGCCTGGCCTGGCGGCCCAGGGCATCCTGATCGACCGCGATCACTTCTTTATTGGTCAGGATGTCGCGAATCTCTGGGGTCATGTTCCGCAGGTCGTTGCCGGCGACAAGCGGCGCCGCCAGCATGGCCCACAGGCTGAAATGCGACCGGTACTCTGTCGTGGTCATGCCGCCGTTGCCCACTTCCAGCATGTCCGGATCGTTCCAGTGCCCCGGCCCGGCGAACGAATAGAGACCGGCCTCGGCGTCCACGATATCGACCACGCCGTAGGAGCAGCAGTTGCCCGGCTTCCATTCCTTCTTACCCGCCCAGCGGTCCTGGATATCGTCGGTGGTGCGCCACAGGTTGCCGCCAACTTCCTGCCCCCACAACCAGGGCTTGGCCGTGCCCCACTCGCAAATGCTCAGCACGATGGGCCGCCCCGTGGCGTCGAGCGCGCTGCGAATGTTGGCGTATGACGCCTTCGCGTCCTGCGTCGTCGTGTTGCACCAGTCGTACTTCAGGTAATCCACACCCCACGCGGCATAGGTGCGGGCATCGTGATACTCGTGCCCCAGCCCGCCGGGACGGCCGGCGCAGGTCTTGGAGCCGGCATCGGAATAGATCCCGAACTTCAGCCCCAGCGAGTGCACGTAGTCCGCCAGCGCCTTGATGCCGCCGGGGAAGCGCTGCCGGTCGGCCAGGATGTTGCCTTCCGCGTCCCGACTCACCTGCCAGCAATCGTCGATGACCACGTACTGGTAGCCCGCCTCCCTCATGCCGGATTTCACCACGGCGTCAGCCATACCCCGGATCAGCTCATCGCTAACGTTGCAGGCAAACTTGTTCCAAGAATTCCATCCCATAGGCGGGGTGAGGGCAAGGTTGGCAGAAGGAGCAGGCTTCTCCTGGCCCAACGAGGCGCCGGCGAGCAGCACAAGAACAACCGATATCAGTCGTGCCATGGAAGGGTGGACGATTTTCCACTTTCCAGTGCCATCTTCCAGGTCGCGGTGGCTCCGGATGAAGTCGCAATCGTCGGAAATCAGCAATCCCTCTAGCCCAGCGTGTACTTTCCCGCCTCAATCACCCGTTGCGCGATCTGCTGCCGCAACTCGATGGTGTTGAACGGTTCGTGCTTCGCCAGACGCCGCAGGATGGCCAGCTGCGTGCGGCGCATGTCGCCTTCGCTTGCCCCCGCGATGATCTTCTTGGCCGCCACCTCGATCTTCTCCATGGCCTGGGTGAGGTACACGCGGGTCATCGCCAGCGCCAGGGCGGCGTTCTTCTCGCCCTTGGTCTCGACCCGTTTCTGCGCGCGCAGCACGGCCGACTCCATGGCGTAGGTTTCCATGACCATGTCGGCGATGGCAGCCATGACCTCCTGCTGGTCCTGGATGGCCTGCATGTACCTCTGCGTGGTCACGCCCGCGGCAAACAACCCCAGTTTCTTGGCTTGTGCTACCAGTTTGCGCTCCTCGGCCAGAGGCCCTTCGAATTCCGCGCCAGCGCCTGGGCCGGAGAGAACTTCGTCCATCAGTTTCTTGATCGCCGGCAGGAGCGGAAGCTGTCCACTCATGGCACGCTTCAGCAGGAATCCGGTGATGATCAGCCGGTTGATTTCGTTCGTGCCTTCGAAGATGCGGTTGACGCGCGCATCGCGGTAGGCGCGTTCGGCCGGATATTCCTCGACGAAGCCGTAGCCCCCGTAGATCTGCACCGTCTCATCCACCACGTAGTCGATCATCTCCGAACCCCAGACTTTGATGATCGAGCACTCGACCGCGTACTCTTCGATTGCCTTGCGTGTCTCCTTGAGCGCGTTGGCCGCACCCTTGTCGACTTCGCTTAGCGCCGTGTCCATCATGCCCACCGTGCGGTACACCAACGACTCGCCCACGTAAATCAGCATGGCCATGTTGGCCAGCTTTTCGCGCACCAGGCCGAAGTCGGCGATGACCTTGCCGAACGCCCTACGCTGTTTGGCATAGCCAATGGCATTCTCCAGTGAGACCCGCGCCCCGCCGACGCACATCGCGCCCAGCTTGAAGCGGCCGATGTTCAGGATGTTGAAGGCGATGACGTGTCCCTTGCCGATCTCGCCCAGCAGATTCTCCACCGGGACCTGGCAGTCGTTGAGAATGATGGGGCAGGTGGAGGAGCCACGGATGCCCATCTTGTGCTCTTCCGCTCCGACCGCGAAGCCGGGGAAAGTCTTTTCCACCAGGAATGCGGTGAATTGTTCGCCGTCGAGCTTGGCAAAGACAGTGAACAGATCGGCGAAGCCGCCGTTGGTGATCCACATCTTCTCGCCGTTGAGGATGTAGTGCTTGCCGTCTTTCGCGAGTTGGGCGCGGGCGCGGCAGCTCAGCGCATCCGAGCCGGAAGACGCTTCCGAAAGCGCATAGGCGGCCACCATCTCGCCGGAAGCTATCTTCGGCAGATATTTCCTCTTCTGCTCCTCGGTGCCGAAATACACGATCGGCAGCAGGCCAATGCCTGTGTGCCCGCCCCAACTGGTGGCGAAGCCCGCATACTTGGCGATGTGGTCAGCGATGACAGCGGCGGTGACCTTGTCCATTTCCAGCCCGCCATACGCTTCCGGAATCTCGACGCCGGTGAGGCCCAGCTCTCCCGCCTTCTTCAACAGGTCGCGCGTGACCTGGAACTCCTTGCGTTCGATCTTCTCCGCATTGGGAAGAATCTCGTTGACCGCGAATTCTTCCGCGGTCTGGCCGATGAGTTGATGCTGCTCGGTGAAGTCTTCGAGCGTGAAGACATGGCGGGGGTGGCGCTCCTCGAGCAGGAAGCTGCCGCCGGAGATTTTGGTCTTGGGAATTGCGGTGGTTGCCATGGCAAACCTTTCCTAACCAGTAAGGGCACAGAGAGTCACAGGCGAATCTTATTGCATTCCTGCCAGTGCCTGCCATTCACAAGCCGGAGGCAGGGCGCACGCATGCCACGTGGATATGGATCAGCAGCCGACCTTCTTGCCGCTAGCTTCGGAATGCAGCTAACCATTGCACACTTGGCCGGACGGGCCGACCTCAACCCGAGCTCAGGAGCTGCTACAACAGTCACCCGGGCACGGTTCAGGCCCCAGGGCCGACTCCGACACAAACATGATTTTCATGCATATCACAACCTTCACACTTGCTGCTGTGACGGTTGTGACAAGCCCAGGGTATTAATCCTCACTGTTCCTCTGTGGTTAAACCAGGTTCTCGAAGATCCCCGCCGCGCCCATGCCTCCGCCCACACACATGGTCACCATGCCGTAGCGGGCGTTGCGCCGTTTCATCTCCCGGATGATCGAAGCCGTCAGCTTCGCCCCCGTGCAGCCCAAGGGATGGCCCAGCGCAATCGCGCCGCCGTTCGGATTGACTTTGCCGGGGTCCAGTCCCGCCGCTTGGATCACCGCCAGCGACTGGGCTGCAAAAGCCTCATTCAACTCGATCACATCAATGTCAGAGAGCTTCAATCCGGCGAGCTTCAGCGCCTTCGGGATGGCAAACACCGGGCCCAGTCCCATCTCCTCCGGCTTGTACCCGGCAGTCGCAAAGGAGACGTAACGCACCAGCGGCTTAATGCCCAGCGCCTTGGCACGCTCGGCCGACATCACGACTGCCACCGCCGCGCCATCAGACATCTGCGAGGAGTTACCCGCCGTGACCATACCCTTGGCGTGGAACGCCGGCTTCAGTGCGGCCAGGGCCTCGAGGGAAGTGTCGGCGCGCGGTCCTTCATCAACCCTGAATATGATCTCGTTGGATATCGGTTTCTTGCCGTTCGGGGTGGTAAAGCGGACCGGCACCGCCACCGTCTCGTCCGCGAACTTTCCCGCCGCGATCGCCGCTAGCGCCTTCTGGTGGCTGCGTAGCGCGAACTCGTCGCTGGCGGCGCGGGTGATCCCGTGTTGCTGCCCCACGCGCTCGGCGGTGAGCCCCATTGAGAGATAGGTGCTGGGAGCGTGCTCCACCAGCCACGGGTTGGGCGAAATCTTGTTGCCGCCCATCGGGATCATGGTCATCGACTCAGTGCCGCCGGCCAGGATTACCTCCGCGCCGCCCGCCAGGATGCGGTCGGCCGCCATGGCAATCGACTGCAGCCCCGACGAGCAGAAGCGGTTGATGGTCAGCGCCGACACCTCGACCGGCAGCCCGGCGCGGAGGGCGGCAATGCGGGCCACGTTCATCCCCTGCTCCGCCTCGGGCATGGCGCAGCCCAGAATGACGTCCTCGATCTCCCTGGGATCGAGTTGTGGAACACGCTCCAGCCCGCCCTTGATGGCGACGGCAGCCAATTCATCCGGACGGGTCGCCCGCAACGTGCCCTTGAAGGCCCGTCCCACAGGAGTACGAACAGCAGATACGATCACGGCTTGTTTCATAGTTCAGCTCTCAGTCTTCGGTCGTCAGCTCTCAAACCGGCTTTTCGGCTCCGCTTCGCGGACTGCAACCAGCCTTCAGCTCCGGCTGTCATTCTACGATCAAGTCTGTTGTTCCGGGCGAAGCTAGGAACCTGCACTGGTTTGATGCCGTCCGACCCGCTGGGATTCCCCGCGTAAGCGGCGCGAAGAAACGGCCTCGACGGGCTTCGACCGCTTCGCCCCACAATCGCCGAAGGGAAATCACCCATCGTCAATTCCTCAGCGTCTTTCCCGTCTTTAACGTGTACTGGATCCGCTCCTGCGTTTTCTTCTCTCCGCAGAGCGACTTGAACGCCTCGCGCTCAAGGTCGAGGATGTACTGCTCGCTCACCGGCGTGCCAGGCGTGACGTTACCACCACAAAGCACCTCGGCGACTTTGGTCGCAATTTTCACCTCGTGGTCGCTGATGTACTCGCCCTGGCGCATCATGTACACGCCCAGTTTGAGCGCGGCCAGGATGTTCTCTCCGGGTGCAGGAAGGTCGGTGCGCATCACCGGCGCCTCGTAACTTCCGCGCACCAGTTCCAGCGCCCGCGCCTTGGCGTCGGCCAGGACGCGCTCACGGTTCATGGTGACGCCGTCCGACTCGGACACAAAGCCGAGTGCCCGTGCCTCGTGCGCCGAGGTGGCGACCTTCGCCAGGGCGATCGTCTCGAAGGCCTTCTTCATGGCCTCCAGGACCTCCACCGACTCGCCGCGCCCATCGGGGCGAACCGCCGTCGCGCGATCCAGGGCGCGAAGCAGCATCTCCTTGCAGCCGCCGCCGCCGGGCAGCAGACCCACGCCAACCTCCACCAGGCCGGCGTAGAGTTCGGCATGCGGCTGGCGAGCTGCCGCGTGCAGCGAGATCTCGGTTCCACCGCCGAGAGTGAGGCCGAAAGGAGCGGCCACCACCGGCTTGGGCGAGAACTTGATGATCTGCGTCATGCCCTGGAACTGCCGAATGACCATGTCCACGTCGTCCCATTCTTCTTCCTGTACGGCCATGAGCAGCAGCATGAGGTTGGCGCCCACCGAGAAATTCTGTGCGTCGTTGGTGATGACGAAGGCGTCGAAGTTGTCGCCGGGGCCGCCGGGTTTCAGTGCCTGCGTGATGAGCGAAATGATGTCGGTGCCGAGAGCGTTCATCTTGGAGTGGAACTGGATGCAAGCGACGCCGCCGCCGACATCAATCAGAGAAGCGCCGGCGTTCTTCCTGACCACCCCGTTGGACTTCTTAGCCACGGTCACCGACCACACCCCTTCAGGAACCCCGACCCGTTGCCAGCCGCCAGTTGCCAGGTCGAAGTATTTGCGTCCCGAGGGTGACTTTGGCTCGTCTTCGTACCAGCTCTTCTTACCCGAGGCTAGCAGTTTCTCCAACTGGGCGGCGACGGGCCTGCCTTCTTTCCTCATGCGAGCCACGGTGGCTTCGACACCGGCCGCGTCCCAGAGTTCGAATGGACCCATCTCCCAGTTGAAACCCAGTCGCATGGCGCGATCGATCTCGACGATCGTATCGGAGATCTCCGGAATGCGATTCGCCGAGTAGGTCCAGAGATCGGACAGCGCGGCCCAGAGGAAGGCTCCGGCCTTGTCGCCCTTTTGCGGGCCGCTGCCGTCGAGCCCGAGTAGCGTGCGCACGCGGGCGGAGGTCTCCTCGATGTTTTTCGCGATTTCGAGCGCGGGGAACTTGGGCTTCTGACGAGGATGATATTCGAGCGTCTTCCAGTCGAGGGCGAGGCGTTCCTCGTGGCCGCCGGTGCCGCGCGTCTTCTTGTAGAAGCCGCCCTTGGCTTTGTCACCCAGCCACTTCCGCTCCAGCATCTGGCGGAAGAAATCGGGAAGTTCCAGTTCGCTGCGCTCGTCATGCACGTGGGTGGTCATGTTCTCGACCACGCTCCCGAGGATGTCGAGCCCGACCAGGTCAATGGTGCGAAAGGTTGCCGACTGGGGCCAGCCCAGGGGCGCGCCGGTGAGCGTGTCCACGTCTTCGATGCTGAGATCCAACGCCTGCATCAGCCGCATCACGTTGAGGACGGAGAAGGTGCCGATGCGGTTGCCGATGAAGTTGGGCGTGTCCTTGGCAAAGACTACGCCCTTGCCGAGGCGCACGTCAGAGAAGTGGGCAACGGCGTCGATGAGCCCGCGATCGGTGTCCGGTGTGGGAATGAGCTCCAGCAGGCGCATATAGCGCGGCGGGTTGAAGAAGTGGGTGCCAAACCAGGATCGGCGGAAGTCGGCGGGAAAGCCTTCGGCGATCTTGCCCACGGGCAGGCCGCTGGTGTTGGTGGTGATGATGGTGCCGGGCTTGCGGACGGCCTCGACCTTCTGGAGCAGAGCGCGCTTGGCGTCGAGGTTCTCGAGCACGGCTTCGAGGATCCAGTCGACCTCGGCCAGCTTGCTCAAGTCATCCTCAAAGTTGCCGATGGTGACTAGGCGCGCGAGCGAGGGCTCGAAAAACGCAGCCGGCTTGGATTTCTTCGCAGCTTCCAACCCAGCGGCGGCGATCTGGTTCCGGGCAGGGCCATCGGCGTCGGGGGGAACGATGTCGAGCAGGTAGCTGGGAACGCCAGCGTTGGCAAAGTGGGCGGCAATGCGGGCGCCCATGGTTCCAGCGCCCAGGACGGCGACTTTATGGATGGTTTTCATGGAAATATGACTCCGGTCTGGCGGCGCCGGCTGCGGCCGCTCAGGTGCGTTAAGAAACCGCAAAGGATACCTAGGATCACGAAAACGTGATTTTACTAAAGGACGAGCAGCTGCGCTGTGATGTTCAGCCCAAGAAATCGGCAATTACAGCGGCTGGCTCGCAATGCTGCCGGGAAGCGCTGCTTCACCCCGAAATACACTTTTTCCACAGCCTGGGAAGCTTGCCTGGATACCAAGCGTCAGTTTTTCCCCGGAGGTCATTGATGGGGCGCCTAGGTAGGAGCCGCCCGGCTTGGTGCGCACGGGCGAGGACGTCCTTGTCCACCGTTCCTTACCTTATGAGTAATGAGTGGCGCGCGCGGGTCGCGAGCCTTGCCGCCGGCGATCATGGCAGCTTGTCGACGAACCAGTCATTCTGTCCCGACTTAACGAGCACCAGGTCCGACGGGTGGGGCTGGATCCACCGGGGGTGATTGGCCGTGCGCAGGGTGAACAGCGTGACCGGGAACTGGTAGCGGCCTGGGGTGAGCTTACGACCGCGGCCCAGTTCGTAAGCCTGATTGACGGCGGAGGAGGGCGAGACGAACTCCTCGATTGAACTTTCAGCCGTGTGCTGGCGGAGATGATCGGAGAGCATCAGGATGACATTCTCCTGGTCCTGGGCTTGCCAGGCCTGGAGGAAGCGGCTGGCTGTGGCCAGCGCTGCCACGTAGTCCTCATCAACCGCGGCTTGGTTCGCCCGGGAAAACAGAGGCTGCGCGCATGAAAGCAGGAGGGCGGCCGCAAGCCAGGCATGGGGAGAAAATCGCAAACTGAGTATTCCCATGGGTGATGATTCTCTTTTTACCTAGCATGAGGAGGCAGGGTTGCGGAGTAGCGAGGCGGGTACGCGGAGGAGTGCCTCAAAAAGACAGCGGGCGCGTACCGAATGAGATGTGGGGTGAGGATGGCAACGGTACGCGCCCTCTTTAATTAAATTTAGCCTAGGCCGAGTCTGTAACGATGTCAAGGGGAATCGTTTTACTACTGGAAAAATTGCGAATTTTTGCATCATGGAACGTGATATATCCGCAAGGTCATCGCTCACAATTGTGTGTGACTATGCATCTGGGCCAAGAGAATGTTCGATACACCGCGGTGGGCTCGCGACTCCCGTCTCCGTCGGCTCGGAGATTTCCATCATCCCGCCGTCAGTGGCGGCTGAGATACGCCGGGCGGGCTCAGAGCGATCTGCCAAATGTTCTTCAACGATAGGCCGGTATCGGAGGGAAACCGAGTCTGTTGAGGATGGGTCCAGCTTTTTCCGACATCGTCGCTGAGCGCAGCAGGCTGCCCCGATAACTCTAGGGGCGTTGTCGACCGTGCGATGGCCCAGGTGCTCGCGCCATCGTGCTCTCGCCCTGTCGCTTCGGCTACAACTCCGGGTGGAGTTGAAGATACTGCTGCGCTTTACGAACGACCTGGCGTTCGCCGCTGTAAGCGAGCTTGGTCATAGCTTCCTCGAGCGGGAGCCAGAGGGCGCGGCGAACCTCGATGCGCATAGTTTCCGAGACGTCGTCGATGCGGCCGGACTCGTAACGCAACAGGTAGAAGCTGACAACTTTGAAGACGCGTTCCCGGTCTCCCCAACTGCGCACGTAGGTGTAGCGGACGTCGGTGAGCTTGGCGACCAGGGAGGCGGTGACCCCGGTCTCCTCGCGGACCTCGCGTAAGGCGGTCGCGTCCGGTGCCTCGCCGGGGTCGACCAGCCCCTTGGGCAGGGCGAGAACCGGCTTGCGGGCGCCTGTGCGGCTCGCAGCGGGGGCTTCCTCGGGCTTGGAATCTTTCCGCGGCTCGATGACGGCAATCCAGGAGGCGTCCGGCATGCGCCGGACGACCACCCCGCCTGCCGAGAATTCGCGTTGCATTCGCCCAAACTAGCAGGAATGAAGGAGTTCGTCACCACCGAGAGTCAGCTGATCTGGCCAACCGTGGATCAGGTGAGCGGCGAATTGGGTAATCGGGTAATTGAAGGGAAGGTGAGGCTAGGATGCCCGCGGGAGGCCGCCCCTAATGCTCCAGTAACCCCCCTGCAGTCCCCAAGGTCATGGGGATGGCACCAAAGTGGCATGCACCATTGGCGCAACAAGTGGCATCTTAGCAGATAGTGAGAGCAGCTGGGGAACCGGATGTGGGGCTGGCTGTGAAGTCGATTCGCAGGATCCTTCGTTCCGTACAGGCCTTCAGTCGTGAGCTCTCGCGTTTCTCGTCCGCTACTGAATCCCAGAACGAGTCGGCCAGCATCGGCCTGGCCCTGGGCGGTGGTTTCGCCCGCGGCATCGCGCATATTGGCGTGCTCAAGGTGCTGGAGGAGGAAGGAATCCCCATCCGCCTCGTGGCGGGGACCAGTGTAGGAGCCCTGGTCGGCGCGGCCTACTGCAGCGGGTTGTCAACGGCAGAACTGGAGGAAGTGGCGCGCCGGGTGCGCTTCAAGACCTTTGCCCGCTGGACCCTGTCTCGCCATGGCTTCGCCACCAACCAGCGAATGATCGGTTTTCTGCACTCGGTGCTCAAGGTGAAGTCGTTCGAGGAGTTGTGCATTCCACTGGCGATCACGGCGACAGACTTGATCACGGGTGAAGGGGTGGTTTTTCATTCCGGGCCATTGGTGGAACCGGTACGTGCCAGCTGCGCCTACCCGGGAATGTTCCAGCCGGTTAACCTTCGCGGCCAATGGCTGGTGGATGGCATGCTGGCTCATGCCGTGCCCACGCGGCCGCTGCGCGACATGGGGGCCGAGAAGGTCCTGGCCATCCACCTGAAGGGCCGCTGGTCAAACGGTGAAGCCCCGCGCCACCTTTTCGATGTGATCGGGCAGTGCTTTGCCATCGCCCAAGAGATGAGTTCAGAGCAGTGGAAACAAGCCGCCGACTTGATCGTCGAGCCGGATGTTAACGGCTTCGATTACGATTCATTTGAGCACACGACGGCGCTGATCCGCGCCGGAGAAGTCGCGATGCGCCGCGCCATGCCGGAGGTTAAGAAATGGCTGGAGGTTCCCGCGTCGTCTCCCGGGAAAGCAAGGTCCACGACCGCGACCCTGCCGCACACCGCCGCTCTGCCCGCAGATTGACCACGGCCAGATGAGATCTGGCCATATCGGAGCCATCTGGCTCAGGGTCTCTCCCCTTCCTCCTCCGGTTGGAACGGTTTTTACCGACATGATCTGGAAGGAGACCAAGCTTTGCAGGCGGAATTAGCGCGGGAGCTTCGATGCAGGGAACTGTGACACAACCCAGTCGAAGAGCTGCCGTGTCGGACGGGCAGAAGGCTCACCTGGCACAATCAAGCCGGAACCACGGGTGAAGCGTGGCCTTCGCCGGTTCGGGAGCATGCTTCCAGTAGGCGCGGCGTCGTCATACGGCGGACGCCAGCCGATCGGCCTCCTCCTGGATGCGTCTCCACGCCCGTTCCACGTGGCGCGCTTGCGTGCTGGTCTGACCCACGCATAGACGCAGGGTGATGCGGTCATTCAGCTTGGTGTGGGTTAGGTAGAGGTCGCCGGAGCGGTTCAGACGGTCCATGATTGTCTGGTTGGCGTGGTCTCCGGCTTTGTGGCGGAAGCAGACCAGGTTCAGGGGGGCGGGAGCGGCGAGTTCAAAGCGGAAGTCGTGTCTCAGCCAGTCCGCAAACTGCTGCGCGAGCGCCACGTGCTGGCGTACATGGTGGCGCAAGCCTTCCACGCCGTAGTGCCGGATCACGAACCATAACTTGAGGGAGCGGAAGCGCCGGCCGAGTGGAATCTGCCAGTCGCGGTAGTCGATCACTGCGCCCGACTCGGTGGCCTGATTACGCAAGTATTCGGGCAGGATGCTCAGGGTCCGGATGAGGGCCTTGCGATCAGCGACGTAGAAACAGTCGCAATCGAAATTAGTGAACATCCACTTGTGGGGGTTGAAGCAGTAGCTGTCTGCGAATTCGAGCCCGCGCTGGAGGTAACGGAACTCGGGGCAGAGGGCGGCGGTGCCGGACATGGCGGCGTCCACATGCAGCCAGATGCCGTATTCCTGGCAGATGAGCCCGATGTCGCGGACGGGGTCGATCGCGTTTGAGGAGGTCGTACCCACGGTGGCGCAGACGAAGCAGGGAACCAGGCCGGCGGCTTCATCCTGGGCAATCTGGTGTACCAGGGCCTCGGGGCGCATGGCAAAATTCTCATCCACCGGGATGGCGCGCAGTTTCTCCGCGCCGACGCCGGCGATCTTGGCAGCCTTCTCCACCGAGGAGTGAGTCTGGGTGGAGCAGTAAGCGACGAGTTTGCCGTCGCAGCCCTTGGCGTTGCTAGCGTAGTTGGTGGCGCGCTCGCGGCCGGCAAGCAGCGCGCAGAGCGAAGAACTGGAGGCTGTGTCCTGGATCACCCCGCCGCCGGTATTGGTAGAGAGGAATCTCTCCGGGAGCCCGAGCATAGCGACCAGCCAGTCGAGAACATGCGTCTCTAGTTCGGTGCAGGCCGGGCTGGTGGCCCAGAGCATGCCCTGCACGCCGAGGCCGGACGAAAGCAAGTCCCCAAGAATCGCGGGGAAAGATGCGTTGCAGGGAAAATAGGCGAAGAAGTTCGGGGACTGCCAGTGCGTGACTCCGGGGAGAATGAACTTTGCCAGGTCCTGCAGCAGGCTGTCGAACGGTTCCCCGTGTTCCGGGGGCCCGGCAGGCAGGCCGGCGCGGATCCGGCCGGGTTCGACGCGCGCAAGCACGGGAAAGTTCTCGATGCTGGCATAGTAGTCCGCGATCCAGTCGATGGCGGCATGGCCGCAGCGGCGAAACTCGTCGGGGGACATGTGGAAGCTCTTGGGATCGGTCACGGTTTGTCCTTGCGTTTATGCGTGTTGCCACTCTACCAGCCAAGGGGAAAGGGCTTCAAAGAATTGCGAGGTAGAGTCGTGACCCGGGCACGGACGCCGGCAGGAAAGGTGGAGAGATGCTTTTCGCTCGGGCCAAGCACCCGACACCAGACACAGGGAGTTGCCGGCTTGCCCGTCGTGCGACGCAATCGCGTGGCCTTGCCCTGGCCGCTCGGGAGCACGACTTCTGGGTGGTTCATCTGGATTCAGCGTCCAGTGCAGAAAGCGGTGCTGCGTCAACCCCCGGTGCCGAGAAACCCGGCAGGCCAGTCACTGTGGACGAGTCTATCGTGTCCATAAAATCCAAAGCAGCTTGAGGGACGGCGTTTCGACGCGGGTGCGTCAGATGACGAAGGTTACCGATCGCAACCCCATTGTGTAGGAGTTGCCGCTGACCTCGGCAGGTTCCGCTCATGATGGGTTGCTGCGATTGCCCGTTTTTTTCGGCTATGCGAGAGCCGAGCCGCGCTAGGTCAATTGTCCGTAATACACACGCGTGTGGTAGGGCATGAGCACTTTGCCGGCGGAGGCGTGTGCTTGGAAGATGCGCTGTAACTCCTCCAGCATCGGCGTGTGATTGGGGTGGCCGGGGAGTGGGGTGTAGGACGACGAAAGCAAGCGGCCTTCGAGGGCTGCGTAGTCGAATTCCTGGATCAGCGTGAAGACCTTCTTCCGGCACGGCGCGGGATGAAAGAACGCATCGATGGTGTCGGTAGTATGTTCGTGGCGAACCTGCTGGTAATCGGTACCGTAGCGAACCAGCAGTTGCTCGTAAGCTCGTAGGAAGGGGGTGGCGTCAGTGCTGCGTTCGTTCCAGAGCAGGACCACCCATCCGCCCGGCGTGAGGATGCGGGCGAATTCGCGGCGAGCGCGGGCGTGATCGAACCAATGGGCAGCCTGGGCCGCGGTGACCAGTTCAACGCTCCGGTCCGGCAGGGTGGTTGCTTCCGCTGTGGCGTTCACGCTAACGAATCTTGGATAGGAGGCCAGGAGGTGCTCGGCGGCCTGGCGCATCTGCTGGTTCGGTTCGACGCCGAAAACCTGGTTGCCGTTGTCGAGCAGCATGCGGGTGAAGATGCCGGTGCCGGAGGCGATATCCGCGACGCGGGTGGCAGGCGTCCAACTACATTCGGCGCGAAGCAGGTCAAGCACAGCGCGCGGGTAACCGGGGCGGAAGCGAAGGTAGTTCTCCACCCGGGTGGAGAATCGAAGCGTGGGATCGGGGATGGGCATGGTTCCCAGTCTACCCAAGTCATTCCGCATCGTCGCCCTTGCGGAGCGTCAGCCGATCGCCATGACGAGTGCGGATCTCGGCGCTGGATCCCTCAATGCTCAGCGATTACGATTTGAAACGGAACTTCCTGTTCCTATGGCATCGAAGGTTTCGGCATATACAACGAAGGAGCTGTCAGCGAAGACCTGGCCCGATTTTGCGAGGCTTTTCTCCCAAAAGAATGGCTGGCACTTCTGTTGGTGCATGCACTTTCACCGTCCCCACGGGTTGCCCATGAACAGTGGCTGCCCACTCGGGCTGAGAGAGTGTGCGAAATCGCCGGGAAAAACGTGAACTGGTTGAGAAGGGATGTGCTCACGGTATCCTCGTGTACGCCAACCGAGAGCCCGTGGGACGGTGCCAGTACGGCACCAGGGAAGAGCTTCCTCGTATTGATCATTCTCGCAAGTATCGAGGCCTTGCCCCCGCAGGGGCGAAGAGACTTTGGAGAATCACTTGCTTTGCCGTGCTGAAGCCGTATCGCAGACGAGGAGTGGCGAGCGCGGCGCTGAAAGCCGCTCTCGAAACCACAAGAAACCAGGGAGGCGGCCTGGGTTCGGAGCCACTGATGACCCGAACGCGCGGGCATGCCTAGGATGGAGAGATGGGCATCTCGGCCATCCTGCCGGGACGCCCCGATCTTCCCGGGAACGTGGTCAGATTCTCTCAGGATCGGCTGGTTGCCAGCGCTGTCCCGACCATTCTCTGCGTCTCTCTTGTTACACTGTTCGAGATATGCGCCTGCTGATCAAAGTCGGAACCAGTTTGATTGCTCCCGCGGGGCGCATCGACACGCAGCGCATGCGGGCGCTGGTGGATCAGCTCGACTTGCCCCACCACGAATACCTGATCGTGAGTTCGGGGGCGATCGGTTTCGGCATGGCGAATCTCGGTCTCGGCCGCCGGCCGGGAACGGTGCCGCTCATGCAAGCCTGCGCCGCCGTCGGCCAGAGCCTGCTAATGCATACCTACGAGCAGCTTTTCTTCGGCAAGAAGGTGGTCGCGCAGCTGCTGCTCTCCAGTGACGACTTTACCTCGCCGGTGCGCTACAAGAACCTGCAAAATGCTCTGCACGAACTGCTAAAGATGGGGGTAGTGCCGGTCGTCAATGAGAATGATTGCGTCTCGGTGCGGGAGTTGGTGGGCGCCTTCGGCGATAACGACGAGCTGAGCGCTCTGCTGGCGACCGCGGTCCAGGCTGACTGGCTGCTGCTGCTCACCGACGTGGATGGGTTTTACGTTCCTGAAGGCCGAGAGCCGCGCTTGCTGCGGACTGTCCGCAAGATCACACCGGGCATGGAAGCCCTGTGCAACGGCAAGGGCAAGCTGGGGACTGGCGGCATGCAGTCGAAACTTCGTGCCGCCAGGCTGGCGGGCCAGGCGGGTGTGCACGTGGCCATCGTCAACGGGCGCCATCCCCAAGCCATTCGCGGAGCACTGGAACGCAGGATCGGCACCTATTTCGTTCCCGCAAAGGTGAGGCGCTGAGGTTGGCAACCCATACCGTGACCTTGACCCGGAGAAAGCTGGAGCAGGCTCGGGCGGCCGCCCCTATCCTGGCGCAGCTCTCGACCGCCGAGAAGAATGCCCTGTTGGATGCGATGGCAGAGATGCTCGAAGCGGAGTGTGCCAGCATCCTCGAGGCCAATCGGCGGGATCTTGCCAACAGCCGGCTTGAAGGTGCGATTCGCGATCGGCTGTTGCTGACGCCGGAGCGCGTGCGCGACATGGCACGCGGAGTGCGCGCGGTCGCAGCCCTGCCTGACCCGGTGGGCGAGACGCTCGCCGAGTGGGAGCGGCCCAACGGACTGCGCATCCGCAAAGTGCGGGTGTCGCTGGGTGTGATCGGCATCATCTATGAATCGCGGCCGAATGTTACGCTGGACACGGTGGCGCTCGCCCTGAAGACGGGCAACGCCATCGTGCTCCGCGGTGGAAAGGAAGCCGTGCACAGCAACCTGCGTCTGGTGGAAATTCTGTCCGCGGTGCCCCGACTTCCTCCGCATGCGATCCAGTTACTGGATTCCTCGACGCGCGACTCCGTGCAGGAGTTGATCGAAGCGCGTGGTCTGGTAGATGTGATTATCCCTCGCGGCGGGCCGGGACTGATCGCCTACGTGGTGGAGAATTCAGTGGTGCCGGTGATTGAAACGGGGGCGGGGAACTGTCATATCTTCGTCGACGAATCGGCGGACCTCGCCATGGCGGATGCCATCGTGATCAACGCCAAGACACAACGGCCTTCGGTGTGCAACGCCGCCGAGAAGTTGCTGGTGCATCGGGCGATCGCCGCGGAATACCTCCCGCGCATCGCGCAGCACCTGGTTGCGCACGGGGTGGAGTTACGGGCTGACGAAGAAGCGCGTCGCCTGGCGCCCGGACTCGGCCTGCACGCGGCCACCCCCGAGGACTGGGGCGAGGAGTACCTACGGCTGTGCATGGCAATAGGTGTGGTGTCGGGTGTGGGGGAAGCGATTGCACACATCAACCGCTACTCTACGAAGCACTCCGAGGCGATCGTGACCCGCAGCGAAGAGAACGCGCGGCGGTTTCTGCGGGAAGTCGATTCGGCGGCGTTGTTTTGGAACGCGTCGACCCGCTTCTCTGATGGTGGCGAATTCGGCTTCGGCGCAGAAATGGGGATCAGCACCCAGAAACTGCATTGCCGCGGACCCTTCGCTCTGGCCGAGTTGACCTCCAGCAAATACGAAGTGATCGGCAATGGGCAGGTGCGGGGGGAGGGCTGATCTTGCAAGCTGACGAACTGCCGGAAACGTTGGATACGGCAGGTTCGCATTGACGGGCGAGATAAGCCCGTGTCCGAGTCATGCCGGGCCCGTCGCCACGGGCCTTAGTCCCTCCTTCAGGTACAATCGAGAGTTGCCGTGAAGGTGCGAATGTGAGTGGGGTCGCGTCCGGAAGTCACAAAACGGTGGCGCCGGTGCTGGATATGGCGCCCGACTTCGACCTCCCGGTTCTCATCGGGGGAAGGAAGAAGAGATTTCACCTGCGGGATCATCTCGAGCACGGGCACGTCGTGCTGGCGTTTTATCCGGCGAACTGGGAGCCGGTGAGCACCCGCCAGTTTACGCAGTACCAGGCCGAGCGGGCGGAGTTCGCGGCTCACAAGGCGGAAGTGGTGGGCATCTGCGTGGACTCGATTATGAACACGACGGCGTGGGAGCGCGATATCGGGCCGTTCGACTACCCCTTGTGCAGCGATTTCTGGCCGCACGGCGCAGTCAGCCGTGCCTATGGCGCCTTTCGCGAGCGTGCGCCTTTCGCGGGCGCCAGCGAGCGGGCGATCTTTGTGGTGCAGCAAAACGGCAGGGTGGCGTTCCGCAAGGTATACGGCGTCACGGAACTGCCCCCGATCTCAGAAATTCTCGAGGCGCTGCGCAAACTGTGAACGTGACCATCGCGGCCACTGGTTTCTGCTTCCTTCGCCGGCAATCCTTCGCAGAAGACAGAGCGTTTCCTTGGGCCCGCGAGCAAGCCCGTCCCTGCACCCGGCAACGAGGAGGCTCATGAAGTTCCTCCCGGGCAGTCTTCTGGCTTGGGCGCTTTTTCTCCTGCTCTCCAACCACGCGAATCCCTCTCCTGCCCAGCCGGCCGAGCCGTCCCCCATCTTCGGCTTCCGCGACACGGCCGGCGAAAACAGCGTCGAAAGCCGCTTCCTCGCCGTGCCTGATCCCAAACTGGCCGAGGAACATCTGCGTACTCTTACCCGGGCGCCCCATGTCGCCGGTTCTCCCGAGGACAAAGCCACGGCGGACTATGTGGCACAAAAGTTCCGCGAGGCCGGCCTCGACACCGGAATCGTCGAGTACCGCGTTTGGTTCAACCTGCCGGCGGAGATCAGCGTGGACGTGAGCGCGCCCCCGAGTGTCACGATGCATGGCCCCACCCGGGAGCACGTCGATGGCGATCCCTACCAGAATGATCCGCGCATTGTGCCGGCCTACAACGCCATGTCGCCTTCGGGCGATGTGGACGCCGAGGTTGTTTATGCCAACTACGGCTCGCCCGGGGATTTTCAGAAACTCGAGCAGATGAACATTGAGGTGCGGGGCAAGATTGTGCTGGTCCGCTACGGCCAGAACTTCCGCGGGGTGAAGGCTTTCGTGGCCCAGGAGCACGGCGCCGCGGGCGTGCTGCTCTACTCGGATCCGGCCGATGACGGCTGGAAGCGGGGTGACAAGTATCCCCAGGGACCCTGGCGTCCGGATACTGGGGTGCAACGCGGGTCGATTGGCTACATGTTCGAGTTCGCCGGAGATCCGACGACCCCGGGAATCGCCTCTCTGCCCTCGTTGCCGGACAGCCAGCGCACGCTTCCGGACAGATCCGCGCAACTGCCGAAGATTCCCACCACGCCGCTTTCCTACGCCGATGCCTGGCCCATCCTCGAACACCTGGCCGGGCCCGAGTCGCCGCGCGACTGGCAGGGGGCTTTGCCCTTCACCTATCACGTCGGTTCGGGGCCGGTGAAGGTGAAGATGCATCTCAAACAAGATTTCAAGTACCGCACGATTTGGGATGTGATCGGGAGAGTTCCCGGGAGTGTGCTCCCCGACGAGTGGGTGATTTCGGGCAATCACCGCGATGCCTGGGTCTACGGCGCGGTCGACCCCAACAGCGGCACCGCCGCCCTGCTGGAAGCGGTCCACGGTTTTGGCAGCTTGCTCAAGTCGGGGTGGCGTCCCAAACGGACTCTGGTTTTCTGCAGTTGGGATGCCGAAGAAGAGGGGCTAATGGGCTCCACCGAATGGGCGGAGGAGAATGCTAAGGCACTGGCCAATGCCCCGGCCTACTTCAACGTGGATGTGGCGGTGTCAGGCAAGAAGTTCGGAGCCGCCGCGGTCCCCAGCCTGAAGCAGTTTGTGCGCGATGTGACCAAAGCAGTGCCCAGTCCGCAGGGTGGAACGGTCTACGATGCCTGGCGGAAAGAGAACGGAGGCGTAATGTCCAATCCGCAGGAGACCGCCTCGAGTACCTATCGGCCGGCGGTGGCGGAGTCACCTGGGGAGGCGCCGGTCGGCGAACTCGGCAGTGGCTCCGACTACACGGCATTTCTGCAGCACCTCGGCGTGCCCTCCACGGACATCGGTTCTACCGGCGCCTACGGCGTTTATCACTCGGCCTTCGACGACTTTCAATGGTTCAAGCAGTTCGGAGATCCCACGTTCACGTACGAACAGGAAATGGCACGTGTTTATGGGTTGGAGGCGCTGCGCATGGCGGATGCGGACGTGTTGCCGTATGACTACGAAGAGTACGGCAAAGAAGTTGCGGTCTACATCGATGCCGCGAAGAGGAAAGCGGAAAGCAGGTTCGGTGATCACGCTCCCAACTTCTCCGCCTCGCAGGAGGCCGCCAAACATTTTGAAAAGGCGGGCAGCCTGATTCTTGCCAAAGAGAAAAGTCCGCCGGCCGATCCGGGAAAGCTGAACCTCGTCCTGCGCGAGGCCGAAAGAGCCCTGCTCTTACCCAACGGCTTGCCCTCCCGTCCTTGGTATCAGCATGCCATTTACGCGCCCGGCCAGTACACGGGCTATGCTGCCGTCGTCATTCCCGGCGTGAACGAGGCCATCGATCGCGGCGACTCGCAGCTGGTGCAGCAGCAAATCAACGCCCTGGCGCAGGCACTCACTCGGGCCGCCCAGGTGCTGGAGAGTTACCCCTGATCCGGGCCGGTCTCCGGCCCGACGGTAGCTCGAGGTTTCCCTGCAGGAAAACCTCGGCGCGCCGCGCCGCAAGGCAAGGAAACGACATCCGAATTGCGTGTCCGGGCTTCCTCGGGAAAGAAGTAGCGCACCGAAACGGAAGCCTCCGTGCGCTGTCTGAATGGCTCGGGCTCCATTCCTCAAAGCCGGTAAGTTCCCGATTCGCCGCTGAGGGCGTGGTCCACGGAAAGCGCTCCGCTGCCGCGCACCATCAGCGTCAGGGTGATCGCCAGTGCCAGGAGGTGGTATTCAAAACCTTCCCCTTTTTGATTTCCAGCCCAATTCATGAATAGACCGTTGCCGGCGTGAACCTTGAAGATCGCTACCAGCATGTTGCAGGTGATGCCAAAGGCGGCCACGCGGCCCAGAGCCCCCAGGATCAGCCCGATTCCGCCGAGAAACTCGGCGCAAATTGCGAGAAACGCGAACACCGCCGGGATGTGCATGTAGGTGGTGAACATTGCCATGGTTTTGGAGAATCCCAAGCCTCCGAACCAGCCCAGGGCCTTCTGTGCGCCATGCGCGAAAAAGACCACGCCCAGCACCAGGCGCAGCCAGGTAAGCGTCCAGTCATGAGAGGTCGCGAGCAGTTTGCGAAACATTGTGCCTTTCCTCCATCTCCACCAGCGCGGGAAGCGCGGTCCCAAGAAATGGGACTCGTTGCGCAGCCGTCCGCCGGCGCTTCGTGTCACACGAGTTTCCGGCTTGGGTCCCGTAGGGACTCCCGAATGCATCTCTACAAGCCAGCTAACCGGCTCAATGACTGAAAATCCGCTTACACTCCGTGAGCGTCCGAGCGGATCCGGTCGAGCCATTGAATCTCTTCAGTTCCAGTGGCGTGAGCGTCGCCGTGGCTTTAACTCCTGTGTCGAGGAAGGGTTTGTCGAGTTCAGCCAGCAGGCAGCGGCCGGGATCAGTGATCCAGCACCGCACCTGCCTGCGGTCCGCGGGACAGCGCCGCCGTCGCACCAGTTGCTTGGCCTCGAGCTTGTCCACAGGCGAGTGATACCCGGCGTCTTCTCGATCATCCGCTCGGCAATCTCCAGGGTGGGCATGCCCGCTGCGTCCGCTGCGCGCAAAATGCGCAATACGTTGTATTGCTGCAGGGAGATGCCCCGCGCCTCCGCCACTTCCGCGAACCCTCGCCGCACGACATCTGCGGTGCACTGCAGCCCCCAGAGCGCCTCCTCGGCCGGGGACGAAAACAGCTTCTGCTCACGGATCTCCTCGCCCAGCCTGGGGACCCTACGGGCCATAGGGGGATAGTTTACCCAGCAATGGATGATAGATCGAGTAAACTGATGAGCATCTCTTGGCGTCCCGCTGGGCGTCCGGAACCGGCCTGACGCGGGGAGACGGGGAACCCTTCGACCAAGTCGGCGACTCGGTCGGGGGCCGGTTTCTGGGGGCCGCGCCGTAAGCTGGTTCCTGGGCTGTCCCCATGGCCACTCATTCAGAACCACCTTAGTTGCGTAAGACTGGCGATTGACCACGGCCTTCGCGGTTCGTATCATGACGACTCCGCCAGCGCCGATCCCTCGCCGCTGCGGACAGGCCACGCGTCTCTGAGCACAGAGCATGAAAGCTGCGCAGGCGCTTACCCACCTGCTGTTCACGATTCCGTCGGCTGCGGCCGCCACCTTCCTGGCCCTGTTCCCTATCGTGAACCCGTTTGGCAGCATCCCTATCTTCTTCTCCCTGACCGAGAAATTTTCACCCGGAGACCGCAACCACACCGCGCTGAAAACCAGCTTCTACGTCTTGGTCATCCTGGTGACATTCCTGTTCTTCGGACGGTTCGTGTTGAACCTGTTCGGCATCTCTCTGCCGGTGCTGAAGATCGCCGGCGGCCTGATCGTGGCCAACACCGCCTGGGGCATGGTAACAGCCAGCAGTCGCATTACTTCGGCGGAGAGCGACGAAGCCACTACCAAGGAAGACATTTCGCTAACCCCGATGGCGATGCCATTGCTGTCTGGTCCCGGGTCGATTGGCGTGGTCATGGGGCTCGCGGCGCACGTCGACAGCTTTACTTCTTACCTGGGCATGGTCATCGGCATCACCGTGTTGGCGGTCTCGGTCTACCTCTTCTTGCGTTTCGGGGGGCCTCTGGTAGGCCGTCTTGGGCCAGGTGCGGTGGGGGCCATCACCCGCATCTTCGGCTTTCTGATCCTGGCGATCGCGGTGCAGTTGATCTGGGACGGGGTGGCGGACTTTAGAGGATGAACCGAGTACGAGGAGCCATGCTACTTCAGCGTGACTAGCTTTTCCACCAGTTCTGAGTAGTCTTTCTTTTGCAGCCCGTGCACCTGCTGGTTATATTCGTCGACCTTAGACGAGTAGTTCATGGAGCAGAATTTCGGGCCGCACATGGAGCAGAACGCCGCTTCCTTGTAGTAGTCGTCGGGCAAGGTTTCATCGTGCATGGAGCGCGCCGTCTGCGGATCGAGCGACAAAGCAAACTGCTTTTCCCAGTCGAAGGTGTAGCGCGCATAGCTGAGCGCGTCGTCCCGATCGCGGGCTCCGGGGCGGTGGCGCGCCACATCGGCGGCGTGGGCGGCGATCTTGTAGGCGATGATGCCGTCTTTCACGTCCTTCTCGTTGGGCAAACCGAGGTGCTCTTTGGGCGTGACGTAGCAGAGCATGGAAGCCCCGTGCCAGCCGATCATGGCCGCCCCGATGGCAGACGTAATGTGATCGTAGCCGGGCGCGATGTCGGTGACCAGCGGGCCCAGGGTGTAAAAGGGCGCTTCGTCGCAGAGTTCGTTCTCCTTGTCCACCTGCTCCTTGATCTTATCCATGGGAATATGGCCCGGGCCCTCGATCATCACCTGCACGTCGTGCGCCCAGGCTTTCCTGGTCAGTTCGCCCAGGGTGGCCAGTTCCGCGAACTGCGCTTGGTCGCTTGCATCCGCGATGCAGCCTGGGCGCAGCCCGTCACCCAGTGAGAAGCTCACGTCATATTTCTTGAAAATCTGGCACAGTTCGTCGAATGACTCGTAGAGGAAGTTCTGTCGGTGGTGATGGGCCATCCATTGTGCCAGGATTGCTCCGCCGCGGCTGACAATGCCGGTGATGCGCGTGGAGACCAGCGGCAGATACTGGATCAGCACCCCGGCGTGGATCGTCATGTAATCGACACCCTGCGCCGCCTGCTCTTCGATGACTTCCAGCATGACCCCAGCCGAGAGGTCTTCGACACGTTTCACCCGCGCAATCGCCTCGTAGATGGGAACCGTCCCCAGCGGCACCGGAGAATGACGCAGGATGGCTTCCCGGATTTCAGGAATGTTGCCGCCGGTCGAGAGATCCATGACCGTGTCTGCGCCGAAGTGCACAGCCGTGTGCAGCTTCTGGAGTTCTTGCTCAATGTTGGAGGTCACGGCGGAATTGCCGATGTTGGCGTTGATCTTGCACAACGAAGCCACGCCGATGGCCATGGGCTGCAGTTCGGGATGGTTGATGTTGGCGGGGATGATCATCCGCCCGCGGGCGACCTCGTCGCGCACCAGCAGGGGTGCGAGTTTCTCCCTCTGCGCCACATATTCCATCTCTTCCGTGATCATGCCCTGGCGGGCATAGTGCATCTGGGAGAAGTTCCCGTCGCGGTTTTCGGCGCGGCGGCGGTTCAGCCATTCCTGGCGCGGTCCGGGGACACGGCTGCCATGGCCGCCATAGGGTGAGGATTCATTTGGGGAGGTGCCGTTCGTCGCAGTCATGACCTACTCTGACCTCTATGCCGTTTCGGGTGTTCTCATTATACGCTGCGTGGGAAGAAGCGTTGGTTGCGTGGCCAGCGACATGCCGCGCTTGTGTCGCGCGTCTGGCAGACCTACAATCGCCAGTTGACGTTCGCACGAGGTCCTCCTGATGCTCACGGAGAAGGCTCTGTTCTGCTGCCTGGCTTTGTCGACCGCGCTGGCCTCTGCTCAATCCGCCCCTAGCAGGAACGACAACCCGGGTTTCAGCGTCGATACCATCGACAAGACGCTGGATCCCTGTCTCGATTTTTACCAGTACGCTTGCGGGAACTGGCTGAAAAAGACCGAGATTCCCGCCGATCAGGTCGACTGGGTGAGTTTTACTGAACTGGACGAGCGCAATCTCGTAACTCTGCGCGGGATCCTGGAGCGGGCCGAGGTCGATAAGCCCGACCGCAACGCCATCGACCAGAAGATCGGCGACTTCTACGCTTCCTGCATGGATGAGAAGGGGGCGGAGGAGAAGGGACTCGCCCCGATCCAGCCGGCGCTGGAGCGCGTCGCAGCGGTCAAAGATAAGGCCGCGCTGATCGACGCCATCGCGAGTGGCCGCATGACCGGCGGGAGTTCGCTGTTCAGCTTCTATTCTGCTCCCGATCTGCACAATGCCGATCTGGCCATCGCCTACATCGACCAGGGAGGCCTGAGCCTGCCCGACCGCGATTACTACCTGCAGGACGATCCCAAGCAAGCGCAGATGCGCAAGCATTTCGTGGATTACGTCACCCAGGTGTTCACGCTCGCCGGGCAGTCGCCGCAGCAGGCCGCAGCCGCCGCCGAGAGGGTGCTGCGAGTCGAAACCGTCCTCGCCCGGGCGTCCATGGACCGGACTCTCCGCCGCGATCCCAAAAACCGCGACCACAAAATGACTCGCGAGGCGGCGATTGCCCTGGCACCGAATTTCGATCTCGCCAGATATTTCTCCGATGTGGGCGCGCCCAGCTTTTCCTATCTGAACGTGGGCAATCCGGAGTTCTTTAAGCAGGTCAACGCTCTGCTCGAGTCCGAGTCTCTGGACAATCTCAAGACCTACGTCAGCTGGCACATTCTGCGCTCGTCGGCCCCCTGGCTCTCGCAGCCTTTCGTGGACGCCAACTTTAAGATGCGGCAATACCTGACCGGGCAGGCTCAGATTCAGCCGCGCTGGAAACGCTGTGTGGATCTCACCGACGAATCGCTCGGCGAGGCGCTCGGTCAGCGCTACGTGGAACTCACCTTCGGCGCCGAAGGCAAGCAACGCATGCTCAAGATGGTGGACGCGCTCGAAACCTCACTCGACCAGGACATCCGCGCGCTGCCCTGGATGACGGAGGAAACCAAGAAGCAGGCCAGGCTCAAGCTGGAGGCCATCCGCAACAAGATCGGCTATCCCGACGTGTGGCGTGATTACAGTTCGCTGGAGATCGAGCGCGGCGACCTGGTGGGCAATTTCCAGCGCGCCAATGGGTTTGAGGCCAAGCGGCAGATCGCCAAGATCGGCAAGCCCGTAGACCGCAAGGAATGGGGCATGACGCCGCCCACGGTGAACGCCTACTACAACGGTTCGCGCAACGAGATTGTCTTTCCCGCCGGCATCCTGCAACCGCCTTTCTTCGACAAAACGATGGACGACGCTGTCAACATGGGGGGTATCGGGATTGTGATCGGCCACGAACTCACCCACGGCTTCGATGATCAGGGCCGCAAGTATGACCCGCAGGGCAACCTGCGCGACTGGTGGACCGAGGAGGACGGCAAAGAGTTCGAAAGGCGGGCCAGTTGCATCGCCAACGAGTACAGCAACTTCGTGGCCATCGATGATCTGAAGCTGAATGGCCGTCTGACGCTGGGCGAGAACACGGCCGACAACGGCGGCGCGCGCATCGCCTACAACGCTCTGATGCAGATGATTGCCGCGGACAAGATAGGGACGGAAAGCGAAAAGATCGACGGCTATACGCCGGAGCAGCGCTTCTTCCTGGGATTCGCCCGGGTATGGTGCGAGAAGCGGCGTCCGGAGACGGCCCGCATGCGGGTGCTCACCGATCCCCATTCACCGGGGAAGTACCGGGTCAACGGCACGGTCCAGAATATGCCCGAGTTTCAGAACGCCTGGGGATGCAAGAGGGGTCAGCCGATGGTGGCGGAGAACGCCTGCCGGGTTTGGTAGGGAGAGCTAGGAGCTGCCCGCCTGGAGTTGTGAGTTGAGCCGTTCACGCACGCCGGCCCCGGTTTGCGAATCCTTTACGCCGCTGCTCGCCGTAGCGCTCGAGCGCATCCAGGATGATCGGGAATGCTTCGGCAGTGGGGCGGATGTCATCCACCTCCACGAGCTTTCCTTCCAATTGCTTGTAGTCCTGAAAAAAGCGCCGCAGCGTGAGCAGGCGGTGGGCAGGCATTTCGTAGACTTCGCGGTAGCTGTTGAACTCCGGGTCCTCGCTGGCTACGGCGATGATCTTGTGGTCCTTCTTGCCGGCATCGATCATCGTCATCAACCCGATCGTACGAGCGTGGATGAGGGTAAGAGGCACCACCTCCTCCTGGCATAACACAAGCACGTCCAGTGGATCGTCGTCTTCGGCCAGAGTCTGGGGAATGAATCCGTAATTGGCGGGATAGTAGACAGCGGAATACAGGACGCGGTCGAGCTTGATGAGCCCGCTGGCCTTGTCGAGTTCGTACTTGACCCTGGAGCCGAACGGAATCTCGATGACGCTGTAGAACTCCGCGGGCAACTTGTCACCCGGGGTCACGTCGTGCCAGGGATGAATCATGGCAAGAGGCCTCGCTGTTCCCGTATTCTACTCGGCCAGATGGCGGGGAGCGGCTCGTCTCGCCGCCTGCTTATTCCTTTGGAGGAATCGGCCAAGCCCGGGGTTGACCCTTTGCGTCTTGACCCGTGCTCGGGCAGCGGGGTAAAGTTTGGGGAGAGTGGGGATGTCATGTCCAGCGATACCAGCCGGTACCTGAAGTTTGGCGGCGCGACCGTCTTAATCCTGATGATGCTGGGCTATCTCGCCTACACGGGTGTGCAGGAGAGTAAGAGCTATTACGTCACGATCAAAGAATTGCAGGACATGAGGGATGGCGCCTATAGCAAACGGTTGCGGGTGGCGGGCAACGTGCAACCGGGCTCGATCAAGCGCAATGGCACCCACGTCGACTTCATCCTGGTCGAGCAAGATCGCACGCTGCCGGTGAGTTATGCCGGGACCGAACCTCCGCCGGACACTTTCAAGGACAATTCCCAGGCTCTGGCCGAGGGCAGCTTTGGACGCGACGGCATCTTCCACGCGAAAGCCCTGCAGGCCAAGTGCGCCTCGAAGTATGCGCCGGCGCAGCCCGGGGCAGCACCGCCGAACTCCGCGCCGACGACCGAGCCGCCAAAGAGCATAACCCGATCCGGTGCGGCAAATTCCATGGGGGTTACGCTGTAGCACGCGCTGGGCTTCTTGTCCCCAACCACATCGACCGTGAACGACCCCACAACGGCGCGCTCGCCAGCTGACCCCATTATCCGAATCGACAATCTGACCAAGCAGTTCGGTCGCTTTGCCGCCCTGCGCGGCGTTACCGCGACCTTCGCGCCGGCCCGCCTTTACGCCATCCTGGGCGACAATGGCGCGGGGAAGACCACGCTTTTGCGGACCATCGCGGGGCTCGCGACGCCCACGCGGGGATCGGTCGCGATTCTTGGCCAGGCCATTTCACGCGACATCCGCCGCGAATTCGGCTACATGGCGCACCCTTCGTTGCTCTACGACGAGATGAGTGGAATGGAGAACCTGGGCTATTTCGCGCGTCTTTATGGGGTGCGTGATTCTGCCCGCTGCGCCCAGGTGATCTCCGTGGTAGGGCTCGACCCTGCCTGGCAACGCCCCGTGGGGCAGTATTCGCAGGGCATGAGGCAGCGGATGTCCCTGGCGCGGGCCCTGTTGCATGATCCCAAGATACTTCTTCTCGACGAGCCGTTTTCAAACGTTGATGTGAGGTCCGCAGGCGAAATGGTGAAACTGCTGGTCAGGATGCGCGACGCGGGCAAGACTCTTCTGGTGGTAACGCACCAGGCGTCTTTGCTGGGTGGAGCCGCCGACGAATTCGTCTGGATGCAGAACGGGCAGATCACCAACCGAACCGCCGACCGCAGTTTCATGGGGATAGCATGAGCGCGCCGACGGGCATCACCTGGGCCACGCTGGCTAAGGACATTCGCCTGGAATGGCGGTCCAAGGATGCCATCAACTCGATGCTGTTCTTCGCCCTACTGGTGGTGGTGGTGTTCAGTTTTTCGTTCGACCCAAATGCGGAGGAGTCGCGCCATATCGCAGGCGGCCTGGTGTGGGTGGCGTTTCTGTTTGCCGCCGTGGTGGCGCTGAATCAGACCTGGGCGCGGGAGCTGCGCAATCAGGTGCTCGATGCCTACCGGGTCTCACCGGCACCGGCCAACGCGCTGTTCCTGGCCAAGGCTCTGGGAAACTTCCTGTTCGTCGCAGTGCTCGAGGCCTTAATGACGCCGCTATTCATCATTTTCTACAAGTTGCGGGCATTGGGTCCGGCTTGGCAGCTGATTGCGATCGCGGTGCTGGGTACGTGGGCGTTGGTGGTGAACGGGACCTTCTTTGCGGCCATGTCGTTGCGCACTCGTAGCCGCGAAATCATGTTGCCCCTTTTACTATTCCCCATCTCCCTTCCGGCGCTACTATCCATGGTTGAGGCTACGACCAACATTCTGACCGGGGAAAACTCAGCCAAGTTCTGGATCGTATTGCTTGCCACCTACGACGTGGTGTTTACTACGGGATGTCTGGCGCTGTTTGAAACGGTGTTGCACGCGGAATGAAGAAGGCCTTCCCCATCCTCGGACTGCTCACGGCCGGCCTGCTGACCTACGCCTTGTACCAGGCTCTGGTGGTGGCTCCCACCGAGCAGACCATGGGCGACGTGCAGCGGATCTTCTACTACCATGTGCCCTCGGCCTGGACCGCCTTCCTGCTGTTCTCCATCAATTTCTTGGCTTCGGTGTGGTATCTGCTGCGGCGGAATCCGGTTGCCGACATGGTGGCGGTGACCACGGCAGAGGTGGGGGTGGCGTTCTGCACCGTGGTGCTGGTGACCGGGCCGCTGTGGGCGCGTCCGGTGTGGGGCATCTGGTGGACCTGGGACCTACGGCTGACGTCGACCCTTGTCCTGTGGCTGATCTACGTGAGTTACCTGGTGCTGCGACGCTTTTCCAGCAGCGGCCAGACGCCGGTGCTGGCCGCCGCCCTGGCCGTATTCGGAGCCTTGGACGTGCCGCTGGTGTACTTTTCGATCTGGTTCTTCCGCACCCAGCATCCGCAGCCGGTGATCGGGGGCGGTGGGTCGATCGATCCACGCATGCTGCATGTGCTGCTGATCAACTGGCTGGCCTTTCTGTGTTTCGCGTTTCTGGTCTGCTGGTCGCGCTACCGCCTGGAGGCCTTGTGGCGCGAGGTGGAAGAGGTGCAAGCGCTTGAGGCCTTGGCCGAAACCGGGAGTGACCGACGATGAAGTTCCTTTATGCGGCTTACGCTGCGACGTGGATCATCCACATCATGTACCTTACGACCGTCGTGCGCCGCTACGCACGCTTAAAGCGGGAGATCGAGGATCTCGGAGGAAAGTAGGGCTCGGTCACGTCTGATCCGATTTGCGGGGTGGCTTTGTTTCCCAGATTGCCCCGGGGTCACCTGTGTGCACCGATCTGGCGTCCGTGCCACGTGGCGGGGAGGAATGAGTGTACCCCCGGGTAGGCAACTGTTAGGCCGTTTCTGAACCGCATCTAGCTTTCCGTTCCCAAAAGAGGATCCATGTCGATTCGCGCGTTTTTGATCGTTCTCTTGCTGAGCCGCATCCTGGAAGGGCTGGCGGGAGCGCAGGCTCAAAGCTTCAATTCCGCGCTCTCTACTCCCGGCGGCGTTGACCAAGCTAAAGAGGCGCCCAAGTTGGAGCACTTCGATCCGGGAATTCTCGACCAGGGGTTGGATCCGTGCGACGACTTCTACAAGTACGCTTGCAGTAAGTGGTTGGCGGCAAATCCGATTCCGCCGGACCAGGTGTTCTGGGGAACGGCCAGCGGCCTCGAATATTGGAATGAAAACCTGCTACGAGAGACCCTGGTGGCGGCCAGCACGGCGTCCCATCGCAGCCCGGCGCAACAGAAGATCGGCGACTACTGGGCGGCTTGTATGGATGAGTCCGGAATCGAAGCGGCCGGACGAAAGCCGTTGCAGCCGGAACTCGATCGCATCGCGGCACTGCAATCGAAGAGCGAGATCACGCTCGAGATTGCCCATCTGCATCACATCTATCCCGCCGCCTGGGAACAGGGAGACAACCAGACGAATGCGCCTCTGTTCGGATTCACAGGCCAGCAAGATTACGATGACGCTTCGAAAGTGGTGGCGCAGATTGATCAGGCTGGGCTGAGCCTGCCCAACCGTGACTACTACCTGAAGACCGATGAGAAATCGCTGGAATTGCTGAAGAAATACCGGGCGCACCTGCAGAAGATGTTTGTCCTTTCCGGAGAACCGGAGACGCAGGCCGCAGACGACGCCGGCGTGGTCATGGAACTGGAGACGGCGATGGCGAAAGCGCAGATGGACAACGTCAAGCGCCGCGATCCCAAAAACGTGAACAACCGGATGAGCCTGGCACAGGTGCGCGAGCTCGCGCCCTCGATCGACTGGGCCGCATATCTTAAGGCCGTCCAGGCGCCAGCCAGCCAACACTACATTGTGACCGCGCCGGATTTCTTCCGGACCAGCGACCAGCTGCTCCGGGAGCGACCCCTCGAGCAGTGGAAGGTGTACCTGCGCTGGCAGGTGATTCACCGTTCCGCACCCTACCTGGACAAGGCGTTCGTCGACGAGAACTGGAATTTCTTCGCGCATACCCTGGCGGGAGCGGAGCAACAGCAGCCACGCTGGCGGCGCTGCGTGCGCGCCGCTGATCGTGACCTCGGGGAAGCGTTGGGCCAGGCCTATGTCGATCGCGCTTTTCCGCCGCAGAGCAAAGACCGGACCCTTCGGATGGTGCACGCCATTGAGCAGGCTCTGCAGGAGGACATCCAGGGGCTCGGCTGGATGTCGCCAGCCACCAAGCAACAAGCCATCGTCAAGCTGAAAGGGATCGAGGACAAGATCGGCTACCCTTCCCACTGGCGGGACTATGCCAGCGTGAAGATCACGCGCGATAGTTATTTGAACAACGTGGCCCAAGCCACGTCCTTCGAATTCGAACGCTGGGTGGCAAAGGTGGGCAAGCCGGTGGATCGTGGCGAGTGGTTGATGACGCCACCCACCATCAACGCGTACTACGATCCGCAACTGAATACCATCAACTTCCCGGCCGGCATTCTGCAACCGCCTCTGTTTGATCCTGCGCAAGACGATGCCGTGAACTACGGCGGCGTCGGCAGCGTGATTGGGCATGAGATCATTCATGGCTTCGACGACCAGGGGCGGAAATTCGACGCCCAGGGCAACCTGCGGGACTGGTGGACGGCGGACGACGCCCAACAATACGACAGGCGAGGTCAATGCATCTCCGACCAGTACACCCAGGATGTGCCTGAGGCCGCTCCGGGCGCCAAGCAAAATGGGAAGCTGACCCAGGGCGAGGACACGGCCGACAATGGTGGCATCCATCTCGCTTTGAACGCCTTGAGTTTCAGCCTGAAGGGACAGGGAAAGACCCTGGATGACAAGAGTCCGGATGGCATGACCTACCGCCAAGAGTTCTTCCTGGCGAACGCCTTTTCCTGGTGTTCCAACGTGCGCCCGGAGATTGCCCGGGTGATGGTTTCGACGGATCCGCACTCCCTGCCGGTCTACCGTGTTAACAACGTGCTGTCCAACATGTCCGAATTCCGCGAAGCATATAGGTGCAAGGCGGGACAGCGTATGGTCCGGGCGAATGCGTGCAGGGTATGGTAAGTGACGCGGGCGAGGGTGCGCTCTGTACAGCCCAGCTGAGGGACGGACCATCTGTAGTCAGGCATCGGTGAGGTCATCTCGCTGGTTCCGGGCCCGCCCGCGGGCGAGGTAGTCGGCGGCAGGATTCGCCCGCAGAAACTCGTACTCTTCGATCACCGCGGCGATGCCGACACGCGCTGAAGGCAGGGGTGGTTCGACCCGCACTACCCGGCCCAGGAAGCGCACGCGCAGTGCATCGGTCAGGGTGATGTGCGGCGGGAACGTAAGCGTGACCTCGATGGGGGAGTTATCCGCCAGAGGGCGGTCGATGTAAAAAAAAACGCCCCGAGCGCTGACGTTCTGAGTTTCGGTAAGGAATTCGTTCGGCACCTCGCCCGCAATTCGGATCGCGGCGGGCAAACGCATGTCAAAGCGTCGTAGGCCACGGCGGTCCTGTTTCTCTTCCACCATCGTGCGTTCCTTTGCCGGCATGGATTCTCCGCTGGGTGCCGGACAAACCGCCGCCGCGCGCCCTGGGGGAGGCATTCTACGGAAAAATGGCCAGAGGACTCTTCCTTCGAAGGATTTACCGACTGATCAACCCTTGGCAACACCTAAAATGCGAAAGGAACTGAGTCGGTTACTGACTCCGGGGAAGCCAGGTCGCCATAGGCAAGACAACGGGCGAGGTCGGCTCCGGGACTGGGACGGGCAGTGCAGGTTTTTCCTGGGAGGGCGAGGCAGCAGCAACTCCTGTTTCCTGCATCTGATCTGGCTGGATGCGTCGGTGTCGCTTGACACTGCGATCCACCGGATGTTTAAGTAGTTGTTTATTTTCACGCGGTTCTGGAGACAATCGATGCGCGCCGCCCCGGCGGGCTGGGTGCGGGTGTGCCATTCTTCTCCCTCTCTACCTGATTTGAACATTCGGAGGAGCTCGTGAGACTGAATCGCAGTGGGTCAGGAATAAGTGTGTTGTGGAGCCGCATCGCGCCGGCCGCAGCAGTGCTGCTGGGGGCCGGTGCGAGCTTGCTGGTGCTGGGTTCGGGGACTCCAAGCACGGGCAAGTGGACGGCTGCACAGCCACCGCTTCTCGGAAAGTCGGTGGCCCAGGTTCCGGCTTCGGGACAGGCGCTCGAGACCTACGCGGGACTGCCTATGATCTTTGAGCCGAATCGGGGGCAGAGCGACTCACGGGTGAAATTCCTGGCCCGGGGCAGCGGTTATGGGCTCTTCCTGATGGCGAACGAAGCCGTGTTGTTGTTTCAGCAATCGAAGCCCAAGTCGTCCCGTGAAGTGGAGGTTTCCGGATCTGTGGTGCGCATGAAGCTGTCCCAATCCAAAGCCGGTGTCCGGGTGGAAGGAGTGGACCTGCTCCCCGGCAGGAGCAACTACCTGATTGGCAACGATCCGGCGAAATGGCATCGTGGGATCCCGCAGTACGCGAAGGTGCGTTACCGCGAGGTTTATCCCGGTATTGACCTTATCTATTATGGCAAGCAGGGAGAGCTGGAATACGACTTCCGGGTGCAGCCGGGTGCCGACCCTCGACAGGTGCGCCTGAGCTTCGAGGGAGCACAGGGCCTCGAATTCAACCCGCAGGGCGATCTGCTGATCCGGACCCGCCAGGGCGCGATGCGGCTGGAGGCGCCGCAGGTGTACCAGACGGTGGATGACCGGCGGAAGAACGTCAGTGGCCGCTTTCGGATCCTGGCGTCGGACACAGTCGGGTTCGCAATTGGCCCGTATGACCGGAGCCGCTCGCTAATCATCGATCCGGTGTTGAGCTATTCGATCTACGTGGGTGGATCGAGGACGGAGAGCTTTCCCACCGTGGCGGTGGACACGGCTTTCAATTTCTATGTCACCGGGGCGACGACCTCCGCCGATTTCCCGGTTTCTTCCTCGCCGCTGCAGGGCACGCTCAAAGGCGCGCAGAACGTATTCGTGGTCAAGTTCAGCCCTGGTGCGGGGCTCAGCGCACAACCCACGGTGGTGTATGCAACCTACCTGGGCGGCAGTGGTACGGACAGCAGCGTGGGGATCGGGGTCGATGCCGGGTTCAACGCCTACGTCGCGGGCACGACCAGTTCGGGCGACTTTCCCGTGTCCGGCACCCCCCTCCAGAGCACGCCCAAGGTCGCGGGCACGCACGCCTTCGTCAGCGAACTCGACAGCACTGGCTCCAAATTGCCATATTCGACGTATCTTTCCGGCAGCGGGACTGACACGGCCAGCGGAATGGCGCTGGACAACAAGGGCCTGGTGTACGTGATCGGCATCACCAATTCGACGGATTTTCCGGTTGCGCCAAACCCGGGTGCGTACCAGGTCGCGTTGGTAGGGCCCGTCGGCTTCTTTGTGAGTCAGATCAACCCGGCGAATTCGGGTACCAACAGCCTTCTTTACTCGACGTATTTCGGGGGCGGATTTCCGGCCACGGCCACGGTGACGGGCGGCGCCATCGCAGTGGACAACAACCCTGCCGGCTCAAACATCTATATCACCGGCGGGACGAACTTCCAGAACACGGTCACCAATTCAGCCACGGATTTTCCCATCACCAACGCCTTTCAACCCTGCCTGGACGGGACCGGCCCCTTCCAGGGGAGTTGCGACCTCACCCAGACGGCGCTGGATGCGTTTGTCGCCAAGATCGCACCTCCCTACCTGACCACCAACAACCAGGGCAACCAGCTCCGCTATTCGACGTACCTCGGCGGAACCAAAGATGACATCGGTTATGCCATTGCCGTGGACGCGGCGGGCAACGCATACGTGGGCGGCAGCACGCTTTCGAATGACTTCTCTTACTCGCCGGTGATCCAGCCCTATCAGAAACAGAACAACGGAGGCATGGACGGGTTCGTGGCCAAGATCAGCAATCCCCAGGCGGGTGGCACTTCCAACCTCATAGGCTTGACGTACTTCTCCTACCTGGGCGGCAGCGGCACGGATTTTGTCCGGGCGATCGCGGTGGATCCCATCCAGGGCGCCCGGGTGACCGGCACCACCAACTCGACAGACTTCCCGGTGGCCCCCAACCCGGGTGCATTACAGCCCACGCTGGCCGGGGCGAGCGACGCTTTCGTGGCCCGCCTGGACACGACGGCTACGGTAAACTCCACGCCGGGCGGAATCTTTGCCACGTATCTTGGTGGCTCTGGGATTGACAAGGGCACCGGCATTGCAATCGACAACAACGGTTCAACCTACGTGACGGGGGAAACCCAATCCCCGGACTTCAACGGCCATTTGAATTCGCTGAAGGGTACGCAGAATGCCTTCGTTGGAAAGCTAGGGCCCAATTTGAGCCTGGCCGTGCTGGGCTGCGCTAACTTTACCGCAAGCACCACAAATCCTTGCCCCACTGCGCCACCGAACGTGAGTGCGGGCAACCAGGTGGCCTTTATCTACAGCATCACCAACACGGGGGATGCCACCGCAGGCGTTGCCTTCGTCGACAACCTGAGCAGTTCCGGGGTCACCTCGAATTTTGTCTCGGCGACGGCAACCGGTGGAAGCTGTCCAACCATCCCGACCAATAACCAGCTCATCTGCAGCATCGGAACCATCAACGGGGGGCAGACGGCGACGGTGACCGTGAATCTGACCCCAACTACCGGCCCGGGAAACATCGGCAATAGCGGGCAGGTCATCGTGGCCGGCTCTCCGTTCAGTCAAACCGCAAGTGCCAGCGCCCTGGTGAACACCTTCATAATCGAGTCCATTTCCCCCCCCAGCTTTACGGTGACAGCGGGCCAGCCCGCCACGTACGTGGTGAAGGTCAAGCCCCAGACGGTTTTCACGGCGAGCGTGGCGCTGTCCTGCTCGCAGGGATTGCCTGCGGGTTCCACTGTGTCTTGTGTGTTCTCCCTGAACCCGATTCTGCTTCCCAATGTCAGTTCGCAATCGCTGACGCTCACCATCAACACGACGGCGCGCACGACGACAATTGTGAAACTGCGGCGCCTGGGTCCGCTGTATGCGGCTCTGGTCCCGGTGGGAGGACTGGTGTTTCTGGGATTGGGTCTGGGCCGATTCAGCCCGAGAAAACGCCGGTTGCTGGTCATCCTGGGGATCCTCCTGGCTACCGGCTTGGCTTGTCTACAGGTGGCCTGCAGTGGCAGCAGCAATTCCAACAACACCGTTGGGACACCCGCCGGAACCTACACCGTGCAGGTCACGGCAACGTCCGGTTCGTACTCGCTGACCATGCCAGTGACGTTGATCGTGCAATAGGCGCTAGAAGCGGGGAGCGGGACGTACGAGCAAAAGTCCACCGATTATCCGCGGACGGGCCTTAGCACCCCTTCGAATCCCCCGGGACTGAAAAATCGGAGGGGGCCGAGTGCTTGCCTCAGATCATAGGTTGCGGAGCGGGGTACTGGTGACAATCCACGCCGCGCGATCTGTACGCGATCCAGCGGGCCGCGGCCTCTGCCTGGTGACCAACAATGACGCCGACCATGTCTACATCACGGTGACGGCGCCGGTTGAATTCCAACCTGAAGATCATTTACTCGCGGAGTCGATATGCCCGGGTCCGGCGCAGCTCAGGCGCCGACGAAGTTGTCATTCCGGAATATGAAGGCGGTGGATGACCATGAGTAAGCGATACTACGCGGCATATTCGGTCCTCTCGTGACTGCGAGTCGGCAAGCAAAACTCTGATAGAGTAGAGTACCTCTGCCAGCGCCGCCACAGGTCCAAGCGTAGGAGCCGCGCATGCTGGAAATCCGGCAAAGAAAGATCGATCAGGAAATCGTGGTCCTGCAGCTTGCCGGGCGGCTGATTATGGGCCGACCTTGCCAGGACCTGGAGGCGGAAGTGACGGAAATGGTCGCAGGGACGGTGCGCAAGCTCATTCTGGATCTCTCCGAAGTGGCACGAGTGGACAGCACCGGCTTGAGCATGATCGTGACCTGCTTCCGCAAGCTCAAGGATGCGGGCGGAGAGTTGCGGGTCGCAGGTGCCAGGCGTGTGGTCGAGCAGATGGTGCGGGCTGCAAACATTTCCCGGATCGTGGCCTTCTACCCCACGGTGGAGGAGGCGGCCGCGGGCTTCGCAGTGCCTTCCTGAAGCAGAGCGGGCGGTTGCATCCATGACGCCAAGGCGGGGCCAGACCCGGGTCGGTTCATTCCTTTTGAGCGGTGCTGCGGTCGACGATTTTGCCCTTCATCTCTTTGCCGTCTGAGGGCCGGCGAAGGACCAGTTTGTTGCCGTCCACGCGAGCATCGATCATCTGTCCCAGAACCAGATCGATTTGCTTGAAGTGTTTGTCTTCGTAGTAGATTGCCGTGTACTCCAGGCTGTTCAAGCGTACGGTGACCGCGCAGCGCGCGACCATCCCGGGCATGAGCACAGTCGTCGGGCCATTCTTGCTGCTGACCGGATCATTTGACTCGGCTGTTGCTCCGGTCTCGCTCGCGTCCCGTACCGCGACTACCTTGGCTTTCTGGAAGGCAGCACCCGAGGCCAGAGAACTCAGGATCAGCAAAAATCCAACCAGGCGTTTCACCGGATTCCTCGCAGAGAATACTGCCGCGGCGCTACCGTGGACCCGAGTCTAGGCGCCGGCCGACAGCTTGTGGTGGCCGCGGGATTCGGCAATGCCGTACTGGCGAATCTTGTAGAGCAGGGCCTTGTAACTGATCTTCAGCAGGGCGGCGGCCTGCTTACGATTCCAATTGGTTTGTTCCAGGGCCTTGGTGATGGCAGCGGCTTCGGCTTCGTCTTTGGCGCTGCGAGCCAGGGATTTCAAGCCACCGGCGGCGGACTCTTGCGGTTGCGCGCCGCTCTCCGGCCGCACGCCACCTCCCCCATCGCTGCGCGGGTTAAGTTCCGCGATCGCCAGTTTCTCGTCGCCCAGGATCAGGTAACGCTTCACAAAGTTGCTGACTTCGCGCAGATTGCCGGGCCAGGGATACTCAAGGCACGCCGCCAACAGCGTGGGGGAAAGCGGCAGCGGAGCCCGGGCATAGCGCTCCGACATCCGCGCCATGAAGTGCTTGAGGAGGATCGGAACCTCTTCTTTGCGCTCGCGCAATGGCGGCAGGTTGAGAGTGAAGGCATTCAGGCGGTAATAGAGGTCTTCGCGCAGGCGTTTGTTGGCCAAGGCTTCCGGAATGTTGATGTTGGTGGCCGCCAGGATGCGCACATCCACCTTGATGACAGAGCGGCTACCCAGGCGGGAAAACTGCTGGTCCTGCAGCACGTGCAGCAGCTTGGCCTGCAACAGCGGCGGCATTTCGCCGATTTCGTCCAGCAGAATCGTGCCCTTGTTGCAGAGTTCGAACTTACCGGGCTTGGGATGGGTTGCGCCGGTAAAGGCGCCGGCTTCATAGCCGAACAGTTCGCTCTCCAGCAGGTCGGCCGGCACAGCCGCGCAATTGACCTTCAGGAACGTGCGATGGGCGCGCGGCGACAACTTGTGCACCAGGCGAGCGAGCACTTCCTTGCCCGTGCCGCTCTCGCCCAGCAGAAGCAGCGGGATGTCCACGTTGGCGACCAATGCCGCCTGAGAGCGGATCTTGCGCATCGCCGGGCTGGCAGCAACGAAGAACACGTCATCAGACAGCTCTTCCACTTCGCCCCCGTAGGTTTGCCTGCCGGTTCCCAGACACTGGTCGATGACCGTGTCAAGCTCCGCCTTCTGAAATGGTTTGGTCAGGTAATCGTGGGCGCCCAGGCGCATAGCCTGGACCACCTTGCGGGTATCGCTCACACAAGAAAGCATCACGACTTTCAGTCTGGGCTGGACCTGGCGGAGTTGTTCGAGGGTTTCCAGGCCGTCGATGCCGGGCATGAGCACATCGAGCAGCACCAGGTCGGGTTCCAGTCCTTTCTGCAGCCGCTCCAGCGCTTCCTCGCCGGTGGTGGCGGTTTCCACTTTGTAGTCGTCCACTTCGAGCAGGGTGCGGATGTATCGCAACATTCCCGGTTCATCGTCGACCAGCAATATGTTGGCCGCTGGGCTCATTTGTTTTTCCCTCGCGCATAGCTAGTGGGCGCCGGTCTCAACGGGACCAGAAAAGAGAATTTGCAGCCGGCGCCTGGCTCGCTTTCCACCCAGATCTTGCCGTCCATGCCGTGGACCAGGCGGCGGGCGATGGCCAGACCCAGGCCCATCCCCTCGGAATGGTTCTCATCACTGGGGAGGCGGAAGAAGTCGTCGAAAACCTCGAAGTGGTACTCGGGAGGAATTCCCGGGCCGGTGTCGGAGACGCTCACCTTGATAGCATTCGGAGCTGCCAGTTGCTGACGGCGCCGCTCTTCTTCCACGGCCGGCTCCACACCCGGCTGCGCCACCGTGCGGCGCTCCCACATGTACGGCTCTGCGTGCAACCACACCGTCCCTCCTGCGGGAGTGAACTTGGAAGCATTTTCTAGAAGGTTCGAGACCACACGCTGCACCTTGGCAGAGTCGAAGGGGAACACCGGTAGTTTGTCGTTGGCCAGAAAGTACAGCGCGAGCCCTTTATCCTGAAAGCGTTGCGACCACAACCGGCACACCTCGGAGAGGCATGCGTTCAGGTCGCCGGCCTCGAACTGCATGCGCAGTTCGCCGGTCTCTAGGACGGAGTAGTTTAGGAAGTCCTGGATGAAGTGCTGCAGGCGCTGCCCGCTGGCATGCATGTCGTCGAGGACGCCGCTCTGCCGCTCATTCAGCGGCCCCAGCTTTCCACTGCGCAACAGTTCGATGTAGCCGTTCAGGACCGCCAGAGGGGTCTTGAGGTCATGCGCGGCTGACGCCAGAGCGTTCGTGGTACGCTGCATGCGTTCCCGCAGTTGGTTGTAGCTTTCAAGCAGAGCTTGCTGACGTTCGGCCGGGGACACGTTCTCGGGCTCTTCCAGACCTGCCCTCGGGTATGCTTTCGCATCCGCCTGGTCCTTCGCGTTATCCGGCCGCGAGAGACACGTATTATCCGGGCTGGCAGCCATAGCTTTCAGAACTCGTGGTTTGACAGCCGGGGAGGAAAACCGCGAAAGACTGTCACTTTTTGGGGAGCGCCGGTATTGTGGATGTTAGGGTAGCCACCCCTCTTTGTCAACGAAAAAGGAACCCGAATTGCCAATGAAGAGAAAATCATTGCACTTTTCAATGGCTTACGTAGCAGGGAACCGTCTGAGGTTCTTGGCTCCGGCGGCTTTCCGTCATTGCCCAGAGTCAGCGTGCGCCCTGTAGTTTCCGGCGAGACCCCGCGTCCACATAGGATGGAAACCGATCTTCGTATCCCTTTGTCCGTTATTTGGCCCCTCAGATGCCGCGTAATTCCAGTCAGATACTGACATCAGGGGAATACTTGGCTCGACACAGACCAGAAAAAGAACGCCGGAGATGGCCGCGGCTGCCTTTAGCGATCCCGGTCTTTGTGCGGGGCTGCGACGATAAAGGTCAGGAATTTCTGGAGTTTGCCACCACGTTGAACATCAGCGCGGGGGGAGCACTGGTCGCGGTGCGCCGCTCGTTGCCCCCTTCCTCCCGGGTTATGCTTGAGATCCCCAGCGCGCCTCTGGCTGCCACGGCCTCCCTCCCCAGGGCTGCTCGAACGCTGCGGGCGCGGACGGTGCGGGTCACGCACACCGACGGGTATCACATGCTGGGCCTGAAGTTCGCTCGTCCTCTGCTTCGCTCCAATTCCAAGGCGACACCGCGCCGAAGGAAACTTCGTTCTGTGGTGTGAAAATCTTTTCCCACCCGGAAGGATTCCGCTGGGCCCGTGAAATCCCCGGCCCCGGGCTTGCTCGAAGGATCTTGCCTGCAGAATAAACTGCTATGTATCAACCATATAGAGATGGATGCCGGCTGCTTGTGAGCCTCCGGGGAAGTTTGGCGCTCCGGGTGCACCATTGCCAGCTGACCGCAATCGGTTCGTGCGGTGAGGAGCCATGACAAGCACAAATTCCGTCAGTTCGCTGGTGCAGTCGCTTGGGGAGATTCCTCCCGAGGCCGTCGTGTTCGGGCGTTCCGACGCCATGCAGGCGGTGCGTGATCGCCTCGACAAGGTCGCCACCGCCAACGTGCCGGTGCTGATTACGGGCGAAAGCGGCACCGGCAAGGACATTATTGCCCGCATGATCCACGCCCGCTCTCCCTGGCGCACCGGTCCCTATGTAAAGGTGAACTGCCCGGCGATCCCTGGCACCCTGCTCGAGACCGAGCTGTTTGGTTACGAGAAAGGTGCTTTTACCGGGGCCTACGGCACCAAGCCCGGCCGGGTTGAGATGGCTCACCGCGGAACCCTGTTCCTGGACGAAATTTCAGAACTTGACCTGGCTCTGCAATCGAAGCTGTTACAGCTCTTGCAGGACGGCCAGTTCTGCCGCATCGGAGCGCAGGAAGACAAGAAGGTGGAGGTGCGGGTGGTGTGCGCCACCAATCGCCAGCTCGACGAAGAGATCGCCAGCGGTACGTTCCGACAAGATCTGTTTTACCGCATTAATGTCGTAAATCTGGCGCTGCCGCCTCTGCGCGAGCGCCGCAGCGACATTGAAGACCTGGTCAACTTTTTCCTCAATTTCTACAACCGCAAGTACAACTGTCGCGCCAAGCCCCTGTCGCCCGAGTTGATCGCCACGCTGGAGAAGTATCACTGGCCGGGTAACATCCGGGAACTGGAAAACATCGTGAAGCGTTACGTGATCCTGGGCACGGACGAGGTCATCACCACCGACCTGGTGGCGCGAGAGCAGGACTTCTTCAACCCTGAGATCAACCTCGAGGGGCCGATTTCACTGAAGAAGCTGACGCGCCAGGCTACGCGCGAACTGGAGCGCAAAGTCATTCTCAAGGTCCTGCAGGCGCACCACTGGAATCGCAAGCAATCCGCGCGGGCGCTCAACATCAGCTACCGCGCGCTGCTATATAAGATCCGCGATGCCGGGCTTCCCTCCAACCGGGATCGGCGGAAGCCGGAAGAAAAGATACCGCTCAGCGGGGCCGCTGCGGACTGAATGAGCCGTAGCCCGGGACCTTCACACACAGGCACCAACCCGGTTAGACCATTGTCTCTACACGGTGTACGAGCCCACCTACTTGGTCTTCCGGCGTAGATGCCGCCGTTCTCCCCCATGTTGTTGTCGTACCAGCCTGGCCCGGGTATAGGATCGGTGATAGCCTCGCATCGCGCATGCGACGATGTAACCGTGATGGCTGTCGATGGCCGCCAGCCCCGACGCGCATCCCGAGCAATCGGGGTACGGCATGACCGGAAGATGTTCCTTGCGATAGCATCGTGGTAGCCGCCAAATGTCTGGCACAACGCTGTTCCCCCTTGGGTGACCTTGACGCCCGAAGGCAAAAACACAAAGTAAAGCGAGTTGGCATTGGGCTGGGGGACTGTGCAGCTGGAAGTCTGTTGTTAAATCAACTTCATTTCACCATTACGAGGCTAGGGCAGCCTGGTAGTTCCCTGCCGTCATGACAACAAATGAAATCCGCAACATCTCTCCGCGTGAGGTAAACTTGCCTAGCTGCGTCGGTGCGATCCCTGGCGCAAGGACGGCCTCCAATGTTTCAGCTTCCAACTGCCGCAATCCGCTGAATTCGCCCGCTCTGGCGGACGCTGTTCTGGAATCTTACGCGACAAGGTAGCAGCGCGTTCCGCCCCGCTCGGGGCCAGAAATGCAGGCAGGCATGGAAGTCGTTCCCGTAGTTCCCGCGCAGGCACAACTGCAACCGACGCTGTGGGCGTCGATCCGCGAGGCGGTTCGCGGATCACACCAGGATTACACTACCGGCAGCCTCAACCGCGCGATTCTCCTGCTCGCCATCCCCATGGTACTGGAGATGGTTCTCGAGTCGCTGTTCGCGTTAGTGGACGTGTTCTGGGTCAGCCATCTGGGTGCCGACGCCATCGCCACGGTCGGCCTCACCGAGTCGATGCTGACGTTGGTGTTCGCAGTCGCCCTGGGGCTGAGCATGTCAACGACCGCTATGGTCGCGCGGCGCATCGGCGAAAAAGATCCCGAGGCAGCGGCGGTTGCCGCGGTGCAGGCTATTTTCATTGGCCTGACGGTGTCGGCTGTCATGGGCACACCCTGCTTCTTTCTGGCATCGCGGCTGTTGCAGGTGATGGGGGCCTCGCGCGACATCGTGCTCGTCGGCAGTGGCTATGCCCGCATTGCGCTGGGAGGCAGCGGCGTGGTGCTAATGCTGTTTCTTAACAACGCGATCTTCCGCGGCGCCGGCGACGCCGCCATCGCCATGCGGTTGTTGTGGATTTCGAACATCATCAACCTGGTACTCGATCCCTGCCTGATCTTCGGCTGGGGCCCATTTCCGCGTCTGGGTGTGACCGGTGCGGCGCTGGCCACTTTCACCGGCCGCGGCATCGGTGTGCTCTACCAGTTCTACCGGTTGCTGCGCGGGACGGAGAGGGTCCGGATCCGGACGCGGCAGATCCGCGTGAACGTGACGGTGCTGTTACGCCTGGTGCGTGTATCAATGACCGGTATCCTGCAGTTTGCTATCGCACACATCAGTTGGATTTTCCTGGTACGCATTGTAAGCACGTTTGGTGCTGCTGCCTTGGCCGGCTACACCATTGCGGTTCGCACTATCGTTTTCGCTATCCTGCCTTCCTGGGGGCTGAGCAACGCTGCCGCAACCCTGGTGGGGCAGAATCTCGGGGCAAACCAGGCCGAACGCGCCGAAACCAGCGTCTGGCGCACCGGCATTTACAACATGCTTTTCCTGGGATCGGTGGGAGTGATCTTCGCGCTGTTCGCCGAGCCCATCGTACGCCAGTTCACCCATGATCCTGAGGTTGTGCCCCTGGGCGCGGCATGCCTGCGCATCCTGAGCTACGGCAATATTGGCTACGCCTACGGTATGGTTATGTTGCAAAGCTTCAATGGCGCGGGCGACACCGTGACCCCGACCATTGTGAACCTGTTTGGCTTCTGGTTGCTGGAGATCCCCCTGGCGTGGTGGCTGGCGATGACAGCCGGGTTCCATTCCAACGGCGTCTATTACGCCATTGTGATTGCGGAGTGTTCCATTGCGGCAGCCAGCATCGTGCTGTTCAAGCGCGGGAAATGGAAGGGGCGGAAAATTTAGATTGGAAGGGATCTATCCGTTGCCCACGAACTGCATGCAACGGGCCGGGTCGATATCCCAGAGGCAGGGTTCGGAAGGCAGGCGTTCCAACCCGAGTTCGCCGGCTTCCAGGCTTCCCGGCTTGCCGGACCAGACGACGCGGAATTGCGCGTGCAGGCCGTCGTACTGCACGTCCAGCATCTCGCCAGGCTTGACCTGCGAGCGCACACCCGCCAGAACCGCGCCGTGGAGGCTGATGTTGCGCACGGTGGCCAGTTGCATGAACGGCCGGCAGTAGCGGTCCATGCCCCAGATGCGGACCAGCATGGCCGCGTCGATGCCCGACTCCTGACGACGATCCATGTGACGACCTCCCGTTGCCGGTGTCTCCGCGATGCTACTCAGCTCCCCTGGAAAGGCAAAGTAACCGGCGTTACCCGGCGGGAGTTTCCAAAGTCACAAGGGCACGGGGAGCGTCGCCCGGTGGGAAAGGTAGCGATCATGGCGTGCCACGGGGTAGGAGATCCGTTGGCGCAGGGAGTGGTTAGTCGAAATCGCCCATCGCACAGGCACCTGGTCCGCGGGGATCACCGCAGGAAGTACACGGCCCGGCAGACGGCGCAGCGCCTGCGGAAGCCTTAGCCGATACAGCGAACACAGAAAGCTGCGGGGCGAGCTCACGGCCGTGGCACTTCGGGCACTCGGCCTGTTCATTGCCATACACCAGGGCTTCAAACGCGTGCTCGCATTCCTTGCAGATATATTCGTAGATAGGCATCGCCCGACCTCGTCGCCCCTCGCTAAGCCGGTTTCTATTTAATATTAGGAGGTGACGACTTCGCAAACCGTTTTCCGGCCGGACAGGTTTGAGCCCCGCCGGTTCCTGCGCGGCGCGCACGCGCAAACCCTAGCCGGCTTCTTCCTGCTGCGCGCCATCCAACTCCCCCAGCCTGAAGCGCGTTACGTCGAAGTGGCGCCGGGCGTGAAGATCCTGTGCCACTGCCACTGGCAGCCCGATCGTTCGCGCACCTTGACGGTCATCATTGTGCACGGCCTCGAGGGCTCGAGCGATTCAGGCTACGTGGTCGGCATCACCGAAAAAGCTCTCAAGGCAGGGATGAGCGTGGTCCGGGTGAACCAGCGCAACTGCGGCGGTACCGACCATCTCGCGCCCACGCTTTACAACTCCAGCCTGTCGGGCGACTTGGTGGCGATCGCGCGCAACGTCATGCAGGAGGACAAGGTCGCCGGCTTCGCCCTGGTGGGCTTCTCGATGGGCGGCAACCTGGTACTGAAAGCTGCCGGAGAATGGGGACCGGAAGCGCCCACGCAGTTTCGGGCGGTAGTGGCGGTGTGTCCGGCCATGGACCTGGCGGCCTCGGCTGACGCCCTCCACTTACCCGGGAACCGAATCTACGAACACTATTTCGTGATCAGGTTGCGGCAACGCTTTCGCGCCAAGGTGCGATGGTTCCCGAGTCATTTCGATTCCGGGCGGCTGCGGGGCGTGCGCACGCTGCGCGAGTTTGATGACCGGGTTACTGCCTACTACTGCGGATTCGCGGGCGCAGACGATTACTACGCGCGCGCTTCAGCCTCGAATGTGGTCGACCGCGTCTCCGTGCCGGCCCTGATCCTGCACGCCGGGAATGACCCCTTCATACGCATTCTGCCCCCGACGCGGGCCAAGATTGCCGCCAATCCTAACATCGCCTTTTTTGAAACGGCCGACGGCGGGCACTGTTCGTTTCTCGCCGATGCCAACGGCTATGACGGGCGCTGGGCCGAGCGTCAGGTGGTGGAGTTCCTGCGCAGGTTTCAATCTTGATCGCGATCCGAACCGCCAAGCCCGGTCTCGACGCTGCCGCTCTGCCTATGGCGAATATTGCGACAACCGCCCGCGAGCATCCATTCCGCAGGCTTCCTGTACAATCGTGCGCGATGCGACGGCGTTGTAAATTTCTGGGCGCGATCCTGGTGGTCGCGGTCTGCGTCAGGATCGCTGTCGCCGAGCCCGTCTCCTCACTTCAGCCCCGCGATTGCGTCAATGATTTTGCGGGGGTTCTCAGTCCTTCCACCATGACGCAGCTCAAGCAGATGTGCCGGCAGGTGCTGGACAAGACACAAGCTTCGGTGGTCGTGGTTACCGTCAGATCGACCGATGGAGAAGATATTTTCAATTACTCGGTGGATCTTTACCAGAAGTGGGGCATCGGGCAAAAAGGAAAGGATCGCGGGGTGCTGATTCTGCTGGCGGTGCAGGATCGCAAGTACTACATCAACGTCGGCTACGGACTGGAGCCGATCCTGCCGGACGGCAAAGTGGGCGGCTTCGGACGCGAGGCCGTGCCCTATCTGAAGCAGCGGGACTACGACAGCGCCGTCACCCTGCTGACTTCGCGGATCGTGGCTGTGATCGCTCAGGACGCCGGAGTAGAAATCACAACCTCGCAGCCCCGGCGGATTCCCCCGGTCGACCAGCCACCCGAAATGCACCTTTCCACGGGGACGATCATCGGGTTAATCGTTCTCGTGATCATCGTTCTGGCGGTTCCGCCGTTGCGCCGCCTGCTGTTCTACATGTTGTTGTTCGGCGGCGGCTCTCGCGGCGGGGGCTACTCCGGCGGTGGCTGGGGTGGCGGCGGCTTCGGGGGCAGCGGTGGCGGCTTTGGAGGATTCGGCGGCGGCAGCACGGGCGGCGGCGGCGCAGGCGGCAGTTGGTAACCAGTGAGGCATTCAAATGGCGACCGAGAGTGCAGTTCCGGAGAAGCTTCTCAACGAATTCCTGAAACGGCTGCAGCAGGGCGGAGGGACGAACCTCGAGAGCGTGATCCTCTACGGCTCGGCGGTCACCGGGGACTACGATCCTGAATTTTCCAACTTGAACCTGCTGTGCACGGTGCGCGAGACCGCTCTGCCCAAACTGCAGACACTGGCTCCCGCGGTGGCGTGGTGGACGAAACAGGGCCACCCGGCGCCGCTGATGATCACGCAGGAGGAGCTCTGGCACTCGGCAGACGTGTTCGTTATCGAACTAATGGATATTCGTCGCCAGCACCGCGTGCTTTTCGGGCCTGACGTGGTAGCCACTTTGGACATCCCCATGCACCTGCACCGCGCGCAGCTGGAGTATGAACTGCGGGAGAAACTGATCCTGCTGCGCCAGGGGCTGCTGCTGGCCGCCGGAAACAAGGCGCGAATGTGGGAGCTGCTGCTGCGTTCACTGCCGGCGTTCGCTACACTGTTCCGGCACGCTGTGATTGCCCAGGGGTTAGCGGTGCCGCCGACGAGGCGGGAGGCCATCAAGGTGCTGGCTGCGAGCCTGTCCCTGGATGCCTCCCCCATCGAGCACGTGCTCGATATTCGGGAACACCGGGCTGCACCGAAACAGTTCGACGTTGAGCAGGAAGCCACGCGTTATCTGGCAGCGGTAGAACAGGTGACCGAGGCGGTCGATAAGATGCTGGACACCCCCAAATGGTGAGACCGGGACGCGAGATTCTTCTTTGAGGAGAGCGGATATGGGTAAAGGTTTGATCGTGGTGATTATCCTCGCGCTGCTTGCGTTGGTTGCTTTCGGGCAATACGTCGGCGTGCGCAATACGCTGGTGACCAAGAACGAGGCAGTTAAAGCGGCATGGTCGCAGGTAGACATCGTGCTGCAGCGGCGCGCCGATCTCATTCCGAACCTGGTAGAGACGGTGAAGGGCTACGCGACCCAGGAGCAGACCGTCTTCGGAGACATCGCCAAGGCTCGCTCCGCTCTCCTCTCAGCCGGGACGCCGGCAGATAAGATCGCGGCCAACAACCAACTCGACGGCGCCCTCGGCCGGCTCCTGGTGCTGGTGGAGAATTATCCGCAACTAAAGTCGAACGAGAACTTCATGCGCCTGCAGGACGAGTTGGCTGGGACAGAGAATCGCATTGCAGTTGAGCGCAAGCGCTACAACGACACGCTGCAGGACTACAACACGTATATCCAGAAATTTCCCAACAACCTCTATGCCGGATGGGCGGGGTTCAAACCCAACGATGCTTACTTCAAAGCCGCGGAAGGGTCGCGCGAAGTCCCCAAGGTGAACTTCGGGACTCCGGCGACGCAGCCGGCTCCGCAGCCCGCTCCCGCCAGGTAGCCGGGAGTAGGGGACCGGGCCATCCTTCACCTGGTCGGGATCAGTCCGGCCCGAGTCGTGTTGGAGAACTCTTGTGCAGGCTGACTATGCCGTGGAACTCGGTCGGGACGATCCCGTTCTCCAGTTACCCTGGTCCGCGCCCGATGGTGGACCGCGCCACTACGATCTCAAGCGGCATCCGGAGTTGGTGGCTGACATTGCCGAAGCGGTGTGTGTCCCGGAGCTGGGCGAGTTTCTTGCCGCCATCAATGCTCCGACAAGTCAACTGGAAAGCGCCAAGTGCGATGCCTGGTCGTCCTCCGAGATGGATGCGGACGAAGACATTTTCGCGGCCGCGCGAAAATTCGGTTCCTACGTGGACTTGGTGCTCGGTGGCAACGAGCGATTTTCCTTTGCCGCTCATGAAAAACTGGCGAAGCGGCTGACGGAACTCTTGCACGGTGTACCGGAGATTCCTGCGCAGGCGGAATTCATAGTGCGGCGAGCTGGCTTTGAAGATGGCCAGGAGGTACGCCGGGGGTTTTACCTCACTTTTTATTTGTTCGGTTATGGCCCAGACGAAGCGCGTGCGCGCCAGCAGTGGGCCATCGCGTTGAAGCTCGTACAGACCGCGATCGGCCAGGTGTTCCACCAGATGCCAAGTTCAGTCTGATTAAGCATCCCTATGCCGCGACTCTCCGATACCCAACTGCAGAGTCTGCCAGGCTCATCCGCTTTTCCATCTCCCCGGTTCAACCGATATTTTTTTGGGTCGCAAGCCCTGCTACTGGCTCTGGGGGCATGGTTCTGGGGCGCCTACCTGCTGCGGCAAACGAGCGTAGTTGGCTTCGGCTATGCCCGCGACTTTTTGGGGATTTATGTGGGCGCACGCGCAGTCGCAATGGGCAGCGGCGGCAGGCTCTACGACCTCGAAGTTCAGCGCACGCTGATGGACGCAGCTATTTCACCCTATCATCGGGGCAAGCTCATGCCCTTTATTTATCCTGCATACGTCGCCCAAGTGCTGCGACCTCTGGGTTATCTTCCGTTCCGCACTGCTTTCCTGATCTGGGTAGCGCTGAATTTGGCGATCGCGGTCTGGCTTGCCACCCGGCTCTCACGTTGGTTTGCTCCTAGCCCGCTGCAACGTCTCGCTGTTTGTGTGACCTTTTTCGCCTGGATGCCCCTGCAACTGACTCTGTTTCACGGCCAATTGGGCATCCTCGCGACTTTGGCAATTGTTCAGGCTCTGCTCGCCCTCCGCTCCGGCCATGAATGGAGAGCAGGCTGGTGGTTGTCCGCAGGACTCATGAAGCCGCAGTTGATCCTGTTTCCTGTGCTCGTGTTCCTGATCTGGCGTCGCTGGCGGACGGTGTTGGCGTTCGTCATAGCACTGATGGGTTTCTTGGGCATCTCGATCGCAGGGATGGGGTTGTGGTTCGCTGCGTATTTGCGTTTTCTGGTGGAGTATAACCGGGGTGGCGCGGCACTCTCGCTCTATCCGGAAGCTATGCAGAACTGGCGGGGACTGGTTTGGTCGCTATTTAAGACGGAGAATGGCGCGGCCTCCTGGGCGGTTTTGTTGGCTCTCACCGTGATTTCAATGCTGTTGGTGGTTGTCGTTTGTTATCCACGGTCAGCGAGCCATCGACAGGCCAGCTTTTTACCAGGGCTGGCGTGGGACGCGCGCTACGCAATCGCAATCTTGTTCGGATTATTGAGTTCCCCCCACCTCTATATGCACGACTGGGTCGTGGCAATGCCTGCAGGGTTGGTACTCTGGTGCTTCGCTAGTCAACAACTGTCCTCTGCCGGGAGCGCGATGAAAATCAGGAACCGCGCCCTGCTTTGGCTCCTCGCGGCAGCGCCGGTGATCTTCTTCGCGATGCAGTTGGTGGGGCAGTTCGCCGCCTGGCCAATTCAGCCAGTGCCGCTGTACATGGGTACATTGGCTGTTGTGGCCGTTGCCTCGGTGGGACCTGATTTCGGCGCTTCCATGGCCTCGGATCCTTCCCCGCCTCCGGTAGGTTAACTGAAGCGAAAGAATCCGTGGGTTGCGGGCCGGAGAGCGAATTCAGGATAACCGCGACCTGGGCCCCCAGACCGGCGGGTCCCGTGTTGTCATGGACTACGCGGCGAAGGAGTGACGCTGGCGGCCGGGTGGACCTAATCAGCCGCTGACCATCCTGGAGAGACGAAATTGGGCGTGAGACCGCGGAGACATAGAGAGGAGGAAGACCTGGGGGCGACAAATTGGTTGCTTCACGCCGTTCGTGTGCGAAGCCGTTCCCAGAGTTCCGCACCGCGGCCCTTGGTCCTCGTGCGCAGGACGGATAGTGCCAGCATCATTAGGCAAATCACCAGAAGACCATAGGATGCGCCCGGAATGTCCTGGCCGTGTTTGGGCAGAATCGAGAATCGTCCGTAAACCAATTCGATGTGCACCCAGTAGACCAGCAGCGAAGTCTGCCCCAGTTGAACCAGCGGGCTGAAACCCCACTGGCCCGCGCCCCACCGGCACCAGGCGTAACTCGTGCTTAAGATGATCAGAAGCAAGCCCACGCGGATCAGGAAGAAGTTCGGGCTGGTGTGCCAGAAATCGTAAGTGGCGTAGAGTTGGTGCGGCAGGGGATCGAACCCGCGTGCTATCGCGATGAGGGCCGCGCCGCTCAACCCTGCGAGGCCGAACACCGGAGCTTCATGTTGATGGGTCCATTCACTTTGCAGAAGAAATCCAACGGCTAGGCCGGCAAAGGCGAAACCGGACCAAGGGAACACGGGGAAGAGCCAGGCCTGCGGCTTCCCCAGGTTGTGCACCCCGTTTATGTAGGACTGGAGAGGCCAAGGGATCCACTGAGGGCGCCGGGTTGTCCAAAGAGGCGGGGTGAGCAGAGAGATGAATAACGCCGCCGCGAGCGCAGCCAGAACCAGGGGGAGGAGCGGCGTCGACCTTTGCCGTGCCCGGTCGTTCGAAGCGAGCACGACCCAGCAGACCAGCCCCATCAGCATCATAGAAACACCGATGGCGTTCAGGATGTCGACCCGGAGGAGGTCCGTCCATGGCGCCCATCCCCAGGCGATGAGGTACTCCTGCAGCCGAAAGAGCAGGCCAAGAACAAGAATCTCTGCGCCACGGCCGATGGTACTGCGAGCGATGGCGGCAGAAGCCAGACCCCGAGTGCGAAGCTTGCGGGTCACCAAGGCAAAGGAGATTCCGGCCAGAAACAGAAAGAGTGGGGCCGGCAGCGTGCCTCCCAGTTGCGAGTACATGAAGAAACTGCTGCGCCGGGGTTCGGGAGAAAGCCAGGAATCGTAACAGTGGGTCTGGAACATGACCAGGCAGGCAAGACCGCGCATCCAGTCGACGTAGGCCAAGCGTGCTGGGCGGGAGGTATTCAGTAGCCGGCCTTTCGTAAGGATCAGCTGCGCTGGCGCAGAATGCGGCGCAGGCTGCGCAGCAGGGCCGGAGCCTCAGTCCGGACCTGCGTCAGGCTGTAGCCTCCAACCCGGCGCAATGCACGCTGGCCTGCTGGCGTCAACACCAACAGGGCAACGCGTTTGTCCCTACCCAAGCTGGTTCGGGCCAGGAGTCTCTTCTGCTCGAGCCGATCGGCGAGTTCGACGACCGAGTGATGCTCGAGAAGAAGCTGGGAGGCAAGTTCCTTGATAGTGGGTTGTTTCTTCTGGGGCAGACCCGCGATACCAAGCGGGAGTTCGTACTGCTGTGGCTCGAGCCCGACGGCGCGTGCGGCCAGTTGGCGGCGCCGCAGGAAGCAAGCCAGCCGAAAGCGGAATTCGGCCAGGGCTTTGTATTCGGCCTGGGAAAGTTGCCTTCCTGGAATAGAGGGCCGGCTGCGAGTTACCGGCATGCGGGCCTCCTGAGGATCTTCGGCCAGAAGGCAGCTACTTCTCCGGCTCCTTCTTGTCGCTTTTCGTGAAAACCTCCTCGGTCTTATGGGCGGCTTTTTTGGTGGTGTTTGCGGTGGCGTTGGCGGCCTTCTTGGTGGTGTCGACGGTGGCGTCGGTCGCCTTGCCGGTAGCATCGGCGGTAGACTTATAGGCTTTCTTGCTTGTATCCGCGGTGGCGTTGGCGGCCTTCTTAGTGGTGTCGACGGTGGCGTCGGTCGCCTTCTTGGTCGTTGTCTTGGTGGCGTTCGCCGTGCTTTTTGCGGCACTCTTGGTATCCTGGCCAGCTTTATCCATGTCCGACTTGGCGTCCTGGGCGAAAGCGGTCACTGCCAGGACCAGAGCCGTCAAAAGAACGGTAAACAATTTCGACATATCAATTCCCCTATCAACAATTTGGCCGGATAACGATTATGTACCAGGGCGGCCGCAGGAAGCAACCCGTCAGCATGCCACGAGCGCTTGCGCCGGCTAGGGGCAAGCCCAAAGGGGTGAGCTCGTCTGCTGCTGAGGTTGAGTTCGCGACGAAGAGTGCCCAAGCGGGACTCCAAAAGGCGGGAGATCCGAGCGCGTGAGGCGGTTCCGGGCGGCGTCCGTGCCGACGACGCAGACGGGTAGCACTCCGATCATCCGAACCTGCTTTCCGACCGTTCACTGCGAAAGCAATCCGCGCGCCCCAGCGCAAGATTCCCCTTCATGACAAGCGAACGATCGCCGAGGATTGAGAAAGGGCAGCAGATGTCCCAACCTGCCGGTGGCGCGGAAAGCAAGCCGTAGCGCACCAGGATTGGAGTCCTATACATCAGGAGCGCAACAGAAGGACCACCAATGCCCCCCGATACGGCGAGCAAGAAGACATGGGGTTGTGTGGCCCATCGAAAAGGAGCCTCGCCCCCGGAGAGACAGATTCCCCGAGGGCGAGGGTTCGCACGCTACGGCAAGTAGTAGCGGAACGAAGTGAGGAACATATTTTCTGTGGCTTTGGGCTCGGCTCCAGTGGCGCCGGACCATGTGGTTCGCAGAATGTAGGAGTACTGCGGTCCGAACTGAATCCTGCCATACGGCCCGTTGTAAATCCGATACCAGAAGCCCACGGTTCCTTCGGACAGGTATCGCGTGTCGCCTTTGCAGGACGACCCGGGATTGAAGCCGAAGCTGCTGTTGACCAGGGGAGTGCCGATTGGAACGCCGACCGCACCGGGCAGCGGTTCCGCGCAGACTGGGGTCACCGAACTCGGTCGGCCATAGCCCATGTGAGCTCCGGAAATGGGATCGGTATAAACCGTCCGCTGCGCGTACTCGGTTCCGTAGTTGAAGTAGAGATCGAATTTCGGGTAGTGCAACTCCACCGTCCCCAGTCCCTGGAAGCCGCGAAGCGGAGCCAGCGTACCGTCCGGCCGAACCGTAACGTCCGGGAGGCCACCGCTTCCGTAGCGCTCGATGCCATCGCCACCCAGGAAATGACCGCCGATGTCGAAGTGCTTGGCCAGCGTGATACGAGCGTTGGCGCCGACGCCACCGCCCGTGTTGTTCCGGTTGTTGACAAAGGCAGCGGAAGGAGCCGCCTGTCCGTTGCACGGGTGCGCCGCCGAGGCGGTCTCGCAAGGATAGATCCGGTCGCGGAACTCCGATAAGAGACCGAAGACTTCAAAGTGACCGATGCCCGGTTCGAAAGCGAGTTTGGCTACGAAATCAGGCGTGAGGTTAAAAGCGTAAGTGGCCGTGGGGTTGTACAAGCCACCACTGCTTCCCAAGGACCCGACAACGAAGTTGTTGTTGAAGCCGCCTCCGCCGATAGAGTTAGTCTGGGAGTCCTCCACGGAGAAAGCCAGCCAGGCCTTGTCGGCAAAACCCTTGGCAACACGGAACCCGTACTGCCGCGCCCAGCTAAACCCGAGGGTATATTGGGGGTCGATAGTCATGGGCAGCGCTTCGGTGCGGTTATCCACACCCTTTTTGGTTTCCGTCACCAGGCCCCACATCTGACCGCCGGTGAAGCTCCATCCGTGCAGCGCGGCCTGTCCCCAAACCTGCCGCTGGCGAAGCGTGTAGCTGTTGCTCTGGTTGTTGTTGGAGGTAATGCCCGCGGACAAGAAGTCGGCTTCATAATAGCCGCTCAGCTTGGCCGACTTGATGTGGCCCTCGCCCAGCAGCCCGATGCGAGACTGGCGCCCAGAACCGAAAAACTCCGACATGTTAGCTTGAGCGCTTCCGGGAAATGGAATGGAGTTAAACGGCGTGTTTATGTCCGCTCCTAAGGCCCGCTGGCGCCATACGGTTTCTGCCGCCAGGAAGCCCCCGGGAGTGATGGTGATGCCCTTGTAGTGAATCGCTAACGGGCTCTCCAGCCCGGTAACGCTCTTCTGCGTCTCCTGCAGCGCCAGAGTGGTGTTGGTCAGGTTTTGCTTGAGGTCGGCTACGTCGCTTTTTACCGCAGAGAGCTCTTGCTGTTGCTGCGGGTTGGCCGCCGCGGCAGTGGCAGATTCGGCTTTCTGCCCGGCTTCGGTCGCCGCGGTCTGGGCCTGACTCACCTGCTGCTGCAGTTGCTGGATGGCCTGGTCCTTGCCCTGCAGTTCCTGTCGTAGCTGATTGAGTTGCTGCTGTTGTGCCTCGATTGCCTTTTGCAACGTCGCTAGGCGCGCACTGGTGCTTTGCGTGCTGGTTTTCGTGCTGTTCGTCTTGCCGCTACTCTGGGCCAGCGCCGGGCTCACAGCAAGAAGACTCGCAAGAACTACCACTGCTACTTGCCTCATGTGCTTTCTCCTGGTTTCACGTAGAGTTGTGCATATGGGGCTCCTTTCTTAAGTTCACCGGGAGATATCTACAGCAAGCTCAGAAGCGAACTGTAGTGGGCCGCTATGGCTGCGGCGTCTGGGTAGTACCTGCCACAGTTCGCTGAGGACCTGTTGCCTTGCCTGGCGCGGGGAGCCGTGGGCTCACTTGCCATTTCCTGCTCAATGCGTATGAGTCGGAAGCCAGCCAGGCCGACGTCAGGCCACAGATGATACATCATGGCCAAACCAAAGAACAAGGAAAGGCTTTATCGCCGGACCGGCCTGGGCCTCCTCGTGACCACGGCACTGAACGCGGTCTGCCGGAGTGGCTGACCGGGTTGCAACACACCACGAACTCAGCCAGTTGATCCGGGACAGGGGCGAGACGAGTCAGTACCAGTGCGCAATAGCTTGACGATGTCGTCTTCAAACACGGAGGTCGAAGTCGCGCCAATGTGCCGACTGTAGACCCGGCCGTCGCGGCCGATGAGGAAGGCGATCGGCAATCCGAGAACTCCGCCGTACAACTCGCCCGTTTTGGCGTTTCCCATCACCACCGGATAGTTCATGCGGAAGCGCTGGTAGAACTCGCGCACGGGTTCCGGCCCGTCATCCATGGAGACGCCGATAATCTGCAGACCCTGATTTCGATACTTATTCTGCAATTCCACAAAGCGTGGGATCTCCGCGCGACAGGGATCGCACCAGCTGGCCCAGAAGTCCAACAGTACCACCTTCCCGTGGTAGGAGGAGAGGGTTAGCGTGTGGCCCGCGAGATCGGGAAGCGAGAAGTCGGCGGCGAAAGGATGTTGCCTGCTGCCGGCCTCGCTGTCCCCGCCGGGAGGTCGGGCTGCCCAGTACAGAGCCGCCACAGCCATCACTGCGCCCGCCGCGATGAAGATCCTGCTCTTCAAAGTTCATTTCCGGAACAGCCGTACCTACTCGCCTTTGGCCACGGGGTAGCCTTTTTCCACCCAGTTAGCACCGAAATTGTCGGCGATGTGGAGCACTTTGACGTTGCTGAACCCCATCGACAGCAGCAAGTCGTCGGCAGGTTTCACGTTGGGACAATGGCTCCACGGGCAGCACCCGCAGTAGAGAACAATGAATTTCTCGCGCGGCAGGGACTGCACGCGCTTGCGTAGTTCTCCGAGGCCCACTTCGCGGGACGCGGGACCAATGTACTCCGAGCCGGGAATGTGCGCCTGCTCATACAGGACGTGGGATCCGACCTGAATCAAAAGCGGCCTCTCCCCTTTGGGGGATTGAAGGATCTTGGCCAGTTCTTCGGGTTGAACGAGCTGCGAGTTTGGGATGGAGGTCGCCTGGTAGGCGAAGACCGATCCCAGCAGCGTGACAGCGGCCATGACGAAGACCGGTCCGGCATTTCGGGCGAGAGTGTTCATAGGATCCCTTCGGTCGATCATCACCCATGCGGCGCTTGGGCGCTGACTGCGACGGTCCGGGCCGGAGCAGTCCAAAGCTGTCCTCATTCTAAGCTTACGAGAGGAAGTTACGGGCTGCACGGCCCCAGGTTTGGCGCATCGGGTTTCCAATTCTTCCGGAATCGAGGCCCCTGCATGCTACCGCTTGGAGTGGCCGTACGCCAGCGTGCCTGGCCGCGATGCTTTGAATTGCTGTGCACGCCCGGCCCAGGCAAAGGATAGAAGCCACAAAAGTTGAGATGAGGTATTGATTCACTCGCGAGCTGCCCAGCCCCCAGCCAATGCTTCGCCGAACATCCGCCAAAGAAGCAATCACTGAACTCCCTCGCTCTTGGCGACGAGCAGGCTGATGCGGCGTAATGACGTTGGGAAACCTTGAAGCCGTAAATCATCCCGCTCACCCCGGAGCAATACCCACCTTCGCAGGGACCGACAACCGCCCGTCGTACCCGCAGCGCTACCGATCAGCGCCGTCACTACAAGACACAGAGTGGATGGTAGTGTCGGCGGCGTCCCTCCGAGATCTCATAGCTGCGGGAGCCACACATGTCCGGTTTTCAATATTAGCGGCGACGTCAGATCCGAAACTCCAAGGGAGCCGGACTTTCTGTTGAACCAGGTCCCTGGAATGCTAGTTGCATCCATCAAGTGGTTGCTCGGGTGCGATGAGCGTTCGCTCCACACAACAGGGTTTCGCCCAACAGTGTCACAGGGATGTTTCGTTGTAGCCGGCTCACAGCTTCGGTTTTGAGGAGAGAGTTATGCGTCGACATAAATCCGTGTCTAAATCCATTGCCTTTGGAGTTCCTTTGCTCATCCTGATCGCGATGAGCGCTAGGGGCGCTTACAGTCAGGCCATCAGCGGCGACCTGGTGGGGACGGTTATCGATTCCTCTTCCGCTCTGGTGGCCAACGCGAGTGTCGAAGCCACCAAGATCGACACGGGGATAACGACCACCACCACCACAAATGCAACCGGTGCATACCGCTTCGAAAACCTGCCGGTAGGCACGTATCAGATCGTCGTCAAGGTTCGCGGATTTAAAACGGCGCTTCAGCAGGTCGATGTGGTGCTAAACCAGACAGGTACACTGAACATCACGCTGATACCGGGTGCGACTAACGAGACGATTGAGGTCTCGGGAGTGGCACCGACCCTCGATACTACCTCGGCGCAGCTGCAGACCACGTATGCCGACCGTTACTCCCAAGACTTGGGCCTGACCTCCGCGGGAGGAACCGGGGCCGGCGTGTTGAACCTGTCGCTGCTGAGTCCAGGCGTGGCGCAGACAAGTTCCATGGGAATTGGGGTTGGACCGTCCGTAGGCGGCCAGCGTCCGTATAACAATAACTTTACGGTCGAGGGCGTCGACAACAACAACAAAGCAGTTACCGGGAACCTCATTACTGTACCGAACGATGCGGTCGAAGACTTCACGCTGCTGTCGAACCAGTTCAATACTGAGTTTGGCCATTCCTCGGGCGGCCAGTTCAACACCACCATCAAGAGCGGCACCAACAGTTTTCACGGATCGCTCTATGAATATTTCCGCAATCGCCATCTGAACGCGGTGGATAACGCGTTTGTGTTGCAGGGTTTCACGTCCAACCCGCGGTTCGACAGCAACCGCTACGGCGGCACCATCGGGGGGCCGATCATCAAGAACAAGTTGTTCTTCTTTACGAATTTTGAACGTCAAGGGATATCACTAACGGCGACTGCCGGTGGTCAAGTCATGACGCCTACGGCCGACGGCTTGGCAGCGATCGCGACCGACCCAAGACTCAGTGCCACCAACTTCGGGATTTTCAAGCAGTATGTACCGGTCGCAGCGACTGCCAGTGATTGTCTTCCCTATTCCACCGCCGCTGCGAGCGGCAATTGCGCGGTGGGATCCGTCCCGATTGGCGCCGTATCCGTTGCCGCGCCCGCGTGGCAAAACTTTACGAACTTTGTCCAGAGCGTTGATTACAACATTTCCATCAAGGATCAGCTCCGCGGGCGCTACATCTACAACAAGCTGGACAAGGTCGATCAGAATGCCAATCTGCAAGAGTTCTACACCATTCAGCCCTACCGTTACCACCTGTTCACTGTGGGCGAATACCATACCTTTAGCCCGTCGCTGCTCAACGAATTTCGCGTCGGGTACAACCGCTACTTCAACAACACGCCGGACGGCGGCTTCAAGTTCCCTGGTTTGGATGCATTCCCCAATATTGTGCTGAATGACCTCGGCGGCGCCGGACTTCAACTCGGTCCCGACTCCCAGTCCCCGCAGTTCACGATTCAGAACACCTACCAGATCGTGGACAACGTCAGTTGGACCAAGGGGGCGCACACCCTGAAAATCGGCGGGGAGTACCGCTGGTACATTTCACCGCAGAGCTTCACACAGCGGCAACGCGGCGACTACCAGTACAACTCCACCCAGCTCTTCCTGGAAGACTTCTCCCCCGATTTCTTCGGCGAGCGCAGCCAAGGCTCGGTAACCTACTACGGGAACCAGAAGGCGGTTTACTGGTACGTTAACGATAACTGGAAAATCAAATCGAACCTGACGTTAGATCTGGGAGTTCGTTACGAATACACCACGATTTCCACCAGCGAGTCGCAACAGATACTGAATGCCATTTCCAACACCCCGAGCATTATCGTGCCGGGAAGTGTCAACCAAGCGCTCCTGTTCGACGCTCCACGGGCGCCGAAGAACAACTGGGCTCCCCGCATCGGTCTTGCCTACTCCCCTGGAAGCAGCGGCAACACTTCGATTCGCGCTGGCTTCGGTATGGCGTACGACGTGCTTTACGACAATATTGGCATCCTCGCGGTGCCCCCGCAGATCGGTGCAACCAATGACGTCGATCTGGGGACTAAGACGCCTAATTTCCTGGCCAACGGGGGCTTGCCCGGCGGAGGATCTGGCATTCAGATTCTTCCCGAAGACGTTGCGCGCGGGGAGACCTCGAACTGGATTCCGCCCAATGTCAAGTGGCCCTATTCGATCAACTGGAACCTTGGTGTACAGCATTCCTTCGGCAAAGATTACGTCGCTGAGGTGCGGTATGTGGGAACGCGCGGCATCCATCTGGACGTGCAGAACAGAATTAACCGCAGGTCGTTGGTCAGTCCAACCGGATTCTTGCCGACCTTTCTGCAAATGCCCTCCCAATCTACCATCGACGCTCTAACGACCACCCTGGCTGATCTGAAAGCGCCAGGATCATTTTTGCCGGAGTTCGTCGATGCCGGGTTCCAATCCAACATTGTTGCGGATTCTCCCAACGGCTACTCCATTTATCACGGCTTGCAAGCGTCACTTAACCGGCGCTTCAGCCACGGTCTGATGTTCCAGGCGGCGTACACCTACAGCCGCACCATCGACAACAGCACTGCCGATTTTTTCTCGACCAGCCTGACTCCGCGGCGTCCGCAGGACTTCCAGAACTGGGACGCAGAACGGTCCGTCTCAGCGCTGTCCCGCACCCACCGCTTCACCCTGGCGGCGGTGTATGACATGACTTTATTCCGAAACGGCAACTGGTTCCTGAAGAATGTCGTCGGCAACTGGAGTTTCAGCCCGGTTTACACCTATGAGTCGCCGCAGTGGGCGACTGTACAATCAGCCACCGATTCCAACCTGAACGGGGATGCCGCGGGCGATCGAGTTATCCTCAACTCAGCCGGGGTCCCCGGCACGGGCAGCGGAGTAATACCTTTGCTCACCAGCAATACGTGCACCCCTGACGACAGTGCCTGCCTGGATGCGCACACGGTCGGCTATGCAGCGGTGAATGGAAACGCGCAATATATCGTGGCTGGGCCCGGAGCACTCACGACCGTCGGCCGGAACACGTTGGCCACCGCGCCGACCAATGACTTCTCACTGTCTACCTACAAGGACGTCAACATCAGCGAACGATTCCGCTTCCGCATTGGCGCACAGTTCGCCAACCTATTCAATCACCCGCAGTACATTCCTGGCAGTAATCCGGGTCAGGGGTTGGGAGTGAATGACGTTACCTCGTTCATTACGGGCCCGAACAGTTCGAGCTACCTGAACTATCTGACCCCAGGGAACGCGATCTTTAACAATCCGAAGGGTGTGTTTGCCAGCAATGCGCGTACCATCGGACTGGTGGCCAAATTCTTCTTTTAGCGGCAAAAGTGGCCGGCAGGCGGAGCCGGAGCTGGAAATCAGCCTTTCTCCGTGGCGACGGCGAGGCCTGGATGCGCGCTTCCTGCGTGCTTCAGTTGAGAATGGTGAAAGTACGTCGGCCACGTCCCACCACAACTGCGACCAGGCCACAGGCCGTGGCAGGCAATGTTCAGTAAGTCCTCGCCTATTTATTGCGGGCGTGTGCCTCAAACCGTCGGCTCGTGAAAATGGCACTGGCGGACTTGCAATTGATTGAGCAGCAGATCGGCCGACTGGACCAGGAGAGCGCGAGTCTGCTCTGCGCACATCAAGATGTGGTGCAACGGCTGGCGGAAGTCCCCGGTTTAGGGGTGGATTCGGCGCAACAGATTATTGCCGAAGTGGGTGTCCAGGCCGCGACCTTTCCCGCCGCCAAGAATCTCGTCTCCTGGGTCGGAGCATGCCCGGCAGACGAAGAGAGCGCAGGCGTGAACCGCAGCAAACGCTCGCCGAAGGGCAACCGTCAGATGCGCCGCATTCTCTATCAAGCTGCCAAGGCTGCCGTCAAACACAAAGGGAGCATCTTCGAGATCGTCTATCGTCGTTTCGTGCTACGGCTAGGACAAAACAACACTATCGGAGCGATTGCACATCGGCTGTGTCAGTTGATGTGGATCATTTTGCATAACGGCGTTCGCTACGAAGAACGCGGCCTGGCGGTGTCCGAGAAGTCAAAGCGAGTGCGCACAACGCGAATGATCCGGACACTCAGAAACCTTGGCTACCGAGTCGAACCTTTGGTAAGTCCGACATGAGCAATCCGATTTTCGACCCTGATTGTGCGAGAATGGGCCAGAGAGAATTGCCTACCATGAGGGCGCGTAGCTCAAACGGATAGAGCATCGGATTTCTAATCCGAGGGTTGCAGGTTCGATTCCTGCCGCGCCTACCAAATCCAGCCCATACAAAATACGGCTAGTTAGCGAGGGTAGCCGGGTGTGCTCCGGTTAGGTGGGAACCCTCGATTTCAGGCTCAACTCTGCCCATTCTCTGCCCAAACTCAGCCGTCTGCTCCAGAGTCGCGGCAGCGGCGAGTGCCGCTTCGTGCTCGCGCTCTCGTGCCACATCTAGACTGACAGCGGCTGCACGCACGTCCCGGTCACTCGCAATGTTGTACCTCTCGAACGTGTTTCGGGTCCGATGTCCGGAGATCAGCATCGCAACCTTCTCAGGAACTCCGGCCCGTACTAGGTTCCGCACTGCCGTTCTGCGCAGATCATGAAACAACAGTGATGGTGCCCCAGAGCTAGTTGAAGGTTAGGCGGCGGTTCATTCCCGGTTCTGCTTAGAATCGGGATGCGAAACCCTTTTTGAAAAGGAGAACCGCCGTGGCACGAAGCTATCACACGTTGGACTCGCAAGCCAGCGCCAG
>DASPST010000007.1:0-3188 GCA_035623795.1 Terriglobales bacterium
GTCGAGCGCTACTGTAAACGAAGTGCCGACATTTGCAAAGTAAAGCAGCGCATCGGTCGACTTCGGGTGTTTAGTTGAACCGAGTGGTGCGCCAGAGGGCAATGCCACAGCCCAGCAAGAGCAAAACCATGGCCACCGAAATTGCCCCGGCCCATCGCAAATCAAAGTCCATGCGAGGGAGCCGCGCCATCCGAGCCAGCGCAACAAAGATAGCTGTAACCCCGCCGACGAGCAGCCAGTCTATAAGTTTTCTGCGGCTCAGTCCCCCCTCGAACTCCCTGCCCTCGATGCCAGCGCGAACATAGGCACCTGCAATGCCATATTGTTCGGCTTCCCGTTCTGCTGCACCTTGCCAACGCAAATGCTCTCGGCCAGTTGCCGAGGACAGCGCAATGGCGACGGCTCCCAGCGCCATCAAGATCGATCCTCCGATCACCTGGGCGTACACCCTATGGCTCCCACCTCGCAGCTCATGAAAAATCAAAATGCCCCACAGCAGTCCCCAGAGCTGATTGGTGTTGGACAGTGGAACCCCGCGACTGATACCAACGTATTTCGCCGCGTATTGCTGAAATAGATCTCCTATCACCCAAACGAAGCCGCCCAACATCAACCAAAAAAGCACGGCCCGTGTGGCCACGATTTCATGCCACAGAGGGACGGCTCCCCTGTGGCTCAGGGCCAGAACGGTCATTGTGGCTAATTCTCCTACGGTGAAAAACGCTATGAAAGAAAGCGGATTCATTCCGGTTAAGTAGGCTTTTCGGTAGGGAATATACATCGTTCCCCACAGGATCCCAGCGCCTAAAGCGGCAATGACACCAAGAGTAGCTCTACCCGGCGGAGCTTGAGTCGAGGAGGCAAGAGCCAGCAGCGTTGCCCCGCCGAACATAGCCACCGCTCCGCCCAGCACACCCAGCTGACGCTTCCATCCCGCCTCGTGCAGCTCGTCGAACAAGAGGAAGCCCCAGAAGATTCCAAGCAAGCTGTTTGCGTTCCACAAGGGAAACGCGATACTCAAGCCAACATCGCGGATGGCGTAGATGGTCATCGTGTTGGCCACGGCCCACATGCATCCTGCGAGGACTGCCCAAATCGTTAAGTGAGGGGCTTGACGCACGTCGCTGCGAACATAAGAAGTCCCCCGGACTAGCGCCGGTATACTCCAGCGAGCGAGGAAGACACCTGCCACCATGATGAGTGAAACCGTAATCGGAGAGACACCCGCGTTGACTATCTTGATCGGGGCTTCGGCTCCGCCCAGCCAGGCACCAGCCCCGAAACCGCAAAGGACTCCCAGTGCCTGTAATCTTCGCAGACGACTTGCCTGCATCGAACTTGGAACCGCAACCGTGGTGACCGATTCCACGCGTTCCTTTTCCTGCTTCAGTGGAGCTCCCGCAAAAGCAGCAAGCCCGCTAAGAGCACAATCAGCGGGATCCAGAAATGGATGTCGCGTAGGATTGCGCCAAGTAAAGTGTCACGCCGTATTCTCAGGTTCTTGACCATCACGGAGTCTCACCAAACCCGCAGCTTGGGCTTCCGTTCCTCAAGGATGTGCGGGCCGCATTCGGCGTCCGTCCAGCTCCTGTCAATCAATGGGGGCACGATGTTGTGTCTAGGCATCTTCACTCGCAGCCGAGTCGCAATCTCTGGCCCAGTCCGTTTCAAGCTCATGTAGGGGGGCCGAATGCGGGATGAAGAGAATGTACATTGAGGCTTTGCTGCCGGCGTTGACCCGCCAAGATCTGAGCCGGAAGCGGAGCTCCTTCTCCTGAAAAATCCAACCAAGAATAAAGCCTCCCGGCTACAGTTTTCATAAGCTGCCGGAGGCCCGGAGAACGATTGGCGACGAGAGGCCCCGCTTTGTGTGGCGGGGCCACCGCTGTATTCCACTATTTGCTGGGGATGTAGCTCAGCTCCGGATGGAATTGAACGATCCCATTCGTCTCTTTCTCCACCGAATTGTCGATTCGATCGACGATAGAGTCGGATTCCGCCTGTCCGAAGGCATCTTTGAGCATGTCTCGGAACGGCTTTACGTCTGGTTTGTCCTCGAAGTCCGCCCATTTGTTATGAGGTATAGCCAGCACATAGACTCCCGTCGGTCCACCGTTGGCCAGTTCGTACCACTCGTAATTGATGGGCCATTTCGTCTTTTCTCCCGCCTCATGTACGCGAGCGATCGCGGATCGAAAGTCTGAGCCCTTACCGTAGCGCACATAGAAAGTGACGATCTCGGTGAACTTCGACGGCATTTTGTCGCCGGTGGGATTGCTGACCTTCGGCATGTACTCGTAGTAGCGTGCCGTGACAGAGTCCACGAAGTTGCCGATGACCTTCTGAAACTCGGCAGTGTCTGCCTCGTCGGGAATGGCTGGCTTGTCGAAATCAGCCCAGTGCTGGCCAAAGCGGCCGACGACGTAGGTGCCAGTGTCGTCACCGGTGAGGGTCTCAAACACATACAGAGGTAGTGGGTCATTCTGCTGCTTATGCCAAGCCGCTTTCTGCTTCCTGCCATTCTGGTACTGTTCCACCATCCCATTCTTTGGTTTCTGGAACTCCAAGGCAGCGAGGTTCCCCGGCTTTTCCTGGGAGACCATCGCACCTACCCAGAGCAATACGGACCCAAGAACTGACACGACGTGCCCGAGCTTCATTTTGTTCCTCCTTCGATGAAATCACGAAGTTGCGGGCGAAAGTATACTAACCGGCTGCCACCTTTGCACGAGTTAGTCTTTTCCAATGCATGATGAGCCTGAAGCAGGGGCTTGTTTACACGCTGGAACGCGCGCTGATCATGAATCACACGCTCTGGAAAGAAAGGTAACTCTTGGGCCTTAGACCTGCAGCAGCCTGTACAAGTTCGCGAGACGGCAACCCGAACACCTCGAACGTCCAATCACCGACTGCGAGAATTGCTCCCAGGGTGGCTCCGAGATTGGCGATGTGCTCCAAGACCGCTTCCGAGTCTGTGTGATCTCTTGAACGACACACTCCGTTTGCACTTCATTGAGGAACCAATCGACTGTAACGCGCCCGAATCTTGTTCACGAACCGTCCGCATACACTGAGCAGCGAGCACCTTGAATTCTTCAAGTTTTCCTTCGTGGATCGCCCGCCAAGTAAAGTGTCATGCCGTATTCTCAGGTTCTTGACCATCACGGAGTCTAACCAAACCCGCAGCT